>NZ_CP108054.1:8687500-9287500 GCF_036173125.1 Streptomyces sp. NBC_00286
TAGCCAAACTCCGAATGCCGGTAAGTGAGAGCGCGGCAGTGAGACTGTGGGGGATAAGCTCCATGGTCGAGAGGGAAACAGCCCAGAGCATCGACTAAGGCCCCTAAGCGTACGCTAAGTGGGAAAGGATGTGGAGTCGCAGAGACAACCAGGAGGTTGGCTTAGAAGCAGCCATCCTTGAAAGAGTGCGTAATAGCTCACTGGTCAAGTGATTCCGCGCCGACAATGTAGCGGGGCTCAAGCGTACCGCCGAAGTCGTGTCATTGCGATATATACCTCTAACGGGGATCGTGATGGGTAGGGGAGCGTCGTGTGCCGGGTGAAGCAGCCGTGGAAGCGAGTTGTGGACGGTTCACGAGTGAGAATGCAGGCATGAGTAGCGATTCACACGTGGGAAACGTGTGCGCCGATTGACTAAGGGTTCCTGGGTCAAGCTGATCTGCCCAGGGTAAGTCGGGACCTAAGGCGAGGCCGACAGGCGTAGTCGATGGAGAACCGGTTGATATTCCGGTACCCGCTGTGAAGCGTCAAACATCGAATCCAGTGATGCTAAGCCCGTGAAGCCGCCCTGATCTCTTCGGAGTTGAGGGGAGTGGTGGAGCCGGTGACCCGATCTGGTAGTAGGTGAGTGATGGGGTGACGCAGGAAGGTAGTCCAGCCCGGGCGGTGGTTGTCCCGGGGTAAGGGTGTAGGACGCCAGGTAGGCAAATCCGCCTGGCATGTGTCTGAGACCTGATGCCGAGCCGATTGTGGTGAAGTGGATGATCCTATGCTGTCGAGAAAAGCCTCTAGCGAGTTTTATGGCGGCCCGTACCCTAAACCGACTCAGGTGGTCAGGTAGAGAATACCGAGGCGTTCGGGTGAACTATGGTTAAGGAACTCGGCAAAATGCCCCCGTAACTTCGGGAGAAGGGGGCCATTCTTGGTGATCCGTTTTACACGGTGAGCTGGGGGTGGCCGCAGAGACCAGCGAGAAGCGACTGTTTACTAAAAACACAGGTCCGTGCGAAGCCGTAAGGCGAGGTATACGGACTGACGCCTGCCCGGTGCTGGAACGTTAAGGGGACCGGTTAGTCTAGTTTCGGCTAGGCGAAGCTGAGAACTTAAGCGCCAGTAAACGGCGGTGGTAACTATAACCATCCTAAGGTAGCGAAATTCCTTGTCGGGTAAGTTCCGACCTGCACGAATGGCGTAACGACTTCTCGACTGTCTCAACCATAGGCCCGGTGAAATTGCACTACGAGTAAAGATGCTCGTTTCGCGCAGCAGGACGGAAAGACCCCGGGACCTTTACTACAGTTTGATATTGGTGTTCGGTTCGGCTTGTGTAGGATAGCTGGGAGACTGTGAACTTCGTACGCCAGTGCGGGGGGAGTCGTCGTTGAAATACCAGTCTGGTCGTGCTGGATGTCTAACCCGGGTCCGTGATCCGGATCGGGGACAGTGTCTGATGGGTAGTTTAACTGGGGCGGTTGCCTCCTAAAGAGTAACGGAGGCGCCCAAAGGTTCCCTCAGCCTGGTTGGCAATCAGGTGGTGAGTGTAAGTGCACAAGGGAGCTTGACTGTGAGACCGACGGGTCGAGCAGGGACGAAAGTCGGGACTAGTGATCCGGCGGTGGCTTGTGGAAGCGCCGTCGCTCAACGGATAAAAGGTACCCCGGGGATAACAGGCTGATCTTCCCCAAGAGTCCATATCGACGGGATGGTTTGGCACCTCGATGTCGGCTCGTCGCATCCTGGGGCTGGAGTCGGTCCCAAGGGTTGGGCTGTTCGCCCATTAAAGCGGTACGCGAGCTGGGTTTAGAACGTCGTGAGACAGTTCGGTCCCTATCCGCTGTGCGCGTAGGAGTCTTGAGAAGGGCTGTCCCTAGTACGAGAGGACCGGGACGGACGAACCTCTGGTGTGCCAGTTGTTCTGCCAAGGGCATGGCTGGTTGGCTACGTTCGGGAGGGATAACCGCTGAAAGCATCTAAGCGGGAAGCCTGCTTCGAGATGAGGACTCCCACCCCCGTTGAGGGGTTAAGGCTCCCAGGAGACTACTGGGTTGATAGGCCAGATCTGGAAGGCGGGTAACCGCTGGAGGTGACTGGTACTAATAGGCCGAGGGCTTGTCCTCAGATGCTCGCGTCCACTGTGTTGGTTCTGAAACCACGAACAACCCCTGTCCTGGGCCACAGGACGGTTGCCGGTTGAGTGTTTCATAGTGTTTCGGTGGTCATAGCGTGAGGGAAACGCCCGGTTACATTCCGAACCCGGAAGCTAAGCCTTACAGCGCCGATGGTACTGCAGGGGGGACCCTGTGGGAGAGTAGGACACCGCCGAACTTCTTTTAGAGCTCCGGTTGTTGGACGATAGGTCCAACGACCGGAGCTCTTTTGTTTCCAGGGTGCTACCCGAACCCCCTCCGCGCCGCAGGGAGATGCCTGCGGGTAAGGTCAGGTGGCAACGTTGGCACGCTCCCACAGGAGGCCCCCGGGTGGAGGTCCAGGAGACCCGCGTCCAGACAGATCGGGTCCTCACCATCCCGAACATCCTCAGCATGGCGCGCCTTGTAGGCGTGCCCGTCTTCCTGTGGTTGATCCTCCGGCCTGAGTTCGGCGGGCCCAAGAGCGACGGGTGGGCGCTGCTGGTGCTCATGCTGAGCGGGATCAGCGATTATTTGGATGGCAAGCTCGCCCGGCGCTGGAACCAGATCAGCAGTCTCGGCCGGCTGCTCGATCCCGCGGCCGACCGGCTCTACATTCTGTCGACTTTGGTCGGTCTCACCTGGCGCGAGATTCTGCCACTCTGGTTGACGGCCGTCCTGTTGGCGCGAGAGCTGGTTCTGCTGGTGATGGTGGGCATCCTCAGGCGTCACGGCTATCCGCCGCCGCAGGTGAACTTCCTTGGGAAGGCAGCTACGTTCAACTTGATGTATGCCTTCCCGTTGCTGTTGCTCAGTGACGGAAGTGGATGGATCGCGTCACTCGCTGCTATTTTCGGATGGGCGTTCGCAGGATGGGGTACAACGCTCTACTGGTGGGCAGGGATCCTCTACGTGGTTCAGGTCCGCCGCCTTGTCCGCGCGGACGCCATGGCCGATTGAGCTCGCCGAATGGGCAGTCGTAGTGGCCTCTGATGGCCCGCAGACGTAATGTGCGGGACAATCTGGATGGGCGAAGTCGGCTAGACCGTCATCTCTTCAAGGAGGACGCTTCCGACATGAAGGCCGTCGTGATGGCCGGAGGCGAAGGCACACGCCTTCGTCCTATGACCTCGAGCATGCCCAAGCCGCTTCTTCCTGTGGCCAATCGCCCGATCATGGAGCATGTGCTGCGGCTGCTCAAGCGGCATGGACTCAACGAAACCGTCGTTACTGTTCAGTTCTTGGCGTCGCTCGTCAAGAACTACTTCGGCGACGGTGAAGAGCTCGGAATGGAGCTCACCTATGCCAACGAGGAGAAGCCACTCGGTACTGCCGGCAGCGTCAAGAACGCCGAAGAGGCGTTGAAGGACGATGCATTTCTTGTGATCTCCGGTGATGCTCTGACCGATTTCGATCTCACCGAGTTGATCAATTTCCACAAGGAAAAGGGTGCGCTCGTCACAGTTTGTCTGACGAGGGTACCCAATCCGCTGGAATTCGGCATTACGATCGTCGACGAAGAGGGCAAGGTCGAGCGCTTCCTGGAGAAGCCGACCTGGGGCCAGGTTTTCTCGGACACTGTGAATACGGGCATCTACGTGATGGAGCCCGAAGTCTTCGACTATGTCGAGGCTGATGTTCCCGTCGACTGGTCCGGCGATGTCTTCCCGCAGTTGATGAAGGAGGGCAAGCCGATCTACGGCTATATCGCCGAGGGATACTGGGAGGACGTCGGTACGCACGAGAGTTATGTGAAGGCACAGGCCGATGTCCTGGAGGGCAAGGTCGATGTCGAGCTCGACGGCTTCGAGATCTCGCCCGGCGTGTGGGTGGCGGAGGGCGCCGAGGTGCATCCCGATGCAGTGCTGCGGGGGCCGCTCTACATCGGGGACTACGCGAAGGTCGAGGCCGACGTCGAAATCCGTGAGCACACCGTCGTCGGCTCGAACGTCGTGGTGAAGAGCGGAGCCTTTCTACACAAGGCCGTTCTGCACGACAACGTGTACATCGGTCAGCACAGCAATCTGCGCGGCTGTGTCGTCGGAAAGAACACCGACATCATGCGTGCCGCGCGTATCGAGGACGGCGCCGTCATCGGTGACGAGTGCCTCGTCGGCGAAGAATCGATCGTGCAGGGGAACGTACGCGTCTACCCGTTCAAGACCATCGAGGCCGGCGCCTTCGTCAATACGTCGGTCATTTGGGAGTCCCGCGGTCAGGCACATCTCTTCGGTGCCCGCGGGGTCTCCGGGATTCTCAACGTGGAGATCACTCCGGAACTCGCTGTGCGACTCGCGGGGGCCTACGCGACGACGCTCAAGAAGGGCTCCACGGTCACCACGGCCCGCGACCACTCCAGGGGTGCTCGTGCGCTGAAGCGGGCGGTCATTTCGGCACTGCAGGCCAGCGCCATCGACGTACGGGACCTGGAGAACGTGCCGCTGCCGGTGGCGCGGCAGCAGACCGCTCGGGGCAGTGCCGGCGGGATCATGATCCGGACGACGCCTGGGGTTCCGGACTCGGTCGACATCATGTTCTTCGACGGGCGTGGGGCAGATCTGTCGCAGGCGAGTCAGCGCAAGCTGGACCGGGTTTTCGCGCGGCAGGAGTATCGGCGTGCGTTCCCGGGCGAGATCGGGGACTTGCACTTCCCGGCCAGCGTCTTCGACTCGTACACAGGATCCCTGCTCCGGAATGTCGACACCACTGGGATTGCCGAATCCGGGCTGAAGGTGGTCGTGGATGCCTCGAACGGGAGCGCCGGACTGGTTCTGCCCAGCCTGTTGGGCAAGCTCGGTGTGGACTCGTTGACCATCAATCCAGGTCTTGACGAGTCGAGGCCGACGGAGACGGCAGATGCGCGCAGGTCGGGGCTGGTGCGGCTCGGGGAGATCGTGGCCTCGGCGCGGGCCGCGTTCGGGGTGCGGTTCGACCCGGTCGGTGAGCGGCTCTCGCTCGTTGACGAGAAGGGGCGGATCGTCGAGGACGACCGTGCGTTGCTGGTGATGCTCGACCTGGTTGCGGCCGAGCGGCGCAGTGGGCGGGTGGCGCTGCCGGTGACCACCACGAGGATTGCCGAGCAGGTGGCCGCGTACCACGGAACGCAGGTCGACTGGACGACCACGTCGCCGGACGATCTGACACGGGTCGGACGCGACGACTCGACGATCTTCGGGGGTGATGGGCGCGGCGGGTTCATCGTTCCGGAGTTCAGCAGCGTCTTCGACGGTACGGCGGCCTTCGTACGGCTCATCGGTCTGGTGGCGCGCACGCAGCTCACCCTGAGCCAGATCGACGCGCGGATTCCGCGGGCGCATGTACTCAAGCGCGATCTGGCGACTCCCTGGGCCGTCAAGGGCCTGGTGATGCGCCGGGTCGTGGAGGCCGCCGGGGATCGCTTTGTCGACACAACTGACGGCGTACGGGTCGTGGAGACCGACGGGCGTTGGGTGATGGTGCTGCCCGACCCCGCGGAAGCAGCCACGCATCTGTGGGCCGAGGGACCCGACGACGCGTCCGCCCAGGCCTTGCTCGACGAGTGGTCATCCGTGGTGGACAGCGCCGGGCGCTGAGCACGCGCGCGTGCCGAACGGCGCCCCCAACGGGGCCCGTTCGGCACGTCGACGGGGTCATTCGGAGGTGGCGGTCGCGACGTGCGACGATGTGCGGCATGCCGCAGCACACCCCCGTTCGGAGCACCCCCACGCGCCCTCCGCGGCCGGACGCCTCCATGTCGCTCCTCACCAACGTCATGGACCACAGCCTGGACGAGGGGTATGCGGAGGCGGCAGCCCGCAAGAAGGCCGAGAACGCCGGCGGCATGCCGAAGACCCTGCGAGCCAAGGTCGGGCTCGCGGTCGGACTGGTATTGGCGGCCCTGGTGGTCACCGTGGGGGCAGCACAGGCGCGGATCGAGGCTCCGGTCGTCGCGAAGGAGCGCGAGGAACTCATCGACCGCATCGACGATGAGAACGCGGTGGCCGACAAGCTCGAGGACGATGTCGACGAATTGCGTGACGACGTGAGCGCTCGGCAGCGTGAGGCGCTGAAGAAACACGGCGGTGAACGGGGCGAGCTGGTCGGCATCCTGTCGGGAGCGGTCGAAGTGCACGGTCCCGGCGTCAAGCTGGTCGTGGACGACGCGCAGGCGGCCGATCAGAGCGGTGACGGAGACGCGCGTGAGACATCGGGCTTCTCCGACACAGGGCGCGTAAAGGATCGCGATCTGCAGCAGGTCGTCAACGGGCTGTGGGCATCGGGCGCCGAAGCCGTCTCGATCAACGGGCAGCGGCTGACGGCGCTGTCCGCGATCAGGGCGGCGGGCGACGCGATACTCGTCGACAACAAGCCGCTGGTGCCGCCGTACACGGTGCTTGCGGTGGGCGACGGCAAGGGGCTGAGCAGCGCATTCGAGAGCAGTGCCGACGGGCTGTATCTGGAGGCGCTGCACGAGAACTACGGGATCCGGACCGCCCTTTCCGTAGAGGACGACGTCCGGCTGCCCGCCGCGCCGAGCGTGATCGTACGAACAGCAGAACCGAGCACAGAGAAGGGCACATCGTGATCGCCGTACTGGGCCTCGTCGTGGGAGTCGTGGCTGGATTGCTGGTCCGTCCCGAAGTTCCGGCGGTGGTCGAGCCGTACCTCCCGATCGCCGTGGTCGCGGCGCTCGACGCCGTGTTCGGCGGGCTGCGCGCGATGCTCGACGGCATCTTCGACGACAAGGTCTTCGTGGTGTCCTTCCTCTCCAACGTCGTGGTGGCCGCGCTGATCGTCTTCCTGGGCGACAAGCTCGGCGTCGGCGCTCAGCTGTCCACGGGCGTCGTGGTCGTCCTCGGCATCCGCATCTTCTCCAACGCCGCGGCGATCCGTCGGCACGTATTCCGGGCGTGAGGCAGATGAGCAACCAGGACGAGACCGACAAGACCACCGAGAAGGCCCCCAAGGCGACCCCCGAGAACCCGCTGCGCAAGAAGCTGCCCGAAGAGGTGCAGGCTGAGGCCCGGGAGACGCCGAACGGCGAGGCACCTCAGACGTCGAGTCAGGAGCCGGAAAGCGAAGCCTCCGAGTCACCGGAGGCCGAGCCGGAGCAGCCCGAGCCCCCACTGTCCGGTCGTCAGCGGCTGGTGAACGGTCTGTGGCCGCCACGTCTCTCGCGTGCGCAGTTCATCGTCGCCCTCCTGCTGTTCGGTCTTGGCTTCGGCCTGGCCGTTCAGGTGGCGTCCAACAGCGACGGCGGCGGCGCGCTGCGCGGCGCGCGTCAGGAAGATCTCGTACGCATCCTCGATGAACTGGATGACCGAACTCAGCGTCTGGAAGAGGAGAAGCAGGGTCTCGAAGATCAGCGCACCGAGCTGGAGAACAGCTCGGACCAGGCCGAGGAGGCCCGCAAGCAGACGGTCGAGAAGGAGAAGCAACTCGGCATACTCGCGGGCACCGTGGCGGCACAGGGGCCTGGCATCACGCTGACCATCGACGACACGAAGGGGGCGGTCGAGGCCGACATGCTGCTCGACGCGATCCAGGAACTGCGGGCGGCCGGATCGGAGGCGATCCAGGTCAACGGCGTACGGGTCGTCGCCAGCACCTACTTGACGGACGCGAGCGGAGGCGGAGTGAGCGTCGACGGGAACAAGATCAGCGCGCCCTATCGTTTCAAGGTCATCGGCAAGCCACAGGACCTCGAACCGGCACTCAACATCCCCGGCGGAGTGGTGCAGACTCTGGAGAAGGAGCAGGCCACTGTCACGGTGGAACGCTCCGACAAGATCATCGTTGATGCCTTGCGACCGGCGAAGCAGCCTGACTACGCTCGGTCGTCCTCCCAGTGAGGCGGGGGCGCATGCGGGCCGCTCGTCGAGGGCATGACGCTGCGGGGGGTCGACGCACCGAATGGGTGGTGCGTGGTGGAAACTGTCTGGTGGATGCCGACGTTGTGAAGATGTCCGGCTCGACCGGTGTGTGTAATCAGGGTTCGTCCTGCCCCACGGGCGGGTCTGTTTCGGTCAAGGGGAATCGCCCGTGAAGTTGTTTGCGAAGTGGTTTGGCAAGAGCGCGAAAGAGGGCAGCGACAGTGCTACTGCCCGGCATCGCGCATCGCGCCATGAAGATGCCGAAGGGCAGGGAGACCGCCCGCTGTTCCGAGATCAGCTCGGTGGCCAGGGTGGTGACATTCCCGGTGGTCAGGGCGCGCCGTCTGTTGACCCTGCCCAGTCCGGCCGCATAGGTTTCGGGGAACCGTCAACCTCAAGTGCGGGTGGAGGGTTCTCCCCCGATCCGTACGCGTCCAATGCCCAGGCAGGACAGCCGCGGCAGGAGGATCCGTCCATGTCGGCGCTGGTGTGCACGAGGTGCGGGAATCGCAACGCGGAGAACAGCCGGTTCTGCTCCAACTGCGGCGCGCCCCTGCGGGCCGGAGCGGCAGCCGAGCGCCCGTCGGAGACCACCTCGACGATCTCCATCTCGGGCATCGAATCCTATGACGCCGAGGCCACCGGCCAGACACAGATGCCGATGCTCTCTCCCGAGGCGCAGGCGGCCGTGGACGCGCTGCCGCTGGGCTCGGCGCTCCTGGTGGTGCGCCGTGGCCCCAACTCGGGCAGCCGCTTCCTGCTGGACAGCGACCTGACCACGGCGGGCCGGCACCCGCAGAGCGACATCTTCCTGGACGACGTGACCGTGTCGCGTCGCCATGTGGAGTTCCGTCGGCAGCCGGACGGCACCTTCACCGTGGCGGACGTCGGCAGCCTGAACGGCACGTATGTCAACCGGGAGCGGATCGACTCCGTCTCGCTGTCGAACGGCGACGAGGTGCAGATCGGCAAGTACCGGCTGGTCTTCTACGCGAGCCAGCGAGGAATCTGACCCTCCCCCAGAATCCGTCCGGGGGACCCCAGGGAAGGGCCATGCTTCGAACACCGAGCGGCGGTGCCGGGAACGGCGCCGCCGCCTGTGGGCTTATGAGTATCGGCGCGGTGCTGAACGTGCTGCGCGAGGAGTTCCCCGAAGTCACCATCTCCAAGATCCGCTTTCTGGAGTCGGAAGGGCTCATCGAGCCGCAGCGGACCCCGTCGGGGTACCGGAAGTTCGGCCCGGAAGACGTCGAGCGCCTGGGCCACGTACTGAGGATGCAGCGGGACCACTATCTGCCCCTGAAGGTGATCCGCGAGCATCTGGACGCCATGGAGCGCGGTGAGGCAGTGCAGCTGCCGTCCCTGGGGCGGCAGCGTGACGGCGAGCCTGCCGACGACGACGAGTCGGAGGGGCCGACTGCGGCGCGGATTGGGCGGGCCGAGCTGTTGGCCGCCGCCGAGATCGGTGAGGAGGAGCTCGACGAGTGGGAGTCGTACGGCCTCATCACGCCGCTGCCGGACGGCGGTTACGACGCCGAGGCGGTGACCGTGGCCGGCCTTGTCGTGGAACTTGGGCGCTTCGGGATCGAGCCGCGGCATCTGCGCGCCGTGAAGGCCGCCGCCGACCGTGAGGCCGGACTCGTCGACCAGGTCGTCGCCCCTCTGCGTCTGCACCGCAATCCGCAGACCAGGGCACACGCGGAGGCACGCACCAAGGAGCTGGCGGGACTCGCGGTGAAGCTGCACGCAGCGCTGGTGCAGTCCGCGCTCGGCGTACGGCTGCCTTGAACCGAGGCCTGTGCCGAGGCCGGATCGGCCGCCCGTTCCGTGCTCGACTACCCAAAGATGCCGAGCACGGCCTAGGGTTGCTGTGTGAACGAGCTCGACGTCGTAGGTGTCCGGGTCGAAATGCCCTCCAACCAACCGATCGTGCTCCTGCGTGAAGTGGGAGGCGACCGTTACCTCCCCATCTGGATCGGGCCGGGGGAGGCGACGGCGATCGCCTTCGCACAGCAGGGCATGGCTCCCGCGCGACCGCTGACCCACGACCTGTTCAAGGACGTGCTGGAGGCCGTCGGCCAGGAGCTCACCGAGGTACGCATCACGGACCTGCGGGACGGTGTGTTCTACGCGGAGCTGGTGTTCGCCAGCGGGGTCGAGGTCAGCGCCCGGCCGTCCGACGCCATAGCGCTGGCGCTGCGCACCGGAACGCCGATCTACGGCAGCGACGGGGTGCTGGACGACGCGGGGATCGCGATTCCGGACGAGCAGGAGGACGAGGTGGAGAAGTTCCGCGAGTTCCTCGACCAGATCTCGCCCGAGGACTTCGGAACCAACAGCCAGTGATCCGGCCCGGCCCGCACCACCTGGGCCCCGGCTTCGGTCCGCGTATCCCGTGACCCTCCGGGGCCGCCGGACGACAGGGCGTGCGGCGGTCGCGCCGAGAACATTCGGCTAGCCTTTCCCCGCGGTGAGGCACGGGAAACCACTCTTAGGGTGATTATCACTCGGCGTGCCGAGTGCGGTGGTCGTTGACGCACCCCCGGTGACTGCCTACCGTCGAGAAGGCAGGTCAAGGGGACGGAGGTCGGCGTGAGAAGCAGCGGCGACGGTACGGCTGGGGGCGCCCCCGGACGCAGTCCGGTGGAGAGCGGCCCGTACCCTCCCCCAAGCTCTCGGCTCGGCCCGGGCAGGGGGTATCCCCAGCAGGGCGGCGTGGCCGATCATGCTCCGCAGCAGCGGCCGGCACCGGTGTCGGGCGATAGCGGGGTGACCTCCGAGGAGATCGGCTACCGCGGTCCCACGGCCTGCGCCGCCGCGGGCATCACCTACCGGCAACTGGACTACTGGGCCCGGACGGGCCTCGTCGAGCCGAGTGTGCGGCCCGCCTACGGGTCGGGGACGCAGCGGCTGTACAGCTTCCGGGACGTCGTCGTCCTGAAGATCGTCAAGCGTTTTCTCGACACGGGTGTGTCACTGCAGAACATCCGTACCGCCGTCCAGCACCTGCGGGAGCGCGGATTCCGTGACCTCGAGCGCATGACGCTGATGAGCGACGGGGCGACGGTCTACGAGTGCTCCTCGCCCGACGAGGTCCATGCGCTGCTCCAGGGTGGGCAGGGCATCTTCGGGATCGCGGTCGGGGTGGTCTGGCGGGACGTGGAGAGCGCGCTTTCGCAGCTGCATGGGGAGCGGGTCGACACTGGCGAGACGCTCGTCGGGCACCATCCCGCCGACGAACTGGCCAGGCGCCGGAACCGCGCGGTCTGAGCGAGCGGTCAGGACGGCCATTCAGATCGAGTGCCCAGGGTCTACGCATCGAGGGCGAAGCCTCCTGCGTACGGGGCCATTGTCAGTGGCGTAGGGCAGCATCGGAGATGTGAGAACCGCGCCCACGATCCTGCATCTCGACATGGATGCCTTCTTCGCCTCGGCGGAGCAGGCGGCCAAGCCGAGCCTGCGCGGGAAAGCGGTCATCGTGGGTGGGCTCGGGCCGCGCGGTGTGGTCGCGACCTGCTCGTACGAGGCCCGGGTCTTCGGAGTCCATTCCGCGATGCCCATGGCGCAGGCGCGACGGCTGGCGCCGAACGCCGCGTATCTGGTGCCCCGTTTCGGGTTCTACCGGGAGATCAGTGAGCAGGTGATGGGGTTGCTGCGGGAGCTGTCGCCGCTGGTGGAGCCGCTGAGTCTGGACGAGGCGTTCGTCGATCTGGAGGCAGGGGGAGCGGCCTGGGACGAGGCTTCGGCGCGGCTGGCGGGGGCGAAGCTGCGCGGGGACATCCGGGCCGTCACCGGGCTGACCGGGTCGGTGGGGCTCGCCGCGTCCAAGATGCTGGCGAAGATCGCCTCCGAGCAGGCCAAGCCGGACGGTCTGGTGGTGATCGAGCCGGGGACGGAGCGCGAACTGCTCGCTCCCATGTCGGTGCGCATACTGCCCGGGGTGGGACCGGCCACCGGGGACCATCTGCGGCGGGCCGGGATCACGACCGTCGGGGAGATCGCCGAGGCGGGTGAGGACGAGGTCGTACGGCTGCTCGGGAAGGCCCACGGGACCGCGCTGTACGCCATGGCGCTGGCGCACGACGAACGGGCCGTGGTGGCCGAGCGGGACACCAAGTCCGTGTCTGTCGAGGACACGTACGACGTGGACATCCATGACCGGGTGCGGGTGCGGATGGAGGTGCAGCGGCTCGCCGACCGGTGTGTGCGGCGGCTGCGCGGCGCGCATCTGTCGGGGCGGACCATCGTGCTCAAGGTGCGGCGGTACGACTTCTCGACGCTGACCCGTTCCGAGACGCTGAGGGGGCCCACGGACGACCCCTCGGTGGTGCGGGAGGCGGCCGCGCGGTTGCTGGAGTCCGTGGACACCACCGGAGGCGTACGGCTGCTGGGAGTCGGGGTCTCAGGGCTCGCCGATTACACGCAGGAGGATCTCTTCGCGCAGGTTCAGGCACAGGAGGAGGCACGGGCACACGAGGGGGAGCCGGAGCATCCGGCGGAGGACGAGACGCAGGAATCGGCCGAGGAGCGGGAGGCGCCCGCCGTGCGGCGGTGGGCCGCGGGGCATGACGTACGGCATGCGGAGTTCGGGCACGGGTGGGTGCAGGGCAGTGGCATCGGGCGGGTCACGGTGCGGTTCGAGACGCCCGACTCCGAGCCCGGGCGCGTACGCACCTTCCGGGTCGATGATCCGGAGCTGGAGCCTGCGGAACCGCTACCGCTGGTGCGACGAAGACCCAAGGAGGCCTCGTCAGCGGACTGAGCCCACGGCCTTCGAACCGGCCATCCGGCCTCCAGCGGGGCGGAGCTTCAGGACTCGTCCGAGCCTGCCAGGTGGCCGAAGTCGCGGTCCGGTGGGGGAGACGGGGGCGTCACGTCGAGGCCGTAGTGGTGGTAGAGCTGGAGTTCCTGCTCGGGGGAGAGGTGGCGGCCGACGCCGAAGTCGGGGGCGTCCTTGATCAGGGCGCGGTCGAAGGGAATCCGCAGGGCGCCCTCGACCAGTTCGCTGGGCTCCAGGGGCACGAAGGCGTCCCTGCCGAACATGCCGGTGCGTATGGCCGCCCACTCGGGCGTACCGGTCGCGTCGTCGAGATAGACCTCGTCGACGGTGCCGATCTTGTGGCCGTCGCGGTCGAAGGCCTTGCGGCCGATCAGGTTGCGCGGATCGATGTCGGTCTGCACGGGCCCTCCAGCTGGTCGCAACTCATCCGTCAGGAGTACGCATCCATACGCACTACGAAAGGGCACTTTGCGGCGGGCGGCCACTCGGGGGATGCCCGCTGGTACGCTGTCAACGGCCGCTGACCCCGTGCGGGAGAGTCCTCCAAGGCTTCATCGGAGGCGCCGAAGGAGCAAATCCTCCCCGGAATCTCTCAGGCCCACGTACCGCGCGGACGAGGCCACTCTGGAAAGCAGAGCGGGTGTTTGACGGCTTCCGCTCTCACCGACGGTGAAAGCCGGGACGCCGTACGCCGGCGGGCCGGTGAAGCTCTCAGGTTGAGATGACAGAGGGGGAGGCCGTCCGGGCACCCGCTCCGTGGTGCCCTCGAAGGTCGTTTCAGACCAGGAGGCCTCCGTACATGACCGCCCATCGCGTTCCGCTTTCCGAGCTCGAACGGGGTATCCCCTTCGAGCAGCGCCACATAGGGCCCGACACCGAGGCCCGGGCCAAGATGCTCGCGCAGGTGGGGTACGGCTCGCTCGAGGAGCTGACGGCCGCCGCGGTGCCGGATGTGATCAAGGACGCCGAGGCGCTCGGGCTGCCGGCCGCGCGTTCCGAGGCCGAGGTCCTCGCCGAGCTGCGCTCCCTCGCGGACCGTAACGAAGTCCTCGACTCGATGATCGGGCTCGGCTACTACGGCACGTTCCCGCCGCCGGTGATCCTGCGCAACGTCATGGAGAACCCGGCCTGGTACACCGCGTACACCCCGTACCAGCCGGAGATCTCGCAGGGCCGCCTTGAGGCGCTGCTGAACTTCCAGACCATGGTGTCCGACCTCACGGGCCTGCCGACGTCGGGTGCCTCGCTGCTCGACGAGGGCACCGCCGCCGCCGAGGCCATGGCGCTGTCACGGCGCGTGGGCAAGGTCAAGAACGGCGTCTTCCTCGTCGATGCCGACGCGCTGCCGCAGACCATCGCCGTCATCGAGACGCGCGCCGAGCCGATCGGCGTCGAAGTGGTCGTCGCGGATCTCAGCGAGGGCATTCCGGCCGAGGTCGCCGAGCGCGGTGTGACCGGCGCGCTCATCCAGTACCCGGGCGCCTCCGGTGCCGTACGGGACATCAAGCCCGTCATCGAGCAGGCGCACGAGCTGGGCGCGATCGTGACCGTCGCCGCCGATCTGCTCGCGTTGACGCTGCTTACCTCGCCGGGCGAGCTCGGCGCGGACATCGCGGTCGGTACGACGCAGCGCTTCGGCGTACCGATGGGCTTCGGCGGACCGCATGCCGGATACATGGCGGTGCGCGAGAAGTTCGCCCGCAACCTGCCGGGCCGTCTCGTCGGTGTCTCGCTGGACGCGGACGGCGACACCGCGTATCGGCTGGCCCTGCAGACGCGGGAGCAGCACATCCGCCGTCAGAAGGCGACCAGCAACATCTGCACGGCTCAGGTGCTGCTCGCCGTGATGGCCGGGATGTACGCCGTCTACCACGGTCCCCAGGGCCTCAGGTCGATCGCGCAGCGCACCCACCGGTACGCCACGATCCTCGCCGCCGGTCTGAAGGCGGGCGGAGTCGAGGTCGTCCACGAGGCGTACTTCGATACGCTCACCGTCCGGGTGCCGGGCAGGGCCGCCGAGATCGTCGCGGCGGCGCGCGAGGGCGGGGTCAACCTGCGCCTCGTCGACGCCGACCAGCTGTCCATCGCCTGCGACGAGACCACCACGCGGACCCAACTGGGCGCCGTCTGGACCGCGTTCGGCGTCGAGGGCGACATCGAGGCACTGGACGCCTCCGCCGCGGACACGCTGCCCGCCGCGCTGCTGCGCACCGACGACTACCTCACGCACCCGGTGTTCCACCAGCACCGCTCCGAGACCGCGATGCTGCGCTATCTGCGGCGCCTCGCCGACCGTGACTACGCACTCGACCGCGGCATGATTCCGCTCGGCTCCTGCACCATGAAGCTGAACGGCACCACCGAGATGGAGCCGGTCACCTGGCCCGAGTTCGGGCAGCTGCACCCCTTCGCGCCCGCCGAGCAGGCGCAGGGCTACCTCACGCTCATCCGTGAACTGGAGGAGCAGCTCGCCGAGGTCACCGGATACGACAAGGTGTCGCTCCAGCCCAACGCCGGTTCGCAGGGCGAGCTGGCCGGCCTGCTCGCCGTACGCGGATACCACCGCGCGAACGGCGACGAGCAGCGCACCGTCTGCCTCATCCCGTCCTCCGCGCACGGCACGAACGCGGCGAGCGCCGTCATGGCCGGCATGAAGGTCGTCGTCGTGGCCACCGCCGACGATGGCGAAATCGACGTCGAGGACCTGCGCGCCAAGATCGAGCAGCACCGTGACGAGCTGGCGGTGCTGATGATCACGTACCCCTCGACGCACGGCGTCTTCGAGGAGCACGTCGCCGACATCTGCGCGCAGGTGCACGACGCGGGCGGTCAGGTGTACGTGGACGGCGCCAACCTGAACGCGCTGGTGGGCCTCGCCAAGCCGGGCCGTTTCGGCGGTGATGTCTCGCACCTCAACCTGCACAAGACGTTCTGCATCCCGCACGGCGGTGGCGGTCCGGGCGTCGGTCCGGTCGGTGTACGCGCGCATCTCGCGCCGTATCTGCCGAACCACCCACTGCAGCCCGCCGCGGGCCCGGAGACGGGCGTCGGTCCGGTCTCGGCGGCTCCCTGGGGTTCGGCCGGGATCCTGCCGATCTCCTGGGCGTACGTACGCCTCATGGGCGGCGAGGGACTCAAGCGGGCCACGCAGGTCGCCGTGCTGAGCGCGAACTACGTGGCGAAGCGGCTGGAACCGCACTACCCCGTGCTCTACACCGGTCCCGGCGGGCTGGTGGCGCACGAGTGCATCATCGATCTGCGGCCGCTGACCAACGCGACCGGTGTGAGCGTCGACGACATCGCCAAGCGACTGATCGACTACGGGTTCCACGCGCCGACCATGTCGTTCCCGGTGGCGGGAACGCTGATGATCGAGCCGACCGAGAGCGAGGATCTGGCCGAACTCGACCGGTTCTGCGAGGCGATGATCGCCATTCGTGCGGAGATCGAGCGGGTCGGCTCGGGGGAGTGGCCGGCGGACGACAACCCGCTGCGGAACGCCCCGCACACGGCGGCCGTGCTCGGCGGTGCGTGGGAGCACGCGTACAGCCGTGAGGAGGCCGTCTTCCCGGCAGGGGTGTCGGCCGCGGACAAGTACTGGCCGCCGGTGCGGCGGATCGACCAGGCGTACGGCGACCGGAACCTGGTCTGCTCCTGCCCGCCGCTGGACGCTTACGACGAGTAGGCGAGCAGACGAGTTAGACGTGTGATCGGGTGCGGACACGCGTCGGGGCCGGTTCCGGGATCTCCCGGGCCGGCCCCTCGTATGTCTGAGCTCTTGTCCGAGCTTTCTGAGCGATAGGGCTGAGCAGCGTGCCTGGCGTTGCCCGCGGTGCGCCCGCGCGGCTCAGGCGGCGGTCATCACCTGTGCGCCGGCCAGCGGTCGGTGCGGGGCGATGATCCGGCCGTCCGGCAGGAGCTCACCGGTGTCCTCGAAGAGGAGAACGCCGTTGCACAGCAGGCTCCATCCCTGTTCCGGGTGGTGCGCCACGAGGAGCGCTGCTTCCCGGTCGGCGGAGTCGGCTGTCGGACACGGTGGCTGGTGCTGGCACATTGGTGGGATCTTTCGCTGTGGTGTGAGGTCGGTGATCGGCTTGTTGTCTGTGCTGCGGCTCGATGTGGTGCTCATGGCCGCCCCCCGTTTGTCAGTCGGTACGGAACCCAGTGTTGCCCTACGGGCGTCAATCCGCAGGGATTTTGCGTCAGCGCTCCTCACAGGTTGAGGACGCTCCACTCGTGCGGATGGTTCATTCGAACTGGGCTGCCTTTTCGGGTGGTTCTCAATGGTCGGATAGGTCTAGTCAGAATGGGCCGGGTCTGCTCTGCGTCGCCAGTACATCACTGCGCGCAGCAGTGTGCCCCGCGACCGGAGTGGCCGCGGGGCACGGAAGCCGGGTGCGCTCAGGCGGGTGAGCCGAGCAGCGGGGGAGTGGCGGCGGGGGTGAGCCGGTTGGTGAGGACGGGCAGCAGTTCGGCCACGCGGTGCGGGCGATGCGCGGCGATGCCGGGCGGCGCGGGCGCCAGGGGCACCAGGAGATCGGTGGCGGCGGGGTGGCCTTCGGCGCCGTCGGCGGTGCAGTCGCCGTGCAGCCAGAGCGTGAGCATATAGAGCTCGGGTACGGAGAGCAGGCGGGCCTGGTACGACTGCGACTGCGTCATGGACTCGGCCTGGCGCAGCGCGTACTCGGTGGCCGTGACGTACGGACCCTCGAAGAAGTGGGAGAAGGCCCAGCCGTCAGGGGTCAGCCGGGTCTCGGCGGCCGCCACCGCGGACCCGCCAGAGCGGATGAGGAAGCGCCACCCGGCGAGACGGGTGGCCGAGGCGCCGGCCGGGGTGATCCGGTCGAGCACGTGGACGGGCAGTGGGAGGTCGGTTGTCGCGGGACCCTGGGCGTTGCGCAGGGACGGTGTGGGTGCCTCGCGGACAGCGGTGGGGGAACCGAGGGCCGTGAGGACGGTACGTACGGCGGGCGCGGGAGCCGGAGGGACATGCAGCGGCATGGTGGGTCGCCTCTCATTCGACAGGCACAGATGGCGCGAGGACGGGGGCGGACGACGCTGTCAGCACTCGTGGGCAGAGGGGCGGGGGTTCCCGGCCTGTGGGATCACCGCGGCGCCTGTCGCGCGGCGTCTGGCGCGTACGCTCGCAACGAGGTTCTGCTATCACTTTGCGATCGCACACATCAGACGCTGCGCGGTTCACCACTAGGTGAATGGCGTCACTGTGACGACAGGTCCGGCGACCACGAGCGCCGACTCTCTGCCTCGTTCGAGAAGTTTATACGACGCACGTTCTGGCAGTGTTTCGTCTAGCCGTTGCGCAGATTAAGGGCCAGGCATAATTCGGTCGTCGATAAGTGCCTTTCATCCCGATTCTCCATGGATGCCTGGCGACGACCTCGGGATACCTCACCGAAACGGTCGGCCAAATGTCGTCGGCGTTTTTCACGAGAACGCAACGCGTCGAAGAAGAGGTCATCGCCCGGCTGAAAACCGTGTTCTGCCTCATGCCGCGTGAATGTGCCCGGAGATCCTGCGTTCAGGGTAGCGGCCGACAGGCCTGTCCAGGACGTTATCGATCGCATTGCCTGGGCATCATCCCCCGTGACCCGGGACACCTCAGCGGCCGGTTCGTCGGGCTGCCCAGTCGAGGAGGGACGCTTCGATGGGGGAGAAGGTCGAGGCAGCGTCGTTCGGACTGTCCGATCGGCAGCGCTACCGCGGCAAGCTCCGGCAGTGCCTGACGGGGCTCGAGCGGCTGTTGGCTCAGGAGCGGTTCGACCGCCCGAAGAACCTCATGGGCCTGGAGATCGAGCTCAATCTCGCGGGGTCGGACGGTATGCCGCGCATGATGAACGCTCAAGTACTTGAACGTATAGCCAGCCGTGATTTCCAAACAGAACTCGCCATGTTCAATCTGGAAGTCAACATTGCCCCACATAGATTGGGAGGCCGGGTATTCGACCGCCTCGCGGAGGAGTTGCGCACCTCACTCGCATATGCCCATCGCAAAGCGAACGAGGTCGACGCGGGCGTCGTGATGATCGGCATTCTGCCCACGCTGGCCCGCGACGATCTGGTCTCCGCGAATCTCTCCGACGTGGACCGCTACACCCTGCTCAACGATCAGATCGTGGCCGCCCGCGGCGAGGACTTCACACTCGACATCGACGGCGTCGAGCGGCTCAGCTGTACGTCCGCGTCCATAGCCCCCGAAGCCGCCTGCACCTCCGTGCAGTTGCACCTCCAGGTCACGCCCGGCCGCTTCGCCGATGTGTGGAACGCGGCGCAGTCGATCGCCGCCGTGCAGGTCGCGGTCGGCGCCAACTCCCCGTTCCTGTTCGGCCGGGAGCTGTGGCGCGAGTCCCGGCCGCCGCTGTTCCTGCAGTCCACCGACACCCGTCCGCCCGAGTTGCAGGCCCAGGGCGTCCGTCCGCGCACCTGGTTCGGGGAGCGGTGGATCTCGTCGGCGTACGACCTCTTCGAGGAGAATCTGCGCTACTTCCCGGCGCTGCTGCCGATCTGCGACGACGAGGATCCGCAGCAGGTCCTGGACGACGGCGGCATACCCCGGCTCGGTGAACTCGTGCTGCACAACGGCACCATCTACCGCTGGAACCGCCCGGTGTACGGCATCGACGACGGCGTCCCGCATCTGCGCGTCGAGAATCGCGTCCTGCCCGCCGGTCCCACCGTCACCGACGTCATCGCCAACACGGCCTTCTACTACGGGCTCATACGCGCCCTCGCCGAGGAAGCCCGGCCCGTGTGGACACGGCTGCCCTTCGAGGCCGCCGCCGCCAACTTCGACCACGCGTGCCGGTACGGCATCGACGCACACCTGCAGTGGCCGCGGCGCGGCCGTTACGGCGGGACGACGCGGGTGCCCGCGGTGCAGCTGGTGCTGGACGAGTTGCTGCCGCTCGCGGAGGCGGGCCTGGACGCGTGGGGTGTCGAGCCGGCCGACCGGGACCTCTGCCTCGGGGTGATCGAGGAAAGATGCAGACGCCGGGTGAACGGGGCGTCCTGGCAGGCCAGTACGTTCCACCGGGCGCTGGAGACCGGCATGAGCCGGGAGGCGGCGCTGGCCGCCATGACGAAACGTTATTGCGAGCTGATGCACCTCGGTGAGCCGGTGCACACCTGGCCGGTGGGGCTGCCGGAGCCGGCGGTCCCGCTGGGGTGAGCTGGCGATCCGGCTTGGCGAGCCCGCGGAGTCGCTTGCCAAGCCTGCGATCCCGCTGAGGCGGTCAACTCCGGCTGCCCGCCAGCACGATGGCCTTGAGGATCACCGAGTGGATCTCGGACGGGTCGGTGACCTGGTGGCCTGAACCGCCCGTCGCCTTCGCGATCTGGTCGACCTCGTCCTTGTCGGCGTCCGGGCCCACGGCGATCGCGATCAGCGGCACAGGGTGCTCCGGGTCGGTGAACCTCTGGAGCTCGGCGATGAGCTCGGAGCGCGAGACGCTGCCCGGGTCCTCGTTCACCCCGTCGGTGAGGATCACCAGCGCGTTGAACTTGCCGTTGCCGTACGAGGCGATGGCCTCCTTGTACGCCGCGAGCGTGGTGTCGTACAGGCCGGTGGAGCCGTCCGCCACCGGCTCCAGGTCGTTGAAGGCCGCGGCCAGCCGGTCCCGCTGGGTGCCGTCGCCCGCACGGTCGCCGAGCCGCTCGGTCGGGACGAGGACGCGGTAGTCGCGCTCGCCGTCGAGCTTCGTGGAGAACTCCCAGAGGCCGATCTCGTCTTCCGGCGAGAAGGTGGCCAGAGCCTGCAGCAGGGACGCCTTCGTCACGTCCATCCGGGAGCGGTCGGTGCCCGGGACGGGATTCGCCATGGACGCGGAGGCGTCGACGACCGTGGTGAGCCGGGCACTCTGCACCGTGATCGTCCACATCCCGAGGGCTTCCTGGACCTCCCTCGCCGAGGCCGGCTGGGCCGCCGTCTCGGCGTACGGCTGCGGGGCCCGCCCTCCCGCACGGGTAACCAGGGCGTCCGGGGTCTCGTCGTCGTCCGTACGGAAACCGTGCTTCTCCAGGATCTGGCGTCCCTCGGGCTCGCCGAGCAGCGTCATGAAGCGCAGCGCGGCCCGGGTCTCGTCCGTGGTCAGCCTGGTCTCGTCGACCAGCGTGAACGGGTAGTCGAGGTGCGGCGATCCGTCCTCGGGATAGAACAACTGGAGGTCATCGCCGCCGTCCGCCTCCGTGTTGTACGCGAACGCCGCCTGCTCGGAGAGGATCAGGGCCTGGTTGCGCTTCGGGTTTCCCTGTTCGGTGCCGGACAGGTCGCGCGGGAGGGTTTCCAGGAGCTGGCTGTCGCTCTCGGCGGTGCGCTGCGAGAGCGCCTGGGCCAGGACGGCCGCCTGGGTGCCGCCGTCCTTGGTCTGTCCGGCGGCGCTGGTCAGCCGGGTCAGGGCGAGCAGGCCCGTGGCGCTGCGCGCCGGGTCGCCCGCCCCGAGTTTGAGCGAGTCGTCCTGCAGGGCCGCGCCGGTCAGCTCGGTCCAGGTGTACGTCTTCTCCGGCCAGCCCAGCGTCTTCGCGGCCGACGGGATCATCGCGATACCGACCGGCGACGACGCGACGAAGCCCGACTGTGTCACCGAGGCCGCCTTGGTGTCCGCCGTGATCTGGTCGACCCACACGCTTGAGTCGGGCACCCATATGTCGAAGTCGGTGCCGCTCTTGTCCTTCGACCGCAGGGCGTCCACGATCTCGTACGTCTCTTGGGCCGTGACCTCGATATCCATGCAGCGGCCGTCGGAGGTCACGTCCTTGGCGTGGACGTAGTCGGCCGCGGACTTGAGGGCCGGGGAGATGTCCGGGGCCGCGGCGACCCTGAGGCGCACCGCGCTGTCCTGGCAGGTCGGCCGGAAGGACAGCAGCCCGCCTTCGATCGCCGCAACCGTGCCCCCGGCGACGGAGAGAACGAGCACCGCCGCGATGGCCACCTTGCGGCGCCGGGCGCGTGGACGGGGGGCGGCTGTCCTCCTCCCGTGCCGGTCGGGCAAGCTGTGACGTCCCATGCGGTGGTGCCCCTCCCTTGCTTGACCTGCGTGAGCCGTGAGCCGTACGGCGGCCGTATCACGTGGCCTGAAAGGGAGGTACGCCCCGTACGGCGTCCGTCCAGCGACGGCCTGCGCACGATCTTCGTAACTTCTTTCGAGACCCTAGCGGGGCCAGGATGGGCATGGGACGGGAATACACAACTGGAGGCACGTGTGCAGGCGGAGGCGGGGTCGGTGGCCGATTCTTTTCCAGTGGAGCGGCCGACGCGGCGAATTTTCCGCGACGAGATGCTGCTCGTGCTCGGGGTGTCACTCGGTGCGAGCGGGGTTTCCGCACTGATCAGCTTTGTCGGATCAGTGACGAAACCCGGCGGCCTGAAGGATCAGGCGGCCAATCTGAACGCCTCGGCGGCACCGGGGCGTCCCTGGCTTGATCTGGCCTGGCAGTTGTTCGGCATCGCGTCGGCGCTGGTGCCGGTCGTGCTCGTCGCGCACCTGTTGCTCCGCGAGGGGGCGGGGCTGCGCACCATCGGCTTCGACCGGAGCCGTCCGTGGCCGGATCTCGGCCGTGGCGCGGCGATCGCCGCGGTCATCGGCAGCACGGGCATCGCCTTCTACCTGGCGTCCCGCAGCCTCGGTTTCAACCTCACCGTCGTCCCGGAATCGCTGCCCGACGTGTGGTGGAAGTACCCCGTGCTGATCCTCTCCGCGGTGCAGAACTCCGTCCTGGAGGAGGTGATCGTCGTCGGCTATCTGCTGCGCCGGCTCGACCAGTTGGGGTGGACGCCGGTAGCCGCGCTGATGGCCAGCTCCGTACTGCGCGGCTCGTATCACCTCTACCAGGGCATCGGCGGGTTCATCGGAAACATGGTGATGGGCGTCGTCTTCGTCTACCTCTACCGCCGCTGGGGCCGCGTCGGACCGCTGGTGGTCGCCCACTCACTGCTCGACATCGGGGCGTTCGTGGGGTACGCGCTGCTGGCGGGCAAGGTGGGGTGGCTGCCCACCGCGTGAGCCGATGGGAAGGGGCGTACGAGATCCCGTACGCCCCTTCTGTGCTGTTCACGCGTGGAGTTCGCCCACGATGACGGTGACCGCGCGGCCCGTGAGCAGGGTGCGGTCGCCGTTGAGGCGGGTGCGGACCAGGCCCGAGCGGGGGGATGCCTGGAGGCCGGTGAGGTCGGGGCGGCCGAGACGCTCGGACCAGTAGGGGGCGAGTGCCGTGTGGGCGCTGCCGGTGACCGGGTCCTCGTCGATGCCCATCCTCGGGAAGAAGCAGCGCGAGACGAAGTCATGGCCCTGTGACGGGTCTTCGGCGCGGGCGGTGGCGATGATGCCTCGCTCGGAGTACCGGGCGAGGGCCTTGTGGTCGGGGCTGAGGCCCAGGACGGTCTTCTCGTCGGCCAGCTCGACGAGGAGGTCGCCGACGTTCGGGCCCGTGTCGTGGGCGGTGAGCGGCTCGGCGCCCAGGGCCTCGGCCAAGCCCTCCGGAACCTCGACCTGAGTGAGTGCCGCGGTCGGGAAGTCCAGCGTGATGGACCCGTCGTCGTTCGTGGTGGCGATGAGTACGCCGCTCCTGGTCGCGAACCGTACGGGCCCCTCGGCGGCATCCGTGGTGGCCAGCACGTGTGCGGTGGCGAGGGTCGCGTGGCCGCACTGCGCGACCTCGGTGACGGGCGTGAACCAGCGCAGCGCCCAGTCGGCTTCGCCGCCCTCGGGGAGCGGGTGGGCGAACGCCGTCTCCGCGTGGTTGACCTCCAGGGCCACGTTCTGGAGCCAGGCGTCGTCGGGGAAGGCGTCGAGGAGGAGGACCCCGGCCGGGTTGCCGGCGAAGGGGCGGTCGGTGAAGGCGTCGACGATTCGAATCCGCATGACGCTGACGCTAAGCGCGGATCGAAGCTCCAGGCCAAGGCCAATTCGGGGTGAGTGGACCGGATACGGGCTCTCTCTGTGGCGGGGTGTGGATGTGATCGGTGTTGGGCGGGGCTTGCCGGGCGAGCTATTCCGATATATCGTTGACGCATCGCGATCGATCAACGATGGAATGGAGTGATGGCGATGCGTTCCCATGGAGAGGAATTCGGACCGGGCTTCGGGCCTGGTCCCGGGCGTGGACACGGTGGACCCGGCCCGCATGGCCGGGGGGGCTTCGAAGGGTTCCGTTCCGCCTTCGGTCCCTTTGGGCCGGGCTTCGGCCCGGGGCCCTGGGGTGGCCACGGCGGACGGGGTGGACCGCGGGGCAGGGCGCGGCGCGGCGACGTACGCGCGTCGATCCTGGCTCTGCTCAAGGACCGGCCCATGCACGGCTACGAGATGATCCAGGAGATCGCCGAGCGTAGCGGCGGGGCATGGAAGCCCAGCCCCGGCTCGGTGTACCCCACCCTCCAACTGCTGGAGGACGAGGGCCTGATCACCAGCGCGACCGAGGGCGGCAAGAAGCTGTTCTCGCTCACCGAGTCCGGCCGCACCGCGGCCGACGAGGGCCCCGAGGCGCCCTGGGAAGAGGCCGGGCGCGGGGTCGACTGGGAGGCGCTGAGCGACATCCGGCAGGCCGGTTTCGGTCTGATGGAGGCGTTCGGCCAGGTCTGGAAGACCGGTAGCAAGGAGCAGCGAGAGAAGGCGCTGTCCGTCATCAACGACGCCCGGAAGAAGCTGTATCTGATCCTCGCCGACGAGGACTGACGGGGTGAGGGCCGATGATCACGGTCCGATCTCCGATGGCCTGCACAGGGGGGTACTTCGCCGGCGAAGTACCCCCTTTGGCATGTGTTGGCGGCGGCCGAGCCGGTGATGATGGGGCTCTAGGTGACCAACCCGCCCAGTTTGCGCAGCGATTCGTTGAGGGCGGCCGTGGCCGAGTCCTTGAGCTTGCCCGCCATCAGTGAGACGGCGGCGCCGGTGAACTCCCCGTCGATACGGACCTTGGTGGCGGCCTCGCCGTCCGGTGTGAGCGTGTAGCGCGTGGCGACGGTCACGGACATCGGTCCCTTGCCGCGGATCGCCAGCGTGCGGGCGGGCTCCAACTGCTCGATGGTCCAGTTGACTTCAGCGGGGAAACTCATCAGCTTCATGTGCTCCTCGAAGGTGCCGCCGACTTCGAGAACCTGAGGGCCGCCCTTGGGGAAGCTGGTGTGCGTGGAGTTCCACTCCTTGTAGGAGGAGAAGTCCGTGAGCTGCGCCCAGACCTTCTCGGCGGGCGCCTCGATCCGTGCTTCCGCGCTGACTTCGGCCATGCGACCACCCCTTCGTGTCAGGCGCTGCGCCGGGCGCAGCTACGGTGTCGCGGAACGTAGCCGCAGGGCCCGCAACATTCAATACTGATGAACCGTCAGGAAATGAGGGGCCCTCATGGATGCGCGCCGGGGCACGTTGGTTGCGCGTGTGGCGTGAGGCAAGGCGGCGCGCGCTCCGTCTGGGACAAGGGCGTGATGTCATCCGTAAGGAGGAGAATCCGCCTACGTCCGCCCACCCTGTGTCGGACGCGAAAATGCTTCCCGGCGAGGATGACTCGGCTCGAAGGGGCTGATGGGGTAAGGGGTGTGCAACCCCGTATTCCCCGGCAACAGGCCGCCGATCATGGCCTGAACCGCATGGACATCGAGGCCGGGCTCAGTAAGGAGCTGGCGGCGGTGGTCGCCG
Source organism: Streptomyces sp. NBC_00286 (assembly GCF_036173125.1). Classification (NCBI taxonomy): domain Bacteria; kingdom Bacillati; phylum Actinomycetota; class Actinomycetes; order Kitasatosporales; family Streptomycetaceae; genus Streptomyces; species Streptomyces sp. NBC_00286. Next base: position 8,712,900 of record NZ_CP108054.1, read on the forward strand.
GTGCGCGCAGAAGGGCGCTGCGGGACGGGGACCGGCAGATCGACACGGCTCATCTGCTGCATACGCTCCTGGAGTCCGACCCGGAGGTGCGTGAGGTCGTTGACGACGGGCCCCGCATCGCGCGGCTGCTCGGCTATCTCGTGCAGCGCAGCATCGGCTACGGGCTGCGCTGGCAGACCGGTGTGGAGGACTCCGGTGCCGTACCGGTCGTACGGGAGGACGGCTGGTCTCCGGTGGCGGCCGGTGCCATGGAGCATGCGTGCGCGCTCGCCGCGCGGCGTGGCGGCGATCCGGCGGACGGGATCGATCTGCTCGCGGCCATCGTCGCCGATCCCGAGTCCCGGGCTGTTGAGGTGCTGGGACGGGCGGGCGTCGACGTAGCGACGCTACGGGCCCGTCTCGACGCGGCGGTGAGGCCGGGCGTCGAGACGGGCCCGTAGCGTCGCTACGTATTGACGTTCCCCAGCGTCCCCCTGCGTCGCCACGGTCGGTCTCCAGGGTTGTGCTTCGGGCGGTTTCCGAGGGTGCGTCCGCACTCGTGCGCGTCCAGCCGCTGAGACAGGTGTCATTGGGAATGACGCTCCTGTCGTCGCCTGTCATCATGTGCCGATGCGTACGTCTGAGAGCAGTCACGGCACCCGTCGTAGAGGCGTCGGGCTGAGCCTCGCGCTCGTGTCGGCGGTCGCCTTCGGGGGATCCGGTGTCGCGGCCAAGCCCTTGATCGACGCGGGCCTCGACCCGCTCCACGTGGTGTGGCTGCGCGTCGCGGGCGCCGCCGTCGTGATGCTGCCGCTCGCCGTACGCCACCGGGGGCTGCTCCGTACGCGCCCCGCGCTGCTCGCCGGGTTCGGGCTGCTCGCCGTGGCCGGTGTCCAGGCCTGCTACTTCGCGGCGATCTCCCGTATCCCCGTCGGCGTCGCGCTGCTCGTCGAGTACCTCGCGCCGGCGCTGGTTCTCGGCTGGGTGCGGTTCGTGCAGCGGCGGCCGGTGACGCGCGCCGCGGCGCTCGGAGTCGTACTGGCCGTCGGCGGGCTCGCCTGTGTCGTCGAGGTGTGGGCGGGGCTGAGCTTCGACCTCCTCGGACTGTTGCTGGCCCTCGGCGCGGCCTGCTGCCAGGTCGGCTACTTCGTCCTGTCCGACCAGGGCGGCGACGCGGGCGACCAGGCCCCGGACCCGCTCGGCGTCATCGCGTACGGCCTGCTCATCGGCGCGCTCGTGCTGACGCTCGTCGCACGCCCGTGGGGCATGGACTGGTCGGTCCTCGGCGGCGGCGCGAACATGAATGGCACAACGGTCGCCGCCGGATACCTGCTGGTCTGGATCGTGCTCATCGCCACCGTCCTCGCGTACGTCACCGGTGTGCTGGCCGTGCGCCGGCTGTCCCCGCAGGTCGCGGGCGTCGTGGCCTGCCTCGAAGCGGTCATCGCGACCGTCCTCGCCTGGATCCTGCTCGGCGAGCACTTGTCGGCGCCGCAGCTCGTGGGCGGCGCGGTGGTGCTGTTGGGCGCGTTCATCGCGCAGTCGTCGACGCCAGCCAAGGGCTCGGACGGACCGGTGATCAGCGGCGGAGGCGACACCGAAAAGGAGTTGTCGGCGCGGGGCAGCGCCTCATAGGCTGCCGATCATGCATTCGGACGCATCAGACGCACTCGTTCTTCCTCCCCCCGCCGCCTGAGGCGGGCCCTCCGGAATCCACGCCCGGCCGACGGCCGGGCGGAACGGTGCTGCCCGCAGACGAAGTCCGAGGACCTTCCACGCGCCGCCGCGCTCTGCGCTGAGCTCCGCGCGTGACGTGGTCCTTTCCGAACTGCGTATCTGCGGAGAGAACACGTGTCGAATGCTGCTTCCGGCCTGCCCATCGGGCGAGGCCTCCTCTACCTGACCGTCGCCGGCGCCGCCTGGGGCACCGGGGGCGCAGCCGCCTCGCTCGTCTACCGGGCGAGTGACATGGGTCCCGTCGCCCTGTCGTTCTGGCGCTGTGCGGGCGGACTCCTGCTGCTCCTCGCCGCCCGGCTGCTGCTGCGGCCCCGGCCGCGCCACACCGAACGGCCGCGCCTTCGTCCTCGTACGACCCTGCTGCGGATCGGGATCACCGGGCTCGGCCTTGCCGTCTTCCAGACCGCGTACTTCGCCGCCGTCGAGGCGACCGGGCTCGCCGTGGCCACCGTCGTCACCCTCGGCGCCGGTCCTGTGCTCATCGCGCTCGGGGCGCGGCTGACCATGGGCGAGCGGCTCGGGCGGGGCGGGACCGCCGCCGTCATCGGGGCGCTCGCCGGGCTCACGGTGCTGGTGCTGGGCGGCGAGGGTGCGACGGTGCGGCCCTGGGGTGTGGCGCTCGCGCTCGTGTCCGCCGCCGGGTACTCCGTGATGACGCTGCTGACCCGGTGGTGGGGGCGTGACGGCGGGGCCGACGCGTCCTCCACCACCGTGGGCGCGTTCGCCGTCACGACGCTGTGCCTGCTGCCCTTCGGCCTGACCGAGGGCCTGGTGCCGCACACCGCCGAACTTGCCCAGGTGGTGGCCCTGTTGACGTACATCGCCGCCATCCCGACCGCCCTCGCATACGCCCTGTACTTCGCGGGGGCCGCCGTCGTCCGCTCGGCCACCGTCTCCGTGATCATGCTCCTGGAGCCGGTGAGCGCGGCGGTACTGGCCGTGGGACTGCTGGGTGAGCGGCTCACCGCGGCGACGCTTGTGGGTACGTTGCTGATGCTCGGGTCGGTCGCGGGGCTCGCGGTGGCGGAGACGCGAGGGGGCGCGGAGAGCTCGCGGGAGGCGCCCGAGGAGGAGTCGGCGCCGGTGTGAGGGGCGCGTGATGTCGGGCGTCGCCCGCCCCGGCATCACACCCCGCGCAGCGGGTGCTTGAAGGCGAGATTCAGAGCGCTGCCACGTAGTCCGGCAGTTCGATGCCTGAGGCCAGGTCGACGGCCGGTAGGGGGGTGCCGTATTCCTTGCGGAGCGGCACCACTCCGCTCCAGTGCGGCAGGTCCAGGTCCTCGGGGTCGTCGTTGGGGCCGCCCGTGCGGAGCTTGGCGGAGACCTCGTCGAGGTCGAGGCGGAGTACGGACGTGGCGGCCAACTCCTTGGCGTTGGCGGGCCGGGAGTCCTGCGAGCGGCCCGTGACCACCTGGTCGACGAGGGTGTCGAGGGCCGTGCGCTTCTCGTCGAGGTCGGTCACCTGGTGGGCGATCCCGTGCACCACCACGGAGCGGTAGTTGAGCGAGTGGTGGAAGGCCGAACGGGCCAGCACCAGACCGTCGACATGCGTGACCGTGAGGCAGACCGGAAGCCCCGGCTCGGCCTTGCCCGCCATCCGCAGCGGACGCGAACCCGTCGAGCCGTGCACATAGAGGCGCTCGCCGATCCGGCCGTACAGCGTGGGCAGCACGACCGGCGCCCCGTCGCGGACGAAGCCCAGATGGCAGACGTACCCCTCGTCGAGTATCGAGTGCACCGTCTCGTGGTCGTACGCGGCACGCTCGCGGGAGCGGGTGGGGACGGTGCGGTCGGTCGGGGTGTAGGCGGCGGGCCGCGGGGCCGTCTGCGTCATGGGTGTCTCCAGCTCTCCGTGTCGTTCGTTGCTTCGGTCGCTCGCGTGCTCGGTGCGCAACGCTTGCGCCTTGTTTTGCACTAGTGCATAATTTGATTTGTGCTAGGAGAGTATCGGATTGAGGGAAGACGTGCAGCCGAGATTGCGGCCAGCGTCGAGCGTGCGGTGGGCGCGGGAGGCCTTGAACCCGGTCAACTTCTGCCACCCATGCGGGAGTTGGCGGCCGAGCTGGGCGTCAATCCCAATACCGTCGCAGCCGCGTATCGCACGCTGCGAGAACGTGGGGTCATCGAGACCGCGGGCCGGCGCGGCAGTCGCATACGCCGCAAGCCGGTCACGACGGCCCGTGAGCTCTCCCGCCTGGAGGTGCCGCCCGGGGTGCGGAATCTGTCCGACGGAAGCCCGGATCCCGCCCTGTTGCCCGCACTCACCGAGGCGTTCGCGGCGGCAGTGGCCCACGCGGACCGCGAGCCGGTGCTCTACGGAGAGGCCGCCGTGGACGCGGAGTTGGCGCGCCTCGCGCGCGCAGACCTGGACGCGGACGGCGTGCCGGACGGGCCCGTCACCGTCACCTCCGGAGCGCTCGACGCCATCGAGCGCGTACTGGCCGCCCATCTCCGCCCCGGAGACGCGGTCGCTGTCGAGGACCCCGGCTGGCGCAGCGTCCTCGACCTGGCCCCGGCGCTCGGGCTGCGTACGCTCCCGGTCGGCGTCGACGACGACGGGCCGCTGCCCGACGACGTACGGGGCGCGCTGCGCTCCGGCGCCCGCGCGCTGATCGTCACCGACCGCGCGCAGAACCCGACCGGCGCCGCCCTGAGCGCCACGCGCGCGCGTGCCCTGCGTTCCGTGATCGGTGAGCACCCCGAGACCCTGCTCATCGAGGACGACCACGGCCATCGCATCGTCGACCTGCCCCTGCACCCGCTGGCAGGAGTCACCCACCACTGGGCCTTCGTACGCTCGGTCGCCAAGGCATACGGCCCCGACCTGCGGCTCGCCGTGTTCACCGGTGATCCCGTCACCGCCGACCGCGTCCAAGGGCGGCAACGGCTCGGCCCGGGATGGGTGAGCCATCTGCTGCAACGGGCCGTCGTGCGGCTGTGGGCGAGCGGCGCGGTGGATGTACGGGCCGTGGCGGCCGCGTACGGGCAGCGGCGCGACACGCTGATCGGCGCGCTCGCGGAGCGCGGCGTCGAGGCGTACGGGCGCAGCGGGATGAACGTGTGGGTGCCCGTGCCGGACGAGACCGGTCCCGTCGCACGGCTGCTGCACTCCGGCTGGGCCGTCGCGCCTGGCGCCGGCTTCCGGGTGAGCTCGCCGCCCGGCCTGCGGATCACCGTCTCGACGCTCGCACCGCAGGACATCGGGCCGCTCGCGGACGCGGTCGCCTCCGCCATCGACCGGGCGCCCGCGCGCCGTTACGGCTGAACTCGCAGCCTAAGAAGGTGACTTGGGCCTGGACTGCATACGTGACTTCGTTCTGGACTGCGTAAGGGCCGCGCCCGCCAGCACGATGGCCGCGCCCACCGGAGTCGACCAGGTCAGCGACTCGCCGAGGATCGCGACGCCGGCAGCGGTGGCGATCACCGGGATGAAGTACGTGACCATCTGGGCCGTCGTCGGGCCGACCTCGGCGACCAGGCCGTACTGGACGAGCATGGCGACGCCCGTGCCCAGCGCGCCGAGCGCGACGATCGCGAGCAGGGGCAGGACCGTGAACCGGTTCGGCAAGGTGGTGACCAGCGGTGTGACCACGGCCAACTGGGTGGTCGCGAGCAGGAGTTGGGCGCCGGCCAGCGAGAGGTTCGAGTGGCTGGAGCCGGCCAGGGTGCGCCGGAGGTAGATCCAGCCGATCGGGTAGCTGACGGAGGCCAGCAGGGCCATCGCCGTGCCCGTGGCGTCCAGGCCCTGGAAGCCCTGCCAGGCGCCGAGCACCGTGAGTACGCCGAGGAAGCCGATGCCGAGACCGGCGACCCGGCGGCGGGTGGGCCGGTCCTCGGAGAGGGCGACCAGGGACAGGGCCATGCCCCACAGGGGCGAGGTCGCGTTGCAGATGCCGGCGAGCGTGGACGGGATCGTCAGCTCGGCGTACGCGAATAGCGAAAAGGGGAGGGCGTTGAGGAAGAACGCCGTGACCGTCAGATGCCCCCAGGTCCGCGTCCCGCGTGGCAGCCGCTCGCGCTTCCAGGCCAGTGCGGTCGCGAGCACCAGGGTGCCGAACACCAGGCGGCCCAGGGTCACTTGGAAGGGTGCGTAGCCTTCCGTGCCGACCTTGATCAGCAGGAAGCTGAAGCCCCAGATGAGGGAGAGGAAGGCGAAGCGGAGGCGCCAGTCGAGGGCTCGGCGAGTGGTCGGTGCGGTGATGTCGGGTGGGCTCGCCGGGGTGCGGGTGCGGGTGCCGGTGTCGGTGCGGCTTGAGGTGGCGGCGCTCATGTCGACCACGATGGCCTTGGGGATCTCGTAGCACAAGTGAGATTTTTTGGCCGGTATCTCGTAGCATTGCTTAGGTGTTGAACCTGGAGCGCCTGCGTACCCTCGATGCCCTTGCCCGGCACGGTTCGGTGAGTCGTGCGGCCGAAGGGCTGCATGTCACGACCTCGGCCGTGTCCCAGCAGATGTCCAAGCTGGAGCGGGAGGTGGGGCAGCGGCTCGTCGTCAAGAACGGGCGGGGGGTGCGGCTCACCGACGCGGGGCGGCTGCTCGCCGAGCATGCCGCGCGGATTCTGTCCCAGGTCGAGCTTGCGCAGTCCGATCTGGAGGCGCAGCGGGGGCAGGTGGTCGGGGAGCTGCGGCTCAGCGGGTTCCCTACGGCTGCTCGCGGGCTGTTTCCCGCGGCGCTTGCCGCGTTGCGGGCCGAGCATCCTGGGCTACGGGTTCGCTCGCGGGAGTTGGAGCCCGAAGCGGGCGTTTTCGCCGTTGTCCGGGGGGATGTCGACATGGCGGTTGTGCTCGACTGGTACAACAAGCCGTTGCCTGTGCCGGAGGGGCTGGTCAAGGCCTCGCTTCTTGAGGACGCGGCTGATGTGGCGATGCCTGCGGGGCATCCGCTGGCCGGGCGGGATGAGGTGGATCTCGAGGAGTTCGCCGGCGATGAGTGGATCGCCTGGCCCGAGGGGGAGTTCTGCCACGAGTGGCTGTTATTCACGCTTCGGGCCAAGGGGATTGAGCCGGTTGTCGCGCATCGGGCTGAGGAGCATCAGACGCAACTGGCGCTGGTTGCTGCGGGGTTGGGGGTTTGTGTTGCGCCTCGGCTTGGGCGGGGGGTTGTGCCGGAGGGGGTGCGTACTGTGCCGGTTCGGCAGCGGGTTACTCGGCATGTGTATGCGGTGTGGCGTGCCGATGGGGATCGGCGGCCTTCTGTTCGGGCGGCCGTTGAGGCGTTGCGCTCCGCTGGGGGTTCGTAGGTTTTTTGTCCCCAAGCCCGCCCCTTCCCGGAACTGGGGGCTGCGCCCCCAGGCCCCCAAGGGGTTTTGGGTCGGGTGCGGGTTCGTTGTGGCTTGTCGCGCAGTTCCCCGCGCCCCTGATGGGGCGCTGCCGGAACCCGGCGCTCCCACAGGGACCCTGCGCTCGTGTCTACGTCACAGTGAAGCCAGTTTGCGGAAGTCCCAGGACTTGATCGACTCCGGAGTCAGGCGGAGCCATGCGTGTTTGCCGTCGTGGGGCATCTGTTCCAGGCCGAAGTTCTTTTGGGCGAACAGGCGCTCCGCTTCGTCCAGTTCGGGGCGTGGTTCGCCTGTGCGTGGGGCCTCGCCTACGAAGTCGACTGTGCCCGACAGTTCCACGCCTCGTAGCTCTCCGTACTCCTCGCCGGCGTCCACGACCACGGCCACGCGGGGGTCCCTGCGCAGGTCTGCCCAGCGTTTGCTGCGGGTGATCGAGTAGAGCCAGAGGGACGTGCCGTCCCAGGCGAACCAGAGGGCGCTCAGGTGGGGGGCGCCGTCCTCCGAGACGGTTGCTACTCGGCAGGTGCGTTGGGTTCTCAGGAACTCGTCCAGTTCTTCGGGGGTCATCATGATCTTGCGGCCCCGGCGTTGCGTGGTGGTCATACGGTCCCTCATTTCTGACTGAGCGTCAGGAAATCATGCGGTGTCTTCCGCCCTCACGCAATGGTCGCTACGCTCGCCCGCCACCGCAGCGCCAGCCGCGTTCCGCGTTCCGCGTTCCGTGTTCCGTGTTCCGCGACAGGGGGAGTCATGCCGTCGTACGAAGAGCTCAGGGAGATTCTCGACCCTACGAGCACGGTCTTGCTGACCGTCGAGTGTCAGCAGGGGGTCGTCGGGCCGGACAGTGCGTTGCCCGAACTTGCCAAGGAGGCTCGTGCGTCGGGGGTTCTGGCCCGTATCGCCCAGCTGGTCGCGGCGGGGCACGAGTGCAGGGTGCAGGTGATTCATGCGATCGCCGAGCGTCGGCCGGACGGGCGGGGCGCCAATCACAATGCCCGGCTGTTCCGGGCCGCCGAGCGGCTGCCGGTGCAGCAGTTGTCGGGGAGTACGGCCGTGCGCGTCGCGGCGCCCATCGAGGTCGCGGACGAGGATCTCGTCGTACGGCGGCTGCACGGGCTGTCGCCGATCGCGGGCACCGATGTCGATGCCCTGCTACGCAACCTGGGCTGCCGGACACTGATCGTCACCGGCGTCTCGGCCAATGTGGCGATACCCAACGCCGTGTTCGACGCGGTCAACCGCGGCTACACCACCGTCGTGCCCAGGGACGCCATCGCGGGGGTGCCCTCCGACTACACCCCCGCGATGGTCCGTAACACGCTCGCCCTCGTGGCCACCATCACCACTACGGACGAAGTGCTGGCTTGCTTCAAACGTCCGCGCACGATCACGCGAGCATGATCGAGTCTCCCTCGACCTTGATGTTCGCGGTGGTCAGCGCACTGGTCGCGGGCCCCTTCTCGACACTGCCGTCCGTGACGCTGAACTGACTGCCATGAGCGGGGCAGGTGATCAGGCCCTTGTCGACGGCGTTGATCTGCTGGTTCTGATGCGGGCATACCGTCGAGAAAGCCTTGAACTCGCCGGCCGTCGGCTGGGTGACGACCACCTTCTGGTCGGCGAACACCTTGCCGCCGCCCTCCGGGATCTCACTGGTCTTGGCCAGCGCCTCGCCACCGCCGCCCGAGCCGGCGGAACTGGATGATTCGGAAGCGCCCGATGAGCCGGACGAACTGTCGTCGGATCCTCCGCACGCGGTCAACGCGGCGGTGGCGCCGGCCACGCCGAGCGCCGCCAGGATGGTGCGACGACAGATCGCCGGCGCGGGTTGAGCGGACTGAAGCGATTCGCTGGCCATGTGGCGGTCCCTTCCACAGATGTACAGATGTGCAGCGGACCAACGCGGAGTGCGCTGATCCACATCAAGGTGTACGCGCACGTCACGAGGGTCGTTCATAAGGTGCTTGAGTTCTTGATGAAATCGAGATCAAGCCGGAGGAGCGTATTTATCACGCCTTCCTGTGTGACCAAACGGGTCGAACCGGGCAGCGGCAGCACCCTGTGCGGACGGCCCGCCGCGAGCAGCGCCGCGCCAGGGAACAGCGCTCGCAATTCTCCGGCGACAGGTCCGGATGTGCGAGGAACCACTCGTTCCAGTGCGTGTCGGTGCGTACGACGCGGAGGGCGCCGTCGGTCTCGTACGCGATGCGCGTGCCGTCGGTCTGGGGCGTGGGACGATGACCGGGCCCAGCGCGTGGGCCCGAACGCTCGGTCAGTCCTCTGACGGCTGCTTTGGGGACGTCTGCTCCCGGTCGTCCGGCTTCCGTTTCGCGGGGCGGTTGAGGAGGAGCCGGGGGTCCGGGCGTCGTTTCAAGCGGAGGGTGTCGTCTCTGCGCTGGATCAATTGGTCCGCGTCCATGGGTGGCAGCGTTACCGTGTCGGCTTCGATGGCTGGTGGGGGCGTTGGGGCGGGGTCCGGGTTCGCGGGCGGCGGCTGTTGCCGCATTCCCGCGAACGGGTTGCGCCAGAAGTTGGATCGCGGGGTGCGCCAGTTGTAGCGCAGGGCGAGAAGCCGCAGTCCGAAGGCGAACAGCGCGGTGCCGATGGCGGTACCGACATTGAGCAGTCCGGTGTGGTGCAGCAGGGCGGTCGAGGTCGCGCCGGCGAGGGTGGGCAGCGCGTACAGGTCGTGGTTCCAGCGGAGCAGCGTCGGCATTTCCAGCGCGAGGAGACTGGCGAGGACGCCGCCTCCGAAGGCGCTGGCGCAGCCGAGGGTGACGGCGGCGGGAATGTTGAATCCATGGTCGAGCGCCTTGACCGTGCCGGTGACGCTGAAGAGTCCGAGCGCGGCCGCGTCGGATGCGTCGAACAGCCTGCCTTCTCGCACCTTGTCGTCGTGGACGAGGCGATGGCCGAAGTACACGATCGCCGCGGCGGCGCAGGGTGTGAAGAAGTAGCCGAGGTCGGTGAAGGCGACGGGGGTGACCCCGAGGACCATGTCCCGGAAGAGGCCGCCGCCGAGGCCCGCCGCCTCACTGAGGATGACCGTCCCGAAGATGTCGAAGTCCTTGCGCACCGCGAGGAACGCCCCGGAAAGGGCGAAGGCGAAGATGCCCAAGAGATCCATCGCGTACTGGACGGCGCCGCTCAGTTCGTCGATCGGCATCGGACAAGCCTCCCTGAAGGCTGTTGAACAAGCGGCGATGGCCGTGGATTTCGATACGCCGAAGCGGCGCGGCAACGCCGGCCGGGCATGGCGGATGTGCGAAGTGAGGTGCCAAAGCGGCGACCCTCATCCGCTCGTCTCATCCATGACGAGCGGATTCGCGACGACCGGGGAGATCGTGTGGCGCCTCGATGATGGACGGCTTGGTGAGGGACGGTTTGGCCTGGGCGGCATCGTGAGTGACACGGGCCGACGCGATATGGGCTCGTGCGATGGGGTGGCCGTGTTCTCCGGTCTCCATGGCGCGCACTTCCTCGGCCAGAAGCGTCCGGAAGCGGTCCCGATGGAGGGAAACCGCGGTGAGGTACTGAGGATGCATGCGAAAGATCGGATGCAGCTCGTCCACGAACGTCTCGGGCTTGGGCATGACGCACGGCACCTGGACGGTCTCCAGGCGGACGTCATCGCATCCGGCTGGGCTCAACGCGTGCTCGATTTCCGACTGCTTCAGATACTCGCTCAACGGGGCCACGAACTCGCCCAGGCCAGGGTCGTTCAGGCGGTTGACGGCCCGGGCCAGGGGTGCGAGGAACGGAGCTCCCACGGGGTCCGCCCACTGCGCCACACTGACGATGCCGCCAGGACGTACCACTCTGACCATCTCGGCGAGCGCATTCGCCGTTTGGGCTCCGCAGTCCAGCACGCCGAGAATCGAGAACGCCGCGTCGAATACGTCGTCGCCGTAGCGCAGGTCCCGTGCGTCCATCACCTCGGCGGAACATCCGGAGTACGGCCTCAAGCGCTCGGTCAGGCGGCCCACCATCGACGACGACGTATCGATCGCGTCGACGCTGTGTCCACGCTCGACCGCCGCGACGGCCAACGCGCCCGTGCCCGCGGCCACGTCCAGAACCGACGAGCACGCGCTCAGGGCGGCCTGGTCCAGTGCCGCCTTCGCGAGCACCGCCGAGCAAGGCTCCATCCACCGCTCGTAGGTGGGAACCAGTGCGTCCCACGGATTTCGAGGCGTTGTCCCGGTCATTGTGTTGTCTGGTCTTTCCTCATGATGCTGTGTCATGTCGCCCGACGATGTCCGTTTTTCGGGCAAAGGGCTTGGCCGCGCTTGACTCAACCAGCGGTCGATCGGGGGAGCCATACTCCCGTGATGCGGAGCCATACGTGTATGTGCACGCGGTCCGGGACTTTGCCGCAAGGGCCTTGCTCTGCATGACAGTTGACGACATGTGAGGTCATGCACTCCTCTATGCTCGGCTCCATTCGAGCGAATGGTGACCGGCGGACGCCCAGTTCGCCGGGAGGGGAACGTGAGAGAGCACGTGATATCCGGAGATGGCGATCACCAGGCGGGGACGCGTGCGGAACGCGCATCAGGACGGCTGATCGCCGGTCGATATCTGCTCCACGACGTCCTCGGCAGAGGCGGCATGGGCACGGTCTGGCGCGCGCACGATCAGCTGCTGGACCGTCCGGTCGCGGCCAAGGAACTGCACATCCTCATCCACGGCGACGAGGAGCACCGCGTTCGGATGCGCCGCGCGATCCGCGAGGCGCGCGCGGTCGCACGCGTGCCGCACGCGCACGTGGTGGGCGTCCACGACCTGGTCGAGTCCGAGGACCGGCTGTGGATCGTCATGGAACTCGTCGACGGCCCCTCGCTGGCCCAACGGATCAACGAGAGCGGACCGCTGACACCGCAGCACGCCGCCGCGCTGGGCCTGCAACTGCTGGCTGCGCTGGAGGCCGTACATGCGGCCGGCACCCTGCACCGCGACGTGAAACCGGCCAACGTACTGCTGCGCCGTGACGGCAACGCCGTCCTGACCGACTTCGGCATCGCGGCCCTGGACGACGGCGAGTTCCTGACGACCACCGGCGAACTGGTCGGCTCCCTGGAGTTCATGGCGCCGGAGCGGGTGATGGGTGCGGAGGTCGGACCGGCCTCCGACCTGTGGTCACTGGGCGCGACTCTGGCCACGGTCTGCGGCGGGCAGTCCCCGTTCCGCAGACCGGCGCGGCCCGCGACGCTCCACGCGGTGGCGTACGAGCAACCCGCCCTGTCCGAGCGGCTCGGCCCGCTGCGTCCGATCGTCGAGGCACTGCTGGGCAAGTCCCCGGACGAGCGCCCGCCGGCGGCCGTCGTACGGTCCGCGTTGCGGCGCGTCGCGGCGGGGGAGGCGGACGCCGGGCCGCTGCCGTCGGCGACCATGCGCGTGGCGCGGCCTCCGGTGTCCTTGACCGACGCCGATACCGTGACCAGCGGCCGGGGGCTGGCCGTCCCGGCCGGGGAGACCGTTCCGACGGCGCGGCACACCACGTCACTCACGCCCGCGCACCGGCCCTCGTCCCGGTCAAGCGGGCCGAAGCGGCTGCTGTGGGCTATGACCGGCATGGTCGTACTGGCTGGGTTCGTGACGAGCGGTCTCTTCATCGCCGGGGTGCTGCCGCCCGAGGAGGCCCCGAAGACGACGACCACCAGTCAGGTCATCCAGTCCACAACCGGCTGGCAGGGGGTGACCGCGGTGTCCGTCCAGCGGGGAGACCGCGTCAGCGTGCGGTTCGCTTCGGGAACGTGGACGGTCGACCACCGGAGCATGCCCATGACCGGGCCGGCCGGTTACGACGCGAACACCGACAGGGCGCTGGACTTCGCGAAGAGCTGCAAGGTCAAGCCCGACTTGCCGTTCGGCACCCTTCTGACACGCCTGGAGGGTGCAAAGAACGTCCCCGTTCACGCCGTTGGGCGGAGGCTGACTTTCCAGGCGGCCGGGAACGGCACCCTGCAACTGCGGATCAACGACGGCAACGGAACCTGTCTCGAGGACAACAGGGGCCAGCTGACCGTGCAGGTGAGCGTCACGCACCAACCCTGACGGTCACCACATCGGTGATCGCCACGTGGCGCAGATGTTCTGCTCTGACGGCGCAGTCGTTCAAGTGCCCGCCATACCAATCTTCCTAGGCTACGGAGGCAGGGGCGGACCTGGGCCGTTGTGGGCCCGGCGCAGATGAAAGACGAGAAAGTCGTGGACCAAGAGAATTCCACCCGCGCAGTCTCCATCGCTCATGCCCATACCGACGCGGGTACGGACATCCTCAGCGAGGCGATCGGGAGCGTGCGGATCGGGCACGCCCGGGCCTGCCGGGTCAGGGGGGCGGGCTCTTGGGGGATACGATTTCCCGCCTTCGCGGGCAGCGGCTTCCACATCCTCCTGCGGGGCAGCGCATGGCTGATCACGGCCAACGGCCGGCCACGGGCGCTCAAGGCGGGCGATGTCGTGCTCAGCCCGTTCGGAGCCGAGCGTGGACTGAGCCACGCACCATGCCTGCTCCAGAACTTGCCGCGGGTGGTCCCGCACGATCCTGGTCCAGCCGAGGTCGAGATCCTCTGCGGCGCCTACTGGCTCGACCATGGAGAAGTACACCCCTTCCTCAGGGCGTTACCTGAGGTCATCGCGGTGTCGGCGGAGCATGGCCGCACCTCACAACTGGGGGCGCTGACCAATCTCCTGGCTGTGGACATGTCCGATACGCGACCCGGGAGCAGGGCGGCCCGTGCCGCCTTACTGGACCTGCTGCTGACCCATGTCCTGCGTCAGTGGCTCGAGCAGAATCGCGATGTGGAACGGCCGGAGATCGACGATCCCGCCATCGCTGTCGCGCTGCGTGAGATCCACACGAGCCCGGACAAGCCGTGGACGGTACAGCAGCTCGGCGAGACCGTCGGAATGTCGCGGACAGCGTTCACCAAACGATTCACCGCGCTGGTCGGAAAACCGCCCATGACCTACCTGACCAGTTGGCGTCTGAGCTACGGCGCCCGGCTGCTCCGGGATACCAAGGCGCCGCTGGCGGCGATAGCCCGCCAGGTCGGCTACTCGACGGAATTCGCGTTCGGAGCCGCATTCCGCCGCGAGTACGGAATCTCCCCCGGACGTTTCCGCGACCGCACCCAGCGGGACAAGCCCGTTGCCGTCAATGTGTAAAGGCAATACGGATGTTGGATTACGGCCTTGACCTCTCCGGCGTAGAACACGACCTTGCTCTGCCCGACTTGGTGGCTGAAGGCGATGAACTGGACGCCCTGGTATCAGCGCAGACCGACTGGTCCACGCCTACACTGGCAGCGGGTTGGACGATCGCCCACCAGATCGCTCACCTTGCCGCAGCTGATGCGAACGTCCTTATCGCCATACGGACCCCGGATGCGTTCGACGCCGTACTCAAACAGGCAAAAGCCGCAGGCAGCCAATACGCCGATCTCGACGCCGCCGCCGGAGCAGCCAAACCGCGATCAGCACTGCTGGAACAATGGCGCGCCGGCCGAACCGAGGTGGCAGCGGCGCTACGTGACGTTCCAGACGGCCATGCGTTTCCGTGGTACGGATCGCAGCTGACCGCGGCGCTCATGGTGCCGCTTCGACTCATGGAAACGTGGGCTCACGGGCAGGACATCTTCGATGCGCTGGGTGAGGTTGTGCGCCGAAACCAGCAGGAGCGAAGGCAGCAGGAGCGAAGCCAGCAGGCGCGGAGAGCACACCCTGGCCCGCGATCACCCTTGATTACCATGCTCGTCGTTGTAAGCCTGAAGAGACGGGTGGCCTGGGAAAATGCTGAAAGAGGTCACCGCGACCCGCTACATCACGCCCCTGCGTGAGGGCGGCTCGCTGCCCGGGCTCGTCGAGGCCGATGATCTCGGGACGTACGTCATGAAGTCCTCTAGCAGGTGGCCCTGACCTGCGGCAATGCGGTCGATCAGGTCTCTGACCTGCGCTGATCCTTCTTTCGCGTTCTTTCAGGCTCGTACCCGGTTAGGTAGTCGATTCTCCCTACGCGCTCCCCAGAGCGGCCCGTACTCCCCAGATTCTCCCCAGGGAGTCAGGGGAGAGGCTCTACTCGGAGGTCGTCGGCGCGGGCCAGGGCCAGCCAGCCGGTCGTCGACGGCGGCTGCCACATAAGCGGACAGCCGGAAGGACCGCTGCGGGCTTTGGCGGCCTCCGGTGGAGGGACGGCTGGTGCTGCTGGGGGTGCCCCCTCTGGGGGAGGGTGGCGAAGCTGCAGCAGATTCTCGCCCCACTGCGTCAGTCTGCGGCTTTAGGGACTGCGTTGCGGTGGCGTTGACCTGGCGGTCGGCGCGGGCCACTGCTGAGAGCTGCAGATCTGTCCGGGGTCAGCGCCTGGCGTCGTACTGCTCCCGCCACCGGTCGATGAGCGCGGCCATCTCGCGCTGCATGAAGGCGTAGAAGTCCTGCATCTCGCGCATCCGCTGTCCTACGGCGCTGTTCTCGTCGGCTGCCTTGAGGCCCTCGGTGGCGGCGTCGCCCATGACAGCCAGCATCGTGTTCTGGTTGCCCATGAGTGTGGCCCAGGCGTGCTCGCGGAAGCGGTAGTGGTCGCGACGGCTGCCGGGGGCCGGGACCCGCTCGATCATGCCGATCGGGATGAGCTGCTTGACGGCGGTGGAGACCGCGCCCGAGCTGATCGACAGCTCCTCGCACAGGTCGGCCGCGGTCATCGTCTCCTGCTCGGTGTAGAGCAGGGCGGTCATCACCCGGGCCGTGGTCTTCTGCATGCCGCCCTGCGCCAGGGTCAGGGCGAGCTTCTCCGCTGCGTCGCGCAACTGCTCCTTCGTGTCCATGCCTCTCAGCGTACCGAACTTTACGAAGTCTCGATGTGTTCAGGGAGTTCAATCTATTTACAGATCTCTGAAAGTTCGATACGTTCCGAGTTATGGAGAACGTGATCGAGCTCCGCGAGCTCACCAAGACGTACGGTGCCCGCCGTGGCCTCACCGGCCTGACCCTGGACGTCCGCGCAGGGGAGGTCTTCGGCTTCCTCGGCCCCAACGGCGCGGGCAAGTCCACCACCATCCGGCTGCTGCTCGACCTGATCCGCCCGACGTCGGGCAGCGCCAGGGTGTTCGGTCTCGACCCGCGCGCCGACGGTCTGCGGCTGCGCTCACGGGTCGGCTATCTGGCCGGTGACTTCGTCTGCGACGGGCGGCAGAACGTGCGCGGCTACCTGCGCTTCCTTGCTGCCCTGCGCGGGGGCGTACGGCCGGAGCGCATCGACGACCTGGCCGACCGGCTCGGTCTCGACCAGGGCGCGAGGATCAAGAAGCTGTCCAAGGGCAACCGGCAGAAGGTCGGCCTGGTGCAGGCGTTCATGCACACCCCGGAGCTGCTGATCCTGGACGAACCCACCTCCGGGCTCGACCCGTTGGTCCAGCAGACGTTCCTGGACCTGGTCGCGGAGGCCGCGGCGAACGGCCAGACCGTGTTCATGTCGAGCCATGTCATGAGCGAGGTCGAGGCCGTCGCCGACCGGGTCGGCATCATCCGCGACGGCCAGCTCGTCGCCCTCGACACCGTCGCCGCCCTGCGCGCCGGAGCCGTCCGCGACATCGAGGTCACCTTCGCCCGCCCTGTAACGGCCGCCTCCTTTACGGGAATCGAGGGACGCCTGCACCTCGACGCGGCCGGCACCACCCTGACCGGCCAGGTCAGCGGCAGTCCCGATGCCCTCGTCAAGGCCCTCGCCGCGCACACCGTCACCGGGCTGCGCGCCACCGAGCCCGCCCTCGAAGAGCTCTTCCACTCCTACTACGAGGGCGCGGAAGCCGCCCCGCGCACGACGACCGCCCAGCCCGCCTGATTCGAAAATCCCCGTACGAAAGGCTCCGCCG
This sequence comes from Streptomyces sp. NBC_00286, assembly GCF_036173125.1. Lineage (NCBI taxonomy): Bacteria > Bacillati > Actinomycetota > Actinomycetes > Kitasatosporales > Streptomycetaceae > Streptomyces > Streptomyces sp. NBC_00286. The sequence continues at coordinate 8,729,765 of NZ_CP108054.1, forward strand.
TGAACCTCGCCCTCTGCACCAAGTCCCTCTCCGACAGCCGTCGCGGCCTCGTCGGCTGGATGCTCGGCACTGCCGCCGTCGGCATGATGTACGCCTCCACCTACCCCGCGCAGAAGGACAACACCGCGAGCCTGCCCCAGGCCCTGCGCGAGTCCCTGCACATCGACGCCACGGCCGCCGGATACCTCCAGGCCAGCGTGTTCGGCGTGATCCTGCCACTGCTGGCCATGATCTACGGTGCCACGACCGGCTCCCGGGCCGTCGCGGGCGAAGAAGACTCCGGGCAGCTCGACCTCCTCCTCGCCCACCCGGTCACCCGTACCCGGCTCGCGCTCCAGCGGTTCGGCGCGCTGGTCACCGGGGCCGTGGCCGTGTCCGTACTGGTCTGGCTCGCCCTGCTCGCCATCCGCGACAGCGCCGAACTCACGAGCATCACCCCGGTCGAACTGCTCGCCCAGTGCCTGAACCTTGCCCTGCTCGCCGTCGTCTTCGGCGCCCTCGCCCTCGGACTCGGAGCGGCATTCGGCCGCCGTACCGTCGTACTGGCCGGAACCGCCGCCATCGGCGTCCTCGCCTACACGGCCCACACGTTCGCCGCCCAACTCGGCGTGGACTGGCTGGCGTCCCTCTCTCCCTTCCACCACTACATCGGCGGGCAGCCGCTGCGGAACGGCTTCCAGTGGGCCGACGCGGGCACCCTCGCCGCGACGGCGGCCGGCCTCGTCACCCTGGGCACACTCCGCTTCGGGCGCCGCGACATCAACACCTGATGCGCGACACGGCGGGATAGGCGGACGGCCGCACCCAGGAAGGGCAGCCGACGGCAGGACGTACCGCGCAGGCGTGCCACCCAGGTGCTGGTGGTGGAGGACGATCCACAACTCGGACCAGCCCTCCTGACCACCATGCAGGCTCGGCAGTACGGAGTCGACTCGGCAGCCGGCGGCACCACGGCCCTCGCCGCTGCGGAGGCGTGGCGCGCGGACAGGACCAGGAGACGGGCTGCTGGCCGGCTGCGGGCCGTGGTTCGCCGCACCGAGGCCGTGCCGCTGCCTGCTGAGACGACCGTGGTGACGACCGACGAGTTCACCATCGACCCGCTTGCCAAGAGTGAGCAGGACGTCACATCTCGGCGCATCCGGCGTCAGGAACGTGTCAAGGTTGCGCGCGTTGCTGTGGCCAGGTGGGGGTGGCAGAAGGATTCTGGCCTTGTCGACGCAGCATCGCGCCGACCCCGTGCGGGCGGCCTCATGGGCAACGGGCCGCTCCTCGCTTCCGTGAGGTGATGGACCATGCGGATGCCCCCTCGTGACCGGATCGCCCTGGCGGCCGCCTTGCTCGCCCCGCTCGCCATCGCGCTCGTCCTGGTGCCGTTCCGTACGCATATGACGTCCGCGAACCTGGCCCTGATCCTGGTCGTGGCCGTTGTGGCGGTCGCCGCCCTCGGCAGCCGGACAGCCGGGGTGCTGGCCGCCTTGTCGGCGGCGGCCTGGTTCGACTTCTTCCTCACCCGCCCCTACCAGCGGTTCACGATTTCCGACGGCGACGACATCACCACCACGCTCCTGCTCCTCGCCGTGGGCGTGGCCGTGTCGCAACTGGCGGCCCATGCACGCACCTTGAAGCTGGTCACCGTCACCGACGCGGCCCATCTGTCACGGATCCACGACACGGCCAGCCTGGTCCAGGCCGGTGCCTCGCCGTATGCCGTGGTGGACCAGGTACGGGCCCAGCTCGTCGAGATCCTGGGACTGCGCGGCTGCCGCTTCGAACACGGGACGCTGCTCGGCCGCCACCCCCGCCTGGAGCAGGACGGCTCGGTGACCGTCGGGCGGGCCACCTGGGACCTGGAGAAGGACGGCTTGCCCGGTGAGGAAATCGAACTGCGCGCCTCGGTGGGCGGCCGCTACCTCGGCCGGTTCATGCTGCAGCCGCAGCGCGGCGCCGTAGTGCCGCCCCTGCAGGCGCGTCTGGTCGCCGTGAGCCTGGCCGACCATGTCGGTGCCGCGCTGGACACGGCCGGGCCGGTTCTCGACCGCTGACCCGGCGAGCCACCGTCCCGCGGGCGGACGCCACCCTCCGCGCGCGTATCACGTGCTGGGGGCGCTCAACGTGCCAGCCTGCCCGTGGGTTTGTACGTGGGAGCTGCCCACCTACGAAACCATGCCCGGGAGTCCGTGCAGCAGGTGGGAGGCGGTGATCGCGCCCACCAGATGCGTGTCGGCCTTGTCCTTGGTTGCCACCGGGATCAGCGGGCTGCGTACCTGCGCTATCAGCGCGGCGACCTCCAGGGCGGTGTCGTCCGGGTCGGCGATCGGCGGTGGGGCCGTCGTACGCGAGAGGCGGTTGCCGACAGGCGGCCTGTCAGGGCCTTGCGCGAAGCCGGTCGGCGTTCAGCTCATCGACCACCGCGGCGAGCGTGGGACCTTGACGACGTGGGCGGGAACCCGCACCCAGATCATCTGGGGGCGCGTGGTGGCCGGCAGGATGGCCTTCGGCTCGCCCCGCTCGTTGAGGCCCCGCTTGGACCGGCCGCTTCCGCGGCTCTCCTTGTCTCCGGGCGTATGGCGTCCCATGGCGGGACCACAGGCCGGGAACCCTCCCGTGCCCCTTTCTTGACGCACCGCTGACGCATTGCCGACGGGTCCCTGACGCCCTGGCGTCGGCTTCGAGTCGGGGCGCGCGCCGCGGCCGATTCCGCGCACTTCATGATCACTCGAACGGCGGGCGCGGTACGGCGTAAGAGGTGCGTCAAGACTGTCAGGGCGGCCGTTAGGGGGCCGTTAAGGACGGTTGAATCCGGCCGGACGGCGGGTTCCCTGTACTGGTCCGATCTGATGCCGAGCCTTATTCAGGGAGCTTGCGATGGCCGACGTGGCCTTCGTTGTCGCCACCATCGCGGTGTTCGCGTTGGTGGCTCTCATCGCCAAAGGGGTGGGGCGGCTGTGAGCGTCGAGAACGTCGTGGGTCTGGTGGTGGCCGTCGCCCTGCTGGGCTATCTGGTGGCCGCCCTCATTTTCCCGGAGAGGTTCTGAGTCACCGAGATGAGTCCCGTACTTGCTGACGTGCTCGTGGTGACCGCGCTGATCGGCGCGCTCGCCCTGGTGCACCGTCCTCTCGGCGACTACATGGCCGCCGTCTACAGCTCCACGAAGCACCTCCGGGTCGAGAAGTGGATCTACCGGTCCGTCGGTGCCAACCCCGACGCGGAAATGCGCTGGCCCGCCTACCTGCGCGGGGTGCTGGCGTTCTCCGCTGTCAGCGTGCTCTTCCTCTACCTGCTGCAGCGCATCCAGGACAAGCTGCCGCTTTCTCTCGGGTTCAAGCCGATCACGCCGGACCAGGCGTTCAACACGGCCGCCTCCTTTGTGTCCAACACGAACTGGCAGTCGTACTCGGGTGAGGCGGCGATGAGCCACGTCACCCAGACCATGGGCCTGGCGGTGCAGAACTTCGTCTCCTCGGCTGTCGGCATCGCCGTCGCGGTGGCGCTGGTGCGCGGTTTCGCCCGGTCCCGGACCGGGGATCTGGGCAACTTCTGGGCGGACCTGGTGCGCGGCACCGTCCGCATCCTGATCCCGATCTCCGTGGTCGCGGCCGTGATCCTGATCGCCGCGGGGGCCATCCAGAACTTCGGCGGCATCCACAGCATCACCACGCTCACCGGCGACAAGCAGGCCATCAGCCCGGGCGCGGTCGCCTCGCAGGAGGCCATCAAGGACCTGGGCACCAACGGCGGTGGCTTCTTCAACGCCAACTCCTCGCACCCGTTCGAGAACCCCAACGGCTTCACGAACTGGCTGGAGATCTTCCTGCTGCTGGTGATCCCGTTCTCGCTGCCGCGCACCTTCGGCAAGATGGTCGGCTCGGTCAAGCAGGGCTACGCCATCGTCGCGGCCATGGGCGTCATCTGGTTCCTCGGAGTGGTCGCCGTGACCATCACCGAGTACGCCCACCCGGGCACCGCCTCGCAGATCGCGGGCGGCGCGATGGAGGGCAAGGAGCAGCGCTTCGGCGAGGGCAACTCCTCGCTGTTCGCGGTGTCCACGACGATGACCTCGACCGGTTCGGTCAACTCCTTCCACGACTCCTTCAGCGGCCTGTCCGGCGGCGTACTGCTGCTCGGCATGATGCTCGGCGAGATCGCGCCCGGCGGTGTCGGCTCCGGCCTCTACGGGATGCTGATCATGGCGATCATCGCGGTGTTCATCGCCGGCCTGATGGTGGGCCGTACGCCCGAGTACCTGGGCAAGAAGCTCGGCTCGCGCGAGATCAAGCTGGCGGCGGCCTACATCCTGATCACTCCGGCACTGGTGCTGGTCGGCACGGCGCTGGCGATGGCGCTGGGCAAGGGCGAGTCGTCCATGACCAACGTCGGGGCGCACGGCTTCTCCGAGGTGCTGTACGCCTATACCTCGGCGTCGAACAACAACGGGTCGGCGTTCGCCGGGTTCGCGGCGAACACCGAGTACCACAACACGATGCTCGGCCTGTGCATGCTGCTGGGCCGCTTCGTGCCGATGGTGTTCGTGCTGGCGCTGGCCGGTTCGCTCGCCGAGCAGAAGCCGGTGCCGGCCACCGCGGGGACGCTCCGCACGGAGAAGCCGCTGTTCACCGGCCTGCTGGTCGGCGCGATCCTGATCATCACCGGTCTGACCTTCTTCCCGGCCCTCGCGCTGGGCCCGCTCGCCGAGGGGCTGGCGGCATGACGACCAACACGCAGAAAACCGACGTAACGAAGCAGGACTCCATGTCCACTCCCACCCTTGCGCCCCATCAGGACGCACCGACTGGGCACAAGGCTCCCGACGGCCGGGTCGGCGCGGGCCTGTTCGACCCCAAGCAGTTGGTCAAGTCGCTGCCGGACGCCTTCCGCAAGCTCGACCCGCGGGTGATGGTCAAGTCGCCCGTGATGTTCGTGGTGCTTGTCGGCTCGGTGCTGACCACCGCCTTCTCCTTCAAGGACCCGGGCGACTGGTTCGGCTGGACCATCAGTGCCTGGCTGTGGCTGACCGTGATCTTCGCCAACCTCGCGGAGGCGGTCGCCGAGGGCCGCGGCAAGGCTCAGGCCGACACGCTGCGCAAGGCCAAGACCGACACCGTCGCCCGGCGTCTTGGCAAGGACGGCACGACCGAGGAGCGGATCCCGGGCACCGAGCTGAAGATCGGCGATCTGGTCGTCTGCGAGGCCGGCGACATCATCCCCGGCGACGGCGATGTCATCGAGGGCGTCGCCTCGGTGGACGAGTCGGCGATCACCGGCGAGTCCGCGCCCGTCATCCGCGAGTCCGGCGGCGACCGAAGCGCCGTCACCGGCGGTACGAAGGTGCTCTCCGACCGGATCGTCATCCGTATCACGACCAAGCCGGGCGAGACCTTCATCGACCGGATGATCAACCTGGTCGAGGGTGCCGCACGGCAGAAGACGCCGAACGAGATCGCGCTGAACATCCTGCTCGCCTCGCTGACGATCATCTTCCTGCTGGCGGTGGCGACCCTGCCGCCGTTCGCGGACTACGCCGGTACGCATCTGACGATGATCGTGCTGGTGGCCCTGCTGGTCTGCCTCATCCCGACCACGATCGGCGCGCTGCTCTCGGCGATCGGCATCGCCGGCATGGACCGGCTGGTGCAGCGGAACGTACTCGCCATGTCCGGCAGGGCGGTCGAGGCGGCCGGCGACGTGTCGACGCTGCTACTCGACAAGACCGGCACCATCACCCTCGGCAACCGGCAGGCGTCGGAGTTCGTGCCGGTGCACGGTACGACGGAGGCCGAGGTCGCCGATGCCGCCCAGTTGTCGTCGCTGGCCGACGAGACGCCGGAGGGCCGCTCCATCGTCGTACTCGCGAAGGAGAAGTACGGCCTGCGCGAGCGCCACCAGGGCGAACTGGTCGGCGCCGAGTGGATCGAGTTCACCGCGCAGACCCGCATGTCGGGCGTGGACGTCGACGGGCGCAAGGTCCGCAAGGGGGCGGCCGGTTCCGTCATCGCCTGGGTGCGGGAGCAGGGCGGCGAGGTCGCCGACGACGCCGACGGGATCGCGAACAAGATCTCCGAGGCGGGCGGTACGCCGCTGCTGGTCGCCGTTCACGACGACCGGGGTGCCCGGGTGCTGGGTGTCATCCACCTCAAGGACGTGGTCAAGGAGGGCATGCGAGAGCGGTTCGAGGAGCTGCGCCGCATGGGCATCAAGACCGTCATGATCACCGGTGACAACCCGCTGACCGCCAAGGCGATCGCGGGCGAGGCGGGCGTGGACGACTTCCTCGCGGAGGCCACGCCCGAGGACAAGATGGCGCTGATCAAGCGGGAGCAGGCAGGCGGCAAGCTGGTCGCGATGACCGGCGACGGCACCAACGACGCCCCGGCCCTGGCCCAGGCGGACGTCGGCGTGGCGATGAACACGGGCACGTCGGCCGCCAAGGAGGCCGGCAACATGGTCGACCTCGACTCCAACCCGACCAAGCTCATCGAGATCGTCGAGATCGGCAAGCAACTCCTCATCACCCGGGGCGCGTTGACGACGTTCTCCATCGCCAACGACGTGGCGAAGTACTTCGCGATCATCCCGGCGCTGTTCGCCGTCGCCTACCCCTCGCTGGACAAGCTCAACATCATGGGCCTGGCCTCGCCGGAGTCGGCGATCCTGTCCGCGGTCATCTTCAACGCACTGATCATCATCGCGCTGGTCCCGCTGTCCCTGAAGGGCGTGCAGTACCGGCCGGGCAGCGCGGACAAGATGCTGCGCCGCAACCTCACGATCTACGGCCTGGGCGGGCTGGTCGCTCCGTTCATCGGCATCAAGATCATCGACCTGCTCATCTCGCTCATCCCCGGGATCGGGTGAAGGACATGAATACCTCTCTCGTGAACACCGGCCGCATGGTCTGGGCCGCCCTGCGCATGCTGCTCGTCCTCACCGTCGTGACCGGCATCGTCTATCCGCTGGTGGTCACCGGCATCGGGCAGGCCCTGTTCAACGACAAGGCCAACAGTTCGATCGTGAAGGTCGACGGCAAGGAGGTCGGCTCCAAGCTGATCGGGCAGAGCTGGAACCTGCCGGGCACCGACAAGCCGGACCCGAAGTGGTTCCAGGGACGGCCCTCCAACAGCGGCTACGACCCCCTGTCGACCGGCTCGAGCCAGCTGGGCGCCGGCGACCCGACGCTCGTCAAGAACGTCAAGGCCGCCAAGCAGCGGGTCGCCGCCTTCAACGGCGTACCCGAGTCCGAGGTGCCCAAGGACGCGGTCACCGGCTCGGCCTCCGCGATCGACCCGCACATCTCCCCGGCGTACGCCGACATCCAGGTCCAGCGTGTCGCCGAGAACAACGGGCTCACCGTGGGGCAGGTCCGGAAGCTGGTCGACGAGCACACCGACGGCCGCACCCTCGGCTTCATGGGCGAGCCCCACGTCAACGTCCTGGAGCTCAACATCGCGCTCAAGGAACTCGTGGCGAAGAGCTGATGGGTTCATCCGAACGGCGCCGGAGCCGGTGGCTCGGGACATCTGTCCGGGCCACCGGCTCCCGCCGCCATGACGCCTTGCAGTCCCTGCCCTCAGTCCCTGCGGACCGCTCCGCTCCCGTGCACGACACGACAGGAAAGGCGCACACCGATGACCCGGGTGCTGGTCGTGGAGGGACGACCCCCAGCTCGTACGCGCGCTCGTCATCAACCTGCAGGCCCGCCACTACGGCGTCGACGCGGCCCCGGACGGCGCCACGGCCCTGCGGCTGGCTGCCGCGCGCCAGCCCGACGTGGTCGTCCTCGACCTGGGACTGCCGGACATGGACGGCGTCGACGTCATCAAGGCGCTGCGCGGCTGGACCCGGGTACCGATCCTGGTGCTGTCCGCCCGGCGGGCATCCGGCGAGAAGGTGACGGCCCTGGACGCGGGCGCCGACGACTACATCACCAAGCCCTTCAGCATGGACGAACTCCTGGCCCGGCTGCGGGCCGCCGTCCGCCGCACCGAGAGCGTACCGCTCGAACCCGAGATGACCCTGGTCAAGACGGACGAGTTCACCGTCGACCTGGCCGCGAAGAAGGTCCACCGCGGCGGAGGTGACGTGCGCCTGACCCCGACGGAATGGCACCTGCTGGAGATCCTGGTGACGAACCCGGGCCGCCTCGTCACACAGAAGCGGCTCCTGCACGAGGTCTGGGGTGTTTCCCAGGGCAACAAGACCAACTACCTGCGGGTGTACATGGCCCAGCTGAGGCGCAAACTCGAAGCGGACCCCTCACACCCGCGCTATCTCATCACCGAACCTGGCATGGGATACCGCTTCGAGGAGTGACCCCCGCTCCGGCCGCCCTCCCGCCGGCCACCGCACGACCGCACATCACCGCAGAGACGAGAAACTGAAGCCCATGGGACGCGGCAAGCTACGCATCTACCTCGGCGCGGCACCGGGCGTCGGCAAGACCTACGCCATGCTCTCCGAGGCCCACCGCCGTATGGAGCGGGGCACCGACTGCGTGGTCGGCTTCGTGGAGCACCATGACCGGCCGCGTACTGAGGTGATGCTGCACGGCCTGGAAGTCATGCCGCGCCGGGAGATCGAGTACCGCGGCACGACGTTCACGGAGATGGACGTCGACGCGGTCCTCGCTCGCCGACCCAAGGTGGCGCTGGTGGACGAGCTGGCGCACACCAACATCCCCGGCTCGCGCAACACCAAGCGCTGGCAGGACGTCGAGGAGCTGCTGGCCGCCGGCATCGACGTGATATCCACGGTGAACATCCAGCACCTGGAGTCGCTCGGCGACGTCGTCGAGTCGATCACCGGCATCCGGCAGAAGGAGACCGTCCCCGACGAGGTGGTGCGCCGCGCCGACCAGATCGAACTGGTCGACATGTCCCCGCAGGCGCTGCGCCGCCGGATGGCGCACGGCAACATCTACCAGCCCGACAAGGTCGATGCGGCCCTGTCGAACTACTTCCGGCCCGGCAACCTCACAGCGCTGCGCGAGCTGGCGCTGCTGTGGGTGGCCGACCGGGTCGACGAGTACCTGCAGCAGTACCGCGGGGAGCACGACATCCGCTCCACCTGGCAGGCCCGCGAGCGCATCGTCGTGGGGCTGACCGGCGGCCCCGAGGGGCGGACGCTCGTACGCCGTGCCGTGCGGCTGGCGGAGAAGGGCGCCGGCGGCGAGGTCATCGCCGTGTACATCGGCCGCAGCGACGGCCTGACCTCCGCCTCGCCCAAGGAACTCGCCGTCCAGCGCACCCTGGTGGAGGACCTGGGCGGCACCTTCCACCACGTCATCGGCGACGACATCCCGACCGCGCTGCTGGAGTTCGCCCGCGGCGTCAACGCCACCCAGATCGTCCTCGGCGTCTCCCGCCGCAAAACATGGCAGTACATATTCGGCCCCGGCGTCGGCGCCACGGTCGCCCGGGAGTCCGGCCCCGACCTGGACGTCCACCTGATCACCCATGACGAAGCGGGCAAGGGACGCGGGCTGCCCCTCGCCCGGGGCGCCCGCCTCGGGCGCTCCCGGATCATCTGGGGCTGGCTGGTGGGTGTGGCCGGCCCGCTTCTGCTCACGTACGTCCTCACCGGCCTCGACTCGGGCCCGGACCTGACCAACAACGTCCTGCTCTTCCTGACCCTGACGGTCGCGGCGGCGCTGCTCGGCGGTCTGCGCCCGGCACTGGCCTCGGCGACCGCCGGATCACTGCTGCTGAACTACTTCTTCACCCCGCCCGTGCACACCTGGATCATCGCGGATGCGGAGGACGTGGTCGCGATCGCGGTCTTCTTCGCGGTCGCGGTCTCCGTCGCGTCGGTCGTCGACCTGGCCGCCCGCCGCACTCACCAGGCGGCCCGGCTGCGCGCGGAGTCGGAGATCCTCTCCCTTCTGGCGGGCAGTGTGCTGCGCGGGGAGACCAGCCTGGAGGCCCTGCTGGAGCGGGTCCGGGAGACCTTCGCCATGGACTCGGTGGCCCTGCTGGAGCGGGAGAGCGACGTCGACCCGTGGACCTGCGCGGGCCGCGTCGGAAACGCACGCGTGATCGAGCGGCCGGAGGAGGCCGACGTCGACATGCCGGTCGGCGACCACATGGCCCTCGCCCTGTCCGGCCGCGTCCTGCCGGCCGAGGACCGCCGCGTGCTGGCCGCGTTCGCCGCCCAGGCCGCCGTCGTACTGGACCGGCAGCGGCTCCAAGTGCAGGCCGGCCAGGCCAAGGAACTGGCCGAGGGCAACCGCATCCGCACCGCGCTGCTTGCCGCGGTCAGCCACGACCTGCGCACCCCGCTGGCCGCCATCAAGGCGTCCGTGTCCTCGCTGCGCTCCGACGACGTGGCCTGGTCCGAGGAGGACCAGGCGGAGCTGCTGGCGAGCATCGAGGAGGGCGCCGACCGGCTCGGCGGTCTGGTGGACAACCTGCTGGACATGTCCCGGCTGCAGACGGGCACGGTCACCCCGCTGATCCGGGAGATCGACCTCGACGAGGTGGTCCCGATGGCCCTGGTGGGCGTGCCCGAGGACAGCGTCGGCCTCGACATCCCCGAGACGCTGCCCATGGTCGCCGTCGACAAGGGGCTGCTGGAGCGGGCGGTCGCCAACGTCGTGGAGAACGCCGTCAAGTACAGCCCCGATGGCCGGCCCGTCCACGTCTCCGCCAGCGCGCTCGGCAACCGTGTCGAGTTGCGGGTCGCGGACCGCGGCCCTGGTGTGCCCGACGAGGCCAAGGAGCGCATCTTCGAGCCGTTCCAGCGCCACGGCGACGCCCCACGCGGCGCAGGCGTCGGTCTCGGCCTCGCGGTCGCCCGGGGTTTCGCCGAGGCCATGGGCGGCACCCTCAACGCCGAGGACACCCCCGGCGGCGGGCTCACCATGGTCCTCACGCTTCAGACGGCCCCCGGCCGGCCGCCGGCCCGCCCCGATGTGCCGGCCACAACGATGACGTAACGGCCGCGCCGCCGCACCCGTGTGAGGGTGCGCACGGTGTCTCCCGCTCGCGTGTTCGGTTAGGGTGTGCCGCCGGGATCTTGGCCCCGACCTGTCGGACCCTCGACGATGTCTTGGCGGGATACGACAGGTGGAGGAGCGCAAGCGTGACCGGACGTGCAGTGGCGCGGCCGACGGGGGCAGCACGCCCTTCCAAGGCGGCACGGAGATGGCAGGCACTGTTCACGGCGCACCCCGCGCGCACCGTGGTCACGGCCTTCGGCACGGTGATCCTGCTCGGCACCGTCCTGCTGATGCTGCCCGTCGCCAGCGAGAACGGCTCCTCCGCGGACTTCGTGACAGCGCTCTTCACCTCCACCTCCGCGGTCTGCGTCACCGGCCTCGTGGTGGTGGACACCGGCACGTACTGGAGCGGCTTCGGGGAAGGCGTGATCCTGACCCTGTTCCAGGTCGGCGGCTTCGGCATCATGACCATGGCCTCCCTGCTGGGCCTGCTGATCTCCGGCAAGCTGCGGCTGCGGATGCAGCTGACCGCGCAGGCCGAGACCAAGAGCCTGGGCATCGGCGACGTACGCAAGGTGCTGCTCGGCGTGGCCGGCTGCACTCTGATGGTGGAGTTCGCCGTCGGCGCCGTACTCGCGCTTCGGCTACGGCGAGTCCATCTGGGACGCCTCGTACCTCGGGTTCTTCCACGCGGTGTCCGCGTTCAACAACGCCGGGTTCGGCCTGCACGCCGACAGCCTCACCATGTACGCCCAGGACCCCTGGGTGACCCTGCCGGTCGCGGTCGCGGTCATCCTCGGCGGCATCGGCTTTCCGGTACTGCTGGAGCTGCTGCGCCACCGCCGCCGCAGGCAGCTCACCGGCCGGCGCCGCTGGTCCCTGCACTTCCGCCTCACGGTGGTCACCACCGCCGTCCTGCTCGCCCTCGGCACCGTGCTGACCTGCGCCCTGGAGTGGGGCAACGACGACACTCTCGGCCCCTTCGACTGGCACAAGAAGATCCTCGCCGGGTTCTTCCACTCCGCCATGTCCCGCACCGCCGGGTTCAACAGCGTCGACGTCGGCGCGATGACGGACGCCACGCTGCTGCTGACGTGCATGCTGATGTTCGTCGGCGGCGGCAGCGCGGGCACCGCGGGCGGCATCAAGGTGTCCACCTTCGCCGTGCTGGGCGCGGCCATGCTGGCCGAGGTGCGCGGCGAGCCGCACTCCGGCGTGCTGGGCCGCAAGCTGGCCCCGCACGTGCTGCGCCAGGCGCTGACCGTCGCCCTGGCCGGCGTGGGATTCGTGATGACCGCGACCCTTGCCCTGCTGGTCGTGGTGGACAAACCCTTCGAGGAGGTGCTCTTCGAGGCGGTGTCCGCCTTCGGCACGGTGGGCCTGTCCACCGGCATCACCGGCGACCTGCCCACCAGTGGCCGGCTGATCGTCATCGTGCTGATGTTCGTCGGCCGGCTCGGCCCGGTCACCCTCGTCTCCGCGCTCGCCCTGCGCGAGCGCACCCGCCGCTACCAGCTACCCGAGGAGCGACCCGTCATTGGCTAACTACCTGCACAACCTGCGCCGCCGCCGCGCCAAGCAGCTCGCGACCCAGTACGCCAACCCCCACGGCGACCAGCGCGTCGCCGTCATCGGCCTCGGCCGCTTCGGCAGCTCCCTCGCCAACGAGCTGATGCGCCGCGGCTGGGACGTCCTGGGCGTCGACACCGACCCCCAGCTCGTCCAGAAGATCAGCGACGACCTCACCCACGCCGCCGTCGCCGACTGCACCGACCCCGAGACGCTGCGGCAACTCGGCGTGCATGAGTTCACCAGCGCCGTGGTCGGCATCGGCACCGACATAGAAGCGTCCATCCTCATCGCCTCCAACCTGCTGGAGGCCGAGGTGCCCAACATCTGGGCCAAGGCCATCAGTCGCCAGCACGGCCAGATCCTCGAACGCCTCGGCGTCCACCACGTCGTCCTGCCCGAGCACGACATGGGCGAGCGCGTCGCCCACCTCGTCACCGGCCGCATGCTGGACTTCATCGAGTTCGACGACGACTACGCCCTGGTCAAGACCGTCGCCCCGGAGGCGGCCACCGGCGTCCCGTTGGGCGAGAGCGGCGTCCGCACCCAGTACGGCGTCACGGTCGTCGGCATCAAACGCCCGGGCGAGGGCTTCACCTACGCCACCGCCGAGACCGTCATCGCCAAGGGCGACGTCATCATCGTCACCGGCAAGATCCAAGCCGTGGAGTCCTTCGCCGAACTCGGCTGAGCCCACGACGGCGACAACGTCGCATATGGGGCTCTGTCAGCGATCACGGGGAGCCGTCACGGTCAGTGAGAGCGGTGTTTGATTCCCGTGTCTGCGCCCGGGGGCGCCGTACCGGATATCGCCAGATGTGACACTCCCTCATGTACGTCGAGGCCGGGCCTCGGCATGATGGATGCCGCGAGCCGTGCGTGAATCGACGCTGACCATCGCCTCTCCGTGATGGGGCCCAGCCGGGATCCATGTCGCGATATAGCGTTAGTCTTCTACTCGTGCCGCTGCCTGCGTCACATGGGGACGTTCGACAGGACCAGGACGGAAGTATGTCGGGAGAGATTTCGCCCACCGGGAAGGACTCCGGCCTCGGAGCGTCGCCCGAGCTGAGGGCCTCTCATGCGGACCGGGACCGGGTGGTGGACGTGCTGCGTATCGCGGCGGGGGACGGCCTGCTGACCGCGGACGAGTTGGACGAGCGCCTGGAAGCTGCTCTGTCGGCGCGTACCGTCAGGGAGCTGACCGCGCTGACCGCTGACCTGCCGGCCGTGTCCGCCTCGACCGGCACTGCCGTAGCGGAGGTCAAGGACGTACTCCGGATCGAGGGGGTTCACAGTGGTGCGGTCAGACATGAGGGGCGCTGGGTGGTGCCGCGGAGGCTGGAGCTGGCCACTGCGTGGTGTGAGGTGACGCTCGACTTCACTCGGGCAGTGATCACGCAGGACACGTTGCGGATCGGCATGGACACGGCAGGCAAGAAGCTGACGCTGATCACCAAGCCAGGCATCGTGGTCGATACCGGCGCCCTGAGCCTCGTACACAGCAAGATCAAGATTCGTCAGGCTCCAGACCAGGGGACGCCGATCACGCTGCGTGTGGAGCTGGTCGGCACGACGACCCACGGCCGCGTCGTGGTACGGCCCGCACGGCGGACCTTCGGACAGTGGCTGCTGCGCAAGCCCACGTCCCTGCCTGCCGGCGATTGACTCCATCGCTGTGGACTGTCGGCCGCGGCTCGGGCGGGTTTGGTCTGCCCCGGGAGAATGCCGGGCGTGGCTCCTTTGCTGACCGACATGTCGTCCGACCGGTTGGACGCGCTGATCAAGCACCCGTTCCACCGGGAGAACGGTGAGTGGCTCGTCAGCTTCATCCAGGACCTGCGTCAGTGCCACGGCGCCGAGGACTTCGTGGCGTTCCAGCGGGAACTTCTGCATGCCACGCTTGCGCGGTGGCTCGGGCACTCCTCGCCCGCGATCACCCTTGGTTACTATGCTCACTTCATGCCGGAGGCCGGAAGTAAGAGGCGAACCGCCATCGACGGGCTGCTCGGGGAGTAGGGGAAACTGCATGCCAGTCGAAACTCCCCAGATTCTCCCCAGGGCCGTTGACGGTCGATTCGCGCTTCCGCGCCCCTCCAGCGGTGGTCGTGGATTTCAAGGTTGAACAGACGGGTGGCCTGGGAAAATGCTGAAAGAGGTCACCGCGACCCGCTACATCACGCCCCTGCGTGAGGGCGGCTCGCTGCCCGGGCTCGTCGAGGCCGATGATCTCGGGACGTACGTCATGAAGTTCACCGGCGCCGGACAAGGGCGGAAGACCCTCGTCGCGGAGGTCGTCTGCGGTGAACTCGCCCGGCGCCTGGGCCTGCGCGTGCCCGGACTGGTCACGATCGGGCTCGATCCGGTCATCGGACTCGGTGAACCGGACGAGGAAGTACAGGAGTTGCTCAAGTCGAGCGGTGGGCTGAACCTCGGGATGGAGTTCCTGTCCCGCGCGATCGGCTTCGACGCTCTCGCGCACCCGGTGAGCCCTGAAGAGGCCGGGAAGATCGTCTGGTTCGACGCCTTGATCAACAACGTCGACCGATCATGGCGTAACCCCAATTTGCTTATGTGGCAGGGCGAACTGTGGCTCATCGACCACGGCGCCACGATGATCTGGCACCACAACTGGCCCGGCGCACCCGCCTCCGCGGCCCGTCCGTACGACGCCACCGACCACGCCCTCGCACCCTTCGGCCCCGATATCGCCTCCGCCGCCGTTCAGTTGGCGCCGCTGGTCACGGAGGAACTGGTCGCCGAGGTGACCGCCGAGATCCCCGAGGTCTGGCTGACGGACGAGCCGGGATTCGACTCGGTCGACGCACTCAGGCACGCGTACGCCGAGCCGCTGCTGGCGCGAGCCGCCACCATCCATGAGCGCATCGAGACCGGTGAGGTGAGGGCGAAGTGAGCGGGCGGGAAACGGGCGGCGGGCGCGACGGTCGTGACGTGTACGAGTACGCGTTGCTGCGCGTAGTGCCGCGCGTCGAGCGGGGGGAGTGCTTCAACGCGGGCGTGCTGGTGTACTGCCGCGCACAGTCGTACGTGGCTGCCCGCACCCATCTCGACGAGGGCAAGCTTCGGGCACTCGACCCGGCGGCGGACGTGGCCGGCGTGCGCGCCGCGCTGCGCGCAGTCGAGGGTGTCTGCGCCGGGGGCGCGGCGGCGGGGCAGGCAGCGAGCGACGACGCGGGGCGGCGCTTCCGCTGGCTGATCGCGCCCCGTTCGACCGTCGTCCAGCCGGGTCCCGTGCACACCGGTCTCACCGCGGATCCCGAGGCCGAGGTCGAGCGGCTTCTCGACCTGCTGGTGAGGTGATGGATCACATGTGCGCGGTGTTTCGTTGACACCGAGTGCCAGGGCTTCTAGCGTCACTTGCGCTGAGGGTACTAAGCGGTCGCTCACTGCAGGGGCGTACCGCATGAGGCTTTTCAAAGGCGAGGAGAACCAGCAATGTCCACCACTGAGCAGCGGGTCGCCGTAGTCACCGGTGCCGCGCGCGGAATCGGCGCCGCGACCGCCGTACGTCTGGCCGCCGAGGGGCGTGCCGTCGCGGTGATCGACCTCGACGAGGCCGCGTGCAAGGACACCGTGGAGAAGATCACCTCCGCCGGCGGCAAGGCGATCGCCGTCGGCTGTGACGTCTCCGACGAGGCCCAGGTCGAAGCCGCCGTGACACGGATCGCCGAGGAACTCGGTGCGCCGACCATCCTCGTGAACAACGCGGGCGTGCTCCGCGACAACCTCCTCTTCAAGATGTCCGCGTCCGACTGGGACACGGTCATGAGCGTGCACCTGCGCGGCGCCTTCCTGATGACGCGGGCCGTCCAGAAGTACATGGTGGAAGCCAAGTTCGGCCGCGTCGTCAACCTCTCCTCGTCCTCGGCGCTCGGCAACCGCGGCCAGGTCAACTACTCGGCCGCCAAGGCCGGCCTGCAGGGCTTCACCAAGACGCTCGCGTTCGAGCTCGGCAAGTTCGGGGTCACCGCGAACGCCGTCGCGCCCGGGTTCATCGTCACCGACATGACCGCCGCCACCGCCGAGCGGGTCGGCATGGGATTCGAGGAGTTCCAGGCCGCTGCCGCCACGCAGATTCCCGTACAGCGCGTCGGCAGGCCGGACGACGTCGCGAACGCGATCGCCTTCTTCACGGGTGACGACGCCGGATTCGTCTCCGGACAGGTGATGTACGTTGCCGGCGGACCGCTCAACTAGAGCCGGGGAAAAGAGACATGACGACTGTGGAACTCTCGGGCAAGGTCGCGCTCATCACCGGCGCGAGCCGCGGTATCGGCTACGGCGTCGCCGAGGCGCTGGTCGCCCGCGGTGACCGGGTGTGCATCACCGGGCGCAACGAGGACGCGCTCAAGGAGGCCGTGGAGAAGCTCGGCGCCGACCGCGTCATCGGCGTCGCGGGCAAGGCCCACGACGAGGCCCACCAGGCAGCCGCCGTCGAGCGCACCATGGAGGCGTTCGGCCGCGTCGACTTCCTGGTCAACAACGCGGGTACGAACCCGGTCTTCGGGCCGATCGCCGAGCTGGACCTCAACGTCGCGCGCAAGGTGTTCGAGACCAACGTCATCTCGGCGCTCGGTTTCGCCCAGCAGACGTGGCGGGCCTGGCAGAGCGAGAACGGCGGTGCGATCGTCAACATCTCCTCCGTCGCCGGCGTCTCGGCTTCGCCTTTCATCGCCGCGTACGGCATCAGCAAGGCCGCCATGATCAACCTGACCGTCCAGCTGGCGCACGAGTTCGCGCCCAAGGTGCGCGTCAACGCGATCGCCCCGGCCGTGGTCAAGACCCAGTTCGCCAAGGCTCTCTACGAGGGCCGCGAGGAGGAAGCGGCCGCGGGCTACCCGCTCGGCCGGCTCGGCATGCCCTCGGACATCGGGGGCACCGCCGCCTTCCTCACCTCGGAGCAGTCGGACTGGATCACCGGGCAGACGCTCGTCGTCGACGGCGGGATCTTCCTCAACGCGGGGGTCGGCTGACGGTCGCGGTGGGCGCCTGTGCGGCCGGTGCAAAGCCGCGCGGGCGCCCTTCGCTGTCCGTCGCGCGAAAGATGAACACCATTCCCACACGGCACGGACATAGCCGCTGATCAAGGGCACTGCCAGGGCGACGTCCCAAGGGGCCCGGCGCTGCGGTATCGTCTGGCCACCCTTGTGGTAGGGCCGATCGAGGAGCGTGCGCGTGTTCAAGCGGGACAGGTACCTGCGTCAGATGGGGGCGATCACGTCCATAGCCCTGGTCGCCGGATGCGGTGTCTTCTCCTCGGGCTCCTCCGACGACGGGAAGCCGATCGTCGTGGGGACGACCAGCCAGCCCAGCACCCTGGATCCGGCGGCCGCCTGGGACAGCTCCTGGGAGCTGTTCCGCAACGTCCACCAGACTCTGCTCAACTTCCCCGCCGGTGCGTCCCAGCCCGAGCCCGACGCTGCCGAGAGCTGCAGGTTCACCGACAGCTCCAGCTCGGTGTACAGCTGCAAGCTGCAGGAGGGCCTGAAGTTCTCCAACGGGCACACGCTGGACGCGAAGGCCGTCAAGCACTCCATCGACCGGATCAAGAAGATCAACGTCAATGGTGGCCCCGCCGGTCTTCTGACCACCCTCGACCGAGTCGAGACGAAGGGTGACCTCGAGGTCGTCTTCCGTCTGAACCAGCCCGACGCGACGTTCCCCTTCGTCCTCTCCACGCCCGCCATGGCGATCGTGGATCCCGAGGAGTACCCCGCGAACAAGCTCCGCAGCGACGGCGGGGTCACCGGCGCGGGACCGTACCGCCTGGAGTCCTACGAGGACGGCAAGGAAGCCCAGCTCGTCAAGAACGACAGCTACAAGGGCATCGCGCAGCTCAGGAACAGCGCCATCACCATCCGGTACTTCCCGGGGTCGTCCCAGGTCGTCAATGCCCTCAAGAAGAAGCAGATCGACGTCATCTACCGCGGTCTCGGCGCCACCGACGTCGTGGACATCCAGGAGAACGGCGACGACTCGGGGCTCCAGCTCGTCGAGAACCCCACCACCGAGATCAGCTACCTGGTGTTCAACCCCAAGGATCCGTGGTCCAAGAGGCCCGCGGTCCGCAAGGCAATCGCCCAGGTCATCGACCGTCCGGCGCTCGTCCACAACGTCTACAAGGACACCGTCGAGCCGCTGTACTCCATGATCCCCACGGGTCTTGTCGGCCACACCACGGCCTTCTTCGACGACTTCGGGAAGCCGAGCGCCGCCAAGGCCAAGCGGATCCTCGAGCAGGACGGCATCACCGAGCGCGTCCCGCTCACCCTCTGGTACACGACCGACCGCTACGGCTCGCAGACCAAGCCGGCCTTCGAGGAGCTGAAGCGGCAGCTGGAGGCCTCCGACCTGTTCACCGTCACGCTGAAGAGCCGCCCCTGGAAGACCTACGCACCGGGCTACCAGAAGGGCGAGTACCCGGTGTTCGGGCGTGGCTGGAACCCCGACTTCCCCGACGCCGACAACTTCATCGCGCCCTTCGTGGGCGAGCAGAACGCGCTCGGTACCCCCTACGAGGCACCCGAGATCACGGGCCAGCTGATCCCCGAGTCCCGCCGCGAGAGCGACCGGGGTGCCGTGGGCGCCCAGTTCAAGCGGGCCCAGCAGATCCTCGTCGACGACGCGCGGCTGCTGCCGCTGTGGCAGGGCAAGTCGTACGTGGCCGCGAACGAGGAGATCGCCGGTGCCGAGAACTCCATCGACCCGGCGACGATGATGGCGATGTGGGAGCTGTACTGGAAGACCAGCTGGTAGCCGTCGGGTGTTCCGGGGCCGGTCGTCCGCGGCCGGCCCCGGCTCCGAGGCCGGTTGTCAGTGGGTGGCGGTAGGTTCTGTGGTCGGCAAGTGACCGCAAACCGGAGGAAGTTCACGTGACCGACACCGCCATGCTGCCCGAGTCCTGGCGCGGCGTCCTGGGCGAAGAGCTGCAGAAGCCCTACTTCAAGGAGCTCACCGAGTTCGTCGAGGAGGAGCGCGGGAAGGGTCCCGTCTACCCTCCGCGCGAGGAGGTCTTCGCCGCGCTCGACGCCACACCGTACGAGCGGGTGAAGGTACTGATCCTCGGCCAGGATCCGTACCACGGCGAGGGCCAGGGGCATGGCCTGTGTTTCTCCGTCCGCCCAGGGGTGAAGGTCCCGCCGTCGCTGCGGAACATCTACAAGGAGATGCACGAGGAGCTGGGCACCCCCATCCCGGACAACGGCTTTCTGATGCCGTGGGCAGAGCAGGGGGTTCTGCTGCTCAACGCGGTGCTTACGGTCCGTGGCGGCGACGCCAACTCGCACAAGGGCAAGGGCTGGGAGAAGTTCACGGACGCGGTGATCCGGGCGGTGGCCGCGCGGCCCGACCCTGCGGTCTTCGTGCTGTGGGGCAACTACGCCCAGAAGAAGCTGCCCCTGATCGATGAGGAACGGCACGTCGTGGTGAAGGGCGCGCATCCCTCGCCCCTGTCCGCGAAGAAATTCTTCGGCTCGCGCCCGTTCACCCAGATCAACGAGGCGGTCGCCCGGCAGGGCCACACCCCGATCGACTGGCGGATCCCGGACCTGGGCTGACCACTGGCCTCAACCTCGGGCTCAACTCCCGTACGTGTCCCGGCAGATGGTCGCCTCTGGGCTGTCCGGCTGCCATCTGCCGTACTTTCGGCCCAGGTCGCACACGCCCGGGTCCGCCCGACCCGGTCGGTCCGGGACGCGTGGGAGGTCGCGCCGCGTGGGGCGCTGTTCGGGGCGCGGGGGCTCAGGGGTCTTCGGTGGGCCCGAGGGCGTCTGGCGCGGGGCGGTCGTGGGGGATGGGGGCACTGCCGGGCGGGGCGTTGCCGTCGACGTCGAGGGCCGGCGGGGTGGGCCTACGCGGTCCAAGGCCTCCTGCGCCGGGGCCTGCACGAGGTGCTGGTCGGACTCGACCTCGGGGTGCCGTGCCGAGGGGCGGCTCGATGGGGTCGGCGCACCCGGGGCGGGCGGGTGCTGGATGGTCACGCAGCCGGAGAGGGCCGAGACGGCCACGGTGATCAGGAGCGTTGCGGTGTTGGTCGTACGATGCACCCGCGCAACTCTGCTGTGTCCGGCGCCCGTTGGGGAGTGGAGAAGCGCAGGATGCCCCGCACGGGTGAACGGCCCGAGGGTGCCTCGGGGCCAGTCCAGGTGCCTCAGTCGCCGGTGGACCCGTCGATGCGCTCGCGGATCAGATCGGCGTGGCCGTTGTGACGGGCGTACTCCTCGATCATGTGCGTGTAGATCCAGCGCAGGTTGAACCGCTCGCCGGTCCGCCGGTGCTTGCCCTCCGAGATGTCGTCGAGGCCGAAACGGGCCGCATTGCGCCGGGCGACGTCGATCTCGGCCTGCCAGGTGGTGTACGCCTCCTCCCAGGTATCCGTCTCGGAGAGGTGGAACTCCCCGTCCCGGTCCTCCTCGGTGTAGTAGATCGGCCCGGCGTCCTCGTCCGCGAGCACCTTGCGGAACCAGCCGCGCTCCACCTCCGCCATGTGCCGCACCAGTCCCATCAGGGTCAGCTCGGACGGTTCCGCGGAGGCGGTCCTGAGCTGGGTGTCGCTCAGGCCCTCGCATTTCCAGGCGAGCGTCTCGCGGTGGTAGTCCAGCCAGCCCTCCAGCATCGTGCGCTCGTCGGCGGTGGTAGGGGGCTCACGGCGTTCAGTCGTCATCTGCGCATCCTCGCCCGGCCGTTGACGCGGCGCCAGGGGATTTCGCCGGGCTCGGCCGGGTCAGCCACCCAGCATCCCCTCCACCAGCTCCCGCAGCCCCTCCCGCACCTCGTCGAGGCTCGGCACGTCCGCGTGGTACGAGCCCGCCACGCAGGCGAACATCAAGCCGTCGAACCAGGCGACCAGCGACCGGACATGCCGTTCCGGGGAAGGCGAACCCACTGCCGTCAGCATGGTGGTCAGGGCGTCCCGGAAGAGCTGTCCCTGGGCGTCGTAGAACGCGCGCAGCTCCGGGCGGCGCGTGGCCTCCAGGGCCAACTCGTAGCGGGCGACGACCAGTTCACGGTGCCGGGTGAGGGAGCGGTGCACCGCCAGGGACAGGGCTTCGACGAGCGCGTCACGCCCGCCCCGGGGGTCCGGCATCTCATGGATCGCCAGCACCTGCGCCTCGCGCTCCGCGAGTCTGCGCACCGCGGCCTCCAGCAAGGCCAGCCGCGTACGCGCGTGGTTCGACGTTGACCCCTGCGGCAGACCGGCCGCCTCGTCGACCGCGCGGTGTGTGAGGCCGCGCATGCCGCGCTCGGCGAGCAGGTCGAGGGCGGTGTCGGTGATGAGTTCGGCGCGGGTCGGGCCGGTGCTGCGTACGGGCATGAGGTCCAACCTACCGGTCGCACTACACCTGTAGTACGGTCGAAGCGGCCGGACACTACAGGTGTAGTGACATCGGCAATCGCAGACCTCGGGAACCTCAACACCGCAGGAACCGCAGATCACAGGAGGAGACATGGCACAAGCACCCCGCGCGGTCATCGTGGGCGGCGGCATCGGCGGCCTGACCGCGGCGGTGGCGCTGCACCGGCGCGGCGATGGGGGTCCCCCCGCTCGAGCGAAGCCGAGAGTGGGGGAGGGTCACCGTACTGGAGGGGGCCGCTTCGCTCGAACCCGTCGGCGCCGGCATCTCCCTCGCCCCCAACTCCCTCCGCGCCCTCGACGTCATCGGACTCGGCGACGAGATCCGCGAACTGGCCGCCTGGCAGGGCGACGGGGGCCTGCGCACCCCGTCAGGCCGCTGGCTCGTGCGCACCAGCGCGGCGGCCATGACCGAACGCTTCGGCGGGCCGCTCGTCGTGCTGCACCGGGCCGCACTCATCGACCTCCTGGCCGCGCAGCTCCCCGAAGGCACCGTACGCACAGCCGCTCCGGCGAGCCTCATCGACCCGGGCGACCCCGGAGACCGCGGCGATGTCGGCCGACCGGCCCGCGTCAGCACGCCCGACGGCGAGTTGGAGGCCGAGCTCGTCGTCGGCGCGGACGGCATCCACTCCGCCGTACGGCGCTCCCTGTTCCCGGAGCACGGCGGGCCGGTCTACTCCGGGTTCACGACGTGGCGGGTCGTCATCCCGGTGCCGGGCGCCGTCTTCGCCTCGCACGAGACCTGGGGCCGGGGCCGTATCTGGGGCACGCATCCGCTCAAGGACGGCAGGGTCTACGCGTACGCAGCCGCCATGGTCCCGGCCGGCGGACGGGCGCCCGACGACGAGCGCGCCGAACTGGTCCGGCTCTTCGGCGACTGGCACGACCCGATCCCCGCCGTCATCGCCGCCGCACGCCCCGAAGACGTCCTGCGCCACGACGTCCACCACATCTCCGAGCCCCTGCCCGCCTTCCACCGCGGCCGGGTCGCCCTGCTCGGCGACGCCGCGCACGCCATGCCGCCGACGCTGGGCCAGGGCGGGAACCAGGCCATCGAGGACGCCGTCGTACTCGCCCACCGCGCCGACCTCGAGGGGCCCGACCTCGCCACGTACACGGCGGACCGTAAGCCGCGTACGACCGCCATCGTCCGCCAGGCCGTCGGCGCCGCCCGCCTCAACATGATGCGCAGCCGTCCCGGCATCGTCCTGCGCAATGCCGCGGTCGCGATGGTCTCCAAGGCCGGACCCGGCCTCTTCCTGCGGAGCTTCGACTCGATCGCCGACTGGCGGCCACCACAGCCGCCGTATGCTTCGGACCGGGCACACACCCCGTGAGACACCCGCCTAGGCGCCCCTGAGGACCCTGAGGAGACCCTTGTGAAGGTCGGCTGCATCGGACTCGGCGATATCGCGGTGAAGGCGTATCTGCCGGTGCTCACCACTCAGCCGGGCGTCGAAGTGCATCTGCACACGCGGACGCCCGCCACCCTCACCAGGGTCGCCGACAGCCTCCACATCCCGGCCGAGCGCCGCCACACCGACCTCTCGGACCTGCTCGCCCAGGACCTCGACGCGGCGTTCGTGCACGCGCCCACCGTCGCGCATCCCGAGATCGTCGGGCGGCTGCTGGAGGCGGGCGTCGCGACGTTCGTCGACAAGCCGATCGCGTACGAACTGGCCGACAGCGAGCGTCTGGTGCGCCTCGCGGAGGAGCGGGACACCAGCCTGGCCGTCGGCTTCAACCGGCGCTACGCACCCGGTTACGCCCAGTGCGCCGACCACCCGCGCGAGCTGATCCTGATCCAGAAGAACCGTGTCGGCCTGCCGGAGCAGCCCCGCAAGATGATCCTCGACGACTTCATCCATGTCGTGGACACGCTGCGGTTCCTGGTGCCGGGACCGGTCGACGACGTGACCGTACGAGCCCGGGTCGAGGGTGGGCTGCTGCACCATGTGGTGCTGGTGCTCGCGGGGGAGGGGTTCACGGCGCTCGGGGTGATGAACCGGCTGAGCGGCTCGAACGAGGAGGTCCTCGAGGTGTCGGGTCAGGACAGCAAGCGGCAGGTCGTCAACCTTGCCGAGGTCATCGACCACAAGGGCCAGCCGACCGTGCGACGCCGTGGCGACTGGGTGCCGGTGTCCCGGCAGCGCGGCATAGAGCAGGCCGTGCTCGCCTTCCTGGACGCCGTGCGCGCGGGGAAGGTGCTCAGCGCCCGGGACGCGCTGGCGACCCATGAGCTGTGTGAGCGGGTGGTACGTGCGGTTCAGGAGCGGCCAGCCTGATCCGCAGCGACCGTATGCCCTGCGTGGCGCCTAGGGTCACGAGGATGAGCAGCGCCGCGTAGACCGGCCACGCGCCGAAGCGGGCGTACGGGGTGACGCCGTCGGCCAGCGGTATCTCGTACATCTCCCAGGCGCTCTCGCTCGTGCCGAGCCAGTCGCCGACCCGCTCACCGCTCGGGCCGTAGACGGCGGAGGCGCCGGTGAGCGTGGAGTGCACCATCGGGCGGCCCGTCTCGGCGGCCCGCAGCGCCGCCAGCGAGGCGTGCTGCTCCGGCGCCCAGCTCTGCTGGAACGTCGAGGTCGACGACTGGGCCAGCAGCACATCGGCGCCGTTGCGCGTGAGATTGCGGCTCATGTCGGGGAACGCCGACTCGAAGCAGACCATCGGGCCCATCTTCAGCCCGTTGCCGACGCTCATCACCACCTGTTCCGTGCCGCGCCTGCGGTCCTCGCCCGCGGCCTTGCCTACGGAGGTGGCCCAGCCGAGGACGGAACGGAACGGGATGTACTCGCCGAAGGGGACCAGCCGCATCTTGTCGTAGCGGTCGCCGGTCGGACCCTCGGGGCCGACGACCACCGAGCTCTTGTAGATGCCGGGCCGGTCGGAGCGGCGCGCGTCCACGTTCACGATGATGTCGGTGCCCACCTGGCGGGAGAGCGCGGCGATCCGGTTCGCGAGGTCGGGCCGTCGGGTGAGGTCATAGCCGACGCTGCTCTCGCCCCAGACGACGAGATCCACGTCCTGCCCGGCCAGCTGGCGGGTGAGCGCTTCCTCGCGGGCGAACCGCTTCTCGGCGCCCGCGACGCCGTTGATCGGTCCGGGCTGCACCAGGGCGATCCGCACCTGGTCGTCGACGTCGGGGCGTGGCGACCACACCCAGGCCGCCGAGGTGGCGACGGCCGTCGCCACCAGTGCGGCGAGGGCTGGGAGGCGTGAGGCGCGTATCGCGATCAGGACGGCCACCGCGACGTTCACGGCGACGATCAGGAAGCTGAGCAGCCACACCCCGCCGACCGAGGCGAGCCGCAGCGCCGGCTCCACCTCCCACTGGCTCGAGCCGAGCATGCCCCACGGCCCGCCCAAGCCCTCCCAGGAGCGCACGAGTTCCACCATCAGCCAGCCCGAGGGCAGCACGAGCAGCGCGGCGACGACCTTGGCGGGCGAGGGCACACCGGCCAGGAAGCGGCGGACCAGGACGCCCCAAGGGGCCCACATCGCGCCGAGCAGGGCCGCTATGACGAACGTGAAGACATGCAGACTCGGCAGCAGCCAGTGGTGCACGGCCAGCATGAAACCGAACCCGCCCAGCCAGCCGTCGTACGCCGCCCGCCGCGCCGTCGGCGCCGAGCGCACGAGCAGCATCCACGGCACCAGCGCGACATACGCGAACCACCACAGGGACGGCTGCGGGAAGCTCAGCATGGGCAGGGCCCCGGCGAGTGCGGCAGCGCCGCCGCGCCACCGGGGGGAATCCAGACGCCGGCGCCAGTCAGTGGCGGACAGTTGCATGCAGCGCCTCCCTCGGCCCCCCGACGCCCGGTGCGTACTTCTGTTTGCCTACCTCCAGTGTGCGCGACGGGGACGATCTCCGTAAGGGCGGACCCCTCAGGTCGCGGCGGGCTCCTGATGGTTCTGCGGGGCCCGGCGCCACTTCTCGTGGACGACCACGCCGCGCAATCGCCAGCCACTGTCCGTACGCAGCAGCGCGAAGTCGTAGCGGCCGCCGCACACGAAGTCCGGCGCCGTGGACCCGCCGTCGTGACCGGCGAACCGCATCGGGTTCACGAAGTCCGCCCGCACCTGCGCCGTGTCACCGATGTCATGCTCGAGCAGCCCGAACCGCAGGAGCCGGTTGACGATCAGATGCTGCCGCATCGGGAACAGCTCCATGGTCTGGGCCAGCCACCCGGCGACCTCCGCCGCATCCCCCTCGATACCGCCCGCCGACCGGTAGTCCGCCCGCCCGTCCGGGGTGAACAGGCCCCGGTACGCCTGCCAGTCCCCGTCGTCGACCGCCACCGCGTACTCGGTGATCAGTCCGTCGACCGCGAGCCGGTCCATCACCGTCGCCAGTTCCACACGCTGAGTCATCGGCTCAGTGTTGGCCACGGGGCGGGGATCGCCAAGGGGTGTGCGGTGATATTCACCGGCCGTGTGCCGTCCGTACGGTCGAACCGGTACGCGGGGCCCCATGTGCCGACATCCCGGCGGATCTGCGATCGTTGGCGGCGCACATGCATTGATCATGAGGGAGCCCAGATGTCTCGTCCTGTCACGGTCGTCACGGGCGGCAGCCGGGGAATCGGCGCCGCGACCTGCCTGCGACTGGCGGCGGACGGACACGACGTGGTGATCGGGTACGCGAACGACGACGCGGCTGCCGAGCGCACCGCCACGGCCGTACGCGAGGCGGGGGCGCGCTGCGTCACCATACGGGTCGACATCTCCGACGAGGGCGACGTGGAAGGGCTCTTCGATACGGCGGCGGACCGGCTGGGCCCGGTGACGGGCCTGGTCAACAACGCAGGGGTGACCGGCCCGCTCGGCCGCCTCGTCGACACGGACACCGCAGACCTGCGCCGCGTCATGGAGGTCAACCTCCTTGGCACCCTGCTCTGTTCACGCCGAGCCGCCCGCGACATGGTGCCCCGCGGCACCGGCGCCATCGTCAACGTGTCATCGGGCGCGGCCACGCTGGGCAGCCCCGGAGAGTACGTCCACTACGCGGCGACCAAGGCGGCGATCGACACCCTGACCATGGGCCTCTCAAAGGAACTCGGCCCGGACGGAATCCGCGTCAACGGGGTGGCCCCGGGCCTCGTAGAAACCGACATGCACGCGGCAATGGGCGACCCGGACCGCCCAGCCCGCCTCATCCCGACGATCCCCCTCCGCCGGGCAGGCGCCGCAGAGGAGATCGCCGCGGCGATCGCATGGCTCCTGTCGCCGGAGGCGTCGTACGCGACGGGGACGGTGCTGCGGGTGGCGGGCGGCCGCTGATCCTGGTCCGGTGACCAGGGGCCGCGGGCCGCGGTGCCCGCTGGGGTCCGCGCCTTCAAGAGCGGCGCAGCCGCCTCTTGAAGGCGCTCGGGGCTGTGACATAGGCGGCACCGCCGCGGGGCGCGCGGTGTCCGTTGGGGTCCGCGGCCATTAAGAGCGACGCAGCCGCTTCTTAAGGGGCGCGGGACTGCGACATATGCGGCTCCGCCGCGGGGCGCGCTCAGCCACAATGAGCCGGCAGCCGCCAACCAACCTCAGTGCCCCGAGCTACTAGGCCCCCTGCTCAACCAGCGGCGGCAGCCGCACGGCCTCCGCCCACTGCACCACCAGCGCCTCATACTCAGCCCGCTCCTGAGGCGACAAAGTGCCGCCCGACCGTATCCAGAGGTCGCGGATCTGCTCATTCAGCGCGGCAGCGGACCGCACGGAACCAGGGGTCACGGAATCGGGGGACATGCGAACAAGCGTAGGGGCAAGGACTGACAGCCCGCTACCAGACGACTACCCAGAACGTATGTGGTTGGTCACGCCGGCGGCCGCCCGGTGGACGTCAGCCCGCCGACTCCGCCGCGTGTGGGCTCAGCACACCCATGCTGACCAGCACGATGATGACCAGACCAAGGGCCACGCGGTAGTAGACGAAGGGCATGAAGGACTTGGTCGAGATGAACTTCATGAACCACGCGATGACCACGTACCCCACGAAGAAGGCGACGATCGTCGCGAAAATCGTCGGCCCCCAGGACACATGCCCGCCCTCGCTCGCGTCCTTCAGTTCGAAGAGGCCGGAGGCGAGCACCGCCGGGATGGCGAGCAGGAACGAGTAGCGGGCCGCGGCCTCGCGGCTGTAGCTCATGAGCAGGCCACCGCTGATGGTGGCGCCGGAGCGGGAGACGCCGGGGATGAGGGCCATTGCCTGGCACATGCCGTAGACGAGGCCGTCCTTGACGGTCAGCTCCTGGAGGGACTTGCGCTCCTTCGGCACCCGGTGCTTGCCGCCGGCCTCCTCGCGCGCGGCGAGACGGTCCGCGATGCCGAGGACGATGCCCATCACGATCAGTGTGGTCGCGGTGATCCGCAGATCACGGAACGGTCCCTCGATCTGGTCCTTCAGCGTGACGCCCAGCACACCGATCGGAATCGAGCCGATGATCACCAGCCAGCCCATCCGTGCGTCGTGATCCTGTCGCATCGCCTTGTCGACCAGCGAGCGGGACCACGCAGAGATGATCCGTGCGATGTCCTTGCGGAAGTAGATCAGCACCGCGGCCTCCGTGCCGATCTGGGTGATCGCGGTGAAGGCCGCCCCCGGGTCGTCCCAGCTCGCGAATGCCGCGGTGAGCCGCAGATGTGCGCTGGAGGAGATGGGCAGGAACTCGGTCAGCCCCTGGACGAGTCCGAGGATGAGGGATTCAAACCAAGACATGAAGTTACGTGATCCAAGTGCCGAGGGCGGGTGCGGAGCGAATAAGCCGACGTACGCGCCGTGTTGCCGTATGTGGTGATCAGACGCGACCGGGGCAGCGTAGCGTCCCGCGGGGAAAGTGCGGGCGGCCGGGCCCTCCCCTGCGCGCACCGGCGTACGCCCCGCTCGCCCCACCGTGGTGCAAGCCCTGCAACGGTGGACAGGGTGTTGACCCGCCCCGACCTCGGCGCTTACGTTTCCGCGAGGAGTGAAAGCGCTTGCTGAAAATCGGTGGCCAACCGGGGTCGGCGGGCGTCCGCCAGAGCCGAACATCACGTCCGATGGAGTGCTGATCACGCAGATGCGTACCCCCCGCGACGCCACCCCCAGCGAGACGATCCCGCACCAGAGTTCGCGTCAGACCTCGTCCGAGCAGCGCCCCGCGGCCCCGTACGACGGCCGCCGCATCAAGGCCGCGATCGTCGGCACCGGAGCCATCGCCGGCAGCCACCTGCCCGCCCTCGCCGCGCTCGCCGCCGAGGGCGAGGTGGAGGTCGTCGCGGCGGTCGACATCGACGCCGAAGCGGTCAAGCGGTTCTGCGCGGAGGGCGGCATCCCGCACGCGTACACCGATCTCGACCGGATGCTGACCGAACAGCGCCCTGACCTCGTCTCCGTGTGCACCCCGCCGACCCTGCACCGCGCGCAGACCGTCGCCGCGCTGCGGGCCGGCGCCTGGGTGTGGTGCGAGAAGCCTCCGGTGCCGTCGCTCGCCGACTACGACGCGGTCGAGGCCGAGGAAGGGCTCGGCGGCGGACCGTACGCCTCGATCGTCTTCCAGCACCGCTTCGGCTCCGGATCGAGACACGTACGACGCCTGATCGCCGAGCAGGCGATGGGGCGGCCCCTCGTGGCGCATTGCCAGACCACCTGGTACCGCAACGCCGCCTACTACGCCGTGCCCTGGCGCGGAAAGTGGCAGACCGAGGGCGGTGGGCCCGCCATGGGGCACGGCATCCACCAGATGGATCTGCTGCTCGACCTGCTCGGCCCGTGGACCGAGGTACGGGCCATGGCCGGACGCCTGGTGCACGCTGTGCAGACCGAGGACGTCTCGACCGCGCTCGTACGCTTCGAGAGCGGTGCTCTCGCGACCGTGGTCAACAGTGTGCTCAGCCCGGACGAGGTGAGCCGCATCCGCATCGACTGCGAGCGGGCGACGGTCGAACTCACCCACCTCTACGGCCACAGCAACGACAACTGGCGCGTCATCCCGGTGCCGGACGCACCGGCCGAGGACGTGGCCGCCTGGACGAACTTCGGCCCGGACGAGCCCAGTTCACACCTGGCCCAGCTGCGGGAGCTGGTCGCGAGCATGCGTGCGGGCGAGCGGCCGCGCAGCAGTGGCGCCGACGGGCGCACCAGCCTGGAGCTGATCACCGCGCTCTACAAGTCGGCGTTCACGGACACGACCGTACGGGCCGGCGAGATCGGCCCCGGCGACCCCTACTACACCGCCCTGCACGGCGGCGCCCCCGGCTGGGCACCGGCGACGCATGAGAAGGAGGTACCGGCATGACCGCAGAGGACAACGGACTGCGCATCGTCCACGCCCACGGCGACCGCATCACGATCACCGAACCCACCACCGGCGTCGAGCTGTTCAGCTATGTGTACGGCCCCGAGGCGGCCTGGGAGGCCCCGAAGCCGTACGTGCATCCGCTCAGGACCCTGGCGGGCAACGTTGTCACCGACTACCGGCCCAACGACCACCGCTGGCACAAGGGGCTCCAGATGACCGCCTCGCATCTGTCGGGGGCGAACCTGTGGGGCGGCAACTCGTACGTGCACGGGCAGGGCTATCTCGAACTCCCCGAGCGCGTCGGGTCGATGGCGCACGTCAAGTTCGACGAGGTCAGTACCGACAGTGGCCGTACTGTCATCGCCGAGCGGCTCACCTGGCATCCGTACGACGGCACGCTCTGGGCGGACGAGGAGCGCCGTATCGAGGTGCATGACGTCGACCCCGCGTGCGGGTCCTGGGCGTTGACCTGGACGACCGCCGTCACCAACCGGCGCGACGAGCCCCTGCGGTTCGGCAGTCCCACGACGGCCGGGCGGGAGATGGCCGGTTACACGGGCCTCTTCTGGCGCGGTCCTCGCGCCTTCCGGGACGGGCGCATCATCGGGCCCGACAGCGAAGGGCCCGAGATGATGGGGCAGCAGGCGCCCTGGCTCGCGTACTCGGGAGAGCACGACGTTACCGACGGGCACGCGACCCTCGTCTTCGCGCACGCCCCGGAGAACGACCACACCGGCGAGGGCGGCGCCCACCCGGCCCACTGGTTCGTCCGCAACGAGCCCTTCGCGGCCGTCGCTCCCTCCTTCGCCTTCTTCGACGAACTGGAGCTCGCGCCCGGCGACACCCTCACCCGCCGCTACCGCGTCGTCGTCGCAGACGGCGCCTGGGAGCGCGAGGAGATCGCCAAGTACCTGAAGGAGCACCCGTGGTGAGCGCCGCCCCCGGTTTCACCGGACTACCCGGAGCCGTCGCCATCTCGCATCTGTCCGTCTACGACTGGCCCGCCGCGGACGGGGTGTGCGGCGGAACTCCCCATCTGCACCTGACCTGTTCGGAGGCGTACGTCGTCACCGGCGGGCGGGGCGCGGTGCAGACCCTGACGACGTCCGGATACGAGGTGACGCCCCTCGCACCCGGCACGGTCGCCTGGTTCACGCCCGGCACCATCCACCGGCTCGTCAACGAGGACGACCTGCGCATCACCGTCCTCATGCAGAACAACGGCCTGCCGGAGGCGGGGGACGCCGTGCTCACACTGCCCCCGAAGTACCTCACCGACCCGGAGACCTACGCCGCCGCCACCGTCATCCCGGCGGACGCACCCGAGGAGGAGCGGGAGCGCATCGCCCGCGCTCGGCGTGACCTCGCCCTCGAGGGCTACCGGGCGCTGCGCGACGCGGACGGGCCCGAGGCGCTGGCCGCCTTCCACAGGGCCGCCGCCGCGCTCGTACGGCCGCGGCTCGCCGACTGGCGCGAGCGCTGGGAACGCGGCGCACAGGCGGCTGCCGCGGCCACCGGGGATCAGCTCGACCGGCTGGAGAAGGGTGACGTGTCCCACCTCGCCGATGCGGCCGTACGTGCCGAACAGCCGTCCGCGTACGGCAAGTTCGGGATGTGCGGGCGGCTCGACGTGTATCAGGGAACGTAGACGTGTATCAGGGAGCGTAAAGGCACGTAAGCCCGGCTCTATGCCACCGCGGGCCCCGTCACCGTCCACCCCGGGGCCTGCGGGTGGGCCGTCAGGTCGTCGTGCCGGACCTCCTTGCCGCACTCGGAGCAGACGACGACCGGGACCAGTTCGTGGCCGCCGACGGAACCGTTGTCAGTGGTGTGTTCGAGCACCATGGGGCGATCGGCGGCGTTGAGATGGCGGTCGCCCCATGCCATGAGCGTGAGGAGCACGGGCTCCAGCTCCAGGCCGGCCTGTGTGGGCCGGTACTCGAAGCGTGGCGGCCTCTCGCTGTAGGCGACCTTTTCCAGAATCCCGGCGTCGACCAGGCGCTTCAGGCGGGTCGTGAGTACGTCGCGTGGGGCGCCGATGGTGCGGACCAGCTGGTCGAAGCGTGTGGCGCCCAGGGTCACCTCGCGCAGGACGAGCAGGGAGTACTTCTCGCCGACGAGAGCGAGGGTGTCGGCGATCGAACAGGGGCGGGCGTTCGTCATGCGGCCAGCCTAGGGAGTGGGTTGGTTTCTCCAACCCACTGACTCACGACCTTTTTGAGTTGAAATGGTGACGCTTGCGCCAGGCGATGGTCGCTCCAATCAGCGCCGGGAGGGCGATGCAGGCCATGGCGATCAGGAAGGCGGGGGATGTCGGGGTCGAGGCGCGGGCGCCGGCGACGACGTAGGCCGCGGTGTTCGGGATCGAGCCGAGGCCCGTGGCGAGGAGAAAGGGGAAGTAGCCCATACGGGAGAAGGACGCGCAGTAGTTCGCCGCCCAGAACGGCACCCCCGGGAACAGCCGCGCGACCATCATCGAGCGGAAGCCGTGCCTGCTGAGCTGCCCGTCGGCCAGCGTCAGCCAGCGTCCGCGCAGCAGGGGCCGCAGCGCGTCCTGCCCGAGAATCCGGCCGAGCCCGAACGCGATCCCCGCCCCCAGCACCGTGCCGCTCAGCGCCGCCCCGAGCCCCAGCTGCGAGCCGAAGAGGGCGCCCGCCGCGAGATTGAGCAGCGGCCGGGGCACGAAGGCGACCGTGCACAGCCCGTACGCCACCGCGAACACCACGGCCGCCGCGGCACCGTTCAGCTGTGGCGGCCAGCCGTCCGCCAGCAGCCTCTGCGGCTGGAAGAGCAGCACGGTCGCGGCCGCGGCCATGAGCAGCGTCACCAGCAGGGACAGCCGGGACCACGGCGAGAGCAGTGCTCTCGTGTAGCGCGCGGCAAGACCCGTGGGTGTGGCTGCGAGCGCGGGGGCGGCGAACTCGGCGGAGCCGAGCTCCGTGGCGGCGGCCGGGGGAGCGGCCGTCGCGGTGCCCCCAGAGCGGGTGGTGGCATCGAGCATCCGGCGACACTAACTGACCGACATGTGTGATCGCCGTATGGTTCGTCTCATGGGCGTCACAGCTACCGGAACGTCAGACGGCCGTTTGGAGCCGCCCCGCAGTGCCGTCGCGGACACTCTCCTGGAGCGGCTCACCGTCACCTACGCGGCGGCGGCCGATCCGGAGCGGGCCGAGTCGATGCGCGCGTACATGAAGGACATCGCGCCCTTCCTCGGCCTGACCACGCCGGATCGCCGGGCGCTCTCCCGGACCGTGCTGGCAGGCACGCCCCGCCCCGACGAGGCGGACTGCACGGCGGTGGCGCTCCGCTGCTGGCGTCTGCCGCAACGCGAGTACCACTACTTCGCAGTCGACTATCTGCGCCGCCATGTGACACGACTCTCGTCCGGCTTCCTGCCGGTGGCCCGCCACCTCGTCTCCACCGTCCCCTGGTGGGACACCGTCGACCTGCTCGCCTGCCACGTGGTGGGAGGCCTGGTCGCCGCCGACCCGAAGCTACGGGCCGACATGGACGCGTGGATCGAGGACGGCGACCTGTGGATCGCCCGCACGGCCCTCCTCCACCAGCTCCGCTACAAGGACGCCACCGACACCGAACGCCTCTTCGCGTACTGCGTCCGCCAGTCCGGGCACCGCGACTTCTTCATCCGCAAGGCGATCGGCTGGTGCCTGCGCGAGTACGCCAAGACCGACCCGGAGGCGGTACGGGCCTTCGTCGCCCGCGAGAACGACCGGCTCTCCCCGCTCTCGGTCCGCGAGGCACTCAAGAACATCGGCCCCTGACGGACCAGCAGAAGCACCGGTGAGCCCCCGGCTCACGTCCGCCTCCGGGCCGCCGAAAATCATTCGACGTGGACTGATACGTCAGCAATGATCTCCCCATGTTCCGGCACGCCTTCCTCCTCGCAGCATCCGCGCTCGCGGATGCCCCGAAGGCTGCCGTCGTGACCACAGTGGCCGCCGTCGACGGCGCCCGAAGCTGACCCTCTCCGGATCGTCCGGCGGACCCCGCAGGGGGAGGGTCGGCAAGTTCCTTGGGGTCCCCGTCCCGCATCGCCGGGACCATCACTCGGTTCCACCACTGAGAGGCTTCGAGGTATCGCCATGTCCAAAACGGCTTACGTCCGCACGAAACCGCATCTGAACATCGGCACGATGGGCCATGTCGACCACGGCAAGACCACCCTGACCGCCGCCATCACCAAGGTCCTCGCCGAGCGCGGCTCCGGCACCTTCATCCCGTTCGACCGGATCGACCGGGCGCCGGAGGAGGCCGCGCGCGGCATCACCATCAACATCGCGCACGTCGAGTACGAGACCGACACCCGGCACTACGCGCACGTCGACATGCCCGGTCACGCCGACTACGTCAAGAACATGGTCACCGGGGCCGCGCAGCTCGACGGCGCGATCCTCGTCGTCTCCGCGCTCGACGGGATCATGCCGCAGACCGCCGAGCATGTGCTGCTCGCCCGGCAGGTGGGCGTCGACCACATCGTCGTCGCCCTCAACAAGGCCGACGCCGGAGACGAGGAGCTCACCGACCTCGTCGAGCTGGAGGTCCGCGAGCTGCTCTCCGCGCACGGGTACGGGGGGGACTCCGTACCGGTTGTACGGGTCTCCGGGCTCAAGGCCCTTGAAGGGGACCCGCGTTGGACGGCGGCGATCGACGCTCTGCTGGATGCCGTGGACACGTATGTGCCGATGCCCGAGCGGTATCTCGACGCGCCGTTTCTGCTGCCCGTCGAGAACGTGCTCACCATCACCGGGCGGGGCACCGTGGTGACCGGTGCGGTTGAGCGGGGCACGATTCGGGTGGGTGACCGGGTCGAAGTGCTCGGTGCCTCCGTCGACACCGTCGTCACCGGTCTGGAGACCTTTGGTAAGCCGATGGAGGAGGCGCAGGCCGGGGACAACGTGGCGTTGCTGTTGCGCGGTGTTCCGCGGGACGCGGTGCGGCGTGGGCATATCGTCGCGGCGCCGGGCAGCGTCGTGCCCAGTCGGCGCTTCTCGGCGCAGGTGTACGTCCTGTCGACGCGGGAGGGTGGGCGTACGACGCCGGTGTCCACGGGGTATCGGCCGCAGTTCTACATCCGTACCGCGGATGTGGTCGGTGACGTCGATCTCGGTGAGCGGGCTGTTGCTCGGCCCGGTGAGACCGTATCGATGACGGTCTCTTTGGGCCGCGACGTTCCGCTTGAGCCGGGGCTCGGCTTTGCGATTCGCGAGGGCGGGCGGACGGTTGGTGCGGGCACGGTGACGTCGGTCGGCTGACCGGGGGGCTGGGGGAGGTTTTTCTTTCCCCAGCCCCGCCCCTTCCCGAAACTGGGGGCTGCGCCCCCAGGCCCCTGCCTCCGGCGGGGTGGGTGGGCGCCTACGGCGGGTGGGGGGCCCGGGGTGGGTGGGGTGCTCCCCCGCGGGTGGGTGCCTACCGGGGTGGGGTGTCGGGGTGTGTCGCGGCTGCGGGTGCGTCGTGGCTTGTCGCGCAGTTCCCCGCGCCCCTAAAAACCTGCGACTGCCCGCACCCAGAAGAGCAAGCGAACCCAAAAGCCCCGCCCCGGAAGGCGCCTGCGCCCGGAAGGCGCCTGCGCCCCGAGCAAGCCTGTGCCCGGAAGGCGCCTGCGCCCCGAGCAAGCCTGTGCCCGGAAGGCGCCCGCGCCCGGAAGGCGGCTGCGCCCCGAGCAAGCCTGTGCCCGGAAGGCGGCTGCGCCCCGAGCAAGCCCGTGCCCGGAAGGCGCCCGCGCCCGGAAGGCGGCTGCGCCCCGAGCAAGCCTGTGCCCGGAAGGCGGCTGCGCCCCGAGCAAGCCCGTGCTCGGAAGGCGCCCGCGCCCCGAGCAAGGCCGCGCCCCGGAAGGGGGCCGCGTCCTGAACCCGCCCGCGCGGAAAAGCCCGGACCCCCTGCTACCCGCGGCTTCCCGCCGGCGGGAGGGGACGTGGGCCGGTGCGTTGTATGCCCGTCGCGTAGGTTCTGTCTGGGCATACCTGCGCCCTGTGTGAGCAAGGGGTCGTATGCCCTGTTGGCGACGGGCTGACGCACCGGACCGCGGCCCCGCACCCACCGACCACCCAGGGGCGCGGGGAACTGCGCGACCAGCCACGACGAACCGTCAGCCGAAACCGAACCCAACCGCCCAACCGCCGGAGGCACCCCGTGGATGAACGGATACCCGTTACCCGCCCCGTACACCACGGAACCGCCAAGCTGCTCCCCGACGTCGACCGGAAGCGCGCCTGGCTGCTGACGGTGGACGGCGCTCCGCAGTCGTACGTCGATCTCGACGCGCCGACGCACCTGGAGTTCGAGTACGCCCGACGGCTCGGGCATGTCCTGGACACCCTCGCCCCGCCGGGGCGCCCCCTCGACGTACTGCACCTCGGCGGCGGCGCGCTCACCCTGCCCCGGTATGTCGCCGCGACCCGGCCGGGCTCCCGCCAGGACGTCGTCGAGGCCGACCGGGGACTGCTCGACCTCGTCAAGGAGCACCTCCCCTTCCCCGACGACGCCGGCATCAGACTGCACGCCGCAGACGCACGCGCCTGGCTGGAAAGCGAAAGCGCGGCCTCCGACTCCGTCGACGTACTGATCGCCGACGTCTTCGGCGGCTCACGCGTCCCCGCGCACCTGACCTCGGTGGCGTACGCCCGCGAGGCCGAGCGAGTCCTGCGCGCCGACGGGGTCTACCTGGCGAACCTCGCCGACACCGCGCCCTTCGCCTTCCTGCGCTCCCAACTCGCCACGTTCTCCACGGTGTTCGAGGAGCTGGCGCTGATCGCCGAGCCGGGCGTGCTGCGCGGTCGCCGGTTCGGCAACGCGATCCTCGTCGCCGCCCATCGGCCCGTCGACACGCCGACCCTCGCCCGCCGTACAGCCTCCGACGCCTTCCCGGCCCGTATCGAACACGGAGCCGCGCTGCGCGACTTCATGGGGGACGCCGAGCCCGTACGGGACGAGAATGCCGTCCCGTCACCCGAGCCGCCCGACGGCGCGTTCAGCATCGGCTGACGCGGCCTACGCAGCGGGTCCCTCACGGTGCGTCCGCCGGGCCCTTCGAGCCGGCCGGCTCACCCATCGCCGGCGCTCCCTGCACCACTTCCTTCGTACGGCGCGTCATGTTCCGTACGTCCGACACGCACAGCACCGCCGCCGTCACCACGATGACCAGCACGGTGCACCCCCACAGGGACGCCGTACGCCCGAAGGCCTCCTCCGCGGGGCCCGCGAGGGCCGTGGCCAGCGGGACCATCGAGACGGAGCCGAACCAGTCGTAGGCCGAGACGCGGGAGAGCCGGTCCTCGGGTATTTCCTGGTGCAGCGCGGTCATCCAGGAAACTCCGAACACCTCGAGGGCCACACCGCTCACGAACATCACCGCACAGAGCCCGACCACCGACAGCGGCACCGCGAGCGCGGCCGACGGCATGGCCAGCGGGAAGACGCAGAGGGTGCCCGCGAGCAGCATGCGGCGCGGTTTCCAGCGCATCATCAGGATCGCCCCGCCGACGTTCCCGGCGCCGAACGCGCCGAGAGCCAGCCCCCACGGACCGGCCCCGCCGAGGCTGTCCCGGGCAACCAGCGGCCCGTACACCGACTCGGCGGCGCCGACCACGGCCACCACGACGGAGAACTGCGCCACGATCGACCACAGCCAGGGCCGGCCGACGACCTCGCGCCAGCCGTCCCGGAGATCGGCGAGCAGGCCCTCGCCCGGCTCGCGCGGCGGTATGTGGCTCACGTCGAGGAAGGCCCGCAGCGACCCGGCGACCGCGAACGCCGCCGCGTCCACCGCGAGCACCCAGCCGGGGCCGATCGCCGCCACCATCGCCCCGCCGACCGCGGCGCCGCCGAGACCGGCCCCCTGCGTCGCCAGCCGGAACAACGCGAAGGCGCGGGCGACCTGTTCGCCGCTGACGGACGACATCAGCATGCCCTCGGCCGCGGGGCCGAAGAACGCCTGGCCGGTGCCGCCGAGCGCGGTCAGGAGCATCATCTGCCAGAGCTGCGGCTCCCCGGCGAGTACGAGGACCGCGAAGGCCCCCTGCGAAAGGCAGTTGAGGGTGTTGGCTGCGACCATCACCCGATGCCGCGGCAGCCGGTCCGCGACGGCGCCGCCGATCAGGAGGAACAGCACCAGCGGGAGCGTACGGGCCGCCGCCACCAGGCCCACGTCGCCGCCGTCGCCGCCCGCGTCGAGTACGGCGAACGCCGCCGCGATCAGCGCGCCCTGGCTGCCGAGACTCGTCACGACCGAGGCGGCGGTCAGCAGCGTGTAGTTCCGGCCCGCCCAGGTGGGTCGGCGCAGACGTTTCGGGGCGGCGGCGGAACTGGTCACTCGTGAACTATCGCGTCACCGCCCCGACTTGCCAATCGCATTCAGCGCCAGAAGCCCGGGGACACCTCAAAGTCCCGCAGGGCCAGGCGAGTTACGAACCTGTGGGAGCGTCTTCCGTCAGGCGCACCGTAAGGAGGATCTTCTGAATCGTCGCCTCCGGAAGCTCCTCGTCGACGCCCTTGGCGCCGTAGAGATTCCAGGTGACGTAATCGCCGTCGCCGTTCTTGAACGCGAAGGTGATGGCCTTGCCCTCGGAGTCGCACTTGCCCTTCTGCGGCGTGTTCTGCGAATAGGCCGTGGCGACGCTGCCCTTCAGGCCCGAAGTCGTCGTGAACGGCTTCGGCTTGCCGGGCTTCACGCTCTTCTTGTCGGGCTGCGTATAGCCGCCGAAGATCCACCAGGGAACCCGGGTCTCGGCGGCCTGAGCCGTGCTCGTGGCGCCGTTCTCACCACGCGTTCCGGCCGTGGCGAGAGCGGTGTCCTCCTCGCGGCCGTCCTTGTCGGAGTCGTCCGAGCACCACTTGGACTTGAGAGAGGCGGGAGCCGTGACGGTGGTCCGGTCCAGCTTGCCCTTCTCTTCCCATTCGAAGCCGACGCTGGTGTCCGCGCTTTCGAGTTCCCAGTCGGCGGGCACGTCGAACTTGGTGCCGAACCGCGGGTTCACCACGACCTTCCAGCCGGGAACGGTCGGCTTCTCGCTCTCGCTGCCGCGCGGATTGTCCGCACCGCCGGACGCGGGCGCGCTCGGCTTCTTAGAAGCGGGGGCCGAAGTGGCGGGCGCCTTCTTGTCGGAGTCCTTCGCCGTGTCGTCCGTGTCGCCGCCGAGGACCAGAAAACCGGTGACGCCGGCCGCGACGACGACCGCGGCTGCCGCCACGATCGCGACGACCTTCGTCTTGTTGCCGCCGCCGCCACCGCCCTGCGGTGGCTGGGGAGCCCCCAGCGGATCAACGGGCGTATGCCAGCCCTGCTGACCGGGCTGCTGCGCATAGGGGTTGGGCTGCTGCTGATATCCGGGCTGCTGATACGGATTCGGCTGCTGCTGGTACCCCGGCTGCTGATACGGATTCTGATTCGGGTCCTGCGGGTTCTGCTCGCCCCCGGGCGGCTGCTGTCCTGGCCACATGTGCGCCCACCCTAGCGGCGCGGGGACACGTTTTTGTCACTGACTATCGTCAGCGATGTACCGGTCAGGGCTACGACGGGTCCTCGTACAGCCGCACGGTGCTGAGGATTTTCTTCACCGTTGCGTCCGGTACTTCCCCGGATACGCCCTTTGCCCCATGGAACGACCATGAGACGAAGTCGTCGTCCGCGTTCTTGAAGCCGAAGACGGTCGACTTGCCGTCGCTGTCACACTTCCCCGACTTCTTCACGCCCGTGGACCACGCCGTGCCCACTCTGCCCTTAATGCCGGACTTCGTTGTGTACGGCTTCACGGCATCGGAGTCGATGATCGCCTTCTCCGGCTGGGTGTACGCCCCGTACACCCAGGTGTTGGAGTCGGCGCGGGCTATCTCCTCGGTGCTCATGGCGCCGTTGTTGCCCCGGGTGCCCGTGCCCGCCAGCGGCGTGTAGTCCTCGGTGCCGTTCCTGTCCTCGTCCGATGCGCACCACTTCGACTTGAGGAATGCCGGGGCCGCCATGGCGACCAGGGGCTTCTCCTCGGGGTCGCCGTTCTCGGCGACGTACGAGACCCAGTCGGGGGACTCGGGCTCCCAGTCGGGCGGCACGTCGAAGGCGATGCCGGTCTTGGGGTTGACCACGGCCTTCCAGCCCGCGATGGTCGGCTGTGCCCCGGCCGAGCCGCGTGCGTTGCCCGAACTGGTCGGCTGCGCACTGGACTTGGCGGGACTCGGCTCGGGCTTGTCCGCCTTGTCGTCCCTGTCGCCGCCGAGCAGTACGAATCCGGTGACACCCGAGACGACCACGACGGCGGCGGCCGCGAGGATGGCGACGAGCTTCGTCTTGTTGTCACCACCGCCGCCCTGGGGCGGCGCGGGCGTGCTCATCGGGGTGGTGGGGGCGTTCCACTGACTGTGCTGGTGCTGGCCCTGCTGATACGGGTTCGGCTGCTGATAGCCCGGCTGTTGGTAGGGGTTGGGCTGCCCGCCGCCTGGCGGCTGCTCTCCTGGCCACATGGGCGGTAACGATACTGCGATCACATCGTCGGCTTCTGGCCGGGAAGGCTACTCGCGGGTAACGTGACGCGCATGAGCGCAGACCAGATGTCGATCGGCGAGATGCTCGCCGCCACAGTGCCGATGGTCCGGACCCTGAAACTCGAGTACCTCGAGACCACGCCGGAGAAGGCCGTGCTCGCCCTGCCCGACCAGAGCGAGTTCCACAACCACGTCGGAGGGCCGCACGCCGGAGCGATGTTCACGCTGGGGGAGTCGGCGAGCGGCGCGGTCGTCCTCGCCGCGTTCGGCGACCAGCTCTCGCGCGCCGTACCGCTCGCCGTCAGCGCCGAGATCGCGTACAAGAAGCTCGCCCGGGGACCGGTCACGGCCACGGCGACGCTCGGCCGCCCCGCCGCCGACGTCATCGCGGAACTCGACGAGGGCCGGCGTCCCGAGTTCCCGGTGACGGTCGCCATCCAGCGGGAGGACGGCGCCGTCACGGGAGAGATGACCGTCGTCTGGACGCTGCGTCCGAACAACTGAGTTCGTTCGCGGGCTGGTTGCCGAGTCCCGGCAGTTGCCCGCGTACGAAGCTGCCGACGGCGAGCGGTGACTCGTACCGGGGGAGTCCGCACCATGGGGAGCGTGGAGCGTTCCGCGCTCCCGGGCCTCCGGAAGCGCGAGGCCGGTCGTGAACGGGGGATGCGATGGTGCTCGTCGGGGTCGCGCTGCTCGGCCTCGTCGCCTGGGCGACGACCGTGCTGATTCAGCGGGAGCGTCGGCGCCCCGAACTGACCGCCGAGTCCCACCGGATCGAATTGGCCGCCATGCAGGGCATCCGCGACGCCCGCCGTCGGGCCCGCGCACTCCACCGGATCGGCGGCGACGGTGGAATCAGTCGCCTGGACGGTCGCTGGTAGAAAACTCCCACCCCTTCCCGGAACGGTGGGATCCGCCCGCTGCCGCCCTTTGTCCTTACGAGGAGCTGACGCCGTACCCAGCGATGTTGCCCCACCCGTCACACAGGCCACTATGGTTCTTCACGTCACCGGCCCACAGTGGCGGTGAGGGCCCCGGGACTGGGCGTGAGCCAGAAGGGACGGCTCGCGAGCGAAGGTCACCAGGGCCACGGGCTTGCCTCTCTCGCCCCC
Organism: Streptomyces sp. NBC_00286; assembly: GCF_036173125.1. Taxonomy (NCBI): domain Bacteria; kingdom Bacillati; phylum Actinomycetota; class Actinomycetes; order Kitasatosporales; family Streptomycetaceae; genus Streptomyces; species Streptomyces sp. NBC_00286. The sequence goes on from NZ_CP108054.1 coordinate 8,771,517, forward strand.
TCTGGCGACGAGGCCGGCATCGCTGCGATGTAAGAAAGCGGCCATCGCGGCGCTGGGCGGGCGCCCCGGTCCTCTCCGGGGCGCCCCGCACTGTTGCGTACGGCGGCAGGGCCGGATGCGTACGCCCCTGCCCCGCGATGCGCGGGAAACCAGCCAATGATCAGCGAAACATGGGCAGTTGGCGACCGGTGAACTTACCCGCGCCGAGCTGTGAGGAATAACGTGGGCGCCACGGCTGGTATTCGCCTATTGCCTATACGTCTGTTCAAACGGGGGCGCGGTCCCCGCATCGACCACTCACAGGAGCGTCCATGACTGATGAGCCGAACATCTCCGACCCGGAGGCGCTCTCCAAGATCGACACCACTGTGCCGCAGTCGGCCAGGATCTGGAACTACTGGCTGGGCGGGAAGGACAACTACGAGGTCGACCGCGTAGCCGGTGACGCGTTCCGCGAGATCTTCCCCGGGATCGAGACCGGAGCCCGTGCCGCCCGGTACTTCCTGGCCCGCGCCGTCCGGCATCTGGCCGCCGAGGAGGGCATCCGGCAGTTCCTGGACATCGGCACCGGGCTGCCCAATGTGGACAACACCCACGAGATCGCCCAACGGGTCGCCCCCGAATGCAAGATCGTCTACGTCGACAACGACCCCTTGGTGCTCGCGCACGCCCGCGCGCTGCTCACCAGCACCCCCGAGGGCGTCACCAACTACGTGGACGCCGACCTGCGCGATCCGGCCACCATCGTGCGGGAGGCCGGGAAGACGCTGGACTTCGACCAGCCGATCGCTCTCATGCTCATGGGCATCCTGGGGCACATCGAGGACTACGACGAGGCCCGCTCGATCGTGCGGCAACTGGTGGACGCCCTGCCTCCCGGCAGTTACCTGGTGCAGTACGACAGCACCAACACCAGCGAGGAGTACGTCACGGCCATCCAGCAGTACAACGAGGGCGGTTCGATCCCGTACATCCTGCGCAGCCCTGAGCAGATCGGCCGCTTCTTCGACGGTCTGGAACTGCTCGAACCCGGTGTCGCGTCCTGCTCCCGCTGGCGCCCCGACACCAGCGCGTGGGGCCTTCCGGCGGAGGTGCACCAGTACGGGGGCGTCGCCCGGAAGAGCTGAGGCCCGCCAGTCGCGCCCCCGAAGGACTGCGTCCTTCGGGGGCGCCTCAACGCGCGGGTCCGGAGGTCAGGTCTCCTTGAAGATCCGGTGCAGGATCGTGGGAGTCGCCTCCGGGGACTGGGCCTGTACGACCAGGCGGTTCATGACGCCCCAGTAGTACTCGATCTCGGCGGGCTTGTCGGGGTAGAGGGCGCTGGCGTACTGCTCGAGGTAGACCACGTCGGGCAGTTGGCCGCCGGGCAGGCGCAGGATGCTGACCGGGCCGCCGGACGCGGCATGCCCGCCGGCGCGGAACGGCATGATCTGGACGGTGACCCGGGGGAGTTGGGAGACCTCGATGAGGTGCTGGAGCTGGGCGCGCATCGTGTGCGTACCGCCCACCGCGCGTCGCAGCGCCGCCTCGTCGATCACGGCCCAGAGCTGAGGCGGCGGCTGGCGGCGCAGGATCCGCTGGCGGGTCATGCGCAGGGTGACCCGTCGGTCCAGCTCGTCCGCGGAGGCGTCCGGGTGGTCGAGACGGAGGGCGGCGCGGGCGTAGTCGGGGGTCTGGAGCAAGCCGGGTACCCGCTGTACCTCGAAGCTCCGGATGGGCGTGGCCGCCTGCTCGACGCCCAGGTAAGCCTGCATCCAGCTGGGCACCACGTCGTTGTAGGCCTGCCACCAGCCAGGGGTGTTGGCCTCTTGGGCGAGGGCCAGCAAGGTGGCGCGTTCGGCCTGGTCTGTGACTCCGTACAGCGTCAGCAGATCGGCCACGTCCCGCAGCTTGCAGCCGTGGCGGCCAGTCTCCAGTCGGCTGATCTTGGACTGTGAGGCGCGGATGACGTGGCCCGCCCTCTCACGGGAGATGTTCTGCTCCTCCCGGAGCCGGCGGAGCCGTGAACCCAGGGCGAGGCGCGGCACCATGGGGCCGGCCGAGACGCCCGACGGGCCGTTCAGGATTTCGGTGTCGGACGGTGAATGTGCGGCCTCTGTGGTGCCCATGGGCATGCTCCTTGCGGTGAACGCAACTCTGCACGCGTGAAAGCGGTGCGCTCAGCCAGCATAGGGGCTGACCGGTACATGATCTTCGACTTGACGCAACCCAGGCGATCACCGACGCCGGAGAAGTCGTTCGGCCCGATATGGCCGTTCTTCTTTGGCCTCGATTTGTTGTCCTCGGTGGGGACCTCGGTGAGCATGGGGTGATGAGTGTGCTGTTCACCATGCGATCCGTACGGACCACTCCAGAGGGCTTCCTGTGGGAGCCCGGCGAACGCTGGGTCCGTGGCCGCAAGGACGAGGTCACCGTCGTCGACAGCCGCCATCCCGTACTCGTCTGGGAGCCCGACTTGCCCGTCCCGCTGTACGCGTTTCCCCGCGAGGAGGTTCGCGAGGATCTGCTTCGGCCGGCGAAGAACCCGCGTACGGGCAAGCACTCCGGATCGCAGATCTTCTACGACCTGGAGATCGACGGCGAACTCTTCGAGAACGCGGCCTGGACCTACCCGGCCGAGGACCTGGCCGGTCATATCGCCTTTGAGTGGGCCGAGCGCAGCGGGCGGGGGCTTGACCGCTGGTTCGAGGAGGAAGAAGAGATCTTCATCCACCCGAAGGATCCGCATCACCGGGTGGACGCCCTCGTCAGCAGCCGCCACGTCCAGGTCGAGATCGGCGGCACCCTCGTCGCCGACACCCGTCGGCCGGTGCTGCTCTTCGAGACCGGGCTGCCGGTGCGGTACTACATCCCGCGCGAGGATGTTCGCCTCGACCTCTTCGGGCCGACCGATCACAGCACGGGGTGTCCCTATAAGGGCACGGCCGAGTACTGGTCGTGGCGGGGTGACGGCGAGGTGCCTGCGAACATCGTGTGGAGTTACGCGGAGCCGTTGGCTGCGGTGGCTGCCATCAAGGGGCGGCTCGCCTTTTACAACGAGGCGGTTGATATTGCCGTGGACGGGGAGCGTTTGGAGCGGCCTGTCACTCCGTTCACCGCGACGCTTTCGCCGCGGGCGTCGGGCTGACTTGCCGCGCTCAGTACGTATCTGCGGGTTCGTTGTGGCTGGTCGCTCCCCCACTCTCGGCTGCTCCCCCACTCTCGGCTTCGCTCGAGCGGGTGACCCCCATGAGCGGGGGGACCCCCATCGCGGCGGAGCCGCAAATCGACACAGCCCCGCGCCCCTTACGGGGCGCCCGTCGCGCCCGTCGCGGCGGAGCCGCACAATGTCACAGACCCGCGCCCCTTACGGGGCGCGGCCCGCGCAGCTGATGGAGCGCTGCCCGCGCCCCCTACGGAGCCTCCACCTCCCGGTGCGTCTGTGCCAGCTCCGTATAAACCGCCGCGTTCAGCGCGATCCCCTCGCGCTCCTCCGGCGTCAGTTCCCGCCGCACCTTCGCTGGTACGCCCGCGACCAGCGAGCCCGATGGCACCTGCATCCCCTGCGGTACCAGCGCCTGTGCGGCGACCAGCGAACCCGCCCCGATCACCGCGCCGTTCAGCACGGTGGCGCCCATGCCGATCAGGCAGCCGTCCTCCACCGTTGCTCCGTGCACCACGGCGTTGTGGCCGATCGAGACACGTTCGCCGATGGTTACGGGGAAGCCGGGGTCGACATGGAGCGTGCAGTTGTCCTGGACGTTGCTGCCCGTGCCGATGACGATCGGCTCGAACTCGGCACGCAGTACGGCGCCGTACCAGACGCTGGCGCCCGCGTGCAGCGTCACATCGCCGAGCACCACGGACGTGGGGGCGGCGAACGCCTCCGGATCCACCTTCGGATCCTTGCCGCCCACCCGCGCGATCAGCGCCTTGTGCGTCATCGTCAAACTCCTCGTCTCGTCGCTACCGGCACCGTAAGCCATCGGTTCACATGGCCGGGTGGGGCGAAGATCACAGGCGTACGGCCTCTTGGGTGCGGCGCCCGCTGAGTACGGTGAGCGGGTGCCCAGGAGCAGGAACACGTTCTCGTCATGGCGGCGCCGCCTCGTCCAGCGCGCCGTGCATGCGGGCTGGGCCTGGGTGCAGCGCACGGGGTCCGTGAGCGCCGAGAGCCCGGGACGGTTCCGCTTCGGTGCGATGGGAACAGGTACCAGGCTCGCCTTCCCGCTCGGCACGGTCTTCGGTGAGCCGTGGATCCATCTCGGCGCCCACTGCATCGTCGCCGAACAGGTCACGCTGACCGCCGGGTTGATGCCCGATCTCGATCTCGGGCCCGATCCCATTCTGCGCATCGGCGACGGGGTCGTGCTCGGCCGCGGCAGCCATGTCATCGCCGACACGACGGTCACGATCGGCAGCGACTGCTACTTCGGGCCCTATGTGTACGTGACCTCCACGAACCACTCGTACGACGATCCCCACGAGCCGATCGGCAAGCAGTGGCCGCGGATGGAGGCGGTGGAGATCGGCTCCGGCTGCTGGATCGGGACGGGTGCGGTGATCCTGCCCGGCGCGCGGATCGGGCGGAACGTCGTGGTGGCGGCGGGGGCGGTGGTACGGGGCGTGGTGCCCGACCACGCGGTCGTCGCCGGGGCCCCGGCACGTGTCGTACGACGCTGGTCGCCGGGCGACGGCTGGCAGCCTCCCCTGCGTACGCCGGCGCCGGTGCCGATTCCCGAAGGCGTCACCCCGGACCAGCTGCTGGCGCTGACCGAACTCGACGCCGAGGCCGCGGCCCGCCTCGCCGCGCTGGGTGCGGAGGGCGCCGTCGACGACGTACGGGCCGACTCCTAACCCGTAGCCAGCAGGACCGTGCCGACGAGGGCCAGGCCCGCGCCCGCCGCTTGGACGCCGCGCAACCGTTCGCTGAGGAAGCCGCGTGCGGCCAGGGCCGTGACCACCGGGTAGAGCGAGGCGAGTACGGCGGCCACGGTGACCGGGCCGTTCTGGGCGGCCAGTGCGTATGTGCCGTTGGCCGCGACATCGGCGAGACCGACGAAGGCGAGCGCCGGGAGCGCGGTCGGCGCGACCTTCGGGGGAGTCTCGGTGCCGCGGCGGACGGCGACGTAGAGGGCCGTGCCGCCCGCGACGACGTTCGTCACGCGCTGGACGAAGAGGGCGAGGAAGAGGCCGGTCAGCGTGGTCGAGGCCTCGGCGATCAGGGCCATCACCGCGCCGAAGCCGAACGCCGAGAGCAGGGTGAGCAGCACGGCCTGTCGCTGCACGGGGGCGCCCTTGAACTGCGGGCCGCCGGCGAGTGCGACGCCCACGACGGCGACCGCGATCCCCGCGAACTGCAGCAGCCCGGGGCGCTCGCCGAGGACGAGGCCCACCGCCACCGGGACGGCGACGCCGAGGGAGCCGAGCGGCGAGACGACGCCCATCGGGCCCAGGGCGAGCGCCTTGTAGAAGGCGAGCATCGCGACGGGCCCGGCGAGCCCCGCCGCCACCGCGAACCACAGCTGCGGGCCCGCCTCGCTCCAGGCGCCCGTCGCCCCGACGATCGCGCCGAGGACGACGGTGGCGATCGACTGCGAGACGACCACCACGGTCAGCGCCGACGTGCGTCGGGTGAGCAGCCCGCCGCCGAAGTCGGCCAGGCCCCATAGGAGGCTGGTGGCCAGGGCGAAGACTGCTGTCACGGGGCCTCGCAGTACAGTTCGGTGCACGATCGGGTGCAGCCCACCGTAGTTCAGTCGGGTAAACCCTGTCATCCAGAATATTGGACTCCGCAACGTTGGACGGAATGTGTCGGACCTCGATCTGCTGACCCGGTCCCTGGCGCGCAACGTCAAGCACTGGCGCGCGGTGCGCGGCTTCACGCTGGACGTGCTCGCCGCCCGGGCCGGCGTCAGCCGCGGCATGCTCATCCAGATCGAGCAGGCCCGCACCAACCCCAGCCTCGGCACGGTGATCAAGATCGGTGACGCGCTCGGCGTCAGCATCACCACCCTGCTCGACTACGAACAGGGACCGAAGGTGCGGATCGTCCCGGCCGAGCAGGTGGTCCGGCTGTGGCACACCGACGCGGGCAGTCACAGCCGGCTCCTCGCCGGCACCGAGGCGCCCGGCCCGCTGGAGATGTGGCACTGGCGGGTGATGCCGGGCGAGAGCAGCACCTCGGACCCGCACCCCGTCGGCACCGTCGAGATCGTCCACGTCACCGCAGGCGAACTGACCCTCACTGTCGACGGCACGGAGTACCGCGTCCCGGCCGGTGCGAGCGCCACCTTCGAGGCCGACGCCCCGCACACGTACGGCAACCAGGGCGACGTCCCCACGGAGTGGATGCTGGCCGTCTCGGTCCCGCCCGTGCGCTGAGGCGACGCCCGGCCCACGGCCCCGGCCGCCCTGTTAGCGTGCGCTCATGGACGCACCCATCGGCCACTTCGACAACGCCACGCCCGCGCCCCACTGCCTGGACGAACTGACCCGCCCGGTCGCCGACGCCGTACGCCACTGGCGCGGCAACGTCCCCGCCGAGCAGATCGTGTACGTCGACACCAAGCCGGAGTGGGCCGACACCGCCACGTTCCTCGAGCACTACGGTCCGGAACTGCTCGACCAGTCGGCCAACTGCGTGGTCGTCGCGGGCAAGCGCGGCGGGGAGAGCACGCTCGCCGCCTGCGTCGTGCTCTCCGGCACCCGGGTCGATGTGAACGGTGTGGTCCGGCGCCAACTGGGCGCCCGCAAGGCGTCGTTCGCGCCGATGGACATCGCCACCGGCGAGACCGCGATGGAGTACGGCGGGATCACGCCGCTCGGGCTGCCCGCCGACTGGCCTGTGCTTGTGGACTCGGCGGTGGTCGATCTGCCGTACGTCCTGGTCGGCAGTGGCCGTAGACGCGGGAAGCTGCTGGTGCCGGGGAAGGCGTTCGCGGAGCTGCCGAACGCCGTGGTGCTGGAAGGGCTCGGCGTCGCCTGATCCCCTGATCCCGTTGGTCAGGCGGTCGCGTGGTGGGCCAGGGCCAGATGGGGATCCGTCTCGCCGGGGGTGGGTGACGGGTCGGCGTGGACCGTGGCCGCGGTGAGCCCGGGAATGGCGTGCAGCAGGGCGTGCTCGGCCTCGACGGCCACGCGGTGCGCCTCGCGTACGGTCATGTCGCCGTTCACGACCACCGCCACCTCGGCCCGTAGCCGGTGACCGATCCAGCGGAGCCGGAGTTCGCCGACGGACTGTACGCCCGGAACCTCCCGGAGGGCCCGCTCGGCGCGGTCCACCAGGGCCGGGTCGATCGCGTCCAGGACCCGGCGGAAGACCTCGCGGGCGGCATCGCGCAGCACAAGTAGCAGGGCCGCCGTGATCGCCAACCCGACGATGGGGTCGGCGAGTTGCCAGCCGAGTGCCGTGCCGCCCGCGCTCAGGAGGACGGCGAGTGACGTGAAGCCGTCGGTGCGCGCGTGCAGGCCGTCGGCGACGAGCGCGGCCGAGCCGATGTCGCGGCCGACGCGGATGCGGTAGCGGGCGACCCACTCGTTGCCGGCGAAGCCGATGACGGCCGCGACGGCTACGACCGGGATGTGCTCGACCGGGCGCGGGTCGAGCAGGCGGTCGATCGCCGTCCAGCCCGCGAAGACGGCGGACGCGGCGATCGTCAGCACGATCACGAGGCCGGCCAGGTCCTCGGCTCGGCCGTAGCCGTATGTGAAGCGGCGTGTGGCCGCGCGCCGGCCCAGTACGAAGGCGATGCCGAGGGGTACGGCGGTGAGCGCGTCGGCGGCGTTGTGCACGGTGTCGCCCAGCAGCGCGACCGAGCCGGAGACCACTACGACGCCCGCCTGCGCGGTGGCGGTCACGCCGAGTACGGCCAGGGAGATCCACAGGGCTCGGATGCCGCGGGCGGAGGACTCCAGGGAGGTGTCGACCTTGTCGGCGGTCTGGTGGGAGTGGGGTTTGAGGAGGTGGCTCAGCCGGTGGAGGGGGTGGGCGCGGCGGCCGTGGTGACGGTGACCGGGATGGTCGTGGCTGTGGTGCTGCTCGGCGCTCACATGGGCCCCTTTCCGTGCGCGGGAGTGGACTCGGCGAGGTTCACGGAGCCATTATGTGCGTATGAGCGCACGCATGCACCTATCACCTGCGCAGGATGCGCATCCGCGCAGCCCGGGCGAGGAGCAGTTCGCCCTTGCCGCCGAGGTTCTGGCCCTCCTCGGAGACCGGACTCGGCTTGCGCTGCTGCACGCCCTGGCTGACGGCGAGGCCGACGTCACCTCGCTCACGGAGCGGTGTGGGGCCGCGCGGCCGGCGGTGAGTCAGCATTTGGCGCGGCTGCGGCTGGCGGGGTTGGTGAGCACGCGCAAGGAGGGGCGGCGGGTGATCTACTCCCTGCGGGATGGGCATTTGCGCCGGGTTGTTGACGAGGCGCTCAATCTGGCCGACCACCGATTGAGCGGTCGGCCTGCGCACGACTAGCTCCGCATCAGGCAACGTTCGCCCCGTTGACGACCTCGAGGCGATCGTCGGCGGCATGCTTGTTCCGCCGGCTGATGTAGCGGCGGATCATGCTGCCCTGCTCTTTGTGGCCGGCATGGTCGGTGCCATCGAGTGCGAAGTGGCGCAGGGCGGTGAACTGGGCCTCGATACGGTTGAGCCAGGAACTGTTGGTCGTGGTGTAGGCGATGGCCCCGAACGATCTCGTCCTGGCTGTCCAGCTCAGCGGGGAACTTCACCCTGTCGACCGGTGCCGGGCTTGCCGGCCCTGCGAGTCACAGGAACTCGCTCCGGTAGGTCGAGGCCAACTCGGCCGCGCGGCGGCGGCGCTCCGCGAGCTCGGTCTCCGACAGTTGTGGCGGCGGCGCGTCCTTGCCCGCGACGACATCGCCGATGCGCGTGAAGTACTCGTCCTGGCCTGCGGGGGTGCACATGCACAGCATGCGGGCCGGCGCACCCGAAGCGTTGCGGAAGTTGTGCGGGGCGTTGGCCGGGATGTTGACCGTGGACCCGGCCCCTACGGTGTGCTTCTCGCCGCGGAAGGTGAACTCGATCTCGCCCTCGAGGATGGTGAACATCTCCTCGAAGTCGTGCCGGTGCGGCGGTGGGCCGCCGCCGTCGGGGACGCGCATGTCGATCAGGCAGTACCGGCCGTCGGTCTGCTCGCCGGTGACCAGCATGGCGTACGTGTTGCCCACCAGAGAGATGTACGTCGTGCCGGGATCGTCGGGGTCCGCCACGGTCAGCGAGCGGGACGGGTCGTCGTCGGGGATCACCGGAATCGTCTCCTTCAAAGGTCAGTCGGGTGAGGATCAGGTGCCGGGCGGGTCTCATACAGTCCGGCAGTCTCCCGGCCGTCGATGCGCATGCTGCCCGAAGTGGGAGTCCGGCCCGGCCGCGCGGTGCTTCAGTGTGTTCTTGCCGGTGTCCGAGGGGCCCCATCGCGGCGGGCAACGGGGCGAGGGGCCACCTGTGTGGAGCGCTTGCATACCCCTCCTGCGGCACGGGGTGAGCGCGCTCGGTGCCGGCTCAGATCGACTTGAGGACGCGGATGCGGTCGGCGATGGCGCGGCGGGCGACGTCGGAGGTGAAGGCGATGGAGTCGAACTCGTGCGGGGCGCCGGGGTGCAGGTGGAATTCGACCGGCACGCCGGCGCGGCTGAGTTTGGTGGCGTAGGCGGTGTCTTCGTCGCGGAAGACGTCGAGCTGGCCGACCTCGATGTAGGCCGGCGGCAGGCCGGTCGCGTCCTCGAGCCGGGCTGGGGCCGCCGTGGCCGGGACGTCGGGCCCGCCGGCGGCCTCGCCGAGCAGGGCCGGCCATGCGGTGAGGCTGTCGTCGTAGGACCACAGCAGGTAGGGCGCGATGTGTGGATCGGGGGTGGTGGTGCGGTCGTCGAGCATCGGCATGAGCAGGATCTGGCGGGCGATCTTCGGGCCGCCGCGCTCGCGCGCGAGGATCGACACGGCTGCGGCGATTCCGCCGCCGGCGCTGTCACCCATCACGCCGATCCGGTCGGTGTCGACGCCGAGTTCGGTGGCGTGTTCGTGCAGCCAGCGCAGTGCGGTGTAGGCGTCCTCGAGCGGGGTCGGGAAGGGGTGCTCGGGGGCGCGGCGGTACTCGACCGACAGCATCGGTACGCCGCTGGCGGAGACGTAGCGGGCGAGCGGCCCGTCGAACAGGTCGATGTGGCCGAAGATGTATCCGCCGCCGTGGAAGAACAGCACGGCCGGGCCAGGCGCCGCGCCGTCCTTGGTGTACCAGCGCATGGTGATCCGCGCGCCGTCGCCGGTGGTCGTGCAGTGCTCGCTGGTCTTCACGTCGGCCGGGACCGGCTGGGCCGTTCCCGCGGCGCCGATGATCGGCTCCCACATGGCGCGCCGCGCCGCGATGTCCCCCACGGCCGGTGGTGTGGCGTCCGCCATCGCGCCGGCCATCGGGGCCAGCGCCTCGGCGATTTCGGGATCCAAACTCAGTGCCATGGCCTTTTCCTTTCGGTGGAGGATCGGCGTCAGGCGACGGGCGGGACGACGATGACCTTGCCGTGCACCGCGTTTTCGGCGGCCCGGGCGTGGAGCGCCGGCAGCTCGGCCAGCGGCACCCGCTCGGCGACGTCGACGCGCAGCTCGCCGCGGTCGATCAGCGCTATCAGCTGCGACAGCTGGTCGGCGTCGCTGCGGACGAACAGGTCGATGCCGCGCACGCCGCGCTCCTGGTCGGAGGGCGCGGGCATCCATACCGTCGTGTTCACCACGACCCCGCCCGGACGGACCAGTGTGACGAGCGCGGCCAGCTCGGCCGGGTCGACCGGCGCGAGGTTGAGCACGACGTCGACCGGCTCGGTCACCGCCGCGCTCACGCCGGTGGTGGTGTGGTCGATGACCTCATCGGCGCCGGCCGACGTGACCGCCTCGCTGCTGCGCGGGCTGGCCGTGGCGATCACGTGGGCCTCGGCTCCCTTGGCCAGCTGCACGGCGTAGCCGCCGACCGCTCCGCCGGCGCCGTTGATCAGCACGCGTTGCCCGGCCGTCAGCTTGCCGTGGTCGAAAAGCGCCTGCCACGCGGTGAGGCCCACGAGTGGCAGTGCGGCGGCGTCGGGAAGGGGGATGCTCTTGGGCGCCGGCGTCAGGACCTCGGCCGGCGCGAGGACGTACTCCGCGGCGGCGCCGTTCCCGTCCATCGGCAGGAAGCCGATGACGTCGTCGCCGACCGCGATGCCGTCCACGCCCTCGCCCAGCGCGTCGATGGTGCCGGCGACGTCGATGCCGGGAGTGTGCGGCAGCACCACCGGGATGGGGCCTTGCATGAAGCCGCCGCGGATGTTGCCGTCGACGGAGTTGAACGACGTCGCGGCGACGCGGATCCGGACCTCACCGGCCCCGGGGACGGGCTGCTCCACGTCCTCGTAGCGCAGGACGTCGGGGTCGCCGTACTCGTGGAAACGTACTGCCTTCATTTCGGTTCTCACCTTCACTGCGGTCGATGTTGCTTCGAATTCGAAGCAACTGTGATGACGATACCTCTGCTTCGAATTCGAAGCAAGTGTTTGTCGGTCACTGCCGGTGCGAGCGCATCGCCACGGCGAGTTCGGCGGCGGCCTGGTCGATGCAGGCGCGCAGCCGCGCCGCGTCGCTGTGAGCCGTGGCCGGCCAGTCGGCGGGGTCGGCGACGATGACCGTGGGCACGGGGTCGGCGTGCACGCCGGCCAGGCGCCTGCGTAGCACCTGCGCGAGGTCCGGCGGCCGCCAGCGGGAGCCGCTGTTGAGCGCCAGCAGCACCGGCATGCCGGAGAGGACGCCGTCCCCGAGGACGGCGAAGAACAAGTCGAGCACCTCGCTCGGGGAGGCGGCGAGCACCGGGGTCGCCACCACGAGCCCGTCGGCCGCCACGACCGCCGCGATCGCCTCCCGCAGGTCGAGGCTGACGCGGTCGTGGGTGGAGTGCTGGGCGAGGTCGGCCGCCAGCCGGTGCAGCTCCAGCACCTCCACCTCGGCGCGCGCACCACCGACCGCCAGTGACCGGCACACAGCCTCCGCCACCCAGTCCGCGAGCCGTCGGGTCGGGCGCCCGTAGCCGACGCCGGCGCACAGGACGGCCAGAGACACCGGGCTCCACGCGGCGGTGTTCATCCCGGCATCGTGTTCATGGCTTCATCCCCGCGGCCGGGCTGTCGTACCGTCACCGGGGAGGGCTGCGGACGACGTTGCGCGAGGTAAGGGATGTTCATGGCCGGTCCTCGAGCTCTGTGGGCGGCGGCGTTCCTTCTGCTCGCAACCCTGCGCCGCACCACTGCCCGATCTCCATGTTCTGCGGTGCTCAGCCGGGCCCAACACTGCCCACACCGTGCGCGCAGGAGGTCACGACATCAGACCCGTGAGACCCTCGCGTCCGGCTCAATACACCCGGCCGGGATGGCATCGAAACACGCGGAGAAGTTCGGTTCCAGCGCCGCCTGCGGTAACTGGAAGTCGGCACCCCACACTCTTCGAATTCGAAGCAGTAGACTTCGATCATGCCTGATTCACCGCCGTCGCTCGACCCCGTGCAGCTCGGCACTTACTTCGATCTCATCGAGGTGACCAGCCTGCTCCGGCATGCCGTCGAGCAGCAGCTGCGCGAGGCCGGCGATCTCAGCTATGTGCAGTTCCAGCTGCTGGCCCGCCTCGGGGACTCGCCGACGGGCAGTCACCGCATGACCGACCTGGCCGACGGCGTCGTCTACAGCCGCAGCGGCCTGACATACCAGGTGGATCTGCTCGAGAAGAAGGGCCTGGTCATCCGCGCTCCCTCGCCGGACGACGAGCGGAGCATCAACGTCACCATCACCGATGCCGGGCGTGTGCTGCTTGCGAAGGTGCTGCCGGGCCACGTCGAGGTAGTCAGCGGCCTCCTGTTCGAGCCGCTTTCGCGCGACGACGTCGAGGCTCTCGCCGGCCTGCTGGCGCCGGTGCGCGACCACATGCGCTCGACGCCGTCTCGCTCGGCCGCACCGCGCCGCCGCAAAGGTGGAGCATAAGGATCCGACCCAGGCCACGCAGAAGGGACCACGACACCTCCCGCTCGACGTAGGGCCAGTGGAAGAAGCGACGAGCGACGCCGAGGACAGGGACTGTGGCGTAGCCCCCGGACGACGTCGAGTCGGTGCTGCATACATGCGAGCAGTGCTCTCCGTCCCGGGTGCTGCTCCGCGCTCGGTGCTACTCACGTCGAAAGCGCTTCATCAATCGGATCTTCGACGGCAAGATGGGCCTGACGAGAGGAGCCCGGATTGGGTGCGAGGGGCCTGGCGGGCCGGCTGGCCGCGGCACGAGCCGGTGCGCTGGTGGGCAGGGAGCCGGAGCGGGCGGTGCTCGACCGGATGCTCTCGGGCGCGGCGCAAGCGCCGTTTGTGGCGTACCTGCACGGCCCCGGTGGCATCGGCAAGTCCTCGCTGGTGCGCTACGCCGCCCGGCAGGCGGAACTCGTCGGCCGCCGCGTGGTGCACGTGGACGCGCGGTTCCTCGACGCCGATCCGCGCCGACTCGAGGAGGCCGCCGCCCCGGCGTGCACCGAACCCGGCACGGTGCTGCTCATCGACACCTTCGAGCAGTGCCAGCCCCTCGAGACGTGGCTGCGCGAAACCTTCCTGCTCCGGCTCGCCGACCATGCGATCGTGGTTGTGGCCAGCAGGACCGCCCCCGACGCCGAATGGTCGCTGGACCCTGGATGGGCGCAACTGTTCACCGCACTGGCCGTGCAGCCGCTCGACGCCGCCCAGTCCCACGCCCTGCTCGCCGCCCGGGGTGTCCCCGCCGAGCAGCGCGGCGCCTTCGTCGCCTTCGCCGGAGGCAGCCCGCTCGCCCTCTCGCTGGCCGCCTCCGTGCCCGCCGCGGCACCCGGCGCACCGTGGTACCCCACCGGCGACGTCCTGACGACCCTGGTCGAGCGGCTGGTCGGCGACCTGCCCAGCACCGTCCACCGACGCGCCCTCGAGGTCGTCGCGCAGGCCTACGTCACCCGCGAGCCCCTGCTCCGCAAAGTGCTGGGTGACCAGGACGCCAACACGGTGTTCTCCTGGCTGCGCCAACTGCCCTACATCGAGGCCACCCCCGAAGGCCTGCACCCGCACGACGCGGTGCGGGCGACCCTGGAGGCCGACCTGCGCTGGCGGGACCCCGAGCGCTACGACGACGTCCGCGCCCGCATCTCGCTCGCCGGCTTGCACGCCGTGCGCTCCGCCACCGCCGACGACGCGCTCTTACGAGTCGCGGAATGGATGTTCCTCTTCCGCGACCAGGGCGGCCCGGACAATCTGTACAATTACCGGACGCACCCCCACATCGAGGACACTCTGCTCCGGTCGGAAGACGTGCCCGGCGTGCTGCGCATGGCCGAGGAGGCCGAGGGCTCGGCGTCGGCAGCCGCGGTCGCACACTGGCTGCGCCGCCAGCCGGAGGCCTTCCGCGTCCACCGCTACGCGGGCTCCTCCGCGCCCGTGTCGTTCATGGCCATCCTGCGGCTGGACGCGCCGCTGCCCGAGGACCGCGCCGAGGACCCGGTGATCGCAGCAGTCTGGGACCTCGTGGAGGCGGCCGCTCCCCTGGGACCGGGCGAGCACCTGGGCATCCGCCGCTTCGCGGTGCAACCCGGCGGGCACCAGCGACCCTCACCCCTGATGGACCTCATCAGCCGGCGCACCATCGCCGAGGAGATGAGGAGCCACGGACGCGCGGTGACCTTCACCGTCTTCGAAGACGCCGACCGGTGGGGACGCTACCTCGCCAAGGCCGGGATGCCGGAGGTCGCGGCCGTGGACGTCGGCGGCCTGCTACAGCACGTCTTCGGCCGGGACTGGCGACGGCAAACAGTGGAACAGTGGGTGCAACACCGGGCTCGCACCGCGGTCACGCCCGTAGCGACATGGCCTGCGACCGCCTCCACGAGCGGCCCAGGCGACCAGCTGCCGCGCGCCGCGTTCGAGGATGGCGTGCTCGAGGCGCTGCGCACCTGGCAGACCCCACGCGAATTCGCGACCAGCGTCCTGCTGCACTCCCATCTCGTGCCGTCGGGCTCACCCGACCCGGTCGCGGACCTGCGCGGCGCCATCACCACAGCCCTCGACGCGATACAGATCGACCCCGCGGGCGTCAAAGCCCACGAGGCTCTCACCGCCACCTACATCACGGCCTTGCGCACCCACAAGGCCGCCGCCCGGCGACTGGGCGTGCCCTACGGCACCTACCGGCGCCACCTTGCCCTGGCCAAGGAACGCCTCATCGAACAACTGCTGCGTCAACCGGCCACGACATCCACACCGACCCCGCCACACTCGTCCCCGGAGGAGTGAGGCCACCGCGGTACCGCGGGGCAACGTCCTCCGTGAGAAGCGCGTACTGCCACTCGTTGTCGTTCAACGGCCACAACAAGAAACTCCTTCATCCCTACCCTCCTCTGCCTCCCTCGAGGCGTGGTCCGCGAACCCGGCGTGCCGGCCGGGGCAGTTGCGCTCGAACATGACCACTCTGCGGGCGGTTTCACCCGGGCCCATGACGCCTGAGGGTCTCGGCGCAGGGCCACGGCGACAGCGCCGGTACCCGCGCCGGCCGAGGCCCCTGCTGCTGGACCGGAATCCAAGCCACACCAGAGGTTCCCGTGGGCAGGGCTGAGCACGATTGAGCAACACCGAGGGCTAGCGGCCGGGCAGCGGAGCGGCGAAGGGTCTCCAAGCAGGAGGACGGCGCCGCTGTCCGCGACGAAGCCCAATGCGGCCGCGAGGCCGGCGATGGAGTTGACGTCGACGATCGCACCGCCGCCGGCCTGGCGCATCGAGGGGGCGGCGCGCCGGAGACGCCCTCCTCCCGGAGCAGGATGCGGATGATCCGCAGCAACCGCCTGCCCTCGTCGTCATCAATCTCCCGAACCCGCACGCGTTCAGCCACCTGATCATTCCGGCCGTCCGATGCTTCCTGGCGCAGGAAGTGGACGACACATCACGACAGGGCGAACCTTGCCTGATGCGGCACTAGTAGATTGTCGCGGCTTAATTTCGCTGTGTGGTTGGGTAGAGGTGGCGTAGTTTCACGCGTGCGTCGTCGGTGGTGAACTGCCAGTCGACTTGGCGCTGGTTGCTGTTGGTCTGTTGCTGCCAGGCAGCAAGTTCGGCGTTGAGTACGGCGAGGTCGTCGAGGCGGCGGTCCAGGCACTGGCGGGTGAGCGCGGAGAGCTCGATCTCGGCGATGTTGAGCCAGGACCCGTGTTTGGGGGTGTGGTGGATCTCCAGGCGCTGGGTCAGCGCGAAGGCCTTTGCCGGGTCGAACGCCTCGTAGAGCGAGGCGGTGGTGTGGGTGTTGAGGTTGTCCATCACCAGCACGACCGTGGCGGCGTCGGGGTAGTCCACGGTCAGCAGGTGCTCGACCTGGTGCGCCCAGTCGACCCTGGTCCGGCGGGGCTGCGCGTCCACGCGTCGCCATCCGCGCAGCGGCTCGACCCAGCAGAAGATCGAGCAGGTCCCCGAGCGGACGTACTCGTTGTCCTCGCGGCGGTCACGGCCCGGCCGCGCGGGAAGCGGATCACGGACGTGGCCGAGCAACTGGTACGGTTTCTCGTCCATGCACACCACCGGGCGCGTCGGGTCGAAGGGCCGGTGGTAGACCGCCAGGACATCCTCCATCGCCGCGGCGAAGGCCGCATTCGCAGCGGGCGGGATGGTCCAGCACTTCTTCACGTGAGGGCGCAGTTCCGTTTTTTAAGACCCGCCCGATCGTGGAGTGGTCCAGATCCGGGATGTCCTCGGCCAGCGCGACGTGCTTCTCCAGCAGGCGCAGCGACCAGCGGGCGTGTCCTTTGGGCGGCTTCGAGCAGGCCAGCGCAATCAGCCTTGCCTCGACCTCGCCGGTCACCGGGGAGGGCACCGGCGGCAGTGCGCGTTCCTTCCGGCCGACCGTGGCCCACACATCGCCGCCGGTCTCCGCGTACCGCTTCGAGATCAGGCGGACCGAATCGCACGAGACCCCGACCCGCTCCGCGATCACCGCCCGCGGAGCGACCTCGCCGGCCGAGGTGTCCAACGCGAGCAGCACCCGCGCCCGCCTGATCATCGACGCGCTGCGGACCCCCGTCGTCGTCACACGCTCCAACGCCCGACGGTCTTCGGCACTCAAGACAACCGGATACTTCTTCTGCGAGGACACGGCACCCCTGCCCGGCCGAACGGAAGCATCAAGCGAAGCCTGCCCGACCCCAACTCCACCAACCAGAACGACACTTAGTCGCGACAGTCTACTAGCTGCGCTGGGTAGGGCAGTTTCGACGCCGAGCGCTCCGCTGGGTGGGGCAGTTTCGACGCTGCGGGTCCGTTGTGGCTGGTCGCGCAGTTCCCCGCGCCCCGTAAGGGGCGCGGTATCGCACAGGAACCGTCAGTCCTCCTGCGGCTCCGTCTCGCGGACTTCACGCTGTTCCAAGGCGTGCGTCGCCGGGCCCTGTACCACCCTGCCGTCCGTGTCGAAGCGGGAGCCGTGGCACGGGCATTCCCAGGCGCGTTCCGCCGCGTTGAACGCGACCAGGCACCCCATGTGCGTACACCTCGCCGAGACGGAGTGCAGGCTCCCGTCCTCGTCGCGATACACAGCGCAGCGTTGGCCGCCGTGGCGGACAACGGCGCCGGTGCCGGGGGCGATGTCGGTCAGGGAGTCCGCGTGGGACGGGGGGATGCGGTCGCCTACGAAGTGGCGGGCCACGGTTGCCTGGTGCCTGAGGAAGGCGGGGGCCTCGCGGAGTACGGAGCGCAGGCGGCGCGGATCGTACAGTTCGGCCCACGGTGGGCGGTCGCCGGTGATGAGGCCGGACAGGAGGCGGCCGGCCATGATGCCGCCGCTGAGGCCCCAGCCGCCGAAGCCGGTCGCCACGTATGCGTGGCGTGAGAGTGGGGGCAGTGGGCCGACGAGCGGCACGGTGTCGGTGGAGTCGTTGTCCTGAGTGGCCCAGCGGTAGGTGGGCGTGATGTCGGGGAAGTGCTCCTCGGCCCAGTCGGTGAGGCGGGCGAACCGTTTGTCGGTGTCGCCGGTACCGGGGGTGAAGTGTTCGCCGGTGACGATCAGGAGCCGTTGGCCGTCCTCGTAGGGGGCGGTGCGGACCGAGCGGGTGTCCTCCTCGGGCGTGATGTACATGCCGTCGGGATCCCGGTCCGCCGCTATCGGTGCGGCCACGACGAGTTCGCGGCGTGGGGAGAGCCGGGTGAACAGCAGCGCCCGGTCGAAGACCGGGTAGTGCGTGGCGATCACGACCGCGCCGGCGGTCACCTGCGCGCCGGTCTCGGCCGTCAGACGGCAGGCGGAGCCCGTTTCGAGGCCGAGGATCCGGGTGCGTTCGTGGATGAGGGCGCCCCGGGCCCGTAGATCGTCGGCGAGGGCGAGGAGGTACTTGCGCGGGTGGAACTGGGCCTGGTGCGCGACCCGTACCGCGCCCGCCACGGGGTACGGCAGAGCGGTCTCGGTCACGAACTCCGCGTCCAGGCCTGCCTCGCGGGCGGCCTCCGCCTCGGCGCGGATCTCGCCGGCCCGGCGCTCGTCGCGGGTGTAGGTGAACGCGCTCCTGCGCTCCCAGTCGCAGTCGATGCGCAGCTCGTCAACGAGGGCCGCGGCGTGCTCGATCGCCTCGGTCTGCGAGCGGGCGTACAGGTGCGCCGCCTCCGGGCCGCGGGTCCGGCGCAGCCGGTCGTAGATCAGCGTGTGCTGGGCGGACAGCTTCGCGGTGGTGTGGCCGGTGACGCCCGCGGCGACGCGGTCGGCCTCCAGGACCGCGACACCACGCCCGGCGCGGGCGAGCTCCCAGGCAGCGCTCAGTCCGGCGATGCCCGCGCCGACCACGGCCACGTCGACGGTCACATCCGTCTCGAGCGGCGGATACGTCTCACCGGGCGCCGTGTCGATCCAGTACGAGCCGCGGATGTCTGCCTTCTCGGTCATGCGCCCCGAGTCCCCCCGAACCGCGGACCGAAGCCTCCGCTGCGACCGGGCGCGGAACGCACCGCCCGTTTCGAACGCGGGCGCCGGGTACTCGCAGTCACGAGCACATGACGTAGGAGGTGCCCCCATGGAAACCGGCACCGGTGCAGACATCGAGCCGTCCGGCGTCGAGCCGGAGATCACGGAGCGCGGGACCCAAGACGGTACGCGCCCTGTCCCCGCCGCTCGCGGGGCCCGCCGGGACGAGCGGGGTGAGCAGGAGCCGGGGGACCTGCAGAGCAACATCGTCCTGGGCGAGGACTGAGCGCTCCGCGCGGCTCGGGGTCTGCCGAGGTCCGGTTGGTTCAGGGGGCCGGTCGCGGGTACCCAGGCGGCGCAGACCACTCCCCGACAGTTGGAAGTGCGATGAGCGACAAGAACCCGCTGAAGACCGCTGCGCACAAGGCCGCCGACGTACTGCGCGAAGACGGCCCGGCGGACGGTGTCCCCGGCAAGCCAGGACCGCACACGCCGTCGGTCGCCGAACCGACCGAACCCCACGCACCCCTCCCGCCCAAGCCCGACCAGAGCGCACCCGAGACGGTCAGCCCCACCGGACAGACCACCGGCGCAGACCCCTCCGCCAATGCCCAGGGTGACGCATATCTGACGACGGCCCAGGGAGCCAGGCTCTACGACACCGACCACTCGTTGAAGGCCGGTGAGCGCGGGCCGGTTCTGCTGCAGGACCACCATCTGCGGGAGAAGATCACCCACTTCGACCATGAGCGCATCCCCGAGCGGGTCGTGCACGCGCGCGGTGCCGCCGCGCACGGTGTCTTCCGGAGCTACGGCACCGCAGCGAAGGTCACCAAGGCGGCCTTCCTCACCGGCGAGGCAGAGACACCGGTGTTCGTACGGTTCTCCACGGTGCTCGGCTCGCGCGGCTCCTCTGACACGGTGCGCGACACCCGGGGCTTCGCGACGAAGTTCTACACCGGTGAGGGCACCTTCGATCTGGTCGGGAACAACATCCCGGTGTTCTTCATCCAGGACGCGGTCAAGTTCCCGGACATCATCCACGCCGGAAAGCCGCACCCCGACCGGGAGATCCCCCAGGCGCAGAGTGCCCACGACACGTTCTGGGACTTCGTCACGCTGCACACCGAGGCCACCCACCACACGCTGTGGAACATGTCGGACCGGGCCATCCCGCGCTCGTTCCGCATGATGGAGGGCTTCGGCGTGCACACCTTCCGGCTGGTCAACGCGGAGGGCGCCACCACGCTGGTGAAGTTCCACTGGAAGCCCAAGCTCGGCGTGCACTCCCTGATGTGGGAGGAGGCGCAGCTCATCAACGGCATCGACCCGGACTTCCACCGGCGCGACCTCGCCGACGCCATCGAGGCCGGTGCCTACCCGGAGTGGGAGCTGGGCATCCAGACCTTCCCGGACACCGCTGAGCAGACCTTCGAGGGCATCGACCTGCTCGACCCGACGAAGATCGTCCCGGAGGAGCTGGCACCCGTACAGCCCGTGGGCCTGCTGACGCTGAACGCCAACCCGTCGAACTTCTTCGCCGAGACCGAGCAGGTCGCCTTCCACCCCGGCCACCTCGTGCCCGGCATCGACATCACCGACGACCCGCTGCTGGCCGGCCGGCTCTTCTCCTACCTGGACACCCAGATCAGCCGCCTGGGCGGGCCGAACTTCGCGCAGCTCCCCGTCAACCGCCCCCACACCCCGGTCAACGACATGCACCGGGACGGCATGCACCAGACGGCCGTGCACACCGGAGCGGCGCCCTACCGGCCCAACTCCCTCGACGGGGGCTGCCCGTTCCTCGCGGGCGCCGACACCGGCGCTTACATCGAGACGCCGGTGGAGGTGCCGGCGGCCAGGAAGCAGCGCGAGGCCCCGGCCTCCTTCTCGGACCACTTCAGCCAGCCCCGGCTCTTCTGGCGCAGCATGTCCCCGGTGGAGCGCGAGCACATCATCGCCGCGTACACCTTCGAGCTGGGCAAGTGCTACGAGCAGGGCGTCAAGGAGCGCGGGCTCCAGGTGCTCGCCAATATCGACCCCGAACTGTGCGAGCAGGTCGCCATCGGTCTCGGCCTGCCCGCACCGGAGGCCACCGTTCCCCTCACGGCCGTCGACCCCAGCCCCGCCCTCTCACAGCTGGGCCACACCTGGCCGCTGGACGGGCGCGTCATCGGCATCGTCACCGATGAACGCGGCGACCTCGACGGCGTACGCACCGTGCGCCGGGCCGTCCTCGACGCGGGCATGGTCCCGCTGGTGATCGCCCCGGCCGGCGGCAAGCTCGACGCGGAGGGCGAGCCCGTCCAGGTGCAGCGCACCTTCGCGACGGCCCGGTCGGTGGAGTACGACGCCGTCCTGCTGGCGGGCGCTCCGGGACCCGGCGCCGACGCCTACGGAGCGCGAGACGCCAAGGCGGGGGATGCTGGTACGGAAGCAACCACGGACCCCCGGGTGCTTCTGATGCTGTCGGAGGCCTACCGGCACGGGAAGGCCATCGGCGGCTGGGCGGGTGCCGAAACCGCCCTGGATGCCGCGGGCGTCCCGGCCGGTGCGCCGGGCGTCGTGTCCGCGCAGAGCGGCACGAGCGCCCTGGAACAGATCACCCGGCTGCTGGGCGAGCACCGCGTCTGGGAGCGATTCGGCACCGGCGGCTGAGTACACCGGTCAGGAAGCCAGGAACGCAGGACGGAACGGCCATGAACCGCGACACCACAGTCCAAGACGATGTCATCACCAGTCAGTCGGTCTTCGGCGCCCCGTGCTGGGTCAGCCTCACGGCACGCGACGAAGCCGCCGCGGAGGACTACTACCACGCGGTCTTCGGCTGGAAGTTCCGGTCGATCCCGCTGGGCGACCGGTTCCGCATCGCCTACGCCAACGAGGTGCCGGTCGCGGGCATCGCGCCCGTGGCGTCCATGTGGCAGATGGCCGTCGCCTGGACCCCCTACTTCGCCGTGTCCAGCGCGGACGAGGCCGTGGCCCGGGGGCAGGAACGCGGCGGGACGACAGCGGTCGGCCCGATCGCGTTCCCGCCGGGCCGGGCCGCACTCCTCGCGGACCGCGACGGAGCGGTGTTCGGCATCTGGGAGGGCCGGCTGATCTCCGGCTGGGAGTCCTGGCGCCGGGCCGCCCCGGCCTTCGTACGACTGCACACCCGCGACGCCTTCGACGCCGCCATGTTCTACGGCGAGGTCCTCGAGTGGGCCTCCAAGAAGCCCGGCTGCTGCGAGGTCCACTACGAGGCGGACGAGGTCGTCCTGCGCAGTGAGGGCGGCGTCGTGGCCCGCATACACTCCGGCGCCGTGGAAGCGGCGCCCGACCCAACCATCCGCCCGCACTGGCAGATCCACTTCGCGGTCCCCGACGTCGAGGCCTGCGTCGCCGCCGCGCGGGCCCACGGCGGCACCGTCGTCCGGGTCGGTACCTCACACACGGAGGTACCCCCGACGGAAGCGGTGCTCCGGGACCCCGACGGCGCGCAGTTCACCGTGACCTCGCGCCAGAACCGCTGAGAACGGGCCGAAGGCTCGCTGGAATCAGCCGAGGGGATGGCCGGTCTCAGCCGAGCCGGATTGCCGATCTCAGCCGAGCCGCGGAATCTCGATGGCCGGGCAGCGGTCCATGACCATGTCGAGGCCCGCCGCACGAGTCCGTTCGTACGCCGCCTCGTCGATGACGCCCAGCTGGAACCAGACGGCCTTCGCGCCGATGGCGACGGCTTCGTCGGCGACGGGACCCGCCAGGTCGCTGTTGACGAACACATCGACCACGTCCACGTCGAAGGGGATGTCCGCCAGCGACGCGTACCCCTTCTCCCCATGGACCGTCTCGGCCTTCGGATGTACGGGGACGATGCGCTTGCCGTAGCGCTTCAGGACGTCGGCGACTCCGTAGGCCGCCCGGCGCTCGTTCGTCGACAGTCCGACGATCGCCCAGGTGTCACCGAGCTCGGTGAGGATCTTGCGGACCGTAGCTGAGTCGCCGTACACGTTCGGCCTCCTTGGGGCGTCCTGCGGTGCCTGCACTGGCAGGCAACAGCGGGCGGGCAGCGGTGATTCCCGCATACTCGGCAAGCCCCGGCCGGGCCTCGCATACTGGCCGTATGGCGCACGGATCGGGGTGGGACGGCGAGGGAGTGCGGGAGTTCGTGCGGGGTGCGCCCGGGCTCGCGGACCTGGTCGTGTCCGCGGTGGGTTACCGCTCCCGAGGGGTGCAACCCGCCCTGCACCGAGGGCTGCCCTCGCCGTTTCTGACCTTGATCTTCTCGCTGGACGGGCCCGTGACCAGCGGACTCACCCCCGAGCAGGCGCGCGGCGACGACGCGGTACGCAACGACATCGTGATGGGCGGACTGCACCAGCGCCCGGCGTATGTGATCCAGCCGGAGCACGAGGCAGGCATCCAGCTGGCCCTGCATCCCCTGGCGGCGCGCAGGCTGCTCGGGCTGCCTGCGGGTGCGCTCGCGGACCAGATCGTCGTGTCGGGGACGGATGTGCTGGGCCGGCGGGGTGCGGAGCTTCATGAGCGGCTGCTGGAGCAGACGGGGTGGGAGGCGCGGTTCGCCCTGCTCACCTCGTACTTGAGAGGTCAGGTGGCCCGGTCGGAGCAGGACGGGCGGGTGCGGCCCGAGGTCGGGGAGGCCTGGGCCTGGCTGGCCCGGCACCGCGGAGCCGGCACCCTCAACGGGCTGGCCGAGCATGTGGCGCTCAGTCCGCGCCGCCTCACCACGCTCTTCCGGGCCGAGACCGGCCTGAGCCCCAAGCAGGCCGCCCGGCTGATGCGCTTTGAGCACGCGAAGAGCGTCGTCGTCCGCGGCGTCACCGAGGGAGTCTCGCCGAACCTGGCGCGGATCGCGGCCGACTGCGGCTACTACGACCACTCGCACCTGGTACGGGACTTCCACCAGTACACCGGCGTCAGCCCCACCGCCTGGCTCGCCGAAGAGTGCCGGAATATCCAAGCCGGAGGCCACCGGGGCGGCGAACAGTAGGAGGCATGACCACCAACACCACGGCAACCCAGGCAACCCAGGCAACCCAGCAGCAGCGTTCCCCCAGCGTCTGGCCGACGCTCCAGGCCCACGACGCACCCGCCCTGATCGACTTCCTCGTCGACACCGTCGGCTTCCTGCGCACCGCCGTCTACGAGGACGGCGACCAGGTCGCCCATGCCCAACTCGACTGGCCCGAGGGCGGCGGCATCATGCTCGGCTCGTACGCCCCCGACAGCAAGCCATGGTCCCTGCAGCCGGGCACCTTCGGCGCCTACGTCGTCACCGACCAGGTCGACGACCTCTACGAGAAGCTGCGCGCGGCCGGAGTGAAGATCCTCCGCGAGATCGAGGACCAGCCGTACGGCAGCCGCGAGTTCCAGATCGCCGATCCCGAGGGCAACAGGTGGTCCTTCGGTACGTACCGGGGTGAGCCTTGCCCGGCCGGCACCGTGGACGACAGGACCTGATCAGAAGCCGCCGAAAAATCGCGGGCGTCGGCCGGGCCGCGGGCGGTACGTTCCCCAAATGCTTGATGAGGATGGCTACTTCGGGGAAAAGGTGGCGGCCGGCTACGACGAGTCGGCGGCGGAGATGTTCCGCCCGGAGGCGGTGGATCCGGCGGTCGACCTGCTGGCCGGGCTCGCCGGCGACGGCAGGGCGCTCGAACTCGGCGTCGGCACCGGCCGGATCGCACTGCCGCTGGCCCGGCGCAGGATCCCGGTCCATGGCATCGACATGTCGCGGGCCATGGTGGCCCGGCTGCGTGCCAAGCCCGGCGGGGACAACGTCGAAGTGACGATCGGCGACTTCGCCACCACACGGGTGGAGGGCACATTCGCGGTCGCCTACCTGGTCTTCAACACGATCAACAATCTGACGACGCAGGACGCCCAGGTGGCCTGCTTCGAGAACGCCGCCGCCCATCTGCGGCCGGGCGGCTGCTTCGTCATCGAGGTAGGGGTGCCCGAGCTGCGCCGGCTGCCGCCAGGACAGAACGCCGTGCCGTTCCACATCAGCCAGACCCAGTGGGCGTTCGACATCTACGACGTCGCCACCCAGGCGATGAGTTCGAACTACGTCACGATCGTCGACGGGCACGCCCAGCACGAGTACTACCCGTTCCGGTACGTGTGGCCGTCGGAACTGGATCTCATGGCCCGGCTCGCCGGACTGCGGCTGCGCGACCGCTGGGAGGACTGGGAGCGGGCGCCGTTCACCAGCGAGAGCCGCAAGCATGTCTCGGTCTGGGAGAAGCCCGCCGACTGACGGCAGGTTTCACTGATCGGTGCGCCGCGCCGACAGCCCACTGCACAGGCACTCGGTGAGGCGGGCGGCGATGCTGCCGTCGGGGTCGAGCCGGGGGTTGAAGATCGTCACGTCGAAGCCGACGGCTCGATCCCCGGCCAGCGCGGTCCGCAGCACGTCCTCGAGTTCCGTCCAGGTCAGTCCGCCGGGGATGCGGTAGTCGACCGCGGGCATCACGGCGTCGTCCAGTACGTCGACGTCGAGATGGACCCAGTAACCGCCGCTCCCGCCGCTGCTGAGCCGTTCAACCGCCTGACGCGCAGCGGTGCCGGCGCCGAGGGCCCGTACCGCATCGAGGTCCAGCGCGTGCAGCCCCGGCGGCAGCGGCTGCATCCCGGCCGCGGTGGACTCCTCGGTGTCGCGGAATCCGAGGGCGACGACGTCCTCGTCCCTCAGTAGCGGACCACGGCCCTCCAGGTCGGTCAGCAGGCTGGGCCCACGACCGGTGACCAGGGCGAGTTCCATGGAGGCCACCTCGCCCGTCGGCTCCGCGGACGGCTGGTAGAAGTCGGTGTGGCCGTCGAGGAACAGCAGGCCGTAACGCCCCCGGCGGCGCAGGGCGAGAAGATTGCCGAGCAGGATGCTGCAGTCGCCGCCGAGGACCAGGGGGAAGCCGCCCTGGTCCAGGACGCCGCCCACGGCATCGGCCAGCTCGACGGAGTACCGGGCGATGCCAACCGGGTTGAGTACCCCGGTGCCGGCGTCCCGCCTCGGGTCGTACCCCGCTGGCTCGACCCTCCCGGCCACGGCCGCCCCTAGGCGGTCGTGCAGCCCCGCCACGCGCAGCGCCTCCGGCAGATCCTGCACCCCGGACGGCCGCAGCCCGAGCACGGACGGCGCCTCGATGACCGTCAACTCCCGCACGCCCGAACCCCTTTGTCCGCCGACATGCCCGAGGGCGCCGGCCGTTCGAGCACCGGCACCACAGCACCATAGTGCCGCAGATCGGACACTCTCTCTTGAGCTGCCGCCGACCTCGTGCGGCCCGGATCGACCGCGTACGGCCGCCTCCGCCATCGCCCGGGTGCCGAATGACGCACGTCCCCCTGCGCCCGGCCGCCCGCGGGCCTACGCTCACCCCGTGCTCCGTATCACCGACGCCCGAACCGGGCAGCCCGCCGACGCCGCCCCCGCCCGCCGCGGCCTGACCCGCGTCGAGGCCCATGTACCGCGCGCCGACACCACCGGCCTGCGCGTCCTCCTGGTCGCCGACATCCTCGTACGCGCCCTGGAACTCAACGGGACGCCCGTCTGGACGGTGCTGACCGCCCCGGAGGAACATACGGAACTCCGGGAACGCGCCTCGGCCCTCGGCATCCGCCCGTTCGAGGACCACCGGGCCGGCGAACCGGCGCTGGGCGAGGCACAGGTGCTCCATGTGGTCGCGGCTTCGGAAGGCCCGGACGGCGACGAGGACGACGAGGTGCCGGACGGCGTACGCGTCGAGGTCGCCGCCGTGCACGACGAGTTCCCGGCCGATGACGCGAGCGGCCCGGCGCATGAGGGCAGCGTGGAGGGCAACCCCTCGGCCCTGCGCCTCGCCCTGCTCGCGCGGCCCCGCAGCGAACCCCTCCGGCTCGGACCGGCCGCCCTGGCCGACGCCGAGAAGGTCCTCAGCCACTGGCGGGGTTCCGTCGCCACCTGGGCCACGCATCCCTCCGGTCCCATCCCCGATCCCGTACGCCAGCAGCTGCGCGCCGCCTGGGAGGACGACCTGGACGTGCCCGCCGTACTCGACGTACTGCGCCGAGTGGCGACCTCCCAGACCGTGCCCGACGGTGCCCGCTTCGAGACGTACGCCTACGCCGACCGTCTCCTCGGCCTCGAACTCACCCGTGACATCGGCCGCGGGACCCCGTCGTGAACGCGCCCGCCGGAGCGCCCCCGAGACGCCGCCTGGTCATCCTGCGGCACGCAAAATCGGCCTGGCCGGACGGTGTCGCCGACCACGAACGACCGCTCGCACCGCGTGGCCGCCGCGACGCCCCGGCCGCCGGACGCGCCCTCGTCGGTGCCGACCTGCGGCCGGACCTGGCGCTCTGCTCGACCGCCGTACGCGCCCGCCAGACCTGGGAACTGGCCGCGGCGGAATGGGCCACACCTCCTCCCGTACGCCACGATCCACGGCTGTACGTGGCCGACGTACCCGAGTTGCTGGCAACGGTGCACGAAGTGGCCGACGAGGTCAGGACGTTGCTGCTGATCGGGCACAACCCCGGGCTCGAGGAACTGGTGCTCACCCTGGCCGGAGACAGCCTCGACGACGCGCTGGACGAGGTCCGCACGAAGTTCCCGACGTCGGCGATCGCGGTCCTCACCTGGTACGGCGACACCTGGCGCTCCCTCGGCCCCGGCATGGCCCTCCTCACCGACATGAAGGTTCCGCGCGGCAAGAAGGAGCCGGACAAGAAAACGCGGGACAAGAAGGGCTGACGTTCGCGGCGGGTGGCTCGACGGGACGCACGCGCGCGTGCGGAACGTTTTCGGGTGCGGCCCCTTCACGTGCGGCGCATACGCTGGCCCGATGCAGGACGAGTACCGCACGGTGGCCCGCGCAGGCGTGCACGAGACCGAAGTCAACCGCTCCCGCTTCCTGTGCGCGCTCGCCCCGGCGGCCACCGAACAGGAGGCCCAGGAGTTCATCGCGGCCGTCCGCAAGGAGCACGCGGACGCCACGCACAACTGCTACGCGTACGTCATCGGCACCGACGCCTCCGTACAGAAGGCGAGCGACGACGGCGAACCGGGCGGCACGGCAGGCGTCCCGATGCTCCAGATGCTGCTGCGCCGCGACCTGCGGTACGTCGTAGCCGTCGTCACCCGCTACTACGGCGGCGTCAAGCTCGGCGCGGGCGGCCTCATCCGGGCGTACGGGGGAGCGGTGGGCGAGGCCCTGGACGCCGTCGGCACCCTCACACGTAAACGTTTCCGTCTCGCCACCGTCACCGTCGACCACCAGCGGGCCGGCAAGGTGCAGAACGACCTGCGCTCGACAGGCCGTGAGATACGCGACGTCCGCTACGGAGAGGCCGTCACCCTCGAAATCGCCCTCCCGGACGCGGACGTGGAGACGTTCCGGGCCTGGCTGGCCGACGCCACGGCGGGGACGGCGGGGTTCGAGCTGGGGGGAGAGGCGTACGGGGACGCCTGATACGGAAGGCTGATACGGGTTCCTGATACGGACTTCTGATGGGGACGGCACCGTGGTCGTCAGAAGGGGCCGATACGGCAGTAGCCGCCCGTGATGTCCGACCCGGCCGTTAGTCTCGGGGATCATGAGGCTGCTGCACACTTCCGACTGGCATCTCGGCCGGGCGTTCCACCGGGTCAACATGCTCGACGCCCAGGCCGAGTTCATCGGTCACCTGGTCACGACCGTGCGCGAGCGCGGAGTGGACGCGGTGGTCGTGTCGGGGGACGTGTACGACCGGGCGGTGCCGCCGCTGGCAGCGGTCGAGCTCTTCGACGACGCCCTGCACCGGCTGGCCGACCTGGGTGTGCCGACGGTGATGATCTCCGGGAACCATGACTCGGCGCGCCGGTTGGGGGTTGGGGCCGGGCTGATCGACCGCGCGGGCATCCATCTGCGGACCGAACCCTCGGCGTGCGGTACGCCCGTGGTGCTGGCCGACGACCACGGCGATGTGGCCTTCTACGGGCTGCCGTATCTCGAACCCGCCCTGGTGAAGGACGAGTTCGGGGTGGAGAAGCCCGGTCATGAGGCGGTGCTCGCGGCGGCTATGGAGCGGGTCCGCGCCGACCTCGCCACGCGCGCGCCGGGCACCCGTTCCGTCGTCCTCGCGCATGCCTTCGTCACCGGGGGAGAGGCCAGCGACAGCGAGCGGGACATCACGGTGGGCGGGGTCGCGGCCGTACCGGCCGGGGTCTTCGACGGGGTCGACTACGCGGCGCTCGGTCATCTGCACGGCAGTCAGACCATCACGGAGCGCGTGCGCTACTCCGGCTCCCCGTTGCCGTACTCCTTCTCGGAGGCCGAGCATCGCAAGAGCATGTGGCTGGTCGACATGGGGGCGGATGGTTCGCTCGCCGCCGAGCGGATCGACTGTCCCGTACCGCGCGCTCTCGCCCGTATCCGGGGGGAGTTGGAGGACCTGCTGGCCGATCCGGAGTTGGCGCGCCACGAGGAGGCGTGGGTCGAGGCGACCCTCACAGACTCGGTACGGCCCGCCGACCCGATGGCACGGCTCTGCGAGCGCTTCCCGCACACGCTCAGCCTTGTCTTCGATCCCGAGCGGGCCCCGGACGACCCGGACGTCTCGTACGCCCGGCGACTGGCGGGGCGCAGCGACCAGGAGATCGCGGAGGACTTCGTGGCGCATGTGCGCGGAGCGGGGCCCGACGCGCGCGAACAGGCCGTGCTTCGGGACGCGTTCGACGCGGTGCGCGCCGACGAGGCCGTCCACGAGGTGGCCCGATGAGGCTGCACCGGCTGTACATCACCGCGTTCGGGCCCTTCGGCGGGGCCCAGTCGGTCGACTTCGACGGGCTGTCGGCCGCCGGGCTCTTCCTGCTGCACGGGCCGACCGGCGCGGGCAAGACCTCGGTGCTGGACGCGGTCTGCTACGCCCTGTACGGGTCGGTGCCGGGCGCCCGGCAGAGCGGCCAGGGGATGACCCTGCGCAGCGACCACGCCGCGCCCGGCACCCGTACCGAGATCCGGCTCGAACTCACCGTCGCCGGACGGCGGTTGGAGATCACCCGGCAGCCGCCCTGGGAGCGCGCCAAGAAGGGCAACCGGCCGGGCACGACCGTCGACAAGGCCCAGAGCTGGCTGCGTGAGTACGACGCGTCGGCGGGCTCCTGGAAGGATCTCAGCCGCTCGCATCAGGAGATCGGTGAGGAGATCACGCAGCTGCTCGGCATGAGCCGTGAACAGTTCTGCCAGGTCGTGCTGCTGCCCCAGGGCGATTTCGCGCGCTTCCTGCGAGCCGACGCCGAGGCCCGTGGCAAGCTCCTCGGCCGCCTCTTCGACACCCGCCGGTTCGCGGCCGTCGAACAGCGCCTGGCCGAGCTGCGGCGCGCCGCGGAGGCCCAAGTACGCGAAGGGGACGCGGAGTTGCTCGCTGACGCGCACCGCATGCAGCAGGCCGCCGGGGACATCGTGGAGCTGCCGCTGCCCGATATGGCCCCCGGAGACCCTGGCCTGGCCGAGTCCGTACTGTCCTGGGCCGCGATCGCCCGCAGCACGGCACGCGAACGCTTCACCGTGGCGCACTGCGCGCAGAAAGCCGCCGAGTCGGGGCAGTCGGACGCGGACCGTGTTCTCGATGATGTACGCGAAGTGGCGCGGCTGCAGCGGCGGTTCGCCGAGGCGCGGGAGCGGGCCGCGCGCCTGGAGGAGCGCTCCGATGCGCACCGGGAGGCGCGGGTGCGGATGGAGCGGGGCCGCAAGGCTGACGCCGTGGCGCCCGCGCTGGCCCTGCGCGACGCCGCGGAGGCCGAGCACCGGCGGGCGGCGGCCGACGAGACACGCGCGCGTGCGCTGCTCCCGGAGACCTTCGCCGACGCCGGCGCCAGTGGCCTCGCGGCTGCCGCGCGCAAGGCCGCCGAGGAGCTGGGCGGCCTGGAGTCGGCCCGCCGAGCCGAGCACCGGCTGGCCGAACTCGCCACCGAACGCGAGGCGTTGGACCGCCAAGAGCGCGCCGACGAGGACGTGTTCCAGGACGCGGAGAGCTGGCTCGCCTCCTGGGAGACGACACGTGCCGGGCTCCAGGCCCGTATCGAATCCGCGCAGGAGGCCGCCACCCGCGCCGAGCAACTCGCCGTCCAGCGCGAACCCGCCCGGGTACGGCTGGAGGCGGCACGGCTGCGCGACCAGCTCGCCGGCGACACGGACGACGCCCAGGCGCGCGTGCTCGCCGCGCGCGAGCGCGCCGCTGACGCCCGCGCCCACTGGCTCGACCTCAAGGAACAGCGACTGAAGGGCATCGCCGCGGAACTCGCCGCCGCCCTCGTGGACGGTGAACCCTGCGCCGTCTGCGGCGGCACCGAACACCCGGCCCCCGCCCGCAAGATCGCCGGGCACGTGGACCAACAGGCGGAAGAATCCGCGCTCGTCGCCTACCAGGAGGCCGACGAGCAACGCGCCGAGGCCGAGCGGCGACTCGGCGTCGTACGCGAGGCGCTGGCCGCGGCGACCGCCGAGGCGGGCGACACGCCCACCGAGCAACTCGCCGAGCAAGCCGAGGAGTTGGCGCGGCAACACGCCGAGGCACGCGCCGCCGCCTCCGGTCTGCACGCGGCGGGTGAGGCGCTGCGGCAGGCCGAGCGCGAGCACGAGCGGCGGCTCGCCGCCCACCAGGAAGCCGCGCTGCGTGCCGCCTCACGTGCCGCGCGCCGGGAGACGCTCGACCGCGAAGGGGCTGGGCTGGCGGAGGAGTTGGCGCAGGCCCGGGGCGGCGCGGGCAGCGTGTCCGCGCGGGCCGCACAACTGGAGCGGCAGGCCGCGCAGCTCACCGAGGCCGCGGACGCCGCGCGCCTCGCGGCGGACACCGCGCAGCGGCTCAAGGACGCCGACGCGCGACTCGCCGACGCGGCCTTCCGCGCCGGGTTCGACACGCCGCAGGCCGCGGCAGGCGCGCTCCTCGACGACACGGCCCACCGCGAACTCCAACGGCGGCTCGACGCCTGGCAACAGGAGGAGGCGGCCGTACGGGCCGTTCTCGCCGAGGCGGACACCGCGGAGGCCGCCCAGCAGCCGCCCGCCGATCTCGCCGCCGCAGAACAGTCCGCCGCCGACGCCGCCCGCCGGGCCCGCGAGGCCGCCTCCGCCCGCGACGCCGCCGCCCGGCGCTGCACGGAACTCGACCGACTCACCCACCGGGCCACCGCGTCCGTGCGCCGACTCGGCCCGCTGCGCGAGGAGTACGACCGTGTGGCCCGCCTCGCCACCCTCGCGGCGGGCACCTCCGCGGACAACGAACGCAAGATGCGCCTGGAGTCCTACGTCCTCGCCGCCCGCCTTGAACAGGTCGCCGCCGCCGCGACCGCACGCCTGCAGCGCATGTCCTCCGGCCGCTACACCCTCGTCCACTCCGACGATCGCGCGGGGCGTGGTCGCAGCGGCCTCGGACTGCACGTCGTCGACGCCTGGACCGGCCGCGAACGCGACACGGCGACACTGTCCGGCGGCGAGACGTTCTTCGCCTCCCTCGCCCTGGCGCTGGGGCTCGCGGACGTCGTCACCGACGAGGCGGGAGGCGTACGCCTCGACACGCTCTTCATCGACGAGGGCTTCGGCAGCCTCGACGACCAGACGCTCGACGAGGTGCTTGATGTCCTCGATTCGCTGAGGGAGCGGGACCGAAGCGTCGGCATCGTCAGTCACGTACCGGATCTGCGGCGTCGCATTCATGCCCAACTGGAGGTGGTGAAGGGGCGGTCGGGGTCGGTTGTGCGGCAGCGGGGGCAGTGAGCGATGCGGAGGTCGGGGTCAGTGACCGATACCGATGGGGCGTCGGGGCAGCGGTGACGAGTACACGACGCTCGTGGTTACCGAGCCGAGCGTGGCGATTTTGCCCGACACCTCCTCCAGGTGGCTCATGGAGCGCACGGCGACCTTGATGACGAAGCAGTCGTCGCCCGTTACGTGATGCGCCTCCAGGATCTCGGGCGTCGCGGCGACGAGGTCGTGGAACGGCTTGTAGTTCGCGGTCGGGTAGCGCAGCCGCACGAATGCCATGATCGGCAGGCCCAGCCTCTCCGGGTCCACGACCGCCGCGTACCCCTGGATGACGCCGGCCTCCTCCAGTCGGCGCACCCGTTCGGTGACCGCGCTCGCGGACATGGAGACGGCGCGCGCCAGCTCGGCGAAGCTGGCCCGGCCTTCGCGTTGGAGGACCTCGAGAATGCGCCAGTCGGTGGCGTCCGGGGAATACGCGGTCATGGCTGAGGAATAGCAGAGGAATTCCCGGCTGACCATGGGTGAGACCGTGGATCGCCTCTTCAGGAGGGCGGATTACCGGCCGTAGATTCCTGGGGACGAACCTCGACGGAAGGCCACACCGTGACCAAGACCGTGCCTGGAACGGCGACTTCGATTGTGACCGCGACCGGCAACACCACAACCACCGCCGCCGTGAACCCCGTTCTACGCGTGCCCCCGGCGTCCCCCGCCGCGGCCGCCGCTCACTTCGGGGCGAGCCTTGCCTTCCACGCTGACGTGTCCGACGTCGCCGCCGGGCTCGCGGCCGACGGCGACCCCTGCTTCGTGGTCCTCGACTCCCGCTCCACCGAGTCCTGGGACCAGGGTCATGTGCCCGGTGCGATCCATCTGCCCACCGCCCTCATCCCGGAGCAGGCCGAGCAACTCCTCGACAAGTCCGCGCCGGTCGTCACCTACTGCTGGGGCCCCGGCTGCAACGGCGCGACCCGCGCCGCGCTCGCCCTCGCCCAACTCGGCTTCCAGGTCAAGGAGATGCTCGGTGGCTTTGAGTACTGGGTGCGCGAGGGCTTCGAGTTCGAGAGCTGGGAGGGGCGTGAGCGGCGTACGCCCGATGGGTTGACGGTGCCGGTCGATGCGGCGGACTGCGGTTGCTGAGTTCTTGTGGCCCATGTGGCCCTTGTGGCGCGTGCGTGACGCACCGATTTACGTGTCACGTGGTGCGTGTAGCTTCTGCCGCATGGTGAGTCACGCGGAGCAGGGTGCGATCGAGTGGGTGGAGTCGGGCGGTGGGCCCCTCATTGCGATTCCGGAGGTGGTGTTGCCGTTCTGGACGGGGGCGGACGGCGTCGAATTGGCTTCCGACTACGACCGGGCCTGTGACGTGGACGGTTACATCGGGCTGCTTCCGGTCGGCAACGCCACGGCCCTCGTTCTCGGTGACGATCCTGCCTCGACCGCCTATCTGCCCGAGTACGGGACCTTCGTACGGTGGTGCGCCGCGGAGTCGGAGGGGCAGTTGCTGGCCGGTGTTCCGGCGGCCCTTGACGGGGCGGTGTGGCAGCGGGAGGTGCACTGGGACGTCCCGGGAGCGGTGGTTCTGTTCGACGCGGCTTGGGCCGGCGACTCTGCCGAGAAGGCGGGGCATGTGCGGGTCGCGTTGGAGGCGGGGCGGTACTCGGTCCGGGCGGCGTATGTGGAGCCCGGGCCGGAGACGTGGCTGGGACTTGTCCAGCTGCGGCGGATCGCCAGCTGACTGTCCGGGGGGTTGGGCGGGGCGCCTACCGGGAGGGTGGGTTCTGTTCATGGGCGGCTGCTGCGCCGTCGTGGCTGGTCGCGCCCACGCGGGGTGCCTCCGGCGGTTGGGCGGCTGCGGGTTGAGTGTGGCTGGTCGCGCAGTTCCCCGCGCCCCTGGGTGGTCGGTGGGTGCGGGGCCGCGGTCCGGTGCGTCAGCCCGTCGCCAACGGGGCATACGGCCCCTTGCTGATACAGGGTTCTGGGATGCCCAGACCGAAGCTAAGCGACGCGCATAGGACGCACCGGCCCACGTCCCCTCCCGCCGGTGGGAGGGTGCGGGTAGTTGGGGTGCTGGCCGCGGAAAAATCATGTGCGGGCCAGGTGCTTGCCCCGCCATCATGGTTCGCTATGCCTCAACTCCCGCATCCCACCGCCGAATCGCTGCGTCGCGAACCCTTGCCCCTGCGCGGACGTACCGCCCTCGTCACCGGTGCCAGCAGACGTGGGGGCATCGGTTATGCCGTGGCTCGGCGGCTTGCCGCGTATGGAGCGAGTTTGTATCTGCATCACCATGTGCCGCACGACGCTGCCATGCCCTGGGGTGCCGATCGGCCCGAGGAGGTGGCCGAAGGTGTGCGCGACGTGCTCGGGGACCCGGAGGCGCAGGTCGTGGACGGTCCGGGGGACTTGTCCGATCCGGCCGTGCCCGCCGAACTGGTCGCGCGGGCCGCGGACGCGCTTGGTGGACGTATCGACATCCTTGTCGCCAACCATGCGCTGAGCGGCTCCGACGGGAGCCTCGATGAGATCGACGCCGCGATGCTCGACGCGCACTGGGCCGTCGACACGCGCTCGGTGATCCTCCTCGTCCAGGCGTACGCCCGGTTGCGGGCTGCGTTGCCGCCGCGTACGCCGGGCGGGCGGATCGTGATGATGACCTCTGGGCAGGACATCGCGAGCGGCATGCCGGGCGAGATCGCGTACGCCCTTCAGAAGGGCGCCCTCGCTTCGATCACCCGGTCCCTGGCGACCACTCTCGCCGAGCACGCGGTCACGGTGAACACCGTCAACCCGGGCCCCGTGGACACGGATTACATGACCGGCGACGCCTATGCGGCTATCGCCGCCATGTTCCCGGCCGGTCGGTGGGGCATGCCCGACGACCCCGCCCGCCTCATCTCCTGGCTCGCCACCGATGAGGCGGAATGGCTCACCGGACAAGTCATCGACTCGGAGGGCGGGTTCCGGCGCTGAGCGATCCGCCAGAAATGTGGTTCGAGGCCGCGGGTCCGTCGTGGCCGATCGCCTCACGCGGCCGAGCGGCACACTGGCTCAGCCCCGCGCCCCCAAAGGGGCGCGGTAGCCGCACCGGACTTCGCGGCGTCCCCTCAGCGATGATCAGAGCTGGGACAACTCGTCCACCAGATCGTCCAACCCCAGCGACCCCTGCGACAGCGCCGCCATGTGCCAGGCCTTGGCGTCGAAGGCGGCGCCGTGGCGGCGGCGGGCGTTCTCGCGGCCCAACAGCCAGGCGCGTTCGCCGAGTTTGTAGCCGATGGCCTGGCCGGGGATGGTCAGGTAGCGGGTCAGTTCGCTCGCCACGTAGTCCCCAGGGCGGCTGCTGTGCGCGCCGAAGAATTCCTCGGCCAGCTCTGGAGTCCAGCGTTCGCCCGGGCGGAAGGGCGAGTCGGCCGGAATCTCCAGCTCCAGGTGCATGCCGATGTCGACGATGACGCGTGTCGCGCGCATCATCTGGGCGTCCAGATAGCCGAGCCGCTGCTCGGCGTCCGTGAGGAAGCCGAGCTCGTCCATGAGCCGCTCCGCGTACAGCGCCCAGCCCTCGCAGTTGGCGCTCACGCCGCCGATCGTCGCCTGGTAGCGGGAGAGGTTCCCGGCCACGTGCGCCCACTGCGCCAGCTGGAGGTGATGGCCGGGGACGCCCTCGTGGTACCAGGTGGAGACCAGGTCGTACACCGGGAAGCGGGTCTGCCCCATCGTCGGCAGCCAGGTGCAGCCGGGGCGGGAGAAGTCCTCTGACGGCGGCGTGTAGTACGGGGCCGCCGCGCTGCCCGGCGGGGCGATGCGGGACTCCACCTTCCGTACCCGCTCGGCGAGTTCGAAGTGTGTGCCGTCGAGGGCCTCTATCGCCTGGTCCATCAGACCCTGCAGCCAGTCGCGTACCTCGTCGACGCCCTCGATGTGCCGGCCGTGCTCGTCGAGGTGCGCGAGCGCCACCCACGGCGTCTCGGCGCCGGGGAGGATCTTCTCCGCCTCTTCCTTCATCTCGGCGAGCAGCCGGTGGTACTCGGCCCAGCCGTACGCGTACGCCTCGTCGAGGTCGAGATCAGTACCGTTGAAATAGCGCGACCAGCGCGCGTACCGCTCGCGGCCCACCGTGTTCGGTGCGCCCTCGATCGTGGGCGCGTACACCTCGCGCATCCAGTCGCGCAGTTCGACCACGGCCGCGGTCGCCGAGCGGGCGGCCTCGTCCAGTTCCGTACGCAGGGAATCGGGACCCGCCGACGCGAAGTCCTCGAACCAGCCGCGGCCCGAACCGTCCGTGTCCGACCACTCGTTGAGCTGGCCCATGAAGGTCGCGGTGGGGCGGGGAGCGGCGTACAGCTTGCGCTCCAGGCCGAGGGCGAGGGATGCGCGGTAGCCGGCCAGTGCGGTCGGCACCGCGCGCAGCCGCTGAGCGATCGCGGACCAGTCCTCGTCCGTCTCGGCCGGCGTCACGGTGAACACCTCGCGCACCGAGTGCGCGACCGTGGCCAGGTTGCCGACGGACCGCAGCCCCTCGTCGGCCTCGTGCACGGCGAGTTCGGCGGTCAGCCGCTCGCGCAGCAGACGTCCGCAGCGGCGCTCGATGTCACTGTCCGCACCCGGCTGCCGCTCCGCCTCGTCGAGCTTCGCGAGGGTCGCCCGCGCCAGCTCGGCGACTGCCTCCTGACCGGCGGGCGAAAGGTCGGGCAACCTGCTGGAACTCTCCTTCACGCCGAGATACGTACCGGTGACCGGGTCGAGGGCGATGAGATCGTCGACGTACGCGTCGGCGACCTCGCGGGGCAGCGGGCTCTTCGTCTGTGACATGCGGACATCCTCATACGAGGAGGCCGTGCGCGTCAGCCCGATATACGGGCAGGCCATGCGGGTCTGGCCGATATACGGGCGGCGGCCGTGCGGTCAGCCCGTCTCCGCGCCGGTCGTGCGCGGGGTGGGCGGCAGCAGCGGCCCGCACTCCCACTGCTGGAAGATCAACCGGGTCTCGACGCGGGCCACTTCGCGCCGCGAGGTGAACTCGTCGATGACCAGGCGCTGCAGATCCGCCATGTCCGCCACCGCGACATGGACGAGATAGTCGTCGGGGCCGGTGAGATGGAAGACGGTACGGGACTCCGGCAACGCCCGGATCCGCTCCACGAACGGCCCCACCAACTCCCGCCG
Source organism: Streptomyces sp. NBC_00286 (assembly GCF_036173125.1). Lineage (NCBI taxonomy): Bacteria > Bacillati > Actinomycetota > Actinomycetes > Kitasatosporales > Streptomycetaceae > Streptomyces > Streptomyces sp. NBC_00286. The sequence continues at coordinate 8,809,329 of NZ_CP108054.1, forward strand.
ATGCGGCCTGACCTGCACGGACAGCAGAGCCTCAAGCCCCCGCCCCAGCTTGGCCGGATCGAGCCGCAGCTGATGCCCCAGGATGACGCCCGCGCGGCGCAGCCGCGTCACCCGGTCCAGACAGGTCGAGGGCGCGACACCGACCTGAGCGGCGAGGTCGCGGTAGGTGGCCCGTGCGTCGTTCTGCAGCAGCCGCAGAAGATGGAGGTCCACCGGATCCAGTACGACGGATTCGGCCATTGCCCGAACGTAGCACGGGATTTTGTGTCTCTGGCCCGGCCACTGTTCAGGCTGCTGGTCATGGACGCCTTTGACGACGCGCACGACGTGATGGACGACGTAGACGTACGGGACGAGGTGCGGGCCCTCGCCACCGAGGCCGTGCACGCCGGGCGGGACGACCTCGCGCGGCAGGGGCTGCACGCCCCGCCGATCGACCTGTCGACGACCTATCCGTCGTACGACAGTCGCGGCGAGGCCGCCCGGATCGACGACTTCGCCGCGAACGGCGCCACCTTGGAGGGACCGCCGGTCTACGGCCGGCTCGGCAATCCGACCGTCGCCCGGTTCGAGACGGCTCTGGCCCGGCTGGAGGGCACCGAGAGCGCGGTGGCGTTCGCGAGCGGCATGGCCGCGTTGAGTGCCGTGCTGCTCGTACGGAACGCGATGGGCCTGCGGCATGTCGTGGCCGTACGCCCCCTCTACGGGTGCAGCGACCACCTGCTGACGGCCGGGCTGCTCGGCACCGAGGTGACCTGGGTCGACCCGGCGGGCATCGCGGACGCGCTGCGGCCGGACACGGGCCTGGTGATGGTCGAGTCACCGGCCAACCCGACGCTCGCGGAACTCGACCTGCGGGCGATCGCGCACGCCTGCGGGACCGTGCCGCTGCTCGCGGACAACACCTTCGCCACGCCGGTGCTCCAACGGCCCGTCGAACAGGGGGCGCGGATCGTGTTGCACAGCGCCACCAAGTACCTGGGCGGTCACGGCGACGTGATGGCCGGGGTGGTGGCCTGCGACGAGGAGTTCGCCCGCCGCTTGCGCCAAGTTCGGTTCGCAACGGGTGGCGTGCTGCACCCGCTCGCCGGTTACCTGCTGCTCCGCGGGCTCTCCACGCTGCCCGTACGCGTCCGCGCGGCCTCCGCGAACGCCGCGGAACTGGCTCGCCGCCTCGCCACCGACCCGCGCGTCACGCGCGTCCACTACCCCCGGCTCGGCGGCGCCATGGTCGCCTTCGAGGTCTCCGGCGATCCTCATGAAGTGATTGCGAGGGTGCGCCTTATCACCCCCGCGGTGAGCCTCGGCAGCGTCGACACACTCATCCAGCACCCGGCCTCGATCAGCCATCGCATCGTCGACGCGGAAGACCGCCGCGGGGCCGGGGTGAGCGACCGGTTGCTGCGGCTGTCGGTGGGGCTGGAGGACGTGGAGGATCTGTGGCGGGACTTGGACCGGGCGCTGGGGGCGGTACGGGGGAGTGGGCCTGCCCGGCGTGTTGCGCCGGGCAGGCCCAGCCGTTCAGTGGTGGCTGAAGGCTAATCCCCTACGGGCTGCTCCTGGTCGTACGGCAGCCGTGAACTCACCGGAGTCACGTCCAGCCGCGCCGTGATGACCAGCGTGCCTTCCTCGATCTGGTAGTCGAGAGGAAGGCCGAGGCCTCGCATTGCGGCCACCATGCCCGTGTTCGACGACTGCGTGACGGCGTACACGCTGTCGCAGCCGGCCTCGACGGCCATCGTCACCAGGCGGCCCAGCAACTCGCTGCCGATGCCGCGCCGCTGCCACGCGTCCTCGACGAGCAGCGCCACCTCCGTCTCGTCGCCGTCCCAGAGGAGATGGCCGAGCCCGACGAGGCGACCCGAGGCGGTCTCCACGGCGAGCGTCCGCCCGAAGCGAGGGCTGAGGAGGTGGTTGAGGTAGCGGTCGGCGTCACGGATCGGGCCGTGGTACCGCAGGCCGAGGGTGCGTGGCGAGCACCGCTCGTGCATGGCCTTCGCGGCATCGATGTCATGGGGGCCGGCACGGCGTACGGTGATGGCGTTGCCCTGAGGCAGCGTCAGTACGTCCTGCCTGCGCGGCAGACGCGGACCGAGTTGGGCGTCCAACTCGACCAGCGCGCGGGCCCGCGCGAACTCGGTGGGCGTGAACGGCAGATACGGCCGCTCCACGGTGATCACTCCGCCTTCGGGCGCGCGCAGCCGCATCAGGGTGTTCTCGGGCGCCCCTTCGGCATGAGCCAGGGCCCCCTCAGCCGGCACCTCCGCGTCCGCGCCGTCCACGTCCATGGCCCCGGCGGGCAGCGACCGGATACTGCACCGGCCCAGCAGCTGCCGCAGGGAAAGCGGCAGTTCGGCCGAGTCCAGCGCCGTACGCGTCGCCAGGCCCAGGATGCGCGTGGGCGCGTCCACCAGGTCGTGCGCGTCGGCCCGCTCGATCCAGGTGCCGGCGCCGCCCGCCTGTGTAACCGCCCGGGTGACGTCGTTCGCGTCGACCTCTGCGGGGGCCCGCAGCAGGAACTCGTCGACCGTGCCCTCTGCCAGGGGATGCGTCTGCAGGCTCAAGATGTCGACCCGCCGGTCCGCGAGCGCGGTGCACAGCGCGGCCAGCGAGCCCGGCTCATCCCGCACGGTCGTCCGCATCCGCCAGAGAACGGCCTCAGCGCTGACGGCCTCCGGCAGAGCCGGAGCCGCCTCGGGAGGCCCGGCCTCCCGCACTTCGGCGGACGACCGGGCGCCGGTATCACCCTTCGGCGGGGCGTGATCGTGGGTGCGTCGCTCCCGCCAGCCGAGGAGCCGCGCCATGAGTCCGCGGCTCCCATGCTGTTGCGGACGGTTGTTCTTCGTACGTACTGCGTCAGTCATGTCTGAAGTCATGCAACCACTGTGCAGGAAGGGTGTTGCGTGATCACGAACGCTTTGTGACTGAGCGATTAAGACACTCTCTGTCCTGTTTAGAACTATATTTGCTGGCTTACTGGCCGACTCGGCCCGGTTGCAGCACCTTCGTGTACAGAACGGTTCCGTCCTGCTCACGCAGTCGAACCGTCAGTTCCCCGCTGCCGCCGTCGATGTCGACCTCGCCGAAGAACTGGTAACCACCGGCGGGTGAGACATTCGCCACCGTGGGCGCCTTCACAAACACCCGCTCCGGACCGAACGTGTTGTCCAGGGTGTTCGCCGCGAAGGCACCCGCGTTCAGCGGGCCGGAGACGAACTCCCAGAACGGCTCGAAGTCGGTGAACGCCGCCCGCGACGGCTGGTAGTGCTGCGCCGAGGTGTAGTGCACGTCCGCCGTCAGCCACACCGTGCCCGTGATCTTCCGGTGCTTGATGAACCGCAGCAGCTCGGCGATCTGCAGCTCACGCCCCAGCGGCGCGCCCGGGTCGCCCTGGGCAACGGCCTCGATGTTCGGCTTCCCGTCCCCGGTGTCCGGCACGACCAGGCCGAGCGGCATGTCGGAGGCGATCACCTTCCACACCGCCCGCGACCGCGAGAGCTCCCGCTTGAGCCACTCCAACTGCTCGGCGCCGAGGATGCCCTGCGGGTCGGTGGTCTCCGTACCGGGGGAGTTGGCATTGCGGTACGTCCGCATGTCCAGTACGAACACGTCGAGCAGCGGACCGTGGCGCACCACCCGGTGCACCCGGCCCTCCTTGGCGCCCGGCCGCAGGGTGGACATCGGGAAGTACTCGCTGAACGCCCGCCGGGCCCGGGACGCCAGCAGGTCGACGTTCTTCTCCGTGTACCGGGCGTCGGTGAGCGTCTCGCCCGGAAACCAGTTGTTCGTGACCTCGTGGTCGTCCCACTGGACGATCGACGGCACCTGCGCGTTGAACTTCTTCAGGTGCTCATCCAGCAGGTTGTAGCGGAAGTTGCCGCGGAACTCGGCCAGGGTCTCGGCGACCTTGGACTTCTCCTCGGTGGTGATGTTCCGCCAAGTGCTCCCGTCGGGCAGGGGCGCGGTCGCGGCCAGCGGCCCGTCGGCGTATATCGTGTCGCCGCTGAACAGGAAGAAGTCCGGGTCGAGCGCGCCCATCGCCTTGAAGATCGTGTAGCCGCCGAACTCCTGGTTGATGCCCCAGCCCTGGCCCGCCAGGTCGCCCGACCACACGAAACGCACATCGTTGCGCCGTCCCAAGGACGCCGTACGGAAGCTGCCCGTCACCGGCTCGCCGGTACGGCGCGGGTCGTCCGGGTCGGCGAGCAGGACGCGGTAGTGGATCTGCTCGCCCGCGGGCAGTCCGAGCAGGCGGGTGCTGCCGGTGAAGTCCGTGCCCGGGCCCAGGAGGGGGCCGTGCCATCTGTGAGCTTTACGGAATGACTCGGTCGCCGACGTCTCCACGATCATCCGCGCCGGCCGGTCCGAACGCACCCACACCAGGCCGGAGTGCGCGCTCACGTCACCGCTCTGCACGCCCCAGCCGGCCTTCGGGCGCCCCGACAGCGTGAAGGCCGGCGCCGAGCCGAGGGTGGCGGGCACGGCGAGCGCCGCGGATGCGGCGAGGGTGCCGCGCAGGACGCTGCGGCGGGCGGCGAGCGGGCTCGTCGGACTGTCTGACATGGAGTGCCTCCTGGGGCGGTCGACCACTGTGCAGGGTCACAACTACTGGTGCACCACAGCGCGCATGGAAACCACAAGTGAACAACTGCCCCTGGTGCCTTGGGAACAGGGGGTCGCCCCCGCCGCCCCTACCCGTCCCATACCAAGGGGCTCCGCCCCTGGACCCCGCTGGGGCTGCGCCCCCAGACCCCCGCTATCGGCCTGGCGGCCTCGTCCTCAAACGCCGGACGGGCTGGTTGATGCCTGCCTCGGCTGCAAAGTTCAGCGGAGGCGACGCCAACATCAGCCCGACCGGCGGAGATCAGCCTGGGCCGGCGGAAGCAGTCCGTCCGGCGGTAGTTAGCCCGTCTGGCGAAAGCCAGCCGGTCGGGAAACTTGCCTCGGCCGAAGATCAGCCCGCCTGTTGGCAAATCAGCCCGAGCCGCGATCAATCAGCCCGTCCGGCGTTTGAGGACCGGGGGTCCGGGGGCTGGCCCCCGAAAGGGGTCTGGGGCGCAGCCCCAGCGGGGTCCAGGGGCGGAGCCCCTGGTGGGGGTTCGGGGCAACGCCCCGAGGATGGGACGGGTAGGGGCGGCGGGGGCGAAGAAACGCTCGTCAACCACCAACCGCCGTCGCCATCAACCCCACCCCCTCCCAGATCCGCGCCGGAGGCACATGCGCGTACCCCAACACCAGCCGCACCACCGCCCCCTCCTCCTCCTCCTCCCCGACCGGCGTCTGCGCGTAATCCGTCAGAGGACGCACCGCGACGCCAGCCGCAGACATCCGCGCCAGGAAGCGTGGCTGCGGCCCGTACTGGCGGGGCAGCGTCGCGATCGCGTGCAGTCCGGCCGCGATCCCGGACACCCCCGTGCCGGGGAAGTGGTGCTCCAAGGCAGCCACAAGGGCGTCGCGCCGTTCCCTGTACGCGCGCTGGCAGCGCCGAAGCTGCCGGTCGTAGTCGCCGCGCTCCATGAAGCGGGCGAGCAGCGCCTGGTCGACGACCGGATTGCCGAGATCCATCGTGCGCTTGCGCTCGACGACCTCCTCGGCCAGCGACGACGGCACCAGCAGCCACCCCAGCCGCAACCCCGGCGCCAGCGACTTGCTGACGGACCCCGCGTACGCGACATGCTCCGGATCGAGCCCCTGAAGGGAGCCGACCGGCGCCCGGTCATAGCGAAAGTCCCCGTCGTAGTCGTCCTCGACGACGAGCCCGTCCACGGAGTGCGCCCAGTCAAGGAGTTCGGCCCGCCGCCGCGCGGAGTACGCGATCCCCGACGGGAACTGATGCGCGGGCGTCGTCGCGACGACCCGTACGCCCGACTCCCGAAGCGGCTCCATGGCCAGCCCTTCGTCGTCCAGCGGCAGCGGTACGGTGCGGAGCCCGGCCGACGCGTACAGCCCGCCGTGCTCAGGCGTGCCGGGGTCCTCCACCCCAACGGCACGCACCCCGCGCGCGTGCAGCACGAAACCGAGGAGCGTCGTCGCCTGCGCCACGCCCGAGACGACCAGCACCCGCTCCGGGTCCGCGACCACGCCCCGCCGCCGGGCCAGCAGTTCCGCGAGGGCCGTACGCAGCCGGGGCAGCCCGCGCGGATCGGGGTAGCCCAGCGCGTGGTGCGGCAGTTCGGCCAGTACGCCGCGCTGTGCTGCCGCCCAGGCGGCGCGCGGGAAGAGCGCCAGATCCGGGGTGCCGGGCAGGAAGTCGACGCGTGCGCCGGGGGAGCGGGGCGCGAGATCCCGCGCGCGCGGGTGGGCGGCCCGGACGGCGCCGCCGACCCACGTTCCGGCTCCCCGGTCGCTGCGCAGATAGCCCTCCGCGGTCAACTGCTCGTACGCCTCGGTGACCAGCCCCCGGGACACCCCGAGATCGGCGGCGAGTTCACGGCTGGACGGCAGCCGGGTGCCGGGTGCGAGCCGCCCCGAGCGGACCGCCTCCCGCAACGCGGCCTGCAAGGAGCGCCCACGCGCGCGTGCCGGCGCCGAGGCGGCCGGCAGCAGCAACTCCCAGGCGGCGGCCCAGGTCGCCGATCCGGTCGCATCCGAAGGCCGACCCGAACCCGAATTGGTCCCCGATGGCGTCATGAAAGTGGACCTTAAACCGGACCGGTGGGGTCCATAGCGTCGCCTCCATGAACGCCACCACCCGCGGCTCCCTGCTCGCCGCCCTGGCCTGCATCCTCGTCGGAGGCTCCTTCACCGCCAACAGCGTCCTGGGCGAATACCCGTACGCGGGCGGCCAGTTCCTGCGCTACGGACTCGCCTGTCTGCTGCTCCTGCCCCTCGTCGGCCGTGGTGGCACGGCGCCCCTGCGCGCGCTGACCGCCCGCCAGTGGATACGGCTGGCGCTGGTCGCGGCCATCGGCATGGTCGGCTTCAATCTCGCCGTGCTCGCCGCCGAACGCACCGCGGAACCAGCGGTCCCGGGAGTCTTCGTGGGCTGCGCCCCGGTACTCGTGGCCGTACTCATGCCTCTCCTGGACGGCCGACGGCCCCAACGCACCGTCCTGTACGGCGCGTTGCTCGTCGCCGTGGGCGCCTTCACCGTCCAGGGCTGGGGACACACCGACGGCGCGGGCATCGCCTTCTCCGTGTGCGCGCTGCTCGGAGAGGTCGGTTTCGCGGTCCTCGCCGTGCCCGTGCTGCGACCGCTCGGGCCACGGCTGCTCGCCGCCACCGTGTGCGGGCTCGCGGCGGTGGAGTCGGCGCTGGCCGGGCTGATCGTCGAGGGCCGCGCGTGGCTGCGTACGCCCGACAGCACCGAACTCGCCGCGCTGCTGTGGCAGGCGGTGATCGTCACGGTCATCGGCTTCGTCTGCTGGTACATGGGCATGCAGCGGATCGGCGCGGAGCGCGCGACCCTCTTCTCCGGCCTCATCCCCGTCGCCGCCGCCTTCACCGCCCCACTCGTCGGCACGGGATCCTACGGGCCGGCCCAGGCCGCGGGCAGTGCCCTGGTGGGGGCCGGAGTCGCCCTGGGATCAGGGGCGTTGAGGCTTCGGGCGCGGAGGCTGGCCACTACCGTCCCAGTGCCTGCCGTTTCGGCGCCTGCCGTTTCGGCGCCTGCCGTCTCAGCGCCTGCCGTCTCAGCGGCTGGTGTCGAGGATGACGCGGGCGACGAGGGCCGGGTCGTCGTTCATCGGGACGTGGCCGCAGCCGGGCAGCCGTACGAGCCGGGCGTCCGGGATGACGTACTTGGCGCGGACCCCCTGCCGCCGCACCAGAAGCCGGTCCCTTGTGCCCCACGCCACCGTGATGGGAAGCCCGGGGACGTCGTCGGTGAACTGGACAGAGACGCCGGCCCGGAGCGTCTCGACGAATCCCTTGGCCTGAGCCAGCGCGAGCGTCTCGGCGACGACCGCCTCGGGTGAGCGCCGGCCGGGGCGAGCGTAGATGGTGCTGGTCAGCACGGTGCGCCCGGCCGCGGTACGCGACAGCCGCTCGACCACCGGCAACGGCATACGGATCGCGGTCTGCCGCATCGCCTGGAGGACCCCGAAGGCGTACCGTCGCTCGACCGGCGACCAGAAGCCCGCGGGTGACAGCGCCGTCACGGACCGTACGAGCTGGGCGCGGCCCAGTTCCAGGGCCAGCAGCCCGCCCAGCGAGTTGCCCGCCACATGCGGGCGTTCGATCTCCAGCGCCTGGCAGAGCGCGCCGAGCGCGGAGTTCATCGTCGGCAGATCGTGGGCGAGCCCGTCGGCCAGCGCGGGGGACTCGCCGAAGCCGGGCAGATCCACCGCGATCACATCGCGCTCGACGGCCAGGATGTCGATGACCGGGTCCCAGGCCTGCCGGTGGTGGCCGATCCCGTGCAGCAGCAGAAGCGGTTCGCCACTGCCCACGCGCGTGTACGCGAGGGTCACGGGCAGCGGGCCGAGCGGGGAGGGGACGGAGAAGGTCACGGACCGCGGGCCGCCGGAGAACGAGGAGGGGACGGAGTGGCTGACCGGGGCGGACATGGAACTGCTCCTCGTCTGGGGGCGCGGCGGACGTGGGCAGCGGGTGCACACGACCTGCTCTCCTAGACAGTTTGTCAGCAACTGCTACCGGCCGGTAGTCCCCAAGCGATGCTGATGCAACCCTGCAGGCCGTACGCCCCTCGACGCGTCCAGCCCGTCACCGGGTTGGCCTAGGTATTGCCTGGACACGGTCCGGAGCGTCGGATGGGATGGTGCCGTGGCTACCGACACTGTGACCGAGGTCTTCGAAGAGCACCGTCCCGTCCTGATGGGCGTCGCCTACCGCATGCTCGGCCGGGTGGCCGACGCGGAGGACGTCGTCCAGGAGGCGTGGCTGCGCTGGTCCGGCGCCGACCACGCCGAGGTGCGCGAACCACGCGCCTATCTCGTACGCATCACCACCCGCCTCGCCATCGACCGGCTGCGCCAGATTCAGTCGCGTAACGAGGCCTACGTAGGACCGTGGCTGCCCGAGCCGTACGTCACCGACTTCGCCGGCACCGTCCCGGACGCGGCGGAACGGGCCGTGCTCGCCGACTCCGTCTCGCTCGCCGTCCTCGTCGTCCTGGAGTCCCTGTCACCCCTGGAGCGCGCGGTGTTCGTCCTCCGCGAGGCCTTCGGATTCCCGTACGCCGACATCGCCACCACCCTCGACCGCAGCGAGCCCGCCGTGCGCCAGCTGGCCGGGCGGGCCCGCAAGCACGTCGAGGAGAGGCGCACCCGCTACGAGGTCGACCCCGCGCTGCAACGCGAACTCACCGAGCGGTTTCTCGCCGCGGCGGCCGAGGGCGACCTGGAGGGGCTGCTGACGCTGCTGGCCCCGGACGTCCGCCTGGTGGGCGACAGCGGTGGCCTGGCCAAGGCGCCGGTACGCGCGATCGAGTCGGCCGACAAGGTGGGCCGCTTCGTCATCGGCGCTGCCCGGCAGGGCGGCGGCCTCCAGGACGCGACGTTCCGCTTCATCGAAGTCAACGGCGCACCCGCGCTGCTCGCCCTGTCCGCGGGCAAGCCCGACAGCGTCTTCCAGCTGGAGGTCGCCGACGGCCGGATCCAGTCCATCTACATCATGCGCAACCCGGAGAAGCTGCTGTCGCTGGCCGACGCCTGAGGTTCCTGTGTCCAGGATTGGTCTTGACCAAGGATGGGGGCCGTCTTATGGTCGCAGGAGATAGTGCAAGAACCTTTAATAAACAAGGGCGTTGAAAGCCGCCGGGGCACGGCGATTGCGGAGGACACGGTGGGGACCACGCAGTTGGATACGGTGCCGGAGCCCAAGTACTGGCACTTGCGGACCGTACTGAGTGAGGCGCTGGACTCCGAGTTCTCGGTGGGCGAGATCCTGCCGAACGAGCGTGATCTTGCCGCGCGGTTCGGGGTGGCCCGGGCCACCCTGCGTCAGGCCCTGGAGCAGCTTGAACTCGAAGGTCGGCTTCAGCGGCGGCGCGGGGTCGGCACGACCGTGGCTCCGCCGCGTATGGGTGTGGACGTAGGGTCCGAGCAGCATGCGTGGCCGGGGGCGGCCGGGGACGCCTGGCGGGCCGTGGACTGCACGGTGGCGGTTCCGCCCGCGGCGGTGGCCGACATCCTGGAGATCGGGCATGAGGAGCAGGTGCATACGGTACGGCGCTCCCGGGTGACGCATGGGCAGCCTGTGGCCGCCGAGTTGCTGTACGTGCCTGCCTCGTCGGTGCCAGCGCTGTCCGCGATCGATGCGGCGTCGGGGGCGGGGCGGGCGCGGGCTGTGCTCCGGGAACTCCAGCGGCTGTCCCTGGAGACGCAGGACCGGGCTGTGGAGCTTGGCTCGGCGCGTGCGGACGACGCCAAGGAGCTCGACCGGCTTCCTGGCGCGCCGGTTCTTGTCGTCACGACCCGGTTCTACGCCGAGGGGCGGACCGCGGCGGTGTCGGTCGCTACGTACCGGGCCGATACGTGTCGGCTGACGTTCGGTGACACGGGTGGGGTGGAGATCCACCATGACCCGGAGCGGCGGGCTTCCTAACGGGGTTTCCTCGCCCCCGCCGCCCCTACCCGTCCCATCCCGGGGGCTTCGCCCCTGGACCCCGGGTTCGTATGCCCAGGGGCTCCGCCCCTGGTCCCGGGTTTGTATGTCGACTGCGGACCGGTCGTGGCTGGGCGCGCAGTTCCCCGCGCCCCTTACGGGGCTTGACCCTCAGCGGGGTTCAGGGGCGGAGCCCCTCGTCAGGGCGCAGGGCGCAGCCGCCAGCGGGTCCAGGGGTGCAGCCCCGGCGGGGTTGAGGGGCGGAGCCCCTGCTTGGGGCGAGGGCGCAGCCACCAGCAGGTCCAGGAGTGCAGCCCTAGGCGGGGTCGAGGTGGCAGGCCCGGCGGGGTCCCGGACGCAGGCCTAGCGGTGTCAAGGGGCGCAGCCCCTGCGGAGTCCGGGGGAGCAGCCCCGGCGGGGTCCAGGGGCGGAGCCCCTGGGGGGTTGGGGCGGAGCCCCGAGGATGGGACGGGTAGGGGCGGCGGGGGCGAAACAACCCCCCGACACTCAGCGCCGTGCCGTTACCGTGCCCTCCACCGCGAACAGCTGCTCCTCCACGTGATCGAGAGCCAGCCGTAGCGCCCCCATCACCACGGCTGCCTCGCCCAGGACCGAAAGGGCCACCCGAGGTGGTCGCAGGCAGTAGCGGGACAGCTCCTTGCGTAGGGGCTCCAGTACGCCGTCGATGCCTGCCGCCCAGCCACCGATGACTACGAGCTCCGGGTCTAGGGCGAGTACCAGCGCCGCCACATCGTGGACCAGCCGCTGGATGAAACGCTCGACGGCCGCCCTAGCCCGCTCGTCACCCTCGCGGGCCTGCGCGAAGACCCTCGCCACCGCCTGCTCGTCAAGAGGATGCAGCGGCTTGTCCGTCGTGGACAGCAATGTCTCCGGAGTTGCCTCACGGCCCAGGAGATGCAGCGCACCGATCTCTCCGGCCGCACCCCCGTACCCGCGGTGCAGCCGCCCGCCGATCAACGAACCGGCTCCGGGGCTCAGACCGGCCAGCACGAACACCATGTCGTCGGACTCCGTGCCCGCACCCTTCCAGTGCTCGGCGACCACCGCGGCGTTGGCGTCGTTCTCCACCAGCACCGGGCATTTGAAGGAGCGACGCAGCCGCTCGCCCAGATGCAGGCCCGTCCAGTCGGGCAGGGCGGCGCCCAGCCGTACGGTGCCGCCCGCCTCGATGATGCCGGGCGTACCCACGCCGACGGCCCGCAGGGACCCGCGCGCGACGCCCGCCTGGCGCAGCAGCTCGGCGACGGCGGTACGCAGCCGCTCCAGCCGCTCGTCCGCCGACGCCGACTCGGAAACGTCCTTGGCGATCGTCCCCAGGGTCCGGCCGTCCAGGTCCGCGAGAAGCGCGGCCACCCGATGCGAACCGATCTCAAGCCCCAGCAGATGCCCCGCCTCCGCCCGGAACCGGTACCTGCGCGCGGGCCGCCCCTGCCGCCGCGCGGCACCCTCTTCGGCCGCGGCCTCGACAACGAGACCGCCCGCGACGAGCCCCTCGACGACGCCCTCGACGGTGGGCCGGGACAGCCCGGTCACCCGGGTGATCTCGGTGAGAGTCGCGAAGTCCGTGGCCCGCAGCGCATGCAGTACCACCGCGGAGTTGATCCTCCGCAGCAGCGAGGGATCCCCGCCGGTCAGCTGCCCCAACGTACGTCCTCCCAGCTCGCGCGCGTGTTGGCCGGATCGTACTCGTAGTGACCGGACCCGGCGAGTGCCTGGCGGCAGCCCCTTGCGGGGAGCCCCGGATCAGCCGGGGGCCACGAATCCCGACTCGTACGCCGCGATCACCGCCTGGGTCCGGTCCCGCGCCCCCAACTTCGCCAGTACGGCGCTGACATGGGACTTCACCGTCTCGGTGCCGACCACCAGCCGCTCGGCGATCTCCGCGTTCGACAGGCCGCGGGTCATCAGCCGTAGTACCTCCGCCTCGCGCTCGGTCAGAGACGCCCGTTCCAGCACCGCCCGCGCCGTGGGATTCCCGCCACCACCGTCCCCGTACTCGGCGGCCAGTTGCCGCACCGACGCGGGGAACAGCAGAGACTCGCCCTCGGCGACCAGTCGCACCGCGTGTACGATCTCCGCGGGCCGCGCCCGCTTCAGCAGGAAACCGTCGGCGCCCGCGCGCAGCGCCTCGTACACGTACTCGTCGTTCTCGAAGGTTGTCACCACGACGATCTTCGGCGGCCGGTCGACGGTCCGCAGCACGGCCCGCGTGGCCTCGATGCCGTCCATGAGCGGCATCCGGACGTCCATCAGGACGACTTCGGGCCGCAGCTGGCGGACCAGCGGGATCACCGCGGCGCCGTCGGCGGCCTCCCCGACGACCTCGAGGTCGTGCTGCGCCTCCAGAACAGCGCGCAGACCGGCGCGTACGAGAGGTTCGTCATCGACGAGCAGAACGGTGACCGGCACCCGGTCAGCGTAGATCAGCGCAGCGGCAGTTCGACGTGCACCTGCCAGTCACCGTCGTCCGGGCCGGTTCGCGCAAGGCCGCCGAGCAGCGCGGCCCGCTCGCGTATGCCTCGCAGACCGCTGCCCCGACCGGGCCCGGCTATCTCCGCCGTCAGCGGATTGCGCACCTCCAGGGAGAGCGCCCGGGCCTCGACCCCGATACGGACCCGTACGGGCACGGACCCCGCATGCCGCAGCACATTGGTGAGCGACTCCTGGAGGATGCGATAGCCCTCCCGCGAGACCGGGCCGGGCACCTCCGTGAGCGGACCCGTCACCTCGGCGTCGACCTTCGCCCCGGAGGTGCGCGCCGACTCCAGCAGACGATCCGCCTCGGCGAGCGTCGGGCGGCTGCTCGCCGGCCGCTGAGACTCGCGCAGCACGCTCAGCACCCGCTCCAGGTCCTCCAGGGCGGCTCGCCCCGTGTCCTCGATGGCGCCCAGCGCCCGGTCGGTGAACTCTGGGTCGCCCGCCGCCCGCGCGGCACCCGCCTGCACCACGGCCACGGTCAACGCGTGGCCGATCGAGTCGTGCAGCTCGCGGGCGATGCGCGTCCGCTCCAGGAGCCGTTCGGTGCGCTCCTCCAGGGCGGCGACCCGCTCGGCCGCGGACGGTCCGAGGAGGCGGCGCGCGATGGCCGTGATCAGCTCGCCGAGACCGACGACTGCCCCGTACAGGGCGATCAGTGGCAACGGCGCGAGCAGCGCGTAGGCCCAGTGAGGGTGCGCCTCCGAGAGGAGCGGGACATCGTCCGGCACGTGCCCGAAGGGGAGCTGGACCAGCACCACGGCAAGGACCGGCAGCCAGACACTGGCCACTCCGGCCCCCCAGCCGAGGAGCATGCGCGCTTCCAGCCACACCACCGTGCGGAATCGGTCCCCCCATGTCACCGACGGCCCTACGGAGATCCCCGACTCCTCCTCCTCGCCCGGCGTCAGCAGCAATCGCGCCTGCACACCCTCGCCGTGCCGCACGGCCGGGATGAGCCCGAGCGGAATGAGGAACAGAGCGGGCACCCACGGGCGCGAGGGCATGATGAACATCCACACGCTCACGATCAGCATCGGCACCCACAGGTGCAGCAAGCGCGTGTACGTCGTCCCCCGGATCAACCGGCGCAGGAAGCGGGCCATTTGGTCATCGTGCCAGCCGCCACTGACAACGGTCCTCCCCCGGGCGAGGGAGACGCTCTCCACCCGCGGGGGAGGCCCCGGTGCCGCACAGACGGCCAGGCTGGGCCCATGACCAGCATCGACGTACAGGAGCTCACCAAGGTGTACGGCACCACACGCGCCGTGGACCACCTCACCTTCCGCGTGGAACCCGGCCGCGTCACCGGCTTCCTCGGCCCCAACGGCGCCGGAAAGTCCACCACTCTGCGGCTCGTGCTCGGCCTGGACCGGCCGACGTCCGGCACCGCCACCATCGGCGGCCGTGCCTACGCGACGCTCGACGAGCCGCTGCGCCACGTCGGCGCCCTGCTCGACGCGCAGGCGGCGCACGGTGCGCGCACGGCTCGGGACCATCTGCGCGTGCTCGCCGCGAGCAACCGCCTCCCGGAGCGCCGCGCGGACGAGGTCCTGGAAGAAGCGGGGCTCGCCTCGGTCGCCGGCCGCCGCGTCAGGACGTACTCCCTCGGAATGCGTCAGCGCCTGGGCATCGCCGCCGCGCTCCTCGGCGATCCGCCGGTGGTCCTGCTCGACGAGCCGTCGAACGGGCTCGACCCCGAAGGCATCATCTGGATCCGGGAGTTGATGCGCCGACTGGCTCGCGAGGGCCGCGTCGTGCTCGTCTCCAGCCACCTGATGAACGAGACCGCGTCCTTCGCCGACCACCTCGTCGTCCTGGGCCGCGGCCGCCTGCTCGCCGACATGCCGATGCGGGAGTTCATCGACGCGCGCGTGCAGCCACGCGTACGCGTGCGCACCACGGACGGAGCGGCACTGCGGAAGCTGCTCGCCCGGCACGGATACGACGCAGTGGAGGGTGCGGACGAACGGTGGATCGTGCACCACGCGCGCGTGGACGACATCGGCCGCCTCACCTCGGGCACGGGAGTGCCCATCCTGGAACTCGCCGCGGAGGAGGGCACGTTGGAGCAGGCCTACCTCGATCTGACCGCCATGGAGGCCGAGTTCGCCGCCCAGGCCTCAAAGACATCGAACCAGCCGCAGGAGGCCTGACCGTGACGTTCGCACCCGTACTCCACTCCGAGTGGCTCAAGATCCGTACGCTGCGGTCCCTCGTCGCCGGACTGGCCTCCGTCGTACTCGTCACCGCAGCCTTCTCCGCGATCGCCGGGCTCGACGCGTCCTCGGGCGAATCCTCCGGCGAGGACTTCGACCCCTTGTTCTCGGCGTTCTTCGGCGTCAGTTTCGGGCAGATCGCGGCGATCGCGTTCGGCGCGCAAGCCGTGTCGTCGGAGTTCCAGGGCGGTGCGCTGCGGGTCTCGCTGGCCGCGGTGCCGCATCGTGGCCGGTGGTTCACGGCGAAGGCGACGGCGGTCGGCGTACCGGCCCTTGTCGTCGGGCTGGTCACCGGGTTCGTAAGTCTGGCCGTGGGCAAGGCGGTCCTCGGTGACCGGGGGAGCGGGCTGAGCTGGGGCGAGGGACTGCGGGGTGTCGTCGGTTGCGGGCTTTACCTCGCGCTGATGGCCCTGTTCGCGGCCGGGCTGACCGCTCTGCTGCGCAGCGGAGTCGCCACCCTGAGCATCCTGATCCCGTTCCTGCTCATCGTGTCCTTCGTCGTCGGGGGAGTGTCCGGTGGAGTCGCCGACTTCCTGCCGGACAAGGCGGGCCAGGTGGTCTTCCACGAGACGTCCGACGGCGCGCTCGGCCCCTGGAGCGGGCTGGCAGTGACGGCGCTGTGGGCCGCGGCCGCGCTGGCGGCGGGGGCATGGAGCGTACGGCGCCGGGATGCTTGAGCAGCGGCTGGGTCGCGGCTGACGGACCACCAAATGTCAGTGCCGCAGGGTTTACTGGATCTCATGACCCTCGCGCAGCAACTCGCCACGATAGACGAGCTGTGCTCCCGACCCTTTCCCACGGAGCACGGCCGGTCGGACGTCGGCACCGCAGGACCTGGGTTCCACATAGCCGAATTGGTGACGAGCGACGACTTCTGGGAGGACGACGGGACGGAGCGGGCGGAGACGGCCGTGCAGTACGAGGCGGACAGGGACGGCCTCTCCGAGCGGCTGACCGATCGCTGGGGTGCGCCGCAGAAATTCTCGCTGTGGAGCCTCCAGGAGCGTGCCATGGGCGGCGAGGACATACCTGAGCCATGGGGTTCGCTCAGCTCTCATGTGCAGGACGTGCACTCGTGGAGATACGAGGAGACCGGCCGCTGGGTTGTTCTCGGTGTGTCCCAGTGGGACAAGGAGCTGCCGTTCCAACTCCTTGCCGTGGTCACCGAGATAGATCCACCGTGACCCGCTAAGTCTGGGCAGCCGCCGCCCGCAACCGCCCGAACTCCTCCGCCATCGTCTCCGCCGTCCAGTGCGCGTTCAGCCCGCTGGGGTTAGGCAGTACCCACACGCGCGTGTCACCGATGGTCCGCTCCTGCGGCCCCACTTGAGCCCTGCGCTCGTCGAAGGCCGCCCGGTAAGCGGTGACGCCCACCACCGCAAGCCAGCGCGGACGCAGACGCTCCACCTTCAGGCTCAGCAGCCGGCCGCCCTCCCGGTACTCCTCCGCGCTGAGCTCGTCGGCTCGCGCGGAGGCCCGCGCCACCACGTTCGTGATGCCGAGTCCGTACGAGAGCAACTCGCCCTGCTCTGACGGCTTCAGCAGCCGAGGTGTGAAACCGGAGAGGTGCAGGACCGGCCAGAAGCGGTTGCCCGGGCGGGCGAAATGGTGGCCCGTCGCGGCCGTCATGAGCCCGGGGTTGATGCCGCAGAACAGAACGCGGAGGCCGTCCGCGACGACATCCGGCACCAGCCGGTCGCGGGCGGCCTCCAGTTCCGCAGGGGTGAAGCGGGTCAGAGGATCGCCCCCGGCGTGTAACCCGCCGCCTCCGGGTGCTGCTTGACGATCTCCTCGATCCGGCCGACGACCGCGGAAACCTGGTCGGCGGCGGCCCCCGTGAAGGACAGCTTGTCGGCCATCAGCGCGTCGAGCTCCGCACGGTCCAGCGGAAGGCGGTCGTCGGCGGCCAGCTTGTCGAGCAGTTCGTTGCGCTCGGCGCCCTGTTCGCGCATCGCGAGAGCGGACGCTACGGCGTTCTCCTTGATGGCCTCGTGCGCGAGCTCCCGGCCGACACCGGCGCGTACGGCACCCATCAGGACCTTCGTCGTCGCGAGGAACGGCAGATAGCGGTCCAGCTCACGTGCGACGACCGCGGGGAAGGCGCCGAACTCGTCGAGCACGGTGAGGAACGTCTCCAGCAGGCCGTCCAGCGCGAAGAAGGCGTCGGGCAGCGCGACGCGGCGTACGACCGAGCAGGAGACGTCGCCCTCGTTCCACTGGTCGCCCGCGAGCTCGCCGGTCATCGAGGCGTAGCCGCGCAGGATCACCATCAGACCGTTGACGCGCTCGCAGGAGCGGGTGTTCATCTTGTGCGGCATCGCCGAGGAGCCGACCTGACCAGGCTTGAAGCCCTCGGTCACCAGCTCGTGCCCGGCCATCAGGCGGATCGTCTTGGCGAGCGAGGACGGGGCAGCGGCCAGCTGCACCAGGGCGGTGACGACCTCGTAGTCGAGCGAGCGCGGGTAGACCTGGCCGACGGAGGTGAAGGCCTGCGAGAAGCCGAGGTGCCCGGCGATGCGCTGCTCCAGCTCGGCGAGCTTCGCCGCGTCGCCCCCCAGCAGGTCGAGCATGTCCTGGGCCGTGCCCACCGGACCCTTGATGCCGCGCAACGGGTATCGGGCGAGCAGCTCCTCGACCCGGCCGTACGCGACGAGCAGCTCGTCGGCGGCGGTCGCGAAGCGCTTGCCGAGGGTGGTGGCCTGCGCGGCGACGTTGTGCGAACGGCCCGCCATGACCAGCTCGCCGTACTCACCGGCCAGCTTCCCGAGCCGCGCCAGGACCGCCACCGTACGGTCGCGCATCAGCTCCAGCGAGAGCCGGATCTGCAGCTGCTCGACGTTCTCCGTGAGGTCACGCGAGGTCATGCCCTTGTGGACGTGCTCGTGCCCGGCGAGATCGTTGAACTCCTCGATCCGCGCCTTGACGTCGTGCCGCGTGACCTTCTCGCGCTCGGCGATCGAGGCCAGGTCGACCTGGTCGAGGACGCGCTCATAGTCGGCGAGGGCGGCATCCGGCACCTCGATCCCGAGATCCTTCTGGGCCCGCAGCACGGCGAGCCAGAGCTGACGCTCCAGCTTCACCTTCTGCTCGGGGGACCACAGGACGGCGAGCTCGGCGGAGGCGTAGCGGCCGGCGAGGACGTTCGGGATACGGGGCTTTGCGGGCGCGGGAGTCACGTGGCCTGATTCTACTGGCGGTTCCCGCAGGCCAGCGCCACGGGGTTGTTCGTCGGAAGCTATAAGCGCGGTCCGAGGCCGCTCAGGACCCGTCGGCCAGCTCCGCCAGGATGTCGGCGTGGCACAGCTCCGGCGCGCACCAGCAGGCCAGCGTCTTGCCGCGCAACTCGGGCACCAGGTCGAGGAGGTCGGGGCGTTCGAGAAGGTACGCCCGGTACTTGGCCATCACCTCGGGGCGGGTGCCGTCGTGCTTCTTCTTGGCGGTGTCGGGGACGAAGGGGTTGTTGAGCGGGTGCTCGGGAAGATCCCAGCCGCCCCTGGTCCAGCGGCGGCCGACGTAGACGAGGTCCGCGGGGGCGTTCTCCAGGCGGGGCCCGAACTCCTGGATATGGCCCTTGAGATTGATCACAGTGGTGCTCACGCGAGCCTCCCTTCGCGCCGCCGGGCGACGCTTCCGATCATCCGACGCGCAGGCGGCCCACGCCACCGGCCCTTCGTCGCCCACGCCACCGGCCATTCGTACGTCCACGCCACCGGCCCTTCGTAGGCCCACGTCACCTGGCCGTTCGTACGCACGCGCCGCCAACCCTTCGTACATCTATGCTCCCGGCCCCTCGTACGGCAGCAGCTCTGGCCGCTTGGCCGGACGCCCGTCCCCCGAGGACCGCCCCGTAAGCCGCCGCCCGATCCACGGCAGCAGATACTGCCGGGCGAACCGCACGTCGGCGGTCCGGCGGGCGCCCCACCCGGGCGGCGCGGTCGCGGGCAACGGCGTGCGCCACTCGGTGTCCTGCGCCTCGTGGCCGAGTGTCTGCCACACCGCTTCCGCGACGCGGCGGTGGCCCTCGGTCGTCAGGTGCAGCCGGTCCACGTCCCACATGCGAGGGTCGGCTAGTGATGGGGCGCCGTAGAGGTCGACCACGAGGGCGCCGTGCCGGGATGCGAGGTCGTCGACGCAGGTGAACAGCTCCTCCATGCGCGGCCGGAAGCGTTCCAGGACCGGGCCCTGGCGTCCGGGGCTGCGCATCAGCACGAGTTGCTTGCAGGAGGGGGCGAGCCGCTCGACGGCCTCCTCCAGGAGCCCGCGTACCCGGCCCATGTCGCACTTGGGCCGCAGCGTGTCGTTCAGCCCGCCCACCAGCGTGATCAGGTCCGGCTGTATCGCCGCCGCCACGTCCACCTGCTCGGCCACGATCTGACCGATCAGCTTGCCGCGCACGGCGAGGTTGGCGTACCGGAAGCCCGGCGTCCGGGCGGCCATGCGCCCCGCCAGTAGGTCGGCCCAACCGCGATACGAGCCGTCGGCCAACCGGTCCGACATGCCCTCGGTGAAGGAGTCGCCGACCGCGACAAAACTGGTGTAGGTGGCATTCGTCTCCATGGCGGAAGCGATGGTATCCCGCGCACATACCCACCGGTCTGCCACCCACGGGCAGGTCCCGTTAGGCGCAGGAATGTGCCGGTACGTGCAGGCAGGTACCGGCACTCACCTCACGCCGGCTGCCCGAACAACTCCCGCAGCACGTCCTCCATCGTCACCAGCCCCGCCAGCAGCCCGTCGTCGCCGGTCACCGCCGCTAGATGCGTACGACTGCGGCGCATCGCCGTGAGCACGTCGTCCAGCGGTGTGCTCTCCCGGACGCGGGCGATCGAGCGCATGTCCGCGACCCGGAACGGCAGGTCGCGGGGCATCGCGTCCAGCGCGTCCTTGACGTGGAGGTAGCCGACGATGTGGCGGCCGTTGTCCACGACGGGGAAGCGGGAGAAGCCGGACTCCGCGGACAGGGCCTCCAACTGCTCGGGCGTGACGCCCACGCGCGCGTAGACGATGCGTTCCAGCGGGAGGACGACATCGCGCACGGGCCGCCGGCCCAGCTCCAGGGCGTCGTGCAGCCGTTCCTGGGCCCGGTCGTCGATCAGGCCGGCGGCGCTGGAGTCCTGGACGAGGCGGGCGAGTTCGTCGTCCGAGAAGGTCGCGGTCACCTCGTCCCGCACCTCCACACGCAGCAGCTTCAGCAGCGAGTTCGCGAAGGCGTTGATCGTGAAGATCACTGGACGCAGCGCCCGGGACAGCGCGACCAGCGGCGGGCCGAGCAGCAGCGCCGAGCGCACCGGCTCGGCGAGCGCGATGTTCTTCGGCACCATCTCGCCGAGGAGCATGTGCAGATACGTCGCCAGGGCCAGCGCGATCACGAACGAGATCGCGTGCCCCGCGCCCTCCGGCACGCCCATCGCGTGGAACACCGGCTCCAGCAGATGCTCGATCGCGGGCTCCGCGACCACACCCAGGACCAGCGTGCACAGCGTGATGCCGAGCTGCGCGGCGGCCATCAGCGCGGAGACGTGCTGCAAACCCCACAGCACGCTCCGCGCCCGCCGGTCGCCCTCTTCGGCGTACGGCTCGATCTGGCTGCGACGGACGGAGATCAACGCGAACTCGGCGCCGACGAAGAAGGCGTTCACGACGAGCGTCGCCAGACCGATCAGCAGCTGTACGGCGGTCACAGCGTCCCCTCTTCCTGGATGCCTTCGATGCCCTCGATGAGCGGCAGCGGCGCGTGCAGCAGCACGCGCGCGGCCCGGTGCCCCGATGCGTCCGTCACTTCGAGCCGCCAGCCGGTGACGTCCACGGTGTCGCCGACGGTGGGAATGCGGCCGAGTTCGGTCGCGATGAGCCCGGCCAGCGTCTCGTACGGCCCCTCGGGCACCCGCAGCCCGACCCGTGCGAGCTGGTCGGTGCGGGCCGCGCCGTCGGCGTTGTACAGCGCCCTGCCGTCGTCGTCCTTGCCGGCCAGGGCGAGGTCGGGCATCTCGTGCGGATCGTGCTCGTCCCGCACCTCGCCGACGACCTCCTCGACGATGTCCTCCAGGGTGGCGACCCCGGCGGTGCCGCCGTACTCGTCGATGACGACGGCCATCGTGCGCTTCCCGGACATCCGGTCCAGAAGCCGGTCGACGGTCAGCGACTCCGGTACAAGAAGGGGTTCGCGCATCAGCTGCGCTACCGAGCTGCGGCTCCGGCGCTCGGCGGGCACCGCCAGTACGTCCTTGATGTGCGCGACGCCCACGACCGAGTCGAGGTTGCCGCGGTAGACGGGGAAGCGCGAAAGACCCGTCGCGCGCGTCGCGTTCGCCACATCCTCGCAGGTCGCCTGGACGTCCAGGGCGATGACCTGGACGCGCGGCGTCATCACGTTCTCCGCGGTCAGGTCCGCGAGGTTCAGCGTCCGTACGAACAGCTCGGCGGTGTCGGCCTCCAGCGCGCCCTCCCTCGCGGAGTGCCGGGCCAGGGCCATCAGCTCCTGCGGCCCACGGGCCGAGGCCAGCTCCTCGGTGGGCTCGACACCGAAGCGGCGTACGACCCGGTTCGCGGTGTTGTTGAGATGGGTGATGAACGGCCGGAACAGTGTGCTGAACCAGCGCTGCGGCGTCGCCACTTTCTTGGCCACCGAGAGCGGCGAGGAGATCGCCCAGTTCTTGGGCACGAGCTCGCCGACGACCATCAGGAACACCGTCGACAGCGCCGTACCGATGACCAGCGCGGTCGAAGAGGCCACAGAGGGGCCCATACCGACCGCCTCCAGCGGACCCGCGATCAGCTTGGCGATGGACGGCTCGGCGAGCATGCCGACGATCAAGTTGGTGACGGTGATGCCGAGTTGCGCGCCGGACAGCTGGAAGGTCAGGTTCCGTACGGCCTTGAGGGCGCCCGAGGCACCGACCTCACCGCGCTCGGCGGCTCGTTCCAGCTCGCCGCGCTCGACCGTCGTCAGCGAGAACTCGGCGGCGACGAACGCGCCGCAGGCCAGGGAGAGCAGAACGGCCACCGCGAGGAGGAGCAGTTCGGTCATCGGGTCACCTCCGTCCCATGGTCGGACAGAGGGCCGGGAATCGCACGATGCCCGCACGGCGCAAGGCCGCGCGGGCTGCCGGGACTGGGAGGCTCGCCCATGGGCGGACGCTCACACCTTTCCTAGGAAGAAGAAAACCAAGTCCTCACATGGTAAAGGGTCAGCAAAGTCGCCCGTACGCCGGTCATGCGCCGAGCGGCTTCACCCACCGCCGCCACTTCTCCTCGGGCGTGTACCCCGCGGCCCGCCACGCATGATGCGCGGTCTCGTTGCGCTGCAGCACCATCGCGTCGCCGCGCCGCCCGCCGAGCCGTACGAACCGTTCCTCCGCGGCGGCGAGCAGCGCCGAGCCGATGCCGAGGCGGCGGCGGTCCGGATGCACGGCGAGCCGGTACAGATGGCAACGCCAGCCGTCGAAGCCGGCGATCACCGTGCCCACCAGCTCGCCCCCGTACTCGGCGATGATCAGCGCCTCGGCGTCACGGGCGACGAGCCGCTCCACGCCGTCCCGGTCGTCGCTGATGCTCGTGCCCTCGGCGGCCGTCTTCCAGAAGGCGAGGACGGCGTCGAGATCGGCGGGGGTGGCGCTGCGGATGTGGAGATCACTCATGGGGCGAGCCAAGCAGATCGCCGGCCTGTCTCGCGAACGGATTCCCGTGCCGGGGAATCACGGAGATCGACCGGCCGTCGCGTTCAGCCCGCCCGGCGCTCCACGGCTTCCGCCAGTTTCGAGAGGCTGAATGAACTGCTACCTCGCTGTGGAGAGCAGGCGGTGGGGGCGACCGGATGGGAGTTGGTCCAACCTGTAGGACCAGTGGACGGGCTGCGGGCGGGTTCTGTCAAGGGTTGATCTGGAATGGCTTGTGACATCTGCGTTGCGAGCTGCGATGACCAGCCGAAACTGAGTGTCGGACCTCCGGCCGAGATCCTCTTGACTCGGCGAGCGATGGTAGGGCAGATTGGTCCTACCGGTTCAACCAATGCCTCTCGGGTGTGAAAGCCGGTCCCGAGGGGCGTTATGCGACGAGCGTCGATGTGCCTTGCCGGCGCGCAGACGCGGAAAGCGAACGCGCCAGTGAGTGCCACCCGAACCATCGACATCGCGCAACTGCGCTCCCGGTTCCCGGCGGCGGACCAGTTCCTCTACCTGGACGCTGCCCACCAGACCCCCCTCTCCCTGACGGTCCGAGCGGGCCTCGACGCCTTCTACGACCAGGCCCTGCACACCGCGGGCCCGAAGACGCACTGGCTGACCAGCGTGGAGGAGGTTCGGGCACGGCTGGCCGGCTTCCTGGGCGCGAGCCCCCGGGAGATCGCTTTCACCAAGAACACCTCGGAGGGGCTCAACATCGCTGCCCACGGCCTGCGTTGGGAACCGGGCGACAACGCGCTGCTGCTCGAGGGCGACCACCCCAACCTCCTGTACGCCTGTCTGGGCCTGCGCGCCAAAGGGCTGGAGGTCCGGCTGGTGCCGCAGGACGGCGGGCCCGGCAAGAAGTGGGCCGACGCCGACACCTTCGCGCCGTACGTGGACGCCCGGACCCGTGCCATAGCGCTGTCCCACGTCATGTTCCACAGCGGCCAGCGCAACGACGTCGCGGCCGTCGCGAGGCTCGCGAAGCGGCACGGCGCCGAAGTGGTCGTGGATGCCATGCAGTCCCTCGGCGTCCTCGACGTGGACGCGCGGGAACTCGGGGTCACCGCCCTCGCGGCGGGGTGCCACAAGGGCCTACTGGTACCCCAGGGGCTCGGCCTGCTGTTCACGCCGTACGACGCCGAGCGGCTGCCTCCCACATACACGGCGCTCGCCGGCATGGCGGACACCGACGAGGACCTCGTCATCGGAACGGAGCAGGTCAAACTCCGCCCCGACGCCCAGCGCTTCGAGATCGGCAACTTCAACCTGCCCGCGATCCACGCCCTGGGCGCCGCCCTGGACCTCTTCGAGGAGGTGGGTGTGCGCCGCGTAGAAGAGCACGTACTGGATCTCGGCGACCGGCTGATCGAGCACCTGGACGCCTTGGGCATCCCGTTGGTCGGTCCGAGGGAGCGCGAACGCCGCTCGCACATCTACGCACTGGCCCTTCAGGCGCCCGGCTGGCCCGAGTTCCTCGCCTCCGAGAACGTGCGGGTGTCGTCCGTACGGGACGGGATCAGAGTCTCGTTCGGTCTGTACAACAGCTCCGACGACGTGGACCTGCTGGCCGGGATCCTGCGGCGGGGTCTGGACAAGCTCTCCCACCGAGCGGCCTGAGGAGGAGTCCGTGTCCTGCGTTTTCCGTACTGATCAGCGTTGCAGCACCGGGTAGTCGTGGTAGTGCTGTGTCGTCGCCTCGTACGCCGACGCGACGTCCTTGTCGCGGATCGCCTGTACGAGCGCCTTGTGGACGTCGAGCGAATAGGCGCCGATCGTCGGCGTGTACTGGCCGTGCAGCAGCCACTCGTGGTTCTGGTGTCTGGTGGTCAGCTCCGTCACCAGGCTCACCAACAGCGGTGTACGGGACGCGGCCGCGACCGCCCGGTGCAGGTCCATCGTCGTCCGCAGATACGCCTCGTAGTCCTCCTGCTCGAGATGCTCTTCCATCTCGGCCACCAGGGCATCCATCTTGAGCAGGTCGGACCGCGTGGCCTTGCGGATCGCCATCAGCGCGCTCGCCAGCTCCAGGGCCTCCCGGGCCTGAAGCAACTCGTTGATGTTCAGCGCGGCGGTGAGTCCGGCATCGCCCGCCTCGGGGAGGACGCGCTCCGGCTCGGCGACATAGCTACCGTCGCCCAGCCGGGTGTCGACATGCCCGCTGAGCTGCAGAACGGCCAGCGCCTCCCGGACCGCGTTACGGCTCACGCCGTACTCGCCGGCCAGCTCGCGTTCAGACGGCAGCCGCTCGCCGACCGGCAGCTTGCCGCCGCGCATCTTCTCGAGCAACTGCTCGGCGACCAGCTCCGGCTTGCGGCGCCTGCCTGGGGGATTCTGCGGTGACATGGGACTCCCGGATCTGGCCCTACTGGTAGGACCAGCCTCCCACGCAGGGAAGAAGCGGTCAATCAGCCCAGCCTGAAGCGCCGGGCAGCACCAACCGGTTGATGAACGAGGAGCGGAGTCGTCGAGCGGCGCGGGACGGATCCTCGACGGCCGCCGTACGCGCCCTTGCCCCCCTGGCGCGGCACGCTCTCTCACTCGCCGCGCAGCGCCTCGATCACCGGCCCGAACACCTCCATGTTCGGCTCCAGCACCGTCAGATACGAGAACCCGTACCGCTCGCGCTGTGCCCGCACCTGGTCGACGATCTCGTCCAGTGTGCCGAGGAGCGCGATCGGCAGGTCCAGTACCTGCTGCTCGGTGAGGTAGGGGACGTGGGGCAGCCACTCCTGGATGGCGGCGCTGCGGTCCTCGGTGATGGCGACGATCTGGATGAGCAGATTGAGCTCTGCCGGTTCCTTCCGGCCGGCGGCCAGCTCCTGGTACAGAGTGACCCGTTCGCCGAGTTCCTCGGCCGTGATCGCCGCGAGCATGCCGTCCGGCATCGACCGGGCGCCCGTGAACGCCGCGATGTCCGCGTGCTCGGCGGCGAGCCGAAGCATCCGGTCGCCGTTGCCGCCGATCAGCAGCGGCACGCGGGGCTTCTGTACGGTCTGCGGCTGGTGCTCTGCAGAGCCGAGCAGCCGGTCCAAGTCCTCGACCGTACGCGCCAGATGGTCCACCCGCTCACGAGGCGAACCCCACGGAATGCCCGCGCTCTCGTGCTCCGCTGCCACATAACCAGTGCCCAGGCCGAGTTCGAGACGGCCGCCCGTCAGCGCGTCCGTGGTGGCGACCTCGCGGGCCAGCAGCGCCGGATTCCAGAAGCCGGCGTTGAGCACGAAGGTCCCGAGCCGCGGCCGCTCGGTCGCCTCCGCCGCCGCGACCAGGGACGGGAACGGAGCGGGCATACCGAGGTGGTCGGGGACCAGGATCACGTCGTACCCGAGCTGCTCGGCCCGTCGGCACTTCGCGCGCCACTCCTCGGCGGTCGCGGGCTGCATCAGATTGACACCGAACCGGAACGGACGCGGCATGAACTCTCCTCACCCTCAAGGGACTTGAGCACCCCAGCCGAGTACATCACTCGTGCGCGATGGCCGCCAGAACGTTCATCCGTGAGGCACGCAACGCGGGCAGCAGCGCCGCCACGATGCCCACGACAGCCGAACCCACCACGACCGCGACGATGGTGCCCCACGGAATCGCCAGCGCCGTCATGCCCTGCAACGCCAGAACCTGTTGCACGCACACGCCCCACACAAGCCCCAGCGCCAGCCCGAGAACCGCGCCGAACACGGCGATCACCACCGACTCCAGCCGGATCATCCGCCGCAACTGCCGCCGGGCGAGGCCGATCGCACGCAGCAGCCCGATCTCGCGGGTGCGCTCCACGACCGACAGGGCAAGGGTGTTGACCACACCGAGCACCGCGATGATGATCGCCAGGCCCAGCAGCGCGTAGACGAGATAGAGCAGTACGGCGATCTGGCCGCGGATCAGCTCCTTGTAGTCGGCCTGGTCGCGCACCTCCACCTGCGGATACGGGTCGAGCGTCTGATCCAGGCGCTCGCGCAGCGTGTCGACGGAGGTGCCCGAGGCGGCGTTCACGTACAGCGTCGAGTCCTGACCGCCGGGCACGTACCGCTCCAGCGTCTCGAGGCCGAAGTACATCGCTCCCTGCGCGCCGAAGCCCTCGCCGCCCTCCTGGTCGGTGAGCGCGGCCACCCGCAGTTCGGTCTCCCGGCCGCCTTGGAACTCGATGGGGATGACACTGCCGATGCGTACGTCGTGATCCTTGGCGTAGTCGACGTCCATGGCCATGTTTCCGGGCGCCAGCGCCGCCTCGGTGTCGCCCTGCGCGTACGTGATGTTCGCGACCTCGTCGAGTTGGTCGCCGTAGCCTGCCGCGCCCGTCTCGACGCGGTCGCCGTCGGGCAGCCGTGCCGCGATGGCTGCGAATCGCTGGCGTACGACTGTTCCGACGCCGTCCGTTTCGTTCACCTTCTCGGTGATCTCCTGCGGGAACGGCTGGAAGTTGCTGTTCTGCACCACGAAGTCGGCGCCCAGCGTCTCGTCGATCTGCTGGTCGAAGGACTTGGTCATGGACTCGCTGGCCACGGACATCCCGCCGACCAGGGCGAGACCGACCATCAGCGCCGCCGCGGTGGCACCCGTACGACGCGGATTGCGCAGCGCGTTGCGCTGGCTCATCCGCCCGATCGAGCCGAACAGGGCCGGGAACGCTCCGCCGAGGACGCGGATCACGGGCCGTACGAGCAGCGGTCCGGCGATCACGGTCGCGATGAGGGTCAGGACGACGCCGAGCCCGAGCAGGGAAGCGGCGGATCCCGTCTCCGTCGCGGTCACGCACCCGACGAGCGCGGCGGAGCCGAGTGCTCCGACGACCGTCCCCACGATGGCCCGTACCCGCAACGGCCGCCCCACACCGGCGATTTCGGCGTCCGCGAGCGCGGCCATCGGTGACACTCCGGCGGCCCGTCGCGCGGGCAGATACGCGGCGACGAAGGTGACGCCGACTCCGACGGCGTACGCCGAGACGGGGGTCGCCCAGCCGATGACCATCTCGGTGGACTTCAGGTTCATGCCCAGCAGGCTCATGAGCTCGATCAGCCCGAACGCAAGCCCGATCCCGGTGGCCAGGCCCAGCGTGGAGCCGACCAGGCCCAGCAGCGTCGCCTCCAGGAGCACGGACCGGCGCACCTGCCGCCGGTCGGCTCCGAGGGCGCGCAACAGGCCGAGTTCGCGGGTGCGTTGGGCGATCAGCATGGAGAAGGTGTTGACGATCAGGAACACGCCGACCAGTACGGCGATCCCTGCGAAGCCGAGCATCACGTACTTGATCACGTCGAGGAAGCCGCCCAGTTCGGCAGCGGCGGACTCGGCCTGCTCGTCGGCCGTCTCCACCTCATAGGTCTCGGTGCCGACCTCGCGAGACACGCGCTCCTTGAGAGCGGCGTCGCTCACGCCCTCCTCCGCGGTCACCGCGATGCTGGTGGCGAGGCCCTCCTCGCCCAGCAGCTTGGCCTGCGCGGTCGGAATGTCGAGGAAGACGAGGGCCGCACCCGGGTTGGTGGTGGTGAAGGTCGCGATGCCGACGATCTCCACCTTGAACGAACCCGGCTGTGCGATCACGGTGAGCGTGTCACCGATGCCTACGTCCTTGTTGTCGGCCGTGTCGGCGTCGATCAGCGCTTCGCCGGGCCCGCGTGGCTCATGGCCGGAGGTCAGTTCCACGGGGCTGCGATCGGTGACGTACCAGCCGGTGGCGATGGTGGGCGCGCCAGTGGTCGGGCCCACGGACTCGTTCTTGCTGTTGACGACGGTGACGCCCTCGACGGAGACGTCCAGATGCGTGTCGGCGACTCCGTCGACCCGGGCGATACGGTCCTCAATGCTCGCGTCCACGGTCTGGACGGCCCCGGAGGGCAGCTGGGAGTTCAGCTCCTCGCGCGGCAGTACGGTCACGTCGGCCGACGTGGACGCGAAGAGCCGGTCGAAGGTACGGGTGACCGTGTCCGAGAAGATCAGGCTGCCCGCGACGAACGCCACGGACAGCAGGACGGCCAGCGCCGAGAGCAGCAGCCGCCCCTTGTGCGCGAGGAAACTCCTCAGTGTCGCCTTCAGCACGACGGCCTGCCTCAGTCCTGGTCGCGGGCGATGCCCTGGTGGGAAGCGGTGCCTTGGTCGCTAGCGGTGCCCTTGTCGAGAGCGACGCCGTGATCGGGTGCGCTGCCCTGGCCGGGTGCGCTGCCCTGATCGGGTGCCACGCCCTGATCGGGGGCGGCGCCGTCCTCCAACGGGCCGCGGATGGTGTCGAAGCGCTTCATGCGTTCCAGCACCGCCTCCGCCGAGGGCCGCGCCATCTGGTCCACGATCCGGCCGTCCCCGAGGAAGAGCACCAGGTCGGAGTGGGCCGCGGCGCCCGGATCGTGCGTGACCATGACGACGGTCTGGCCCAACTCGTCGACGGCCTCCCGCAGGAAGCCGAGGACTTCGAGCCCGGCCCGTGAGTCGAGGTTGCCGGTCGGTTCGTCGGCGAAGATCAGCTCGGGGCGTGAGGCCAGCGCGCGGGCGCAGGCGACGCGCTGCTGCTGCCCGCCGGACAGCTGTGCGGGCCGGTGCTTCAGCCGGTCGCGCAGACCGAGCGTGTCGATGACCTGGTTCAGCCACTTCTCGTCGGGCTTCTTGCCCGCGATGTCCATGGGCAGCGTGATGTTCTCGATCGCGTTCAGCGTCGGGATCAGGTTGAACGACTGGAACATGAAGCCGATCCGGTCCCGGCGCAACCGCGTCAGCTCGCGCTCCCGCAGGCCAGTGATCTCCGTGTCGCCCAGCCACACCTGTCCGGCCGACACGGAGTCGAGCCCCGCCAGACAGTGCATCAGGGTGGATTTCCCCGAGCCCGACGGACCCATGACCGCCGTGAAACGACCGCGCGCGATATCGACGTCGACCGAGTCGAGGGCGAGCACGGTCGTCTCGCCCGTGCCGTACGCCTTGGTGAGACCACGGGCGCGGGCCGCGATCTCCTCGGCGTCCGTGCGCCCGAGGGCGTGCTCCGCAGCTGCAGTGGACAAGGCCGCCTCCTAGGTGGGTTCGGTGTCCGCGGGCGAGCCTAGTGTGACCCCGCACACACTCGGTATCCACCCGAAGTCCGAGCCGCTCTCCTGCGCAGGTCGGTGCCCCTGAGTTTGATGTAAGGGGCACCCTTACTGGATTCCCTATGGGTGCCCCCTTGCCCCTGCTAGCGCCCAGGCGCTAGCTTCAAAGTATGGCGAAGACCCAACTGAACGTGCGCGTGGACGAGGGCACCGCCCGGGCCGCGCGCGAGCGAGCCCTGGCCCGTGGCATGAGCGTGAACCGCTATATCGAAGAGCTGGTCAGACAGGACACCGGGGAAGTGGGCCACACCTTCGTGGAGGCCGCCGCCGACTTCATGAAGCAGTACGAGTCCGTGTTCGCCGAGGAGTTCGGCCCGGAGCGAGAAGGCCGTCGCTGAACCCTTGAACGTCCACGTCGACCTCGCCTGGCTACTCATGGTCGCCGAACAGAAGACTCCCGGAGATCCCCAGGTCACCGACTGGGGAGCCCTTGTCGCCGCGGTAAGCCGGCACGAGGCCGAGATCTTCGGCGTCCCCGTCTACGACACCCCACACGCCCGCGCCGCAGCACTGCTCCAACTCCTGCTGCACATCCCAGCCCTGGAACGCTCCAACGCGATGTTCGCCACGGCCGTTGCCTACGCCTATCTGGTCGCCAGCGGCCTGAAGGTAGTCACGTCACCCGAGCAGGTCCGCGACTTGGCCCGCCTGGTCAAGACGGGCGAGGCAACGGTGCAGGACATCACGCAGGAGCTGCGCAGGTGGAGCCTCGAACCGTGAGGCGTCCCTGAGCGGGCTCGCTGAGGCCCGTTGTGTCCCCGTGCCCCGAGGGGCCGCAGGCCCCTAAGGGGCGCGGGGCTGTGTCAATTTGCGGCTCCGCCGCGTGGGCGCGACCAGCCACGACGGCCCCGCAGCCGACAAACAACGTGCAGCCCCCGGTGCTTAGTCGCCCCGCCTCACCCAGCGGAGCGCGCCGTGCCGAGCACGCAGTAAGAGGTCGGCATCCGCACCCCCTTCTCCGGCACCAACACCCGCCGATACGGCCCCAGTTCGTACCCGGCGTCGCGCAGCGAGCCCAGCACGTCCCGGCTGACGTGGCAGCCGCCGAACAGCAGCGGCCACACGGTGCGGTCGAGGGCGCGCTGAGCGACGCCCATCACCGCGCCCCCACCCTTGCCGTGCTCGAAAAACCGCAGCTCACCGCCCGGCCGCAGGACGCGGCGGACCTCGGCCAAGGCCCGCGGCACGTCCCGTACGCTGCACAGCACCAGCGACAGCACCGCCGCGTCGAACGCCTCGCTCTTGACCGGCAGCCCCTCCGCGACGCCCGGCACCACGTCGACGGGCACCTCGGAGCGCAGGGCGGCGGTCACCGCCAACTGCCGCAGCCTGCGCTCGGGTTCGATGGCGACGACCTCCGAGACGGTGCTCGGATAGTGGGCGAAGTTCAGTCCGTTGCCGGCGCCGATCTCGATGACGCGGCCGGAGAGTCCGGCGAGCAGTTCGTCGCGGTGCGGGCCGATGGCGGGCTCGGAGGCGACGCTGATCTTGGCGTAGAAGCGGGCGAACACCGGGTGGTGCACGGGAGCCGGGGCCATCCGGCCGGCCTGGCCGGTCCGGGAACGGCGTGGTCGCATGGAGACCTCCCCTGGGCGACTTGCGCTACGGCGATTGTCCCCCCGTACCCGCCCGCTCACCCACCCGTCGGCCGCCCCGGCTCCCGCTGTGTCGACCCCGCCCGCGCCTACCCCGCCCCCTGCCCCGCAGCGAACGCCTCCGCATCCCACGTCCCGCCCAGCGGCCGGCCGAGCCAACTCGGCGCGGCAGCACGGAAGTCGGCGGGCCGCAGCCGCCCCACCCCCTCCGGAACCGCTCCCAGCAGCGGCGCCCCCGCCACCAACGGCAGATCCGTGAGGTTGCAACGCGACGCGAGATCCGGCTCGCTCGGCCAGCTGCCCACCACGACGCCCAGCAAGTCCAGCTGCCGGACGCGCAGTTCGCGGGCGGTCAGCTCCGTCGTGTTGAGGGTGCCGAGCCCGGCGGAGGCCACCACCAGCACAGAGGCGTCCAGCAGGCGGGCCGCGTCCGCCAACGTGCCGCCCGCGTCGTCGAACCGTACGAGCAGCCCGCCCGCCCCCTCGACCAGCACGACCTCGTGTTCGGCGGCCAGCTTGCCCGCCGCCTCCGCCACTTCGGACGCCCGCACCGGAGCCAGACCGGCCCTCCGGGC
Source organism: Streptomyces sp. NBC_00286 (assembly GCF_036173125.1). Lineage (NCBI taxonomy): Bacteria > Bacillati > Actinomycetota > Actinomycetes > Kitasatosporales > Streptomycetaceae > Streptomyces > Streptomyces sp. NBC_00286. Next base: position 8,841,448 of record NZ_CP108054.1, read on the forward strand.
AGCCGTCGCGGGCGCCAACGGCTCGGGATATCGGGCGAGTTCGAGCGTGGTCACCGGGCCCGCGAGCCGGGCCACCTCGTCGGCGTCACCACGCGCGTCCGGCCGTACGCCCGTCTGCGCGGGCTTGAGCACGGCCACGGACCGCCCGGCGGCGACGGCAGCCGCGGCGACGGCCGCGGTCGTGACCGTCTTGCCGACCTCCGTGCCCGTCCCCGTGATCACCAGTACCGGCATGGCACCTCCCCGCTCACCCTTCCCGCGCCGCCGCGCACACGGCGCGCGCGATCCGTGCCACGTCCGCGTCGCCCGTCACGTACGGCGGCATCGTGTAGACGAGATCGCGGAACGGCCGCAGCCACACGCCCTCGCGCACCGCAGCCCGCGTCGCCGCCGCCATGTCGACGTCGTGATCCAGCTGTACGACACCGATGGCACCGAGGACGCGCACGTCCCGTACCCCCGGAAGCTCCGAAGCCGACCCCAGCCCCTCCCGCAACCCCGTCTCGATGCGCTTGATCTCCGTCCGCCAGTCCTGGCCGAGGAGCAGATCGATCGAGGCGCCGGCCACCGCGGCGGCCAGCGGATTGCCCATGAAGGTCGGGCCATGGGCGAGCACCGGGACCTCGCCCCGCGAGATTCCCTCGGCGACCCGCGACGTACACAGCGTCGCCGCCATCGTCATATAGCCGCCGGTCAGCGCCTTGCCCAGGCACATCACATCCGGTGTCACGCCCGCATGGTCCGCCGCGAACAGTGCCCCCGTACGCCCGAACCCGGTCGCGATCTCGTCGAACACGAGCAGCACGCCGTACGCGTCGCAGGCCTCGCGCAGCACCCGCAGATAGCCGGGGGAGTGGAACCGCATCCCGCCCGCGCCCTGCACCACCGGCTCGACGATCACCGCGGCCAGTTCATCGGCGTGGCGCTCGATCAGCGAGTGGAGATGATCGGCGTACGACTCCTCGTACGCGACCGGAGGCGGATCCGCGAACACCTGCCGGGGCAGCACCCCCTGCCACAGCTCGTGCATCCCGCCCTCGGGATCGCACACCGACATCGGCTGCCAGGTGTCGCCGTGATAGCCGCCGCGCCAGGTCAGCAGGCGCTGCTTGGCCGGGCGGCCGAGCGAACGCCAGTACTGAAGGCACATCTTGACCGCGACCTCGACCGAGACCGAGCCGGAGTCGGCGAGGAAGACATGCTCAAGTCCATCCGGCGACATGTCGACAAGGCGCTTCGCCAGCCGTACGGCGGGCTCGTGTGTGAGCCCGCCGAACATGACATGGCTCATCCGCCCGAGCTGCTCGCGCACCGCGTCGTTGAGCACGGGGTGGTTGTAGCCGTGGATGGCGGACCACCAGGACGACATGCCGTCCACCAGTTCGTCCGGCTGACCGGCGATCGTCAGTCGCACCCCGCTCGCCGACTCCACGACGAGCGGTTCCTGCCGGCCGGGCATCGGCCCGTACGGATGCCATACGTGGCGTCGGTCGAGGTCGAGCAGCTCGCTCACGGGCAGGTCAGGCATTGGGTGCGAGATCCGTTCCGGCACCCCGGCGGCGTACCGCGACCAGATCCGTACGCGCCTCGGGGATCGCCTCCGCATCGGCGGAAGCGCAGACGCTCCCCGAGCCGCACCCGCCCGACACCCGGTGCTCCGGCAGCGTCACCTCGTCCGTGCCCTCCACCTCGAAGCCGGCGTCCGCGACCATCTCCAGGTCCGCCTTGCCTGCCTGACCCTCGCTCGTGAGGTAGTCGCCGAGGAAGATCGAGTTGGCGAGGTGCAGGGCGAGCGGCTGCATCGTACGGAGATGGACCTCGCGGCCGCCCGCGATGCGCACCTCCACGTCCGGGCAGACGAAGCGGACCATCGCGAGGATGCGCAGACAACGCTGCGGGGTGAGGTTCCACTCCTTGGCGAGCGGGGTGCCCTCGAAGGGGATCAGGAAGTTCACCGGGACCGAGTCGGGATCCAGCTCACGGAGTGCGTAGACGACGTCGACCAGGTCCTCGTCGCTCTCGCCCATGCCCGCGATCAGGCCGGAGCAGGCGGACAGACCAGCCGCGTGCGCCTTCTCGACCGTGTCCACACGGTCGGCATACGTATGGGTGGTGGTGATGTCCCCATACGTGCTCTCGGACGTGTTGAGGTTGTGGTTGTAGGCGTCGGCGCCCGCGGCGCGCAGCCGCTCGGCCTGGCCGTCGGAGAGGAGCCCGAGGCAGGCGCACACCTCGACGCCCTCGTTCTGGTCCTTGATCGCTTTGATGGTGTCGGAGACCCGGTCGACGTCACGGTCCGTCGGCCCGCGCCCGCTCGCCACCAGACAGACCCGCTTGGCGCCGCCCGCGAGCCCGGCCGCCGCTGCCTCGGAGGCCTGGTCGGGCTTCAGCCAGGTGTACTTGAGGATCTCCGCCTTGGAGCCGAGGCGTTGGGAGCAGTAGGAGCAGTCCTCCGGGCACAGGCCCGACTTGAGGTTGACCAGATAGTTGAGTTTCACCCGTCGGCCGAACCACTGCCGCCGTACCTTTCCGGCCGCGGCCACCACATCGAGGAGTTCGTCGTCGGAGGTGGCCAGCACGGCCAGCGCCTCGTCGCGGGTCGGCAGCTCGCGCCGAAGCCCCTTGTCCACCAGCGTGTTCAGCAGGTCCATGGGGTCAGATCCTGGCCTATGCGAGTGGGCGGGGCCAAGGAGAGTTCGTACAAGACAGCCCGTTCGAGGTGTGGTTTTTTCCACATCATGGGCAGCGGGCCGGGCGGCTAGGGTCTGTGCACTGCCTACAAAACCTCCCTGCGGAGCACTGCCCGCAGGGGCACCCTCATGCACAACCCCCAAGGCCCGGAGGACACATGGCCGGATCGCCGTTCGCGTGGATCGACGAACAGGCGCGTACGCGACGCCGGGCCGGACTCGTCCGCACCCTGCGCCCACGCCCCGCCGACTCCCCGCTGCTCGATCTCGCGAGCAACGACTATCTGGGCCTGGCCCGGCACCCCGAGATCACCGCGGCCGCCTCGCACGCCGCGAAGGTGTGGGGCGGCGGCGCCACTGGCTCCCGGCTCGTCACCGGCTCCACGGAGCTGCACGCCGAACTCGAGCGTGAGCTGGCCGAGTTCTGCGGCTTCGAGTCTGCGCTCGTCTTCTCCTCGGGTTATGCCGCGAACCTCGCCGCCGTCACCGCACTGGCGCCGCACGGCTCGCTCGTCGTGTCGGACGCGGGCAACCACGCCTCGCTGATCGACGGTTGCCGTCTCGCGCGCGGCACCACGCAAGTCGTCGCGCATGCCGACCCGGACGCTGTACGCAAGGTGCTGGGCACGCACGCCGGACCCGCCGTCGTCGTGTCCGACACGGTCTTCTCGGTGGACGGCGACGCGGCTCCGCTCGCCGAACTTGCGGGTGCCTGCCGGGAGTTCGGCGCGGGTCTGGTCGTCGACGACGCGCACGGGCTCGGCGTGCTCGGCGAAGGCGGCCGGGGCGCGCCGTACGCGGCCGGGCTCGCGGGCGCGGCCGATGTCGTCACCACCGTCACGCTGTCGAAGTCGTTCGGCAGCCAGGGCGGCGCCGTCCTCGGCCCGGCCCACGTGATCGACCACCTGGTCAACGCGGCCCGCACCTTCATCTTCGACACCGGACTGGCCCCGGCCGCCGCGGGGGCCGCCCTCGCGGCCCTGCGCCTGCTGCGCCGGCAACCGGAACGAGCGGCACGGGCGCGTGCCGTGGCCAAGACCCTGCACTCACGCCTGACCGCCGAAGGCCTCGAAGCCGTACGGCCGGACGCCGCCGTCGTCTCCGTGCGCGCATCCTCGCCGGAGCGGGCCGTGCGCTGGGCTGCGGACTGCCGCGAGGCGGGACTGGCCGTCGGCTGCTTCCGTCCCCCGTCGGTGCCGGACGGCATCTCACGGCTGCGGCTCACCGCCCGCGCGGATCTCACCGACGGGCAACTCGACCATGCCGTACGGGTGATCAGCGCAGCGCGTCGATAAAGCCCTCCCAGGCCGAGGGGGCGAAGAGCAGGGCGGGGCCCGATGTGTTCTTCGAGTCGCGCACCGCGTGAAGGCCGGCCCATGGGCCGGAGGCCGGACGGGCCGTCTCGACGCAGTTGTTCATTCCCGTGCTGCGGCTGCTGCGCTGCCACCGCACACCGTGCAGTTGAGTACTGGAAGGTACGGACCGAGGCAGGGTGGTGGACATGGTGCCTCCTTACTCGCCGTCAGCCAGACCGGCGATGAAATCCAACGAGTCCTCGGGCGAAAGGGCGTGGATCTGAAGGGAGTTGAAGGCCTCGGTATAGGCCTGAAGGTCCTCTTCCCTTTCGAGATAGAGGCTACTCGTCAAGTGGTCGAGAACAACCACATCCAGATCAGAAGTAGTCGAAAATGAAAAGATAACGAAAGGCCCGGTCACCCCGACATGGGCCCCAACTCCGAACGGCAGTACCTGAATCCGCACGTGAGGCAGCCGGGCGGCGTCCCGTAGACGCCTCAACTGCCGTGCCATCACGCCCGGTCCGCCGACCGACCGCCGCAGCACTCCCTCGTCCAGGACCGCGCTCAGTCGCAGCGGAGTGTCCGAGCGCAGCACCTCCTGGCGGGCGAGACGCACTTCCACCAGTGCGTCAACCTTGCCGTCCGGCAGCCCGTCGAGGGCGGCCCGCGTCACCTCGCGGGCGTACTCGGGTGTCTGCAACAGGCCGGGGACCACGGAGTTCTCCAGGGTGCGCATCGCGCTGGCCTGCGACTCCAGGCTGATGAAGTCGCGGTACGTGGGCGGCAGCAGCCCTCGGTAGGCGTTCCACCAGCGGTGCCGGTCGTCGCCCTCGGCGCCCGCGAGCACGACGAGGAACTCCAGAAGCTTCGGGTCCCGGACGTCGTACGCGTCGAGGAGGCGCCGTAGGTCCGCGGCTTTGACCCCGCTGTGGCCGGTCTCGATCCTGCTCACCTTCGACTGGTGCCAGCCGACGCGCCGGGCGGCCTCACCGCTCGTGAGACCTGCACGGGTGCGCAGGGCGCGCAGTTGGGCGCCGAGCTTTCGGCGGCGTACCGCGGGACCGTGTTGCATGGCCGTCTCCTTCCGACCGTCGCGCCGACGCTATAGCGTCGGGCGCCATGACGACGGGAGAAGACGACCCGGTCACCCGTCCGAATGACCACCCTGAGCGCCACCCAAATACGGTCGGTCGTCGGAGAGTTCACCGCTTCGAGGGACAGATATATGCATATCTTGGGGGATCGGCACCGAGACCGGCCGGGTAGTGGCAGTCTGGCGCGCAGCACCAGTCCGGGACCGTACTCGAACCGCCGCTCCGTGTCGGACTCCGGTCCCGTGGGAAAGGGACGACCTCGCCATGGCAGACCACCTGGAAGCCTCCGTCACTCTGCCGAGCGATCCCGCCTCGGTCTCCGCCGCTCGTACCTATGTCGTCAACGTCCTTGCCGAATGGGGCCTTCCGTCGGACACGGAAGCCGCCGACACCGTCCGTCTCATCGTCTCCGAACTCGCCACCAACGCCGTGCAGCACACCTTCGGCCAGTCACCGACCTTCACGGTGGACCTCGAGCTTGACCGTGACGAGCAGCTGCGCATCGGCGTGACCGACAGCCATCCACGCTTCCCGAAAAGACTCCCGGCAGCCGTCCAGCAGGACAACGGCAGAGGCCTGGTCATCATCCGCTTCCTCACCGCCGAGTGCGGGGGCAAGGTGACGGTCCGGCCCACCCGTGAGGGCGGCAAAACGGTGTCGATCATGCTGCCGTGGACGACTCCGGTTCAGCCGGTTCCTGCCGACTGAGGGGCTGGGGGAGCCGCGGAGGGGTCGGCTGCGGGGCGCGCGGCCGTCAACTCGGCTGGGACGCGCGGCCGAAGGCGCCGCGCAGCAGCGCGCGGAAGGCGTCGGCCGCGGGGGCCTGCTCGTCGGTGCGGTAGGCCACCGAGATCGTCCTGCGCAGGTCACCTGGTTCCAGGAGGCGCATGCTCACCGGGGTGGCGGCGGTTCTGGCGACCATCTCCGGGACCACCGCGATGCCGAGGCCGGCGCTGACGAGGGCGCAGACCAGGGCGTAGCCGGGAGTGGCGACGAGGACCGAAGAGGCTGTGCGCGCCTGGGCGAGCACGGCCTCCACGCCCTGCCGAGCCGGGTGGTCCGGGGCCATGCTGATCAACTGCTGGCCGGCCAGCTCGGTGAGCGGCAGCCGGGACGAGCCGCTGGTCAGGGCGTGCCCGGGAGCGGTCACCAGCACCAACTCCTCGACCAGGACCGGCTCAGCGGACACGGCCGCGGGCAGCGGCACCGGCTCGGCGGGCTGGTAGGCGTGCGTCAGCGCCAGGTCCACCTCGCCCGCGGCCACCGCGGCGATACCGGCCTGCGGCTCGTAGTCCGCCACGGTCAGCTCCACATCGGGATAGGCCCTGCGGAACGCGCTCAGTACCGGCGGCAGCAGGTGGATCCCGGCGGTCTGGAAGGTGCCGAGGCGCAGGGTGCCGCCGGACAGCCCGGCCAGGCGCGCCAGTTCATGACGCGCCCGGTCCATCTCGTCCAGCACCCGGCGCGCCCGGGCCGCGAGGAGTTCGCCCGCGCCGGTCAAGCGGGCGCCGCGGTGGTGTCGTACGAGAAGCGCCGTGCCCGCCTCCCGCTCCAGCTTGGCCAGCTGCTGAGAGAGCGCGGGTGTCGTGTAGCCGAGGCGCTCGGCGGCCCGGGTGATCGAACCGGCCTCGGCGACCGCCACCAGCGCCGCGAGCCGCGTCGGGTCGTACATACGAGGCTCCTCGCTTCGGGGCTGGCTAAAGCACTGCTTAAGGTTCACCTAGGATATTGCACATACCTGCTGAAGGCTTGGAGCGGGCACTGTGGTGCTCATGGACGGACAACTCATCGCCTTCACCGGGATCGCCGCAGGCCTGGTCGCCATGCCCGGCGCCGACTTCACCGTCGTGGTCCGCAACGCCCTGGTCTCCCGCCGGGCCGGTATCGCCTGCGCGCTGGGCATCGCGGCGGCGTTGCTCGTCCACACGGCGCTCGCCGTCGCCGGGGTGGCCGCGGTGCTCACCGCCGTGCCCCCGCTGTTCCGCGCGCTCCAACTGCTGGGCGGTGCCTACGTCCTCTATCTCGGCGTACGGACGCTGCAGTCGGTGCGCGAGAGGCGTGCGCCGGGGGCCGAGGATGCGCCGGTCGTGTCCGGGGCCGGAGCCCTGAGGCAGGGATTCGTCACCAATGCCCTCAACCCGAAGGCGACGCTCACCTTCCTCAGTCTGCTGCCGCAGTTCGTACCGGCCGGAAGTCCCGCGATGCCCCGGACGCTGATCCTCGCGCTGATCGTGGTCGCGCTCGCCCTGGTGTGGTTCCCGGTGGTCGCGCTGCTCGTGGACCGGCTCGGCCGGTGGCTGCGCAGGCCGCGTACCGCCCGGGCCATCGAGGCCGTCACCGGAACGGCCCTCACGGTGCTGGGACTGGGGCTCGTTCTCGAAGCGGTGCTGGCCTGAGCCTCGCAAGCAGGGCTCAGGAATCGTCCGGGTTCCTGCCGCCGGCGCGTTTCATCAGGAGCGGTACGAGTCCCCACAGGCCGAGGCAGACCACGAGGGTGGCCGCGCCCGCCAGGATCCCTTCCAGGCGGCCCGCCACCACGTCCACGACCAGCAGGACCGAGCCGGTGAGCGCGAAGGCCAGTACGCCCATCCCGATCTGGGCGAGGTGCGAGGAGACCGCCACGATCTGCGGCTTGGCGCCCTGCTGGAACAGCCGACGGTGCAGGGCGGCCGGTGCCGTGAGGAGCATGGAGGACAGCACGGCGAGCAGCAGGGTCGTGATGTACGTGGCGCGCTGCACCGAGTCGAGGTCCGGGAAGCGCGGGGTGAACGCCAGGCTCAGCAGGAACGCGAAGAGGATCTGTACGCCCGTCTGGGTGACCCTCAACTCCTGGAGCAGTTCGATGAAGTTGCGGTCGGCGCGCTCGAGCGGCGTCTCGCGCCGCTCTGTGGGGCGTACGGCGGACGGAAGCTCGTCGCCCGGACGTCGCTCGTCGGGATCTCGCTCGCTGGGCGGTTGGTGGGCCATGAGGAATGAGTAACCCGTCAGCCGCCCGAATCACCGCCCCGTGGGGGTGGCGGCGGGAAACGCCGCCACCCCCACGTGCGTCACCTGACCCGGCCGTACCAGACGCTCTTCGTCCAGATCTTCTGCAGCTTCACCACTTCCCCGGTCTTCGGGGCGTGCCAGATCCGGCCCTTACCGGCGTAGACGCCGACGTGGTACACGTTCCGGCCCGAGTGGAAGAACACGAGGTCTCCCTGCTTACGGTTCGAAGCCGAGATGTGGCGCGTCTTGTTGTACTGCTGCGCGGCCGTGCGGGGCAGCTTCTTCCCCGCCTTCTTGAACGCGTAGAGGGTGAGTCCGGAGCAGTCGAAGCGCCTGGGCCCCTCGGCTCCCCACTTGTACGGGGCGCCCTTCTTGGAGGCCGCTACCTGAAGTGCCTTTTTCGCTGGGGTGATTGCTTCGGCGTCAGATGCGATACCGGGGGCCACAACGCTGCCGCCTACTACGGCGACGGTGAGAGCTGAGGCGGTACCTGCCCTGGTCAACAGCGACGGGACACGATTGAGCGCAGACATGCGCAACCCTTCGTCAGCCGCCTGTGAAGGATGACCTGTCGGATTCGGGCTGGCGAAGTTGCCCGGCCGCGGTGTGCGGCTTCACCCCAAGGACCACTCGGAACTCTCCGGCGGCCCGTCGTGCTTGGGTCCTCCACTCCTGCCGATCCACTTCCTGTCGACCCGTCATCCGGGCGGCGGCAGGATTCGGCGTCCGCCCGGACCGCCCCGCCGCTGCGGCGGGGGCTTGTCGTCGGAAGGGATCTTGCAGCACGAATGTCGGAAAAGCCGAACGGAAACGGGGGTTTGTGGGCTTACTCACCACTCACCCGTTCGGGTGGGCAGGCCTGTTTTCGGAGGAGCGTCGAGGGGTCGGGGACCCTCGTACCAGCACCGGAATGTCTGATTCCGGCGCGGGTCCAGGCGTACTGCGCAAGTTGTGGGGGCCCGTAAACGTAGCTCCGTCTACTCCTTTCAGGGGTACGTCATTTGGTCCGTTTCAGGCCTTGCCTGGACGCCCCGTCAGTCGCCTTGTGGAGCCCTCGGCCGTTGCTGCGGGTGCGTCAGCTGTCGGGGGATCCCGGCGGCAAGGCGACGCGGGCCGCCCGTCGTTCACCGTCGAGGACCCTGAGCGCCCGCGTCAGGGTCGGCGCGTGCAACTCGTGCTCGCCGCGCTGGTGCATCAGGGCCAGCGCATCGCGCAGCGCGGTGGCCTTGGCGACCAGTGCCTGGGCCGCGCGCAGCCCGCCATAGGTGTCGCCGCGGTGCGCGGGATTGATCCGGCCGAGGAGATCGAGCACCTCCAGATAACGGTCGACCAGTTCGCCCTCCGCCCGGGTCAGCGCCGGCAACGGGGGCAACTCGGGTGGAAGCATCCGGCGTTCACCTCGAGCCGGGTGTGGCGAGCGAGGTCTTACGGCTCGGAATGATGCGGTCGATCAGCCCGTACTCCAGCGCCTGCGGTGCCTCAAGGATCTTGTCCCGCTCGATGTCCGCGCTGACCCGCTCCTGGCTCTGACCTGTGTGCCGAGCGAGCATCTCCTCAAGCATCCTGCGCGTACGCATCAACTCCTCGGCCTGGATGGCCAGATCGGACGTCTGGCCCTGCACCGGCTCGGGCAGCGCCGGCTGGTGGATCAGCACGCGTGCGTCCGGCAGCGCGGAACGCTTCCCCGGCGCGCCGGCCGCGAGCAGTACCGCGGCGGCGGCCCCGGCCTGCCCCAGGCAGACGGTCTCCACCTCGCAGCTGACGAAGCGCATCGTGTCGTAGATCGCGGTCATCGCGCTGAACACGCCACCGGGGGAGTTGATGTACAGCGAGATGTCCCGGTCCGGCGACTGGTACTCGAGGTGCATGAACTGCGCCATCACGTCGTTCGCCGACGTGTCGTCGATCGGCGTCCCCAGGAAGACGATCCGTTCCTCCAGCAGCTTCGAGTACGGATCCATGGTCCGCTGCCCCGCGCTGGTGCGTTCGGTGAACTCGGGCAGGACGTAGCGGGCGGACGGTCGGGTCATGACACACGCCTCCTCTGGGTGATGTCCTGTAAAAAATGTACAGGACGTACAGACGTTACGATGGGAACCATGGCCTATGAGATTCCGGTGACGCAAGCCAGGGCTGAGCTCGCCGACCTGATCAACAAAGTGGTGTACGGCGGTGAGCGCGTCGTCGTGACGCGGCACGGAAAGCCCCTCGTCGCCCTTGTCTCCGCCGCTGACCTGGAACGACTCGAGGACCTTCAGGACCCGGCCGAGGAGCAGGTGATCAGCGCCGTCTCCAGCGTCCGCGAGGTCACGTCCGCTCCCCGCGAACAGCAGCGCTTCGGCATCGCGGCGGAACACCGGGGGCCCAACGCTTCGTAGGGGTACGGCACTTCGAGTACCGGATTTCAGGGACGTAAGAGCTTCAGCTGCGCGTGCGGGAGCGCTCTGGCGGGCACTGCGGCAGGTGAGGGAGCGGCCGGGGGCTCGGGAGCGGGGTGGGTGCTAGGTGGCACCAGGGCCGAGTGTGCGGTGTGCGACGGAGGCTTGGCCCGGCCCGACGGTCAGCGGGTGAGGGCGGCTCGGGACCGGCGCCTCAGTGGCCCCCGGGCCTGGGGGTCAGGCCTTGACCTTCCGCAGCAGTCGGGTCGGGAGTCGGGCCAGCAGGTATTCGACGACGGCTCAGGGCACTCGGGGCACTGTCGCGTGGGCGGCGCCGGCCTCGATGCGGTCCATGATCTTGCGGGCGCCCGTGAGGGTGTCGATGAGGAACGGGCGTTTGTCGCCCAGGGATTCGTTGATCGGGGTGTCTATGTAGCCGGGCGCGACCGTGGTCACGGTGATGCCGCTGTTCCACAGCTCGCCTCGGAGCGACTGAAGGTACGTCGTGAGCCCTGCCTTGGAGGCGCAGTACGGCGCCGCACCTGGCAGGCCCGCCGCGGCCACGACGGAGGTGAGGCCCACCACCTGCCCGCCGCCTTTGCTGCTGAAGTGTGCGACGGCCGCATCGATGGTCGCCATCGCACCCAGCAGATTGACGTCGACGACCGCGCGGTGCGCCTCGAAGCGGCCCTCCCCGATGTTGCCCCAGTCGTCGGCGCCCGCGTTGGCGATGACCATTCCGAGTCCGCCGAACTGCCGGGCCGCGTCGTCGACCGTCCGCACCACGGCCTCGTGCTCGGTCACGTCGAGGGCGGCCACGGTCACCGAACGCTGCGGGAACGCGGCGGTGAGCCGTGCCCGCAGTTCTTCCAGGACCTCGATTCTGCGCGCGGTGAGGTACACGTCGTAGCCGCGGGCGCACAGCTCGGCTGCCAGCGCCTTGCCGATGCCCGAGCTGGCACCGGTCAGGAATGCGGTTCTCGCGGGCAGCGGGGGCCGGCCCGGGTCGACGAAGGGCAGCTTCCCAAGCAGGCGGCGCGCGGTGGGCAGTGCAGTGCCGTTCATCGGTCACCGTTCCAGTGTCGGAGAGGGGGCCCAACGGCCCGCCGTCATCATGCCCACTCACCCAAAGCCAGTCAACACTGGTGACACCATAGTTAGCACCAGTGTTGACACCGATGGATCGGAAAGTCAGAGTGAGGACGCCCAGCTCGGCATGTCCATGCGATGAAGGAGATCAGCAATGCGCAGTGAAGCGGGTCGATGGCTGCTGGGAGCCGCCGCGGCGGGCGCCGGGGCGGTGTGGCTGTGGCGCCACCAGGACGAGGTGATGACCCGCCGCCCGCTCAATGAGTGGACGTTCACTCACATGAATCTCCTCCTGCCCACCGAAGGCGTCCGCCGTGGCGGGGATGTGTTCCCCCTGCCCCGGCGACCGCGCCCCCTGGAAGTGACGTACGGCTTCGAGGGGAGGGAGCGGAGCCTCGCCGAACTGCACGCTCGAACGCACACCACCTCCTTCGTCGTGCTGCATGGCGGCGAGATCGTCCACGAGTCGTATCCGGGGTACTTCGCCGGGGACGACGTACGGTTCCAGCTGTTCTCGATGACCAAGTCGGTGACGTCGATGCTGATCGGGATCGCCCTCGACGAGGAGGCGATCAAGGATGTGACCGAGCCGGTGACGGTGTACTGCAGGGGCCTGGCGGGCTCCGCTTTCGACGAGGTGACCATCGAGCAGCTGCTCGACATGGGCAGCGGGGTGGGCGACCTGGAGGACTACACCGTTCGGGACAGTCTCATCAACCGGTTCGCCATGGCCGCCACAGGGGGCGGCTCGCTGCACGAGGTCGTGTCATCAGCCGAGCGTTCGACCAAGGCCGGCACACAGTTCAACTACTCGACGATCGATACCCAGGTCCTGGGATGGGTGCTGGAGTCCGCCACCGGCCGCTCCCTCGCGCAGTACGCCACAGAGCGCCTCTGGAGCCGCATCGGCGCCGAGCACGACGCGTACTACTGGCTCACCCGGGGGCATCCGCGTACCGCGATCGCCGGCGGCTCGCTCAATGCCACCGCCCGCGACCTGGCCCGGCTGGGGCTGCTGATGTCCCGGGGCGGAGACCTGAACGGGCAGCGCATCCTGCCCGAGGAATGGGTGACGCGCAGCCGGGGGCGCGGCGTGCCGCACCTGGAGGTCGGTGCGCTGGGCCCCAGCGGCTACCCGTACTACGGGTACAGCAACAAGTGGTGGACGCTCGGCGGCGAGCGACGTCCGTTCACCGCGGTGGGGATCCACGGCCAGTACCTGTATGTGGACCCGGACGCCGACGTGGTGATCGTCAAGACCAGCGCGTGGCCGACGGCGGACGACACCTCGCGTGACGCGGAGTCCGTCACGGCGCTGCGGGCGGTGGCCGACCATCTGCAGGCGGACCAGCGTTGACAACGCCGTAGATAAAATGACAGCCATGACTCGCGCGAAGACCAACTCGGCAGGAGCGACTCCCGCGGGGCGGAGGCAGCGTCCGGCCTCCTTCCTCACCCCGGATCTGATCCTGGACACCGCGATGGCCGTGATCGAGAGGGACGGTCCCGAGGCGCTCACCTTCCGCCGGCTGGGCACCGATCTGGGCGCCGACCACACAGCCGTCCTGCGGCACTTCCGCGGCAAGGACGACCTGCTGCTCGGCCTGGCCGCCCGGCTGGTCAGCGATGCCCTGCACGACTTCGCACCGTCGGAAAGCTGGCGCGAGACCCTCGCCTCGCTCGCCCGACGGATCCGTGCCGCATGCCTGCGGCACCCGGGGGTGGCCGTTTTGGTCGCGGCCCGCACCTCACGGCGCGAGCCGGAGTTCCAGGGCGCCGACGTGGTCATCGGCGCCCTGCTCGAGGCCGGCCTCCAGGGACGCGAAGCGGCCTCGTACTACCGGGTCCTGGCCGATACGGCACTCGCCGCCGGCGCCTTCGAGGCTTCCTTCAACGTGCTGGACAAGGGCGCTCAGGACGGTGACCGGCTGGCCTGGCGCCGCGAGTACCTGACGGCCTCGCCACAGCGGTACCCGAATCTGGCACAGGTCGCCCCCTATCTCGCGGAAATCGACGAAGAGGACCAGTTCGAGACCGCGATCGGCCTGTTCCTCGACGCCGTGGAACTCCGCGCGCAGCGCGCCCGCGCAGAAGGAAGCGAACACACGGAGAACTGACGCCTCGTCGGGCAACAGGGCAAGCAACAGGGCAATGGGCGAGACCGCGCAGGCGCCGGCGGAGTCTCTGCCGGCCTGGGGAGACGTGGCCGCCATCGACCTCGATTTCGCCGTGTGAACGGGCGAGGGGTCAGCCGGCCCGGGCAGGTTCCCGCTCGGCGACGACCGCCTAGGCGGGTGTCTTACGTCGCTGGAGCGCGCCGCCCAGCATGACCGCGCCCAGGCCGAGTGCCGTCCACCAAGTCAGGGTGAGCGCGGGACCGGCCGCGGCGGCTCCGTCGAAGAACGAGACCGAGCGCAGTAGCGAGGCGCCCGCCCCCGGTGGCAGCCACTGGCCGATCACGCCGACCGGCTCGGGCAGCATCTCGGGTGCCGAGCCGGCGCCGGAGAACGGGTTGCCGAGCAGCATCATCACCAACGCCCCGAGTCCGATGCCCGGCGTGCCGAACAGGGCCGCGAGACCCGCGACGCCGGCGCTCACGGCCAGCGTCGACAGACCGAGAGTGCCCGCCTCGGCCCACCAGTTCCCGGTGAGCACGCCCAGCCAGCTGTCGGCGATCGCGGCGGCCACCGTGCCGACCAGGACGGCCGCGCCGACCAGCGCCCCGAGCGCACGCCAGCCACGCAGCCCCAGCAGAGTCACGACGGCACCCGCACCGATGCCGGCCAGCGCCATCGGCAGCACGCTCGACGTCAGGGCCGCGCCGCGCGGGTCGTTCGCGGGGGCCGGTACGACATCGACGGTCTGCACCTGGGCGCCGCCCGCCTGCTGGGTCATCGCCTGCTGGAGCAGCTGGGCGACGACCGGACTCGCGGCCGAGGCGGTGAGCAGCTTCGGCCCCTGCTCGGTGGCGACGACCGCTCCGTATACGGTCCGGTCCTCGATGGCGTCGCGAGCGGCGCGCTCGTCGGCGTAACGGTGGATCTCGAAGGCGCCCTCGCGCGCCTCGAGCCGCTGCTCCACCTGGGCCGTCGCGGTGGCGGGACCCGCCACGCCGAGCGGCAGGTCGTGCGGCGCGGTACGGGCCGCGGGCCAGGCGAACGCCCATAGCGCGAGGGCGACCAGGACGGGGATCAGTACGACGACGGCGACGACGCGGCGGCCGTGCGACGGCGAGGGTGTTGCCTGCGGCGGTGAAGTGTTCCTGAGGTCGGTAGCGGAGGTGGCGGACATGGCTTTCCCCTCAGGTCGAAGTTCGACCGTTCAAAAAGAAGGATCGTTCGTTTTAGGTTCGTTGCCACCATCCTGCGGACCCCTCGAGCTTGTCAAGAAGGAATGTTCGTTTTACGTTTCGGTCCATGGCCCGCGTAACTCAGGAACACCTCGATGCCCGTCGCCGTCAGATCCTCGACGGCGCGGCCCTCTGCTTCGCCCGCAACGGCTTCCATGCCACGTCCATGCAGGACGTGCTGAAGGAGGTGAATCTCTCGGCGGGAGCCGTCTACCGCTACTTCAGCGGCAAGGACGAGCTGATCAACGCGATCGTCACCGAGGTGCTGGCGGAGGTTCGCGAAGGCTTCGAGGCCGCCGCCCGGCAGAGTCCGCCCCCGCCGCCCGACGAGCTGGTGGGGCGCGTCATGGGCGCAGTCATCGAAGGGAAGCGGGCGGTGGTCGACAACGGGGAGTTCGTGTTTCCCCGGCTGATCATCCAGGTCTGGGGGGAGACCCTGCGCAACAAGGAGCTGTCGGCTGTGGTCCATGACGGCTACAGCAGTGTGCGGGCGGCCTGGGTGAAGGTCGTCCAGGGCTATCAGGACGCGGGGATGATGCGGGCCGACGTACCGGCCGAAAGCGTGGCCCGGACCATGATCGCGACGGCCCAGGGCTTTGTGGCACAGATGGCGATCTTCGGCACCGCACCGGTGGAGGTGCTGCAGGAGGGGCTGCGGGGCCTGATGAGCATGGGGAGCCCCGACGTGCGCACATGACACCTGCGGCCTGAGCCGGCCGACCGCCGGTTAACGTCGCTGAAACGCCGCCCAATTAGCCTGCGCCTCCACGCCACCTGGGATTTTGCCCGGCGGCTGCGGAAACCGGACCCCGCACGGTCCGGAGCGAGGACTGTGAGGTGGACGCCGTGCAACTGACCCCGCACGAGCAGGAGAGGCTGCTCATTCATGTGGCCGCCGACGTGGCCGAGAAGCGCCGGGCCCGCGGACTGAAGCTGAACCACCCCGAAGCCGTCGCGCTCATCACGTCGCACATCCTCGAAGGCGCCAGGGACGGCCGTACGGTGGCCGAACTCATGGCCTCCGGGCGCAAGATCCTCACTCGCGAGGACGTCATGGAGGGCATCCCCGAGATGATCCACGACGTCCAGGTGGAGGCCACCTTCCCGGACGGCACCAAGCTCGTCACCGTCCACGACCCGATCGTCTGACGGGGGAGCGGCCACCATGATTCCCGGAGAGTTCCTGTTCGCCGACGGACCCGTCGCCTTCAACGAAGGCCGCGAGGTCACCCGGCTCACCGTCCTCAACGCCGCCGACCGGCCCGTCCAGGTCGGCTCCCACTACCACTTCGCCGAGGCCAACCCCGGTCTGGACTTCGATCGCGCCGCCGCGCGCGGCAAGCGGCTCAACGTCGCCGCCGGCACCGCTGTGCGCTTCGAGCCCGGTATCCCCGTAGACGTCGAACTCGTTCCGCTCGTCGGCGCCCGCGTGGTGCCCGGACTGCGCGGCGAGACCGGAGGTGCCCTCGATGGCTGAGCTCTCGCGTGCCGCGTACGCCGATCTGTTCGGCCCCACGACCGGCGACCGGATCAGACTCGCCGACACCGATCTGCTGATCGAGATCGAGGAGGATCGTTCCGGCGGGCCCGGACTCGCCGGTGACGAGGCGGTGTTCGGCGGCGGCAAGGTCATCCGCGAGTCCATGGGCCAGTCGCGTGCCACGCGTGCGGAGGGCACCCCGGACACCGTCATCACCGGTGCCGTGATCATCGACCACTGGGGCATCGTCAAGGCCGACGTCGGCATCCGCGACGGCCGGATCACCGGCATCGGCAAGGCGGGCAACCCGGACACGATGGACGGGGTGCACCCGGATCTGGTGATCGGCCCCGAGACCGAGATCATCGCGGGCAACGGCCGCATCCTGACGGCCGGGGCCATCGACGCGCACGTCCATCTGATCTGCCCGCAGATCGCCGACGAGGCACTGGCCTCGGGCATTACGACCCTTGTCGGCGGCGGAACCGGTCCGGCCGAGGGCTCGAAGGCCACCACCGTCACGCCCGGCCCCTGGCATCTGGCGCGGATGCTGGAGGCGATGGAGGCGTACCCGCTCAACTTCGGGCTGCTCGGCAAGGGCAACACCGTCTCGCACGAGGCGATGCTCTCGCAGATCCGAGGCGGCGCGCTGGGCCTGAAGATCCACGAGGACTGGGGCTCCACGCCCGCAGCCATCGACGCCGCGCTGACGGTCGCGGAACAGACGGGTATCCAGGTCGCGATCCACACGGACACCCTGAACGAGGCGGGGTTCGTGGGCGACACGCTCGCCGCGATCGGCGGGCGTGGCATCCACGCGTACCACACGGAGGGTGCGGGCGGCGGCCACGCGCCGGACATCATGACCGTGGTCTCCGAGCCGCACGTCTTGCCCAGCTCCACCAACCCGACCCGGCCGTACACCGTCAACACCGCCGAGGAACACCTCGACATGCTGATGGTGTGCCACCACCTGAACCCCGCCGTGCCCGAGGACCTGGCCTTCGCCGAGTCCCGTATCCGGCCCTCGACCATCGGGGCCGAGGACATCCTGCACGACCTCGGCGCCATCTCGATCATCTCCTCCGACTCCCAGGCGATGGGGCGGGTGGGCGAGGTCATCATGCGTACGTGGCAGACGGCGCACGTCATGAAGGGGCGGCGGGGCGCGTTGCCCGGGGACGGGCGGGCCGACAATCACCGCGTACGTCGCTATGTCGCCAAGTACACGATCAACCCGGCCCTCGCGCAGGGGCTCGCCCGCGAGATCGGATCCGTCGAGAGCGGGAAGCTCGCCGACCTCGTGCTGTGGGAGCCCGCCTTCTTCGGCGTCAAGCCTCAACTCGTCGTCAAGGGCGGGCAGATCGCGTACGCGCAGATGGGCGACGCCAACGCGTCCATTCCGACGCCGCAGCCGATTCTGCCGCGTCCGATGTACGGGGCGATCGGGCGGGCGCCTGCCTCCAACTCGTTCAACTTCGTGGCGCCGCTCGCTGTCGAGGACGGGCTGCCGGAGCGGCTGGGGCTCGGGAAGCGCTTCGTGCCGATCGAGTCGACGCGCGGGGTGACCAAGGCGGACATGCGGGAGAACGACGCGCGGCCTGAGGTGCGGATCGATCCGGACAGCTTTGCCGTGCACATCGACGGGGAGCTGGTCGAGGCCACGCCCGCCGCCGAACTGCCCATGGCTCAGCGGTACTTCCTCTTCTGAGGGGCTGTCATCATGTCGCGAGCCGCGCTTCTCGTTCTGGCCGATGGCCGCTTTCCTGCCGGTGGGCATGCGCACTCCGGTGGCGCCGAGGCTGCCGTCAAGGCCGGGCGGATCACCGGGGCTTCGAGTCTGGAGGAGTTCTGCCGCGGGCGGCTGCACACGGCGGGGCTGGTGTCGGCCTCGCTGGCCGCGGCGGGGGCGCTGGGGCTTGACCCCTTGGCTCTGGACGCCGCGGCGGACGCCCGTACGCCGTCGGCCGCGCTGCGGATGGCTGCCCGTAAGCTCGGGCGGCAGCTGATGCGGGCGGCTCGGGCGACGTGGCCGTCACCTGAACTCGACGCGTTGGCGCGGGCGTTCCCCAAGGGGGCCCATCAGCCGGTTGTCCTCGGGGTCACTGCTCGGGTGGCGGGGTTGGGGGCGGTGGATGCCGCGTACTGCTCCGCGTACGAGAGTGTCAGCGGGGCGGCTTCGGCGACGGTGCGGTTGCTTAGCCTGGACCCCTTCGACGCCACCGGGGTGCTTGCTCGCCTGACCCCGGACCTCGACCGGGTCGCGGACCGGGCGGCCGAGGCGGCTCGGTGCGCCGCGGAGTCGGGCGTCGACGCCCTGCCTGCGGCTTCGGCACCGCTGCTGGAGATCAGTGCGGAGGTGCATGCCGCGTGGCCGGTTCGTCTGTTCGCGTCTTAGGCGGTTGGTTTCGCCCCCGCCGCCCCTACCCGTCCCATCCTCGGGGCTTCGCCCCGAACCCCCACCAGGGGGCTTCGCCCCGAACCCCTACCAGGGGCTCCGCCCCTGGGCCCTGCTGGGGGCTCTGCCCCCAGACCCCGCATCGGCCTGAACGGCCTCGTCCTCAATCGCCGGACGGGCTGAAATCAGCGCCGCCCGGCAGAAATTCAGCCCGTCCGGCGGAAATCAGCGCCGTCCGGCGAAAGTCAGCCCGAGCCGCGATCAATCAGCCCGTCCGGCGTTTGAGGACCGGGGGCCCGGGGGCTGGCCCCCGAACTGGGTCCGGGGCGGAGCCCCGAAGGGGGTCTGGGGGCGCAGCCCCCAGCGGGGTCCAGGGGCGGAGCCCCTTGGTATGGGACGGGTAGGGGCGGCGGGGGCGAAACCAACCCCGGCGCGGACCCGGCAGACGCGCAACAACCACCGAACGACACGCAAGCGACAGGAGCCCGCATGCACCTCGACCACTCCCACGCCGGTGGAGCCGTAAGCGCCGACGCGCACCGCCCCGATGGCACCCACCGCGCACTGCGCATCGGACTGGGCGGCCCCGTAGGCTCCGGCAAGACCGCCACCGTCGCCGCCCTCTGCCGAGAACTCCGTGACGAACTCTCCCTCGCCGTCGTCACGAACGACATCTACACCCGCGAGGACGCCGAGTTCCTGCTCCGGGAGGCCGTGCTGCCGCCCGAGAGGATCACCGCGGTCGAGACGGGCGCGTGCCCGCACACCGCGATCCGGGACGACATCTCCGCGAATCTCGAAGCCGTCGAGGATCTGGAGGACGAGATCGGTCCGCTGGATCTGATCCTCGTCGAGTCCGGCGGTGACAACCTCACCGCGACCTTTTCCAAGGGGCTCGTCGACGCGCAGATCTTCGTGATCGACGTGGCCGGCGGGGATGACATCCCGCGCAAGGGCGGGCCCGGCGTCACCACGGCCGATCTGCTGGTGGTGAACAAGACGGACCTCGCCCCGTACGTCGGTTCCGACCTCGGACGGATGGCCGCCGACGCCAAGACCCAGCGGGGCGAACTGCCGGTCGTCTTCCAGTCCTTGAGGGCCGAGAGCGGGGTCGCGGACGTCGCCGACTGGGTACGCGGCCAACTCGCCGCGTGGACGGCATGACGTCCCGGGCGGCCGGAGCGTCCGGAGCGGCCGGGCCGGCCGGGGTGGCCGGAGTTGCTGGGGTAGCCGAGGCAGCCGGAGCGACCGACGCAACCGGGGTAGCCGGAGCGGCTGGGCCGGCCGGATCCACCCCGGCGGCCGGAGCAGCCGGGCCACCCGGAGCGCCCAGGACACCCGGACCGCCCAGCGCACCCCAAGCGCCCGCCGCCCCCGGAGTCCGCGCCACCGCCCGCATCACCGCCCGCCCCGACGCCCGCGGCGGCACCGCCCTCCCCACCCTCGAAGGCGAAGGCCCCCTAGCCCTGCGCCGCACCCGGGCCACCGGTTCCGAGGCGCGCGTCACGATCGTCGGGGCGATGAGCGGCCCCCTCGGCGGCGACCACTTCACCGTCGAGGCGACCGCCGCAAGGGGTGCCGAACTGCACATCGGATCCGCCGCCGCCACCATCGCCCTGCCGGGCCAGGCCCAGGGCGAGGCACGCTACGACGTACGCCTCAGGGTCGCCGAGGGAGCGGAACTGCGCTGGATGCCCGAGCAGTTGATCTCCGCGAACGGCAGCGATCTGTACGTCACCACCCGCGCCGACCTCGCACCGGGCGCCCGCCTGACGCTCCGTGAGGAACAGGTCCTCGGCCGCGCCCACGAGGAACCGGGCCGCCTCACCAGCCGTCTCACCGTCCGCCTCGGCGGGCGCCCGCTGCTCGACCAGGAACTGTCCTGCGGACCCGGCGCCCCCGGCGGCTGGGACGGCCCGGCGGTGCTGGCGGGACATCGCGCGGTAGGGCAACTCATCGTCGTACGACCGGAATTCGCCGAGGCACCGCCCAGCCCGCGCACCCTGGGGGAGTACGCCGCACTCACCCCGCTCGCAGGCCCCGGCGTACTCGTCACCGCACTCGCCCCGGACGCCCTGAAGCTGCGCCGCACCCTCGACGAGGCCCTGCGCATCCTCGGCCCGTAAAGCGTCATCTCCGCTCAACGGGCAGGCAGTTACCGGTTATCGGATTGGCAAAGAAGCCAAGTCACCCCTGTTCTCAGGGAGGTCACAGCCGGAAGGATCCCCGTACCGACCATCACACGTACGGGGAGGCCCACTTGACGGGTATGAGACCGCCGAAGAAAAAGGCGGCAGCGCTCGGCTCGGCCGGAGTGTTCGTCACGGCGACACTGATAGCCGGAGCCGTCGCGGCACCGTCGGCCAGTGCGGACAGCCGCCACGGCCAGGATCGCGAGGCACGCGGTACGGCGATCGCGGCGGCACGGGCCGCCAAGGCCGGCATCACATGGCAGGCCTGCCCGGCCGACTGGGGACTTGAGAAGCCCATCCAGTGCGGCTGGGTCACCGTGCCGCTCGACTACGCCAAGCCGAACGGCAAGCAGATCAAGCTCGCCGTCGACCGCATCGGCAACACGGGCACCAAGGCGGAGCGCCAGGGCGCCCTCATCTACAACCCCGGCGGCCCCGGCGGCTCGGGCCTGCGTTTCCCGCGCCGGGTCACCACCAAGGCGCCGCTCTGGGTGAACACGGCGAAGGCGTACGACTTCGTGGGCTTCGACCCGCGTGGTGTCGGGCACTCGGCACCCATCTCCTGCGCCGATCCTCAGGAGTTCGTGAAGGCGCCCAAGATGGACCCGGTGCCGGACTCCGAGGCCGACAAGCGCGCCCAGCGCAAGCTCGCCGCCGAGTATGCGGCCGGCTGCAAGGAGCGCAGCGGCGAGATGCTGCCGCACATGACTACGCCGAACACCGTGCGCGACCTGGACGTCATCCGGGCCGCCCTCGGCGAGAAGAAGCTCAACTTCCTCGGCGTCTCGTACGGCACGTACATCGCCGCCGTCTACGGCACGATGTTCCCGACGCATGTGCGCCGCATGGTCGCCGACAGCGTCGTCAACCCCTCGCGCGAGAAGATCTGGTACCAGGCCAACCTCGACCAGGACGTCGCCTTCGAGATGCGCTGGAAGGACTGGCAGGACTGGGTCGCCAAGAACGACGCGACCTATCACCTGGGCGACACGCGGGCCGAAGTCCAGGCCCAGTGGCTGAAGTTGAGGAGCGCGGCCAAGAAGAGCCCGATCGGCGGGGTCGTCGGTCCGGCCGAGCTCATCAGCTTCTTCCAGAGCGCTCCGTATTACGACTCCGCGTGGGCGCCCACCGCGCAGGTGTGGAGCAAGTACGTCGCCGGTGACACCCAGGCGCTCGTCGACGCCGCCGCTCCGGACCTGTCGGACACCGCGGGCAACGCCGCTTCGGAGAACGGCAACGCCGTCTACACCGCCGTCGAGTGCACCGACGCCAAGTGGCCCACGAGCTGGAAGAAGTGGGACCGCGACAACACCGAGCTGCACAAGAAGTACCCGTTCATGACGTGGGCCAACGCCTGGCTGAACCTGCCCTGCGCCACCTGGCCGGTCAAGCAGCAGACTCCGGTGAACGTGAAGACCGGAAAGGGCCTGCCGCCCGTGCTGATCGTGCAGGCCACGCGGGACGCCGCCACTCCGTACGAGGGCGCGCTCGAACTGCACAAGCGGTTCAAGGGCTCCCGACTGATCACCGAGAAGAACGCGGGCTCGCACGGTGTCACGGGGCTCGCCAACCCCTGCATCAACGAGCGGGTGGACGCCTACCTGCTCACAGGCAAGGTCGACGCGGCCGACGTGACGTGCGCCCCGCACGCCACGCCCACCCCGTAGCCCGTACGAAAGGAGAAGGGGGCGGCCGGAAACTCCGGCCGCCCCCTTCTCCTCGTGCGCTCAACTCAGCGGCAGCCGCGGGAACTTGCGGCCCTTCTCGGCGGCCTTCTTCTCGGCTTCCTCGGCCTTGACGACGGCCGCGTACTGGTCGACGTACTCCTGCTCGGAGAGGGTGAGGATGGCGTACATGATCTCGTCGGTGATGGCGCGCAGGATCGCCTTCTCGTTCTCCATGCCGGCATAGCGGGAGAAGTCGAGGGGCTTGCCGAAGCGGATCACCACGGGGTGGATGTTCGGGATCTTCTTTCCGGGCGGCTGGGCCTCGAAGGTGCCGATCATCGCGCAGGGAATGACGGGGACCTGGGCCTTGAGCGCCATGACCGCGACGCCCACCTTGCCCTTGTAGAGGCGGCCGTCGTGCGAGCGCGTGCCCTCCGGATAGATACCGAGGAGCTCGTCCTTGCTCAGCACCCCGAGCCCCTCGCGGATGGCCGCCTGACCTGCTTCCTTGCCGGAGCGGTCCACCGGAATCTGCCCGGCGCTGCGGAAGAAGTAGGCCGTCAGCCGGCCCTTGATACCGGGGCCCGTGAAGTACTCCGCCTTCGCCAGGAACGTGATCCGCCGCTTGAGGATCGCGGGCATCAGGAAATGGTCCGAGAACGACAGATGATTACCGGCGACAATGGCCGCGCCCTCCGCCGGTACGTGCTCGAGCCCTTCGATCTTGGGACGGAAGACCAGTCTCAGCAGGGGTCCCAAGATCACGTACTTGAGCACGTAATAGAACATGGGGTTGTCGCTCCTCACTCCGCCGGATCGGCTCAACCGCCGTGTTCTAGCAGGTCAATAGGTACGCGGGAGAGACGCCAGTGTATGTGCAGGCGCGGGCCCGTGTTAACCGTGGGTGCGCTACCGCTTGCGGGCCACTCCGCAGAAATGCGTCACATCGACGATCTCTTCCCGCGGGCAGTCGGGTCGCCAGCGGGGGCAGGAGACGACGCCCGGCTCGAGGAGTTCCAGTCCGTCGAAGAGTCCCAGGAGTTCTTCGCGGGTACGCAGTGTCATCGGCGCCGATCCCTGGGTGTTCCAGTAGTGGACGGCCCGGGCCATCGCCAGTCCGTCGACCTCCGTGGTCGGGTGGGAGACGACCAGGTGGCTGCCGGAGGGCACGGCGTCCATGAGCCGCCGCACGATGGAGCGGGCCTCATCGGTGTCGAGTACGAAGTTGAGGATGCCCAGCATCGTGATCCCCACGGGCCGGCTGAAGTCCAGGGTCCGGGCGGCGGCCTGGAGGATCGTTTCGGGGGCGTGGACGTCGGCGTCGATGTAGTCGGTGGCACCCTCGGGTGTGCTGGTGAGCAGGGCGCGGGCGTGGCTCAGCACGATGGGGTCGTTGTCCACGTAGACGACCCGGCAGGCGGGATCGACGCGCTGGGCGACCTCGTGGGTGTTGTCGACGATCGGGAGGCCCGTGCCGATGTCCAGGAACTGCCGGATTCCCGCCTCACCGGCGAGAAACCGCACAGAGCGCGCCAGGAACTGCCGGTCCGCGACAGCCGAGCGGGAGATTTCCGGCACGTAGGACAGGATCTGATCGCCGACCCGCTGATCTATCTGGTAGTTGTCCCTGCCGCCCAGCCAGTAGTTCCAGATACGCGCGGAGTGCGACACATTGGTCTTGAGCTTGGGATTCCGCTTGGTGCCCTGGGTGTCTGGAGTCGAGATTTCGGACATCCCTGTGGCTCTTTTCGCTCATCACTGACTGGGACAGTGCACAATCTAGCCCGCTTGGCCGGAACCAATCACCATAAAGGATAAAGCAGTTCGTGGTTCCGGCCCCGGCTACCGCGGGTTTCTTTCTCCCTTCAGTCCCCTTCTGCCCTCAGGCCCCTTCCGCCAGAACCTTCCCCAGAGTCCCGAGAGCCGCGCGGAGTTCCTCGTCGGTGATGGTCAGCGGTGGTGCAAGCCGGATCGTCGAGCCGTGGGTGTCCTTGACGAGAATTCCCTCGCGCATGAGGCGTTCGCTGATCTCGCGGCCGGTGCCGATCGCGGGGTCGACGTCCACGCCCGCCCACAGCCCCCGCGCACGGAAGCTCCGTACGCCCTTGCCCTCGAGGGCGGCCAGCCCTTCACGCAGGGTCACCCCCAACCCGGCGGCCCTGCGCTGGAATTCACCCGTCCCGAGCAGCTCGACGACCGCGGAGCCCACCGCCGCGGCCAGCGGATTGCCGCCGAACGTCGACCCGTGCTCGCCGGGCCGCAGCACCCCGAGCACCTCCCGGCGCGCGACGACCGCGGACACGGGCACGATGCCGCCGCCGAGCGCCTTGCCGAGCAGCACCATGTCCGGGACGACCGCCTCGTGCTCGACGGCCAGCGTCCGGCCCGTACGCCCGAGGCCCGACTGGATCTCGTCCGCGATGAACAGGCACCCGGCCCGCCGGGTCAGTTCGCGTATGCCGGTCAGGTAGCCGTCGTCCGGGATGAGCACGCCCGCCTCGCCCTGGATCGGCTCGATCAGGACGGCCGCCGTCGTCTCGTCGATCGCCGCCTCCAGCGCGGCGAGATCGTTGTACGGGACGATGCGGAAGCCGGGCGTGAACGGGCCGAAGCCCGCCCGGGCCGACTCGTCGGTGGAGAAGCTGACGATGGTCGTCGTACGGCCGTGGAAGTTGCCGTCGGCCACCACGATGGTCGCCCGGTCCGCGGGGACGCCCTTCACCTCGTACGCCCATTTGCGGGCGACCTTGATGCCGCTCTCCACGGCCTCGGCGCCCGTGTTCATCGGCAGCACCATGTCCTGGCCGGTCAACTCGGCCAGGGATTCGGCAAATTGGGCGAGCCGGTCGTTGTGGAAGGCGCGCGAGGTGAGCGTCAGCTGGTCGAGCTGACGGTGCGCGGCCTCGATCAGCGCCGGGTGGCGGTGGCCGAAGTTGAGGGCCGAGTAGCCGGCCAGCATGTCGAGGTAGCGGCGGCCCTCGACGTCCTCGACCCAGGCGCCCTCGGCGCGCGCGACGACCACGGGCAGCGGGTGGTAGTTGTGCGCGAGGACGGGCTCCTCGGCGCGGATCAGGTCTGCGGAGGTACGCGTACGCGCGGGAGCGGTCATGAACGGATCTCCTGGGTGCAGCACTTGATGCCGCCGCCGGCCTTGTGGAGCTCCGACAGGTCGACGGGGACGGGAACGTAGCCGCGGCGGGTCAGCTGGTCGGCGAGCGCCTCGGCGCGGGGCGAGATGAAGACATGGCGGCCGTCGGAGACGGAGTTGAGCCCGAACGCCATCGCGTCCTCACGCGTGGCGATCACCGCGTTCGGGAAGAGTCGCTGGAGCACCTCGCGGCTGCCCGGGGAGAAGGCCTCGGGGTAGTACGCGATGTTCGCCTCGGCGCCGTCGCCTCCGTCGTCGAGGACGAACAGCGCGGTGTCCATGTGGTAGAAGTACGGATCCACCAGCTGCAGGCCGATCGTCGGGACGCCGAAGAACTCCTGCACCTCCCGGTGCGCCTCCGGAGTCGTACGAAATCCGGTGCCGGCCAGGATGTAGCGGCCCACCGGGACGAGATCGCCCTCGCCCTCGCACACCGACTCGGGGTGCTGGACGTCGAAGCCCGCGTTCTTGAACCAGGTCTCGTACGCGGTCGACTCCGGCCGCCGCTGCGGCGCGTGGAACAGCGAGCCGAAGACGCGGCCCTGAACGACCAGCGCGGAGTTCGCCGCGAAGACCATGTCCGGGAGACCGGCGACCGGCTCGACGCTGTCGACGGTGTGGCCGTGGGCGCGGTAGGCGCGGATCAGCTCCGCCCACTGGCCGCGGGCCAGATCGACGTCGACCTGTGTGTCCTCATGCATCCATGGGTTGATGGCGTACTGCACGGCGAAATGTCTGGGTTCGCAGACCAGAAAGTGCTTCGGGCGCGACACGCGGCTGTTGGGCACAGAGGGGTTCCTCCGCTTCCTGCGGTGACGAGGTGATGACTGGCGGTGAGTCAACGGTAGGAAGCGGGGGAGAGGCGCGACAAGCACCGACGATTGCGCGTCGGCGCAGGAATGCTGCGTATTCAGACGGTTCACCGCATGATCGGTGCGCGAGCCGGGTCGCTCACTCCTCCGGAGCCGGAGCCGGCTGGTTCGCGCCCGCCTCCGGGCTCTCCGGGAGCAGATGCGACAGCACCATGTAACTGATCGTCTTGCGGATGAACGGCTCCGTACGGATTCGCTCGAGCACCTCCTCGAAGTGGTCCACGTCCCGGGCTCGTACATGCAGCAGCGCGTCCGCGCCCCCCGTCACAGTCATCGCGGCGGTGATCTCCGGATGGTTGCGCACCACCTCCGCCAGCCGCCGCGGCGGAGCCGCGCCCTCGCAGTACACCTCCACGTACGCCTCCGTACGCCAGCCGAGCGCGGCCGGCTTCACCGTGGCCGTGAACCCGGTGACCACACCGGTCTCGCGCATCCGGTCGACGCGGCGCTTGACCGCGGTGGCCGACAGGCCCACCTCCGCGCCGATCACGGCGAAGCTGGTCCGGGCGTTCACCATCAGGGCCGTAACGATCTTGCGGTCGAGCTCGTCGAACGGCGCGGACTTGGGGCTCATGCGCGCACTGTATCCAGCGCCGACGGCCACACCTCACGGCTCCGCAGGCCCAGAGGTCACAGCCCCGTCTCGCGCATGTGCAGACGTCCGGATTGCTCCTAGACTCCAGCCTCATGCTGCGCGCCCTCGCCGTCGACGACGAACCGCCGTCCCTCGAAGAGCTGCTCTATCTGCTGGAGGCCGATCCACGGGTGAAGAGCGTCGAGGGCGCGAGCGACGCGACCGAGGCGCTGCGCCGGATCAACCGCGCCCTGGAGTGCGGCCCCGACGGCGACGACGCGATCGACGTGATCTTCCTCGACATCCAGATGCCCGGGCTCGACGGCCTGGACATGGCGCGGCTGCTCGCCGGACTCGCCAAACCCCCGCTCGTCGTGTTCGTCACCGCGCACGAGGGCTTCGCGGTGCAGGCCTTCGACCTCAAGGCGGTGGACTACGTCCTGAAGCCGGTACGCCGGGAACGGCTGGCCGAGGCCGTCCGCCGGGCCGCCGAGCTGAAGGAGGCGGCTCCGCTGATCCCCGTACACGAGCCCGACCCGGACCAGATCCCGGTCGAGCTGGGCGGGGTCACCCGTTTCGTGTCCGTCGAGGACATCACGCATGTCGAGGCCCAGGGCGACTACGCGCGACTGCACACCGCACAGGGCAGCCACCTGGTGCGTATACCGCTGTCCACGCTGGAGGAGCGCTGGCGCTCGCGCGGCTTCGTCCGCATCCACCGGCGGCATCTCGTCGCCCTCGGCCACATCAGCGAGCTCCGCCTTGACGCGGGTACCGTGAGCGTCCTGGTCGGCCCCGTCGAACTGCAGGTCAGCCGCCGTCACGCCCGTGAGCTGCGTGAACTGCTGATGCGCCGGACCGCAAGCTGAGGAGGCGCGGACAGTGGCACAGGATCCGACCGATCGCCGCGTGGTCGTCACGGGGCCGCCCCGCCGAACCCGCCGGCTGAACGGCTACCGTCCCCGCACCGAGATCGACGAGCAGACGACTCTCGGCCACACCTACGTCCGCTCGCTCATCCGCAGCCAGCTGCGCGCCGCGCTCACGGTGTTCGGCGTACTCGTACTGCTCGTGGGACCGCTGCCGCTCGTGTTCACCTCGATGAACGACAGCACGAACCTCGAATGGCTCGTCCTCGGCTTCTGTGTCTACCCGCCGCTGGTGCTGCTCGCCCGCTGGTACGTCCGCCGGGCCGACCGCAACGAGCGGGACTTCGTCCGCCTCGTCGAGGACCGCTGAGAACGGGACCGAGAAACCCATGACCGAGGACCGCTGAGCCGTAGCCATGAACCCGAACGAGGTCCGCTGAGCCGTGAACGAGAACTACGCCGTTCCCGCGGTCGCCCTCGTCGTCGTCGCGACCGTCTTCGTCGGCGCCTTCGGCCTGCGCATCTCACGCACCACCTCGGACTTCTACGTCGCCTCCCGCACCGTCGGCCCCCGGCTGAACGCGGCCGCCATCAGCGGCGAGTACCTGTCCGCCGCCTCGTTCCTCGGCATAGCGGGCCTCGTCCTCGTCCAGGGCCCCGACATGCTCTGGTACCCCGTTGGCTACACGGCGGGCTATCTCGTCCTGCTGCTCTTCGTGGCGGCCCCGCTGCGCCGCTCCGGCGCCTACACGCTGCCCGACTTCGCGGAGGCACGGCTCGCCTCCCAGTCGGTGCGACGGCTGGCCGGCGCCTTCGTCGTCGGGGTCGGCTGGCTCTATCTGCTGCCCCAACTCCAGGGCGCCGGGCTGACGTTGAACGTGCTGACCGGCGCCCCCAAGTCCCTCGGCGGGATCATCGTCGCCGTCGTCGTGGTCGCGACCGTCGCCGCGGGCGGCATGCGCAGCATCACCTTTGTGCAGGCCTTCCAGTACTGGCTGAAACTCACCGCCCTGCTCGTCCCCGCCCTGTTCCTCGTCCTCGCCTGGCAGGGCGACGGATCGCCGCGGAACGCCTTCGACGAACCGGCGACCTTCCGCGAACACCGCGTGGTCCGCGTCGACAGCGGCCTCGACCTGAAGCTCGCCGAACCGCTGAACGTCACGGCGACGGGCACGGTCGACGGCGAACGGTACGAGGACGAGAAGGTCCGGCTCGACGCAGGCGTCCACCGCATCGAACAGGGCACCCGGCTCGGCTTCACCAAGGGCGACCACGTCCCCGTCGCCGACCGCGGCAGCAACGGCGGCATGTCCACCTCGCTCGCCGAGGGCCGCGAGGAACGCCCGCTGTACGCCACGTACGGACTGATCCTCGCCACCTTCCTCGGCACCATGGGACTGCCGCACGTGGTCGTCCGCTTCTACACCAGCCCGCACGGCGTCGCCGCCCGCCGCACCACCGTCGTCGTCCTCGGCCTGATCGGCGCCTTCTATCTGCTGCCGCCCGTCTACGGCGCGCTCGGGCGCCTGTACGCCCCCGAGCTCACCCTCACCGGGGACGCCGACGCCGCCGTACTGCTGCTGCCCGACCGGGTGATCGGCGGACTCGGCGGGGACCTGCTGGGCGCGCTGGTGGCGGGCGGGGCCTTCGCCGCGTTCCTGTCCACGGCGTCCGGGCTGACCATGGCGGTGGCGGGCGTGCTCACCCAGGACGTGCTCCCGGCACGGGGCGTACGGCACTTCCGGCTGGGCACGGTGCTCTCGATGATCGTGCCGCTGATGGCCAGCGTGGTCGTGGGCGGGCTGCCCGTCGCGGACGCCGTGGGGCTCGCCTTCGCCGTGTCCGCGTCGTCGTTCTGCCCGCTCCTCGTCCTCGGCATCTGGTGGCGGCGGCTCACCCCGCCCGGCGCGGCGGCCGGGATGCTGGTCGGCGGCGGCTCGGCGCTGCTCGCGGTCGCCGCGACCATGGCGGGCTTCCCGGGCACGGGCCCGCTGCACGCGCTCCTCGCCTGGCCCGCGCTGTGGTCCGTCCCGCTGGGCTTCCTCACCATGGTGCTGGTGTCGCTGGCCACGCCCGGGCGGGTACCGGCGGGCACGGCCGCGATCCTGGCCCGCTTCCATCTGCCGGAGCAGCTGTCGGGCGGGCAGGTGCGAACGGCCGTGAGCGCGAAGGAAGTTGACGCATGAGGCGGGTGGTGGAGACATGAGCGGTTTCCTGGCCGGGCTCCTGGTGGCCG
This sequence comes from Streptomyces sp. NBC_00286, assembly GCF_036173125.1. Lineage (NCBI taxonomy): Bacteria > Bacillati > Actinomycetota > Actinomycetes > Kitasatosporales > Streptomycetaceae > Streptomyces > Streptomyces sp. NBC_00286. The sequence continues at coordinate 8,871,770 of NZ_CP108054.1, forward strand.
TACTCCCGCTGCTGGCGGCCGGTTTCTGGCTCGGCCGGCGCACCACGCGCCCACGGAGCCTCGGCGGACTCGGCACCCCCGTCGAGCACGCCACCTTCGAGACCCTGCACACCGCCTCGCTCGCCGCACCCCCGCTGCGCGCCGGCCTCACCGAGGAGACGGCCCGCAAGTCGGCCAGGCGTCTGCGCACCCTGCTCGGCACCGACGCCCTCTGCCTCACCGACCAGGACACCGTCCTCGCCTGGGAAGGCGTCGGCGAGCACCACAAGACGCAGATCATGGACCGGCTCGGCGGACCGCTGGAGAACGGCCGCGGCGAAGCCTTCCGCCTCGACTGCGTCGAACCGGACTGCCCGGTGCGCTGGGCCGTCGTCGCCCCGCTCACCGTCGACGACCGCGTACACGGCGCGCTCGTCGCCTGCGCGCCCCGCGAGTCCGCCGTACTGGTCAGGGCCACCGGAGAGGTCGCCCGCTGGGTCTCGGTCCAACTGGAGCTCGCCGACCTCGACCAGTCCCGTACGCGGCTGATCGAGGCCGAGATCAAGGCCCTGCGCGCCCAGATCTCTCCGCACTTCATCTTCAACTCGCTCGCCGTGATCGCCTCGTTCGTCCGCACCGACCCCGAGCGTGCCCGCGAACTCCTGCTGGAATTCGCCGACTTCACCCGCTACTCGTTCCGCAGGCACGGCGACTTCACCACGCTTGCCGACGAACTCCACGCCATCGACCACTACTTGACCTTGGTCCGGGCCCGCTTCGGGGACCGCCTCTCGGTCACCCTGCAGATCGCCCCCGAAGTACTCCCGGTGACCCTGCCCTTCCTGTGTCTGCAGCCCCTCGTGGAGAACGCCGTGAAACACGGCCTCGAGGGCGGCACCGGGCAGGTCGACAAGAGCCACATCAGCATCACCGCACAGGACGCGGGAGCCGAGGCCCTCGTCACCATCGAGGACGACGGTCCCGGCATGGACCCCGACTGGCTGCGCCGCATCCTGGCAGGCGAGATCAGCCCGTCGGGCGGCATCGGCCTGTCGAACGTCGACGACCGGCTGCGCCAGGTCTACGGAGACGACTACGGCCTCGTCATCGAGACCGCGCTCGGCGCGGGCATGAAAATCACCGCCAGGCTGCCCAAATACCAGCCGGGCGTGCACTCCGCGGGACGGCTGTCCCGCGAATGAAAGCGTCTCTGGAACTCTGTGTGTGCCTGAGTAACTCAGGCTTTTAGGGCGCGGCGTGGCCGTGTGCGGTTGCCGTCCGGTGGTCCGAACCTCGGGGTGAGGGGGTGGACCTCGGTGGCATGCACGTGGTGGAAGCCGGTCCGCTGGGCGGCGCGGGCGCGCCGCCGACAGGTTCCGCGGGAGAGCCGCCCCCGCCTTGCCAGAGCAGGCTCCGGCAGGGCGGGGGCGGGTACTCCATGACCTGGCACCCGCCCCGGGAAGGGGGCTGGTGTCTGGGTGTCATGCCCCGCCGGACGCTTGACCACCCGGGTGGGGGTGGTGGCGGGGACCGTACGCACTTCGGGCATACGGCGGGAAGTCGATGACCGGCCGGCCGGGGAGGGCCGGGCCGGAGTGGGGCGGCGCTTGCCCGGGGTGGTCTTCGGCCCGGGCGGCCGGGCGGGGAGGGCCTGCGCGCGGCGGGCGCGGCGCAGCCGGCGGGTGGTCTTCTTCGGCCGGCGCACCGCGGTGACGGTGCCCTCCACGGTGGTGCGGATGGTGCGGATACCGGTGGTGCGGTCGGTGCTGGTGTGGGGTTGGGCGAGCAGGCCGCGGGAGACGATCTGGCGGGCGGCCGCGTGGTCCCGGTCCTGTGACAGCCCGCACCCTGCGCAGTGCGCCCAGGTCCAGCCGCGCTCGGCAAGCCGGTCCGGCGCCGGGTGATGGCCCAGCGGCCCCAGGCATTGCGGGCAGCGTGCGGAGGTGCCCCGGGCGGGGACGGTGACCACGGTGATGCCCGCCTTCGCGGCCAGGTGCCGGATCGCCTCGGCGACCCTGCCGCGGACCTGCCCGGACAGCCGGGCGTTGCCGCGCCGTTTGCCGCGGGCCTCCAGGGTGGCCAGGTCCTCCAGGTAGATGACGCTGGCGCCGAGTGCGAGGCTCTGGTCGACGGCCCAGCGGGCCGCCGCCCAGGCCAGCGCGTCGTTGAGGTGGCGGATGCGGGCACACACCCGCGCGTGCTCCACTTCCAGCACCGCGGCCCGCCGGTGCAGGTCGTCCCAGGCCAGCAGGGGGGCGCCGAGCCCGTCCGCCAACTGCTGGTAGTGGTCGCGTCGGGCGGCGAGGTGTTCGCGGTGGCCGCGCAGCCGGTGCAGTTTCGCGCTGATGGCGGTGGCGTCGAAGAGCAGAGGGCGGCCGTCGGTGACCACCCGCCGGGCAGTTTTGGGGCCGGTCAGACGGCCCACCGTTCCGGTCAGCAGGGTGTTTACACCCCAGTCGAAGCCGACCGCCACGGTGTGCCCGGACGCCTTGGTGGCCGGGGCGGGCCGGGAGTGCGGCAGGTCCACCGCGATCCGGCCACCGCGGGTGGGGCGCAGGGTCGGGGTGTGCAGCACCGCCTCCGGGCCGACGGTGGCGGGCAGCCGCAGGTCGATCACATGCCAGGCCCACTCCCGGCCCGAGGCGGGGGCCGGGCACAGCGGGAGCTTCACCCGCAGCCGGGCCAGCCCCGCATCCACCCGCTGCAGGGTGACCTGCTGGCGGTCCATCGCCGCCAGCAGCACCTGCGCGGCGATCTGGGGCGGCTCCTCCAGCTCACACAGCCCTGCGGGCAGGCGCCCGTGCTCGGCCACATAGGCGCGGACCTGCCGGGTGCGGTTGCGGATCTCCGCATGGCCGACCCCGCTCGGCAGCAGCGCCTGCAACGCCTCCCACTCCGCCTGGGTGCGCCGGTGGGGGTCGGCGGGCCAGGTGGCCAGCACCGCCGCCACCACAGTGCGCCGATGCAGCGCCAGCCGCAGGGTGCGCGCCGCGTACTCCTCCGCACCCCGCCGCACCCGGTCCGACACATACACCCCCTCGGCGAAACTCGCCGTGTGCTGCCAGTTGAGGCGGCGCAGCGCCATCCAGCCCTTGGACGGCAACGGCTCACCCCGCCCGTCGACCCCGGCGGCCAGCACCTCCAGCGAACCCTCGTCCCACCGGGAAGCCACCAGGGCCCGGGTCAGCTCGCGGCTCAACTGGGCGAGAAAACCCACCCGCTCGTACAGCACCGCTTGACCGACCCGCTCGCCGCTGCCCTCGACCACGCCACCGAAGGCGGTACACGGCGCCGTCGCCATCAACCGGCCCACACCCACCACCCCCCTGCTCGGTCCCGAATCGGGCACATCCGTGCACCCGATCGGCCTAACGACCGACCCCCGCACAAAGACACGGCAGCCGACCGGCACCGCCCGAATCGCACAGGAAAACGCAGCAAAACCGCCAACAGTTGAAGACCCTCCCCGGGCCGGTTCTGAACCGGTCCGGGGAGGATGCGCGAAGGGCATCAGGTGCTGCGTGAGGCCACCATCGCCAGAGTGATCAGGCCGAGTACCACCCAGCCGAACCACAGCCAGCCATTGCTGCCGAGCGCCACCGTGTAGGCCGTGACCATCACCAGGCCACCGACGGTGAGCACCCCCATGGTCTTCGTAGAACCGGGCATCGCAACACCCTCCTTATGGTTCGTCCCTCTCCATGGTGCCCCCGTCCTGCCTTTTCACGGTGCATACGACGAAATGGGTGCCTGTTTTCCAGCCGCTCTCCCCGGCCCAGGCCGCCGATTCGTAGCGGCCGGGGTCGTAGCCGTACTGGATCGGCGGCACATCCGCCGCGCAGGCCTCGACGGATTCCCGCTTCGCGTCTTCGAGCGTGGTGTCGGGGCCGAGTCGGGTGAAGCCGAGCACCCGCTGGTCGTGCGGCTCGTCGCAGGAGGTCAGCCGGGCGTCCCGGTCGGACCGTTCGTCCAGGCAGTCCTGCTTCTGCATATTGGCCGTGTCGATGAACGTCAGCCCCGTCTCCCGGTGGTCCCCGAGCGGCCCGTACACCCCACCGTTCGCCCCGAGCAGCAGACATACGGTGCGCCGGCCTGCGGCCTCGAAGCCCGCTTCGGTGGGCAGCACGGCGTAGCCGCGTACGTCCGCGAGCTTCTTACGGGTCTCCTCGGTGCGCGACTCGCAGTGGACGGGCCCGTACGTACGCGCCTCATCGACGGATCCGGCCTCGACCACCGCCATGACCTGCCCGTCCGGGGACCCTTTGAGGCAGTCCTCGAGCTTCAGCCGCGGCGTGCCCTCGAAACGCCTCTCGGGCCAGTCGGCGATGACGCAGTCGCCGTCCTTGAGCGGCTCGGCGAGCCCGACGGCCCCGCCGTACGGCTGCGCAGCCCCGCCCTCGTCCGCCTGCCGGCCCATCGCGTACCAGACCCCGCCGAGCGTCAGGCCCACGCCGAGGAGGCACGCGATCACGGACTGCAGGACGTTCGAGCGTTTGCGACGCCGGCTGCCGGGCGGCGGCGGCGCGTACGTCGGCGATTTGGGCGGGACGGGTGACTGCAGCGCGATAGGTGGCCCGAATCCGGGACCTGGCGCAGGCCCTGGCGTCCGTACGGCTGATACCTCCGTCTCGGCGTGCGCCCACTGCGGCTGCGACCCCGGATCGACGTGGGTGCGCTGCGGGGGCTGTGGCGTGACGATCGCGGACAGCGCGGCCTGCGTCTGCTCCGCCGTGGCGCGGTGGACGGGGTCCTTGGTGAGCAGGGCGGCCAGGATCGGTTCCAGCGCGCCCGCGCGCAGAGGCGGCCGGGGCTCCTCCAGGACGACCGCGGTGAGCGCGGCCAGGTCGGTGTCGCGGTCGAACGGGCCGCAGCCCTCGACCGCGTAGTAGAGCGTGCAGCCCAGTGAGAACAGATCGGCGGCCGCGGTGGGCGGCCCGCCCTGGGCCCGCTCGGGCGCCAGATATCCGGCCGTGCCCACGAGCATGGACGTCATCGTCCAGCGCGGCTCGGCGGAGTCCGGCTGCACGGAGATCCCGTAGTCCGTGAGCAGGACACGTGCGTACGGGGAACCCGAACGGTCCGGCGCCAGCAGGATGTTGGCGGGCTTCACATCGCGGTGCATGACGCCCCGCTCGTGGCCCGCGGTCAGCGCGTCCAGCACGGCGAGACCGATCCGGGCGCACTCGGCGGGCGCCGCCGGGCCCCGCTGGGTGACCAGGTCGCGCAGGTCGAGGGCGCCCGCGACGTACTCCATTACGATCCACGGCAGGCCCTCGTGTTCCAGTACGTCGTGCACGGTCACCACATGCGGATGGCCGCGCAGCCCCGCCGCGTTCCGGGCCTCCGCACGGGCCCGGGCGACCCGGGCCGCCCGCTGCCGACCGGCCTCGGCGGGATCGCGGAAAACGATCTCCTTGAGCGCGACCTCACAGGCGAGCTGCTGGTCGTGGGCGAGCCATACGTGTCCCATGCCACCGGTACCGAGCCGGTTCAGCAGCAGATACCGACCCGCGATGACCCGGCCCACTCCCGACTGCGATGTCCCTGGTGCCATCCGGTCCCTCCCTGGGTGCTGTCGTGGCTCAGACCGCGCTCGCGGCGGGCTCGCCGCTCACGGGGGCGTCGGTCGCCGGGTCACTCGTTACGGGTGCGCTGGTAGCGGGTTCGCTGGTGACCGGCTCGCTCGTCGGGGGCGATGAGCTCGTACGGGGCGGATCGTCGCTCGGCGGAGTCGCGCTGTCTGTCGACGGAGGCGGTGAGGCCCCTACGGGCTCCGTGTCGGTCGGCGTCGGCGTGGGAGGGGTGTCGGTGGGCGGCGTCGAGGTCTGCGTCGGATCGGGCGTCGTGGGATCAGGCTCCGTGGGATCGGGCTCTGTCGGATCGCTGGGGTCCGTCGGATCGGGTTCCGTCGGATCGGCCGGAGTCGGAGTGTCCGTCGACGTCTCGGTGGGTGAGGCCGAACCCGGCTCCCCGGGGGTGCCCGGCTCTCCCGTGGCCTCGCCGTCGCGCCGTGCGTCGAAGGTCCGGTCCTCCGAGCCGTCGGTGCCGACGGGCCGTTCGATGCCCTTGTCCGGGTCGGTCACATCCACGAGAGCGATCCGGTCGAGCTTCGTGGGCGACGGTTCGACCGACACCACCGAGTCATCGCGGAAACTCGGCCACTTCTCGTTGCCGCCCTCGAAGCGCACCGAGATGTCTTCGCGGTCCCCCTCGAAAGTACGAAGTGGATTACCGCACGAGCACTTGACGACGGGCAATCCCTGATCGTTCACGAGAACCGCGATTCCCGCCTCCAGCAAGGCGTCGTAGGCAACCGCCCTGCCCTTCTTGTAGTCATGGTTCCGCACGAGAGTGTCGTGACGCAGGAGAACCGGTGTGAGTTGATCGACGTACTCCTCGATCGCATCCGGAGAAATTCCGGCAACGCGTGCCCATTCTTTGGCCTTGCGGCGGTTCTCGGGATCGATGAGGAATTCCTTGAGCCGGTCGACGTCACAGGCGCCCTGCTTACGCGAACCCCCGTACAGCCCAGGCGTGTTGCCCTGCTGCAAGCCGCCCCGAGGCCGCTCCCCACGCACCTCGGCGTCCACACCGAGCCCACTTTTCTCGTCGAAAAAAGGATCGAGAGCCGGAACTCCGGCCGACACCGCCTTCACGATGACGAGACGGTCGGCCTGAGTGCAGCCGCTGAGGATCAGCAAAGCGACCAGCAGAAATGCGGTCCTGCGGACCGAAGATTGAATGCCCTTGTACATGGGCGCGCGAAATGTCATTACCGCTCCCCCCGGCGGTTCCCCCGTCACCCTGCAAGAGCGGAAGCAGGGCTTGCGCGCCATGCTACTGAATAGAAAAGCCTTTCAGTCAAGTTTAATTGGAAGAGGCATTAATGAGGGGAAGTGCCCAGAGTGGCGGAGGGACACTCAGTGGCCTTGCGTGGGAATTGTTATCTCAGCGGGTACGCGCGTTCAATGAGGCCAGATAGGCGTTGTACGCCTCCAGCTCCTTGTCCCCGTCGCGATCCGCGGCCCGGTCCGTGCGCCGGGCCTGACGCTGCTCGGAGCGGTACCACTGGAAGAGCAGCGCGAGCAGCACGAGTACGGACGGGATCTCGCTGAACGCCCAGGCGATACCGCCCGCCGCGTTCTGATCCGAGAGCGCGTCGATGCCGAGCGACGCGGGAGGGTTCTTGTACGTCTCGACCATCGGGCCGGACGCCATCATCAGCGCGATGCCGAAGAACGCGTGGAACGGCATGCCCGCGAACAGCTCCAGCATCCGCAGCAGATAGCCAGGCCGGTGCGGACCGGGATCCACGCCCATGATCGGCCAGAAGAAGGCGAGGCCGACGGCGAGGAAGTGGCACATCATCACGGTGTGGCCCGTCTTCGAACCCATCAGGAAGTCGAAGATAGGGGTGAAATACAGCGCGTACAGGCTCGCGATGAACAGCGGGATCGTGAACGCCGGGTGCGAGATCAGCCGCATGAACCGGCTGTGCAACAGCGCCAGCAGCAGCTCACGCGGCCCCTTGTGGCCCCGGCGCGCGGCCACCGGCAGGGCACGCAGCGCCAGCGTGATCGGCGCGCCGAGCAGGATCAGGATCGGCGTCAGCATGCTGATGATCATGTGCTGCACCATGTGCACGCTGAACATGACCATGCCGTAGTCATTGAGCCCGGTACACATCACGAGCATCACGGTCAGCACGCCCACGACAAACGCCACGGTCCGCCCGACCGGCCACTTGTCCCCACGCCGCACCAGCCGCACGACGCCCCACCCGTACAGGGCGAGCCCCACCAGACAGGCGACGAGAAAGAACGGGTCCGCGGACCACTCGAGCCCTCGCCCCAGCGTGAACGGCGGCAGATCCATGGTCGTGCCGTGCCCGCTGTGATCCATCCGCCGGCTCCTGATTAGTACGGGATTGTGCGCTGTCCGTCCGCACCAGAGTAGAACCGCCCCCGGTCACTGTTACGACCGGGGGCGGGACAAGCGCCTCTTTAGGGGCGCGGGGCTGTATCAATATGCGGCTCCGCCGCGTGGGCGCGAGCAACCACACACAGCCTGCAGTCGGCAGACAACCGGGAGTCTTACGGCGCTGCCCCGGCTAAAGCACACACTCCGCCTCGGCGTACCGCGCATCCGGCACCGTCTTCAGCGTCTCGACCGCCTCCGCGAGCGACACCATCGCGATTTCGGTGCCGCGCAGCGCCGTCATCCGGCCGAACTCCCCGCGGTGCACCGCCTCCACCGCGTGCCAGCCGAACCGGGTCGCGAGGACGCGGTCGTACGCCGTCGGGGTACCGCCACGCTGCACATGCCCGAGGATCACCGGACGGGCCTCCTTGCCGAGCCGGTGCTCCAGCTCAAGGGAGAGCTGGCGGGCGATACCCGCGAACCGCTCGTGCCCGTAGATGTCCTTGCCGCCCTCGTCGAACTCCATCGAGCCCTCGCGAGGCTTCGCGCCCTCCGCGGCCACGACGATGGCGAACTTCTTGCCCGCCGAGAAGCGTTCGCCGACCTTGGCGGTCAACTCCTCGATGTCGAAGGGGCGTTCCGGCACGACGATTGCGTGTGCGCCGGCCGCCATGCCCGAGTGCAGCGCGATCCAGCCGGTGTGGCGGCCCATGACCTCCACGATCAGCACACGCTGATGGGACTCGGCGGTGGTCTTGAGGCGGTCAAGCGCCTCGGTCGCCACGCCCACGGCGGTGTCGAAGCCGAAGGTGACGTCCGTCACCGCGATGTCGTTGTCGATGGTCTTCGGCACGCCGACGATCGGCAGGCCGCCGTCCGACAGGAGACGGGCCGCCTTGAGGGTGCCCTCCCCGCCGATCGGGATGATCGCGTCGAGCCCGAGTTCCTCGACATGCCCCTTGGCCCGCTCCACGCCGTCCCTGAGGTGCTCGGGTCGTACGCGGGATGAGCCGAGGATGGTGCCGCCGCGAGCCAGGATTCCGCTCACCGCGTCGAGGTCGAGCTTGAGGTAGTCGCACTCCAGAAGGCCTTTCCAGCCGTCCCGGAAGCCGATGACCTCGTCGCCGTGGTCGACGACGGCGCGGTGTACGACGGACCGGATGACGGCGTTCAGGCCGGGGCAGTCGCCGCCGGACGTGAGGACACCAATGCGCATAGCCCGAAATACCTTCTCAACGTGGGCCGGGTACCGGACCGCGCTGTCCGGCTGGACCCGGCAAGCGTACCGGCGGCAGGGGGCGGGCCCGCATCATGCGTCCGCCTGCTGGACGCCCCCGCACAGGTGAGCGGCCGGGCCGCCAGAAGGGCTGTGAACCATCTCTCGGACTGTCCCGGACGGGCTGTGGGCCGTGTTTTCGGCGTATCCGCGTATCAGCGTGGCTCAGGCAGGCTGCTGGGCGGCCGCGATGCGCTCGGCGCGCAGCGCCTCGTACCACCGGTCGTCGATCGGCGGCAGCGCGTTGACGTCCAGCGCGAGCTTGAGCAGCAGATCCGCGATCAGCGGGTTGCGGGCGAGCACGGGCCCGTGCATGTACGTCCCGAAGACCGTGTCGTTGTACGCGCCCTCCGTGCCGTCTCCCGTGCCGTTGCCCTTGCCGAGCCGGACCTGGGCGAACGGGCGCGCGGTGGGGCCGAGGTGGGTGATGCCCTGGTGGTTCTCGAAGCCCGTGAGCTGCGGCAGGCCGAGGGGCGGGTCGATGTCCCCGAGTACGTCCCCGACGCAGCGCTCGCCCTCGCCGCGCGTGGAGACCACGTCGAGCAGGCCGAGGCCCGGCTCGCGCTGCCCGAGGTCGTTGATGAACTCATGGCCGAGGATCTGGTAGCCGGCGCACACGGAGAAGACGATCGCGCCGTTGCCGACCGCGCGGTGCAGACCGCCGTCGCGGCGCAGCCGCTCGGCCGCGAGCCGCTGCGGCCGGTCCTCACCGCCGCCGATCAGGTAGATGTCGCCGGAGGTGGGGATCGGCTGGTCGCTGCGTACGTCGAGCCGGGCCACGTCCAGGCCGCGCTGCCGGGCCCGGCGCTCCACCACGAGCGCGTTGCCCTGGTCGCCGTAGGTGCTCAGCAGGTCCGGGTAGATCCACACCAGACGCAGGCTGTTGTCACTCATTGATGATCGTCCTCTGTGGTCAGTTGCCGACGCGGATCACGTGCCGACGCCGGTCAATTGCCGACACGGCGGCGCAGGTCCTGGAACGCGGTGTAGTTCGCGATGACCTCGATCCGCCCCGGCGGCGCGATCTGCACGGCCTGGTCGAGGTTCTCGCAGACCTGGAAGGTCTGGTTCGCGACCTCCAGACGCACCGCGAGGTCCAGCTTCCGGTCGCCGATGACGAAGATCGGGTGCCCGCTCAGCCGCGTGTAGTCGACGTCCCACAGCCAGGAGGTGTCGGTGCCGTCGGCGCCGCGCGCGTTCACGGACAGGATGACCGGCGTAGGCGGCGGGTCGATCAGCGAGAACGTCTCCAGCCAGCCCGCCGGGTTCTTGGCGAGCAGCAGCCGAAGGTCACGCTGCATGAACTGCACGACGTCGTAGCGCCCGGCCACCGCCTGGACCTGGTACATACGTTCCAGGGCGACCTGCGGCGGCACACCGAAGACGGCGGCCACGGCGGCCGACGATGCGGCGTTGGCTTTATTGGCGCGGCCCGGTAGCTGGAGGTGGATCGGCCAGGCGGAACCGTGCGGGTCGAGGACATGGTCGCCGTCCAGCGCCCAACTCGGCGTCGGACGGCGGAAACCGCACTCGCCGCAGAACCAGTCGTCGCCCGGCCGCTGCATCACACCGCCGCAGGACGGGCAGGACCAGGCGTCGTCCTTCCACATCTGCCCGGCGGCCACCCACACGACGTTCGGCGAGGAGGACGCGGCCCACACGACCAGCGGGTCGTCCGCGTTGGCGATCACGACGGACTTCGAACCGGCCAGACCCTCGCGCCAGTGCTCGGCGAGCATGCGGGTCTCGGCGGCGCGGTCGAGCTGGTCACGGGAGAGGTTGAGGAGCGCGATGGCCTTCGGGTCGGTGTCACGTGCCACACCTGCGAGGTACTTCTCGTCGACCTCGATGACCGCGTACCGCGCGTCCGAGCCGCCGGCCAGCGCGGAGGTGATGCCTGCGGGCATGTTCGCGCCCAGGGCGTTCGAGACGACGGGGCCCGCGGCGCGCAGCGCCTCCGCGATCAGCCGTGTCGTGGTGGTCTTGCCGTTGGTTGCCGACACCAGGATGACGTCCAAGTGCTCGGCCAGCCGGGCCAGCAGGTCGGGGTCGAGTTTGAGCGCCACCCGGCCGCCGATCACCGATCCGCTGCCGCGGCCCGCGGCCCGCGACGCCGCCGCGACCGCCTTGCCCGCCGTCACGGCCAGCTTGGCCCGCGGCGACAGCGGGTCCGAGTTGCCTGCCATCAAGTCTCGATCCTCCTTGCGTACGACGCCGCGCCCTGCCCTGCTGCCGGCAACGTGTGGCCCTCAGCCTATCGAGATCCACGACCGGCCCGGTTCGCGGCACCACCCCGGCGCCCGCGCGACATTGAGGACCGTACCCTTGCGGCCATGCGACACGGCTCGATCCCGGGCGCCCAAGGGCGCGTCCTCACGCTGTCCCTCCTCGGCGACCCCGTGTTGCACACACCATGCGAGGAAGTCACCGACTTCGGCCCACAACTGGGGCGTCTCGTCGAGGACATGTTCGCCACCATGTACGCGGCTCAGGGCGTCGGACTCGCCGCGAACCAGGTCGGTCAGTCGTTGCGGGTCTTCGTGTACGACTGCCCTGACGACGAGGAACGACGCCATGTGGGGCACTTGGTGAACCCGCGTCTGGTCGAGGCGGACGGGCTGCTGCTGCGCGGTCCCGAGGGGTGTCTGTCGCTGCCGGGCCTCGAGGCGGGGACGGAGCGGTACGACCACGCGATCGTCGAAGGCTCCACACTGGACGGTGAGTTGGTGCGGGTCCATGGCACCGGGTTCTTCGCCCGGTGCCTACAGCACGAGTGTGATCACCTTGACGGTGGGGTGTACGTGGACCGGCTCCGTGGGTGGCGCCACCGGCGGGTTATGCGTCAGGCGGCGCGGGCATCCTGGGGGCGCTAGAAGCTGGGCCCGCCCACCTTGTCGCCCGCCGCCGCCAAGCGGCCCCACAGCAAGTCCGCCAGACTGCGTACCAACTCTGCGCGTGAGCAGGGCCGTTCGCCCAGCCACCAGTCGCCGGCCGCGTGCATCATGCCGACGATGCCGTGGCCCCACACCCGCGCGAGCTGCGCGCTGTCGGGGCCGAGGTCGACGCGTTCCTCGATGACTTTGCCGAGTTCCTCGCCCATGCGGCGCAGCAGGGGAGCGGAGTGCAGCCCGACGTCGAAGCCCTGGTCGCTCTGCGGGCCGCCCTCCGACGGATGCATCAGGAAGCGGTACACCTGCGGACGTGCCTCGATCGCCGCGAGGTACGTGTCGAGGGTGGCCTCGACCCGCTCGCGACGCTCGGCAGGCGCATCCAGCGCGGCCCGCAGCGCTTCGAGCAGGGCGTCCGTGTGCCGCTTGGCGAGAGCCGCGTACAGTCCACCCTTGTCACCGAAGTGCCGGTACAGAATGGGCTTGGTGATGCCGGCCTCGGCGGCGATGGCGTTCATCGAGGCGCCGGGGCCGTCGCGGAGCACCACCCGGTCGGCGGCTTCCAGCAGCTCTCGCCGACGGCGGTCGGCGGACCGCTGCTGCTCGGTCCGCTGTGTGGTGTCCATGAGCTCTCCCCACCCGTTCTGATTCGGCGACGCCCTGCGCAACGTAACACCCTGCTGTGATTCTGCATCGAACGGGCTGCCGGAGGGGAACCGGGAGTTGACTTTTCCTACCGGCGGGTAACAGGCTACTGTTACCGCAAGTAACATGCGAGTGCTTAGCTGGAGGGAACATGGCCGAGTTCACCATGGAGCTCAACGACGAGCAGAAGGAGGTCCGGGACTGGCTCCACGGCTTCGCCGCCGACGTGATCCGACCCGCGGCAGCCGAATGGGACGAGCGCGAAGAGACTCCCTGGCCGGTCATCCAGGAGGCCGCGAAAGTCGGTATCTACTCCCTGGACTTCTACGCCCAGCAGTACTTCGACCCCACAGGCCTCGGCATCCCCATGGCCATGGAGGAGCTGTTCTGGGGTGACGCGGGCATCGCCCTCTCCATCGTCGGCACCGGCCTCGCCGCCGTGGGCGTCCTCGCCAACGGCACCGAGGAGCAGATCGGCACCTGGATCCCCCAGATGTACGGCGACGCGGGCGACGTCAAGGTCGCCGCCTTCTGCTCCTCCGAGCCCGACGCCGGCTCCGACGTGGCCTCCATGCGCACCCGCGCGGTCTACGACGAGGCCAAGGACGAGTGGGTCATCAACGGCACCAAGACCTGGGCGACGAACGGCGGTATCGCCAACGTCCACGTCGTGGTCGCCGTCGTCGACCCGGAGCTCGGCTCCAAGGGCCACGCCTCCTTCATCATCCCGCCGGACACACCCGGCCTGTCCCAGGGCCAGAAGTTCAAGAAGCACGGCATCCGTGCCTCGCACACCGCCGAGGTCGTACTGGAGGACGTCCGCGTCCCCGGCTCCTGCCTGCTCGGCGGCAAGGAGAAGCTGGACGAGCGGCTGGCCCGGGCACGGGAGCGGGCGAAGGCCGGCGGCGAGCGCGTGAAGAACGCCGCGATGGCCACGTTCGAGGCCTCGCGCCCGGCGGTGGGCGCCATGGCCGTGGGCACGGCCCGGGCCGCGTACGAGGTGGCCCTCGATTACGCCCGGACGCGTGAGCAGTTCGGCCGCCCGATCATCGACAACCAGGGTGTCGCCTTCCAGCTCGCCGACATGCGTACATCCATCGACGCGGCCCGGCTGCTGGTGTGGCGCGCCTCGTGGATGGCGGTCAACGGGAAGCCGTTCACCGCCGCTGAGGGCTCCATGTCGAAGCTCTTCGCGAGTGAGACCGCGAAGAAGGTGACGGCCGAGGCGATCCAGATCCTCGGCGGAAACGGCTACACACGTGAGTACCCGGTCGAGCGGATGCATCGCGATGCCGCGATCTACACGATCTTCGAAGGTACGAGTGAGATCCAGCGGCTGGTGATCGCGCGCACCCTCGCGGGTATGCCGATCCGCTGACGTCACTGAGCGGTGCGCGGTGCCGTGAGAGCCTGGGGAGTACGGGAAAGGCAGCGCAGTCGAGCCGAAGGAGTGCGGCGATGGCGCGGACAGCCAGGGAACTGCTGGACACCACCACCGGAAAGCTCGCCCCCGACCCGCAGGCCAACCGGCTGCTGCCCCTGATCGGCCGGGGCGCGGCACGGCGCGACACCCTCGCCACTCTCGCGCTGGAACAGCGGTATGTGATCGCCGCGGACCGCCGGGCGTTCCAGCATCTCGCGGATCGGTCGGCCGCCGAGCCCGAGTGCGCCGCCTTCTTCACCATGCTCGCGGAGGGTGAGGCCCTCGCCCATGACCGGCTCGGCCCGCTGCTCACCGCCTGCGGCGCGGACGAGGCGCGGGTGGCGGGGTACGAGCCGCTGGCGGGGGCCCAGGCGTATCCCGCGTACGTCGCCTGGCTCGCCCTGAACGGTGCGCCGACCGACGTGGTGCTGGCGCTGAGCGCCAACTTCTCGGCGTGGGGCGGCTATTGCGCCACCATCGCCGAGGCGCTGCGCCGCCAGTACGGCTTCGACGACGAGGCCTGCGGCTTCTTCGATCTGTTCGCTGAACCCGCGCCTGACTTGGAGCAGAAGGCGATGGCCGCCGTACAGGCCGGACTGGACGCGGGGTTGATCAGCGAGGAGGCGGTCCATCGCTACGGACGCCTGCTGCAGCGCTACGAGGAGATGTTCTGGCACACGCTGTGGGAGCTGGACCGGGGCGAGTCCTAGCGAGTCCTAGGGCCTGCCCTAGTCGGACGACGTCCCGCTGCTGTGCGCGATGCAGGCCACGTCGATACGGTCGGCCAGCTTGGCGAGTTCGATCGTGAGGGTCGCCACCGTGTCCTCGTCGAGGCCCTCCTGACCGGCCTCCACCAGATGCAGCCACCGGCCGCCGACGTTGCGCAGCAGCTTGCTGACATCGGCGGCCGCCACCTGCAAAGTGCCGCGGTCGTCGACGATCAGAGGGAGGGTCACTTCGCGGTTCACACAGGCGATCGTAACTGCGGAACGCTCACGCTCCGTGCCATACGGTGGTGATGTTGCAGAACTCGCGGATTCCGTGGCCCGCCAGCTCCCGCCCGTAGCCGGACCGCTTGACCCCGCCGAAGGGGAACGCCGGGTGGGACGCCGTCATCCCATTGACGTAGACACCGCCCGCTTCCAGATCGCGTACGAAGCGGTCGATGTCGGCCTCGTCGCGGGTCCAGACGTTGGAACTCAGCCCGAACGGCGAGTCGTTGGCGATCGTCACTGCCTCGTCGAGGCCGTCGGCGCGATAGAGCGTGGCGACCGGGCCGAAGGTCTCCTCGTGGTGGATCCGCATGGCCGGGGTGATGTCGGCGAGGACGGTCGGCGGGTAATACCAGCCGGGCCGGTCGGGCCGTTCGCCGCCGCACAGCACCGTCGCGCCGCTCTCCACCGCCTCGTCCACCAGCTCCGCCAGACCGTCGCGGCCCTGCTCGCTGGAGAGCGGGCCGACCTCCGTGTCCTCGTCCATCGGGTCGCCGACGTTCAGCGCCTTCATGCCCGCCGTGAAGCGCTCGGCGAAGGCGTCGAACACGTCCGTGTGCACGATGAACCGCTTGGCGGCGATGCAGGACTGCCCGGTGTTCTGCACCCGGGCCGTCACCGCGGTTTTTGCCGCCCGGTCGAGGTCGGCCGACGGCATCACCACGTACGGATCGCTGCCGCCCAGCTCAAGGACCGTCTTCTTGACCTCGTCACCGGCGACCGAGGCGACCGCGCGGCCGGCCGGTTCGCTGCCGGTGAGCGTCGCCGCCTTGACCCGCTCGTCGCGCAGGATGCCCTCGACCTCGCCGGTGCCGATGATCAGCGTCTGGAAGCAGCCCTCGGGGAAGCCCGCGCGGTGGAACAGATCCTCCAGGTAGAGGGCGGTCTGCGGCACGTTCGAGGCGTGCTTGAGGAGTCCTACGTTGCCTGCCATCAGGGCGGGCGCGGCGAATCGGATCACCTGCCAGAGCGGGAAGTTCCAGGGCATCACCGCGAGTACGGGGCCGAGCGGGCGGTAGCGGACGATCACCCTGGAGGCGCCGGAGTCACGCGCCTCCGACTCCGGGCCCTCCTCGTCGGCGAGCAGTTCCTCGGCATGGTCGGCATACCAGCGCATCGCCTTCGCGCACTTCGCGACCTCCGCGCGGGCCTGTTTGATGGGCTTGCCCATCTCCGTGGTCATGACGCGGGCGGTGTCCTGCGTGTCTGCTTCCAGCAGGTCGGCGGCTCGGTGTAGCCGCTGGGCGCGCTCGGCGAATGAGGTGGTGCGGTACGTACTGAACGCTGCGTCGGCGGTTGCGAGCCTGCGCTCGATCTCCTCGGCGCCGAGGGCGTCGTAGGTTTTGAGTGTCTCGCCGGTTGCCGGGTTCACGGTTGCTATGGGCATGGCTGACCTCCTGATACGGGCGCGCTTCGATGGGGGCGCCAGAACTGGAAGCGCCGTTCATTGAAGCGCCGTCCAGGTCTGCGGGTTGTGTGTGGCTGGTCGCTCCCCCACTCTCGGCTGCGCTCGAGCGGGGGACCCCCATCGCGGCGGAGCCGCATATGTCACAGCGCCGCGCCCCTTCGGGGCACCTTGTCGGCATCCGCGTACCCAGGTGTCGGCCTTCTAGCCGACGTGCTCCTCGAGGCGGTCCAGGAACTCTGCCTGAGCCTTGACGATCACGGCTCTCGCTCGGTCGAGCCCGAGCCACTCCACCCGGCTCAGTTCCGGGAACTCCTGGCGCCGGCCCGAGCCCCTCGGCCACTCCATCTCGAACGTTCCCGGGACCACCGTCGTCGGGTCGAGGTCGGCCTCGATCGCCCATGCGGTGACGATCTTGCCGTTCGCCTGCCGGACCTCGCCGAGCGGTACGGCCTCGCCGTCGGGCGGCTCCAGGCCCAGTTCCTCGCGGAACTCCCGGCGGGCCGCGTCCCAGGCCGGCTCGTCGGGCTCGTACTCACCCTTCGGTACGGTCCACGCGCCGGCGTCGCGCCGCTCCCAGAACGGGCCGCCCATATGGCCGAGCAGTACCTCCAGGCCGTCGCCGGTGCGGTGGAACAGCAGCAGGCCCGCGCTGCGGCGTGAGGGCTTCACCGGGTCACCTCCGGGTGCGCGGCGAGTAGCGTCTCGACGGTGTCGGCCTCTGCCGGGGTCTTGTCCTCGCGGTAGCGGAGTACGCGGGCGAAGCGGAGCGTGACGCCGGCCGGGTAGCGGGTGGACTTCTGCAGGCCGTCGTAGGCGATCTCGACGACGAGCTCGGGCCGTACGGTGACCACGTGGCCGTCGTCCTTGACGGCGAGCTTGCGCAGCCGCTCGGTCTGCCAGGCCAGCATCGCGTCCGTCATGCCCTTGAACGTCTTGCCCAGCATGGCGAACGAGCCGTCCGGATTCCGTGCCCCGAGGTGCAGGTTGGACAGCTTGCCGGTACGCCGTCCATGGCCCCACTCGGCGGCCAGTACCACCAGGTCCAGCGTGTGTACGGGTTTGACCTTGAGCCAGGAGGCACCGCGCCGGCCCGCGCTGTAGGGGGCGTCGAGGCCTTTCAGTACGACGCCCTCGTGGCCGCGCTTCAGCGTGTCCGCGAGGAACCGTTCCGCGGCCTGGCGCGCCTCGCCGTCCGCCGGATCCGCCACGAGCGTGCGCCGCACTCGCATCGGCTCGGGCACCAGTCGGGCCAGTTCCGCGTGGCGGTCGGCGAAGGGCAGGTCGAGCAGGTCGTGACCGTCCACGGACAGTGCGTCGAAGAAGACGGGGGACACGGGCAGGGCTTTGGCCGCTGTGCCGACGTCCGTGCGGGAGCCGACCCGTCCGGCGATGTCCTGGAAGGACTTCGGTCGTCCTTCCTCGTCGAATGCGATTACCTCGCCGTCCAGGATGAATCGCTCGCCCTTCAACTCCCTTGCCGCAGAGGTGAGTTCGGGCAGGCGGTCGGTGATGTCGTCCAGGGTGCGGGTGTAGAGGCGTATGGCGTCGCCGTCGCGGTGGACCTGGACGCGGATGCCGTCCAGTTTCTCCTCGACGGCGCAGGCGCCGAGCTTGTCGATCGCCTCCGCCACGGATGTGGCGCTGTGCGCCAGCATGGGCAGGACCGGGCGGCCTACGGTGAGCCTGAACTCGGCGAGGGCCTGCGGGCCGTCCGCCAGCAGGCGCTGCGCCACGGTCTGCAGCGAACCGGCCAGCATCACCGCCCGTCGTACGTCCGCGGAGGGTGCGCCGGTCGCCTCGGCCAGCCCCTCTACGGCTACGGCGTCGAGGGCGCCCTGTCGTACCTCTCCGCTGAGCAGGCCGAACAGGAACCGCTGCTCGTCCGCGGTGGCCGCGGCCAGCAGGTCGCCGACCAGGCGTTGGCGTTCGGCCTGGGAGCCGGGGCCGGAGACCTTTGCGAGCGCGGTCAGCCGGGCGTCCACGTCTCGCATGCTGAGCGTGGGCTCTTCGGCCGGGGCGACGGGGCGACTGAGGACCTTCCAGCCGATGCCGATCCGTCCCTGCGGGAGGCGTCCCGCCAGGTACGGGATCACGATCGGGGCCTCCTCGGCTTCCGCGTCCCGGAACAGCTCGGCCAGGAGGCCGATCTTCCGGGACCGGGCCGAGGTGGCGGCGACCTCTTGCGATACGCGGGCTAGCCGGGCGAACAGCATGTGGCCATGGTGCTACGGCGACGCGCTCCGCGTGCGGCGGAGCCGGGGGGTTTCTTTCCCCAGCCCCGCCCCTTCCCGAAACTGGGGGCTGCGCCCCCGGGCCCCCGCCAGGGGGTGGTGGGTGACACTTCGTGTCGCGGCTGCGGGTTGTGTGTGGCTGGTCGCGCAGTTCCCCGCGCCCCTAGGTGGTCGGTGGTGCGGGGCCGCGGGCCGGTGCGTCAGCCCGTCGCCAACGGGGCATACGGCCCCTTGCTTCCACAGGGTTCTGGTGTGCCCAGACCGAAGCTAAGCGACGGGCATAGGACGCACCGGCCCACGTCCCCTCCCGCCGGTGGAAAGCTGCGGGTAGCAGGGGGTCCGGGCTCCCTCCGGCGGATGGCTTTTCTGGGCCGCGGGCTTGTTCGGGGCGCGGGCTCCCACCAGGGGCGAGCCTGTCCGGGGGCTGGCGCCCGGGCCGTGGCCGCCTTCCGGGGCGCGGGCTTGCTCTGGGCGCCGACGCCTTCTCCGTGCACGGGCAGCCGCAGGCTTCTTTAGGGGCGCGGGGAACTGCGCGACCAGCCACGACCCACCCGCAGCCGCGACACAACGTGTCACCCCCACCCCGGTAGGCACCCCACCCAGACCCTCCCACCCGCGGTAGGTGCCCCACCCGCCGATGAAAGGGGGTCTGGGGCGCAGCCCCAGTTTCGGGGAGGGGCGGGGCTGGGGAAAAGAACCCCCCTTCAGGCGGAGGCAGCCGCGATGTCGCTGAACAGCAAGTCCCCGTTGATCATGGCCCCTGCCCGATACCCCAACGCAGCCGCGTTGATCACCTGCTCCGAGAACCCCACGGCATTGCCCGCCGCCCAAACCCCCGGCACACTCGTCCGCCCCGACTCGTCCACGTCCGCGTACACGCCGAACGGCGTCTCCTTGAGCGCGGCGCCCAGCCGCTCAAGGAGCCCCGTGCGCGGGACCGGTCGCGGGGCGACGAAGAGCACGGAGCGCTCGTGCACGGACCCGTCCACGAGACGCACCCCGGTGAGCCGGTCGTCCGAGACGACGAGCCCCGCCACCTCGCCGGGAACCACGTTCACGCCAGCCGTGGCCAGGTGCCGCAGATCCTCGTCCGAGAGCTCGGACTCGGCGACCGTGTGCAGGAACAGGGTGACGTCCTTGGACCACTGCGTGACTATGAGCGCCTGGTGGGCGCTCATGGCGGACGTCGCGAGCACCCCGAACGCCTGGTCCCGGACCTCCCAGCCGTGGCAGTACGGACAGTGCAGCACATCGCGCCCGAACCGCTCCGCGACCCCGGGCACCGACGGCAACTCGTCCGCGAGCCCGGTGGCGACGACCAGTCGGCGAGCGTGCACCGAACGCCCGGACTCCAGCGTCACGTCGAATTCCTCGGCGTCGTCCCGCGCGACGTCCACCGCCCGGTCCCGGACCAGATCAACCCCGTACGCCTGAATCTCCCGCCGCCCCTCGGCCAGGAACTCGGCGGGTGACATCCCGTCCCGCGACAGATAGCCCTGCATATGCGCGGCAGGCGCGTTGCGCGGCTCGCCCGCGTCGACGACGAGGACCTGGCGCCGCGCGCGTCCCAGTACGAGTGCGGCGGACAGGCCGGCCGCGCCGCCTCCGACGACGACCACTTCGTAACGATCGGTCATGGTGACCACCTCCACGGACAAGGTCGCCCCGCGGCTGCGGCATTGACAAATGTCTTTGCCGAAACTGCAATGTGCTCATGAGTGAGCACGAGACGGATCGGAATGAGCGGGACGCCGACACCGACACCGACGAGGTGCTGGCGGGAGTCGGCCCCCGGCTGCGAAGGATCCGGAAGGAGCGGGGTGCGACGCTCGCCGGGCTGTCGGAGGTGACCGGTATCTCGGTGAGCACCCTGTCCCGGCTGGAGTCCGGGCTGCGCAAGCCCAGCCTGGAACTGCTGCTGCCGATCGCCCGGGCTCACGAGGTGGCTCTGGACGAGCTCGTGGGGGCTCCGCCGGTGCGGGACCCGCGGGTTCGGTCCCAGCCGATCGAGCGGCACGGGCGCACTTACTGGCCGCTCACCCGCCAGCCCGGCGGACTTCAGGCGTTCAAGGTGCTCGTACCGCAGGGGAACGAGGAGCCGGAACCCCGTGTCCACGAGGGGTATGAATGGCTCTACGTCCTCTCCGGGCGGCTGCGGTTCGTGCTGGGTGAGCATGACGTGGTGTTCACGGCGGGGGAGGCCGCCGAGTTCGACACGCGCGTGCCGCACTGGTTCGGGTCGACGGGGGAGGGGCCGGTGGAGTTCCTCAGCCTGTTCGGGCCACAGGGGGAGCGGATGCATGTACGGGCGCGGCCGAAGCGGTCTTGATGTGCGTGACGCTGGCCTGATCGGCAAGCGACCGCTTAGTATGCGGACCAGTACCGCTCAGACTACGCAGTCCTGTGGAGGCCCCCGCATGCAGGCATGGCAAGTGCACCAGAACGGTGAGCCGGGCGAGGTGATGCGGCTCGAGGAGGTGGAGCGGCCGGTGCCCGGCGAGGGGCAGGTGCTGATCAAGGTGCGTGCCGCGAACATCAACTTCCCGGATGCTCTGCTGTGCCGCGGGCAGTACCAGGTCAGGCCGCCGCTGCCGTTCACGCCCGGCGTGGAGATCTGCGGTGAGACCGAGGACGGGCGGCGGGTCATCGGCAATCCCGCCCTGCCGTACGGCGGCTTCGCCGAGTACGCGATCGTGGACGCCGCGGCCGTACTGCCCGCCCCCGAGGCGCTCGACGACGCCGAGGCCGCGGCGCTGCACATCGGCTACCAGACGGGATGGTTCGGTCTGCACCGCCGGGCAGGTCTTGAGGCCGGCGAGACGCTGCTCGTCCACGCTGCCGCAGGAGGGGTCGGCAGCGCGGCCGTACAGCTCGGCAAGGCCGCGGGCGCCACGGTCATCGGGGTCGTCGGAGGGTCCGACAAGGCGGACGTGGCACGGGAGTTGGGGTGCGACGTCGTCATCGACCGGCGTGCCGAGGACGTCGTCGGCGCCGTGAAGGAGGCGACCGGCGGCCGGGGCGCGGACGTGATCTACGACCCGGTCGGCGGCGAGGCGTACGCGCAGTCCGCCAAGGTCGTCGCCTTCGAAGGGCGAATCGTGGTGGTCGGCTTCGCGAGCGGGTCCATTCCCAGTCCGGCCCTGAACCACGCCCTGGTGAAGAACTACTCGATCATGGGCCTGCACTGGGGCCTCTACAACACCAAGAACCCCAAGCTCGTCCAGCGCTGCCACGAGCAGCTCACCGAACTGGCCGCCCGGGGCGCGATCAAGCCGCTGGTCAGCGAGCGCGTGGCGATGGGCGGTGCGGCCGCCGCCGTGCAGCGGGTCGCCGATGGGGTCACCACCGGGCGCGTCGCCGTCATCCCTGGTCACACTGAAGGAGGAGCGGCATGACCGACGCCACCGAACTGCGGGATCGTACGCAGGAACTGCTGGCCGCCCACCCTCCCGCCACCACCGACCGCCTCGACTTCCTCAAGGCCCGCTTCGACGCCGGACTCGCCTGGGTGCACTACCCGGAAGGCCTCGGCGGACTCGGCGCGCCCCGCTCTCTCCAGGCCGTCGTGGACGCCGAGTTGGAGGCCGCGGGCGCTCCCGACAACGACCCGCGGCGTATCGGTATCGGCCTCGGCATGGCGGCGCCCACGATTCTCGGTTTCGGTACGGAGGAGCAGAAGCGCCGTTTCCTCAGGCCTCTTTGGGTGGGGGAGGAGGTCTGGTGCCAGCTGTTCAGCGAACCGGGTGCGGGGTCCGACCTCGCCGCGCTCGGCACGCGGGCCGTACGGGACGATGGGGGTACCTCCCGCTCGAGCGAAGCCGAGAGTGGGGGAAGCTGGGTCGTCAACGGGCAGAAGGTGTGGACGTCCAGCGCCCATGTCGCCCGGTGGGCCATCCTCATCGCCCGTACCGACCCGGATGTGCCCAAGCACCGCGGGATCACCTACTTCATCCTCGACATGACCGACCCAGGCGTCGAGGTGCGGCCGCTGCGCCAGATCACCGGCGAGGCCGAGTTCAACGAGGTGTTCCTCACCGACGTCCGCATCCCCGACAGCCACCGACTCGGGGAGATCGGCGACGGCTGGCGGGTCGCGCAGACGACGCTGATGAATGAGCGCGTGTCCATCGGCGGTATGCGCATCCCGCGCGAGGGCGGCATGATCGGCCCGATCGCGAAGACCTGGCGTGAGCGCCCCGAACTGCGCACCCACGACCTCCACCAGCGGCTCCTCACCCTGTGGGTGGAGGCCGAGGTCGCCCGTCTCACCGGCGAACGGCTGCGCCAGCAGCTCGTCGCGGGCCAGCCCGGCCCCGAGGGCTCCGGGCTGAAGCTCGCGTTCGCCCGTCTCAACCAGGAGATCAGCGGCCTGGAGGTCGAACTCCTCGGCGAGGAAGGCCTGTTGTACGACGACTGGACGATGCGGCGGCCCGAACTCGTCGACTTCACCGGGCGCGAGGCCGGATACCGCTACCTCCGTTCCAAGGGCAACAGCATCGAGGGCGGGACCAACGAGGTCCTGCTGAACATCGTCGCAGAGCGCGTCCTGGGCCTGCCCGCCGAGCCGCGCACCGACAAGGACGTCGCCTGGAAGGACCTCGCGCGATGACGGATCTGCTGTACTCGGAGGAGGAAGAGGCGCTGCGCGCGGCGGTACGCGACCTCCTCGCCGACCACTGCGACCCGGCGGACGTGCTCGCCCGCGCGGAGTCCGGCACGCCGTACGACCCCGAGCTGTGGAAGGCCCTCGCCGACAGCATGGGCCTTGCCGGCCTCCTGGTCCCCGAGGCGCTGGGAGGCCAGGGCGCCACGCACCGCGAAGTCGCCGTGGTGCTGGAGGAGTTGGGCCGCGCGGTCGCTCCCGCGCCCTATCTGACGAGTGCGGTAGTTGCCACGGAGGCGCTGCTCGCCTGCGAGGCCGACGACCTCCTCGGCGAGCTGGCGTCCGGGCGGAGAATCGGCGCCCTCGCCGTTGCGCTGAACGTCGCTCCCGGCGCCGCCTATCGGCTCGTACGGCATGAGAACGGCGCCCTGCACGGGGAGTTGACCGGCATCGCGGACGCGGCCGTCGCCGACGTACTGTTCGTGCCCGCGGACGACGGCGGCCTGTACGTGGTGGAGGCCGACGCCGTGACCGTCCGCCCTCAGGTGTCCCTGGACCTGACCCGGCCGGTGGCGACGGTGGTACTGGACGGCGCGGCCGGCCGGCTGCTGGGGGATGCCGAACCCGCCGTACGACGCGGTCTGCGGGCCGGAGCCGGGCTGCTCGCCTCCGAGCAACTGGGCCTCGCCGACTGGTGTTTGACCGAGACGGTCCGCTATCTGAAGGACCGTAAGCAGTTCAACCGGCCCGTCGGCGGCTTCCAGGCCCTCAAGCACCGGCTCGCCCAGCTGTGGCTGGAGGTCGTCAACACGCGTGCCGCGGTTCGCAACGCCGCCGACGCGCTGGCCACCGGGAGCACGGACGCGGATCTGGCGGTCGCGCTCGCCCAGGCGTACGCGGCACCCGTCGCGGTCCATGCCGCCGAGGAGGCGGTGCAGTTGCACGGCGGCATCGGCATGACGTGGGAGCACCCCGTGCACCTCTACCTGAAGCGGTCCAAGGCCGACTCGATCGCGTACGGAACGGCCGGCCGCCATCGCGAGGCGCTGGCTGAACTGGTTGACCTGCCAGCACCCTGACGTACACCTGTCTTACACCCGTGAGAAGCCCGTCCCACCTGGGGCGGGCTTTTTTGTGTGCTCTGCACGGAGGAAGTAAACGCGCAGCGGCAGTCCGGCCAACTCCCCGCACGCCACTGCTCTTTGGCCCCACCAGGACCGCATACTCGCTGAGGTTGCACAGATGGCAGACCCTCAGGGAGGCAGAGCATGGCCCTCACCACCCGTCGCAGAGCGCTCACCACCTTCGCCGCCGCCCTCGCCGGCTCGGTCGCCGTGCCCGCGTACGCGCAGGCGAGTGAGCGGAAGCACGGACCGCGCCCGCTGTGGCGTGCCCACGCGCACAACGACTACCTGCACCCCAGGCCCCTGTTCGACGCCCTGGGCCACCGGTTCGGCAGCCTTGAGGCCGATATCTTCCTCGTCGGCGATCAGCTTCTGGTGGCCCACGACGCGGTCGATCTCGACCCGGCCCGCACTCTCGAGTCGCTGTACCTCGAGCCGCTCGCCCGCCGTGTGAAGGCCAACCACGGCTCGGTGTACCGGGGTTACCGCAAGCCGATCCAGCTCCTGATCGACCTCAAGACCGAGGGCTCCTCGACGTACCTCGAACGCGACCGCCATCTGCGCCGCTACAAGCACCTGTTCACGACGTACGCGTACGGGCGGGTCTTCCCCGGCCCGGTCACCGCCGTGATCTCCGGCGACCGTGCGGCCCGTATACCGATGGAGGCCCAAAGGGTGCGGCGCGCCTTCTACGACGGCCGTCTCGCCGACCTCGGCGGCCCGGCGCCCGCCTCCTTCATCCCGCTGATCAGCGACAACTGGAACCTCAACTTCACCTGGCAGGGCACCGGTCCCTTCCCCGAAGCCGAGCGCCAGAAGCTGCGGAGCATCATCGCCACGGCCCACCAGCGCCGCCAGAAGGTCCGCTTCTGGGCCACGCCCGACCTGGCGGGCCCGCCCCGCGACGCGCTCTGGGGCGAACTCCTCGCGGCCGACGTCGACTACATCAACACCGATGACCTCGCGGGACTTGAGAAGTTCCTGGACGCCAACAGGCGGGCCTAGCCCAGCGCTTGCACAAGCAGTCAACACACGATCGGCGGACACGTCAGCCGCCTGGACGAACCTCCCGCTACGCCACACTTGCGGCCGAAAGCCGCGATGTGGGCGTGGCGGAGGAGGTTGACGATGGCCATTTCCATCTCTGTGGTGCTGCTGCTCTTCGTGCTGGCGGTGATCTTCATGCGCACCGGTGCGCTGAAGATCCCGCACGCTCTGGTCTGCATCCTGCTCGGTTTCTATCTCGCGAGCACGAGCATGGCGCCGACCATCCACGATGGCATCTCGGCGACAACGGACATGGTCAGCAGCCTGAGGCCCTGAGCCCTTGAGCCCTGAGGCCCCGGCAGGGCTTGCAGCCGCCTACCGCAGGGAGAACACGCCGATCCCGTTCGGCACCGGGCGCTCGGCTCCGGCGCTGGGATGGTTGCGTACGCTCACCGCGGCCGCACCGGGCTCCCGGGCGACCAGCGTCGAGGACCCGCCGCCGTCCAGACTGAAGGCGTCGATCGAGCCCAACTGCCGCATGACGGCGGCCACTTCGGCGATGGTGAGACCGGTACGGAACTCCGGCGCACCGTCCAGCGCGAGCAGCGTCAGGCGTTTGCCGCCATCCGAGATGCCCGCCGCGGTACGCACCGCCGCGGTCGCGTTGTCGAGACCGGCGAGCGGCTGACCACCCCTCAGGACCGGGTAGCCGCCCACCACGAACCGGTACGGAATCCTGGACGCGGCCGCGACGAGGCGATGTGTCACCGCGACCCGTTCGCCCAGCGACAGCTTCCGCAACTGCTGGGCTCCCGCCTCCCGGCCGACCAGGACCGTCGTGCCGGCCGCGATGGGACCGCTGCCGGGCATGTCGGCATGGGACACGACGCGGCCGTCCTTGACCGTCACCTCATGGGTGTCCGCACTGCAGGGCGCCGCCCGTTCGGTGTCGGTGCCGCAGGTGGCCCGCACCCGGGAGACACGGCCCCAGTCCGAGGTGAACGCGCCGACGGAACCGACCGGCAGGGCGTACTGGTTGAGCCCGCCGAGCGGCAGCCGTGCCCCACTCGTACGGACCGAACCGTCCAGAGCCATGCTGTCGAGGCGGGCCCGCCCGTCGATGCCCACGCCCAGCACGTCCTTCGTGCTCGTACCAGGCGGGAGAGCGGGACCGAACCGCTGACCGTCCGGAACCGCCGCCTTGAGTGTCCGCCCGCTCGCGATCGCCGGGCCGACGGACGCGCCCGTCGCCTCGACACCCGGATGCTGGGTCTCGGTGATGTTGAAGAAGTCGCCGTTGACACCCGCGACGGCGCCGCGCGCGTCGGCCAGTTGAGAGATGGGGGCGCGGGCCGCCACCGCGCCGGGGTACATGAGGTCGACACCCACTCGGGGATCGCGGAGATCGACGCTCAGCACATGTGCGTGAGCCGGCCCCTTGGCTGCTGGAATGTCGAATTCCGAGTACGTCACGCCCGGCGCGATCGCGACCCGGGCCACCGAGGGCGTGGCGCCCTCGACGCCGCCGGCCGGTGCTGCCCCCACCAGGGCGGCACCGGCCAGCACACTCCATACCGCGAGAACCGTCAGTACGGTTCTGTACCGTCCACGTTCCATACCGCCCCCTGATGTCTCTGTCGTCTCCTCAGAAAGCCGAGGACACGGCGGAGTTCACCACAAGGCGGTTGACGTGACGATGCTACGTACCGACCAGACGCGAACGGATCAGAAAACGCACCCCTTCGGGCGCCTCCAGCGAGAAGCCGCTGCCCCGCCCCTCCACCACGTCGACGATCAGCCGGGTGTGACTCCACACCTCGTACTGGCTCTTTGACATCCAGAACGACACAGGCTCGTCGACGCCGTCCACGGTGAGCGAGGCCAGCAGCACATCGGAGTCACCGGTCCGGAACTCGCCCTCCGGGTAACACATGGGCGCACTGCCGTCGCAGCAGCCACCGGACTGATGGAACATCAGCGGGCCATGAGCGGCACGGAGGCGTCGCAGCAGCTGGGCAGCGGCGGGCGTCAACTCCACACGCGCGGCGGGTGAGTTCACCGTGCATCACTCCTCAGCGCTTGCCGGTGCGGGGGCGGTGACTGAAGTCAACCACCGGTCCCGTTGCAAGAAGGTTGCACGCGGAGAAGTGACGTACGGGGGAGTGGCCGTTCTCTCGGACCGGCGTAGTCAGGGCAGTTGGAGCAGGGTCATCCAGTACTCGTCCACCGCGGGCAGCCGCTGTTCGGCGAGACCGGCCAGCATCTCCTGGTACGCGGAGGGCAGCTCCTCGTGCAGCCGCGGCGGCAGGCTGGTGAGCCGGTGGGAGGCGAGGACACTGGACCCCGGCCGCCAGTCGGCGAGTTCGGCCGGGTCCGCGCAGGCCCAGCGCATCCGGGCCTCGACCTTGCTCAGCGCGTCATGCTCGTCCTGGGCGCCGACGATGCCGGGCCCGGCGGTGTCCAGGGCCAGCAGCGAACCGGGGAACCGGTCGGCGATCAGGTCCACGACATGCCGTACGTCCCGCTCGTCCAGGAACGGCAGCATGGCTTCGGCCGCGAAGAAGTACGGGCCCGTGGACCCGGCGGTAACGGTATTGGCCCACGTGGCGTCGGTGACCGAGGCGGCGATCATCGTCCGGCGCGGGGTGTCCGTGAAGAGGGTGCGGCGCAGTTCGATCACGTCGGGCAGATCGAGGTCGAACCAGCGGGCTTTGTCGTTGTCGACTCGTTCGTAGCGGGTGTTGAGGCCGACGCCGAGCTCCACCACCGTGCCGGTGGGGTTTTCGGCGAGGAAGTCCGTCACCCATCGGTCGAAGAGGGAGGTGCGCAGTACGGTGCCGACCAGGCTGGGCAGGTTCTCGAAGCGCGTGAAGTCGTAGTCGATCGACGCGACGATCTCCTCGGCCCGCGCGTCCCGCAGGGCCACTTCCTTTTTGCGGTTCTCCACCGCCCGGCCGTACAGCGGGATCAGCAGGGTCTCCTGGACCGTGCCCAGGCGTACATCACGCTCGGTCATGCCAACCTCCCAGATCACTGTCCGAACCGGGCCGGGCGGCGCCGTGGCCGACCACCGCCCGACCCGGAATCTTCAGGCTCCTGCTACGAGTTCAGAGTGCTCGTGCTCGTGCTCGCAGGCATCGTCGATGCCGTACGTGTCCCAGGCGGGGAACGGATCGACGGGCGGCGTACTCTCGCCGTCCCTCATCAGGCAGTCGGCCAGCGCCGCCCGCAGCGCCTCGGCGCGCAGCCCGGTGCCGATGAACACCAGCTCCTGACCGGAGGGGCTCTCCGCGCCGAGGGCACCGGAGGGCTCGAAGCGGGCGACGGAGCCGGCCTGCGACCACAGGCCCGTCACCTGCGGGCGGCTCGCCAGCCAGAAGAAGCCCTTGGACCGCAGGACCTGCCCGAAGGCCCCGCTGTCCAGCTCCTCGGTGACGAAGGTCCACAACCGCCCCGGATGGAACGGCACTTGGGAGCGGAAGACCGTGGAGGAGATGCCGTACTCCTCGGTCTCCGGGACATGGTCGCCGTTCAGCTCCATGACCCAGCCCGGCGCCTGCTGGGCGCGATCGAGGTCGAACAGCCCGGTGCCGAGCACCTCGCCGACGTTCACCCGGCCGTGCGCGACGGGAACGATCCTCGCCAGGGGGTTGAGGCGGGTGAGGGCCGCGCGGAGCCGGGCCGCGCTCTCGTCGTCGACCAGGTCGAGCTTGTTCAGCACGATGACGTCGGCGAACTCGATCTGGTCCGTCAGCAGATCGCTGACGGTGCGTTCGTCGTTCTCGTACTGGTCGAGGCCCCGCTCGGCGAGCTCGTCGCCGTTCGCCAGCTCCGGCAGGAAATTGGCGGCGTCGACGACCGTGACCATGGTGTCGAGCCGGGCCAGATCGCCGAGTACGGCTCCGTCGTCGCGGGCGAAGGCGAAGGTGGCGGCGACCGGCATCGGCTCGGAGATGCCGCTGGACTCGATGAGGAGATAGTCGAAGCGGCCTTCGCGGGCCAGCCGGTCGACCTCCTCCAGCAGATCGTCGCGCAGCGTGCAGCAGATGCAGCCGTTGGTCAGCTCGACCAGACGTTCCTCGGTGCGCGAGAGGGCGGCCTCGCCGCCGCGCACGAGGGCGGCGTCGATGTTGATCTCGCTCATGTCGTTGACGATGACCGCGACGCGCAGTCCCTCACGGTTGCCGAGGACATGGTTGAGCAGGGTGGTCTTGCCCGCGCCGAGAAATCCGGACAGCACGGTCACGGGCAGCCGGTCGTCGGCCATGCCGCGGAGATCCATCAGAAGCGCCTTAGTCCTCGGGGTGCAGCAGACCGCGTTCGTACGCCTTCACCAGCCGCTGCGGCACGTGGTGGACGGTCCCCTCGATCGTGACCGGCACGAGCTGTGGGGTGCTGGCCTTCCACTGGGCGCGACGGTGACGGGTGTTGCTGCGGGACATCTTCCGCTTGGGAACGGCCATGGGGTCCTCCTTGGTGAGCGAGCGACCCAGACGCTACATGAAAATGGATCCCATTACGAAATGTTCCGCCAGGAAGGGCGGGCGGGCGCAGTGAAAGGGCGCCTCAGCCCGAGACGAGGCGGAGGATCGCGGTGTTGCCGGGGCCCGGCAGCATTTGCAGCGCGACCGTGCCGGCCTCCTTCTCGGGCCGCCCCGCGGCCCCTCCGCACCGGGTGCCGTTGCCGTTCTCGTAGAAGTAGGTGATGCAGCCGCTGCCCTTGCCGCTCGCCGAACCGCGGGCCGAGCCGCCGTTCTTGCTGGTGCCGTGGGTCACCTTGTAGCCGACCTCGTACTCGCCGACCTTGGTCACGGACAGCTTGGCGGGACCGTCCGGGATCTTGATGTCGAACGTCACCGGCTTGGACACCGCGATCTCGCAGTTGCCGTCGGCACACGCGCCCGTGTCGGTGCCGTCCGCCGCCGTCACCGTCGGGGACGGAGACGGAGACGGCTTCTTCGGGGAGCTGTCGGCGGGGGAGGCCTCGGACTCGGTGCGGCTCGCCCCCGCGGCTGCATCACCGGACTCCTCACCGGAGCCGCCACCACAACCGGCCACGGTCAGCAGGGCGAGCGTCGCCAGCAGCGCAGAGCCCGCCAGCCGTCCCGTACGTCCTGCTGTGGTCAGCCTCGTCATGGTGTCCCCATCCCTTTCGCGTCTCGTCCGAGAGCAGGCGGCGAGTCTATTGAGGGGCCACGGGGAGGGGTCCCGAACGGCCGCTCGGGCGACCAGTATTGGGGCCGTTTGTTCCTTTCCCTTACTCCGGGTGGTATGTCTGTGCCGCTGTGGCTCGGGTGCCTGAGCGATGGTGCCCGCGAGTGATCTGGGTCACGTCAGCTTTCTGTCAGGGGACTGTCCGGAAGGTGTCAGTTCGGTCCGCTTCCATGTGGGCATCGAGGTCTGCGGCCACCGTGTCCCGGGTCTTCGATCCGATCCCTTCGGAGCCCCCACCACCGAGGAGAGACATGGCCGACACCGCGACCGGCTGTCCCGTGCAGGCGAGCGGGCCGCTTCCCGAGTATCCGATGGCCCGGGCCGCGGAATGCCCGCTGGCGCCTCCTCCCGCCGTGGAGCCACTGCGGGCGGAGAAGGGGATCAGCAAGGTACGGATCTGGAACGGCGGCACGCCCTGGCTGGTGACCCGGCACGCCGACCAGCGTGCCCTGATGACCGACCCCCGAGTCAGCAACGACGACTGTCAGCCTGGCTTCCCGCACGTCAGCGCGCACCGGGCGCAGATTGCGCCGTACACCCCGAAGCTGATCACGAACACCGACGCTCCGGAGCACACGCGGCTGCGCCGCTCGGTCAACGGGCCGTTCGTCGTCAGGCGGATCAGGGCCATGCGGCCCGCCATCCAGAAGATGGTCGACGGCATGATCGACGACATGCTGGCCGGGCCGAACCCGGTCGACCTGCTCACCGCGCTCGCACTGCCGGTGCCGTCGCTGGTCATCGCCGAACTGCTCGGAGTTCCGTACCAGGACCACGCGTTCTTCCAGCGCAACGCCGGCCTTGTCCTCGACGGCTCTCTCTCGGCCGAGGAGGCGATGGCGGCGAGCCGCGAGCTGGGCCAGTATCTGGACACCCTGTTCCGGGAGAAGCTCGAGATTCCGGGCGACGACGTGCTCTCCGAGATGGCCGACCGGGTGAAGGCCGACGAGATGGCCCACGACGAGGCCGTCAACATGGGCGTCGCCATGCTCATCGCGGGCCACGAGACCACCGCGACGATGATCAGCCTCGGCACGCTCGCCCTGCTGCAGAGCCCCGACCAACTCGCCGTGCTGCGCGAGACGGACGACCCCAAGGTGATCGCGAACGCGGTGGAGGAACTGCTGCGCTACCTGAGCATCGTCCAGACGGGCGTGCGCCGGGTCGCCAAGGAGGACATCGAGATCGGCGGCGTGGTGATCCGCGCCGGGGACGGCATCATCTTCGATCTGCACGCCGCGAACTGGGACCCGGAGGCGTTCCCCGAAAGTGAGCGACTGGATCTGAGCCGCCCAGCCCGTCAGCACCAGGGATTCGGCTACGGCCCCCACCAGTGCCTGGGCCAGAACCTCGCCCGCCTGGAGCTCCAGGTCGTCTACGGCACCCTCTACCGCCGTATCCCCACCCTCCAACTGGCCACGAACATCGATCAGTTGGAGTTCGACCACACGGGCACCACCTATGGCGTCCACGCCCTGCCCGTCACCTGGTGACCCGCCCCGCACCGCCGTACCGCTGTATCGCCGTACCGCAGAAGGAAGCAACCATGCGTGTGGAACTGGACGAGCCGAAATGCGTGGCGTCGGGGCAGTGCGTGATGGCTTCGCCGGATGTGTTCGACCAGAGGGACGAGGATGGCGTCGCCGTCGTGTTGGCCGAGACGCCTGATGACGACCTCCTGGGCGAGGTGCGCGAGGCTGTGGCGATCTGCCCGGCGGCGGCCATTCGGCTGGTGGAGGAGTGAGGCAGTTCCTGGCCGCAACAGACGGTCGGATATCGGCCAACGGCCCACCGTACAACGGTAATTGCACACGGATAGCACGGATAGCACGGACAGCAGAGAGGACCCGGATGACCACCCCCCACGAACCGTCCGCCGCCACCCCCTTAACCTCCGAGGAACTGACCCCGGAGGAGCTGGGTTTCGACCCGGACGCCCTCCGCGAGAAGTACCGGGCCGAGCGCGACCGTCGGATCCGCCCCGACGGCAACCGGCAGTACAAGCCGCTCGTCGGCGAGTTCGCCTCGTACGCCGACGATCCGTACACCCGGTTCGTGCCGCGTGAGCCGCTGCACGACCGGGTCGAGGCGCTGGTCGTCGGCGGCGGGTTCGGCGGGCTGCTGGCCGGTGCGCGGCTGCGGCAGGCCGGCGTGCGGGAGATCCGGGTCGTCGAGCAGGCCGGGGACTTCGGCGGTACCTGGTACTGGAACCGGTATCCCGGCATCCACTGCGACATCGAGTCGTACGTCTACATGCCGTTGCTCGAGGAGCTCGGCTACGTCCCGAAGTGGAAGTACGCGCCGGGCGAGGAGATCCGGCAGCACGCTCAGGCCATCGGGAAGCACTTCGACCTCTACGACGACGCCTGCTTCCAGACCCAGGTGACCGAACTGCGCTGGGACGAGGAAGAGTTGGAGTGGATCGTCGCCACCGACCGCGGCGACCGCATGCGGGCGAGATACGTGGTCGTGTCCAGCGGAACGCTCAGCCAGGCCAAGCTCCCCGGCATCCCCGGCATCGAGACGTTCCGGGGGCACGCCTTCCACACCAGCCGCTGGGACTACGAGTACACCGGCGGCGACGCGAACGGGAACCTGCACAAGCTGGCCGACAAGCGGGTGGCGGTCATCGGCACCGGCGCCACCGCGATCCAGATCGTGCCGCATCTGGGACGCGACGCACGGCACCTGTACCTGTTCCAGCGCACCCCGTCCTCGGTGGACGTACGCGGTCAGCGCCCCACGGATCCGCAGTGGGCCAAGTCGCTCACTCCCGGCTGGCAGAAACGCCGCAGGGAGAACTTCCTCCGGCTCGTCACCGGCGGTCAGGCGGACGAGGACCTGGTCGACGACGGCTGGACCTCCACCGCGCGGCTGCAGCAAAAGCTCATCCCGAGCAACAGCTACGCGGACGTCTCTCCCGAGGAGCGGGAACGGCTGTACGAGCTCGCCGACTTCCAGAAGATGAACGAGATCCGTGCCCGCGTCGACGCGATCGTGGACGACCCGGCCACGGCCGAACTCCTCAAGCCCTGGTACCGCTATATGTGCAAGCGGCCGACCTTCAGCGACAACTACCTCGACACGTTCAACCGGCCCAATGTGACCCTGGTGGACACGGCCGACCATGGCGGGGTCGAGCGCATCACCGAGGACGCGATCGTGGTCGGCGGGAACGAGTACGAGGTCGACTGCATCATCTTCGCGACCGGTTTCCAGGTCGGTATCTCGGGGATCCTTTCCGGACTCGTCCCGGTGCACGGCCGTGGCGGTGCCGGCCTCCTGGAGACCTGGATGACGGAGGGTCTGAAGACGCTGCACGGCTTCTACAGTCATGGCTTTCCGAACCTCTTCCAGCTCGGCCCGGTGCAGAACGCCAGCGCCGTCAATTACGTGCACATCCTGGACGAGCAGGCCACCCATGTGGCCGCGGTCGTCGGCGAGGCCCGCAAGCGGCGGGCGCGCTATATCGAGCCCAGTGCAGAGGCGGAGGCCGCCTGGGTGGCCACGATCCGGGAGAAGGCCGCCGACCTGTACGCCTTCCAGGCCGAGTGCACGCCCGGCTACTACAACAACGAGGGCAGGCCGAGGGAGCGCAGCGAGTCGTACGGCGACGGGCCGGTCGCCTTCCACGAACTGCTCCGGCGCTGGCGCGAGAACGGCGGTATGCGCGATGTCCTCGTCGAAGCCGAATGAATCGGGCCTGAGGACAGGGGAGTGGGAGTGAGCATGCAGCCCAGCCGCTACGACGACACCGGCCGCCGGTCCGCCACCAGCAGCCGGTGGGACATGAGACGGCTCAACCGGCCGAGCCGGCTGTGGGGTTCGAACGGGGTGACCTTCGGCCCCGACGGGCGGCTGTACGTCGCGCAGTTCATCGCCGGGCAGATCAGCGCCGTGGACCCTGCCACGGGGGATGTCGACGTGGTCGTGCCGCTCGACGGTCCGGTCCAGGCGCCGGACGACCTGGCCTTCGGAGCGGACGGTTCGATGTACATCGCGGATCTGACGCCGGGCCGGGTGTGGCGTCGCAGTCCCGAGGGCGAGTACACCCTGGTCTCCGACGAGGTGAAGGTGCCCAACGGCATCACCTGCGTCGGCGACCGCCTCTTCGTCAACGAGATGAAGATGGACGGCCGCCTGCTGGAGCTGTTCCCAGACGGCGGCGACCCGGTGGTGCTCACCGACGGGCTGGTCTTCGGCAACGCGATGCAACTAGGCCCGGACGGTCACCTCTATTACCCGCACATGCTCACCAACGAGGTCTGGCGGATACCTCCCGACGGCGGCGCCCCGGAGCGGGTCGCGGAGGACGTGCACGAGCCCGTCGCGGTGCGCTTCGACCAGGGCGGGGTGCTGACGGTGCTGTCCCGCGGCGAGGCCGGCATCGTGACCCGTATCGACCTCTTCGGCAGTGGCGACACGTCGATCGTCACCAGCGGTGTCGTCGGCCTGGACAACGCGGCCTTCGACGCCGAGAACCGCATGTTCGTCTCCAGCTTCGCCAGCGGCGGTGTCACGGAGATGCACCCCGACGGCCGGATCCGCGAGATCGTGCCCCGCGGACTCGACGGCCCCTACGGTGTGACGATCGACCTCGGCGGCACGGTCTACGCCGCCGACCACTACCGCGTGGCACGCCCGGAGCCCACCGCCGACGGCGAACCGGGCGACGTGACCACACAGGAGCTGCTCGTCTTCACCCATGGCATCACCGCCGCGGACGGGCTCCTGCACCTCACCTCCCAGTACGGCAACGTCGAAACCTACGACCCCGTCGAGAAGACCAGGCGGCTACGGGCGGCCGGGCTGAACCAGCCGCTCGGCATCGCGGTGGGGCCGGACGGTTCGCTCGTGGTCGCGGAGGCGGGCGCCGGCCGAGTCGTACGGATCGACGAGCGGGACGACTCCGTCACCGTGCTCGCGGAAGGGCTCGAGCACCCCGTGGATGTGGCCTTCGACGCGGAGGGGCGCTGCTATGTCAGCGACGACCGGCGTGGGGCGGTTCTCCGGATCAACAACCGGATCGACAAGGGGACAGATGAGGGCGAGGCGGTGGCCGTCGCGGAGGGGCTGGGCGCACCGCAAGGGCTGGCCGTCCTGGGCGCCGAACTGTTCACGGTGGACACCGAGCACCGCAGGCTGCTGGCGATCTCCCTCAGCACGGGCGAGACCAGAGTCGACGCCGAGGACCTGGCGGTCGGCCTGCCTCCGGGGACCGGACCCACCGAACAGCCCGCGCTGTTCGCCCACGGCATGCCCGGCTCGCCCGGCCAGTTCGCCGGTCTCGCCGTCACTCCGGAGGGCTCCCTGCTCCTCTCGGCCAACGGCGAGGGCAGCGTGCTCCGGTTGTCGCCCAGGCCCGCGCCCTGAGGGGGAGTACCGGAGCGCGAGCAACCGGCGGGCGACGGGCGGATTTAGTTGAGTTAGGCAAGAAGCTGGTAAAGTGATCCGTATGTCCACACCAACTCCGGCCCCCACCACCCCCGCCTCCACGGAAGTGATCGAGATCGAGCGGGCGCTCACGCGCATCGCGTATCTCATGGGCCGAACGCGTCAGCACGACCGGCTCATGGCGCTGGCCGGAGTGCCGCTGGACCGCGCCGCCGTGGCACTCCTGCGGCAGATCGGCGACTCCGAACCGATGCGCCCGGGCGAGTTGGCGAACCGGCTGGCCGTGGAGGCCTCCCACGTGACCCGTCAGGTGCAGCAGCTGGAGAAGGGCGGTTACGTCACCCGCGTACCCGACCCCGACGACCGCCGTGCCCAGCGCATCCAGATCACCGAGGCCGGCCGGCAAGCGGTCGATCGCATCCGAGAGATGAGCGCCCGCGGTATGCAGCTGGCCCTGTCCGACTGGTCCCCCGAGGAACTTCAGAAGCTCGCCACGCTCTTCCACCGCATGGTCGACGACTTCCTCTCCTACGCCGCCGAGATCGGCGCGGGCGAGGAAGCGGGACCGGTGGCACGCAAGCCCTGACCTGCGGGCTGGAGTTCCGCGTGTGACAGCCGGTTGAGGGCCGGCGACAGTCGGTTGAGATGCCGGTGGCAGCCGGGTTGTTGGGAAGCCACGAAGCCCTCATTCTGGGGCGTATGGAGCATGTCGCCGCTTCGGCGATCCTTGATGCACAGGGCACCGTGACGGGGTGGAGCGAGGGTGCCCGGAGGCTGACGGGATACGCGGCCGAGGAGGCCGTGGGCCGGACGGCGGGGGAGTTGCTCGCCGAGCACGCGCCGCCCGAACTCGTCGCCGCGCTGACGGGCAGCGTCGTACTGCGGCACCGGGACGGATCCCGGCTCGCGCTTGCCCTGAACGCGAGCCCCCTGCTGGGCGCGGACGGCGCGGCCACCGGATTCGTGGTCACCGCCGAGCCGTCCGACGGGCAGCGGCCCAGCCTCGCGGCGCAGGCCTTCGACCAGGCGTCGATGTCGATGTCGATCTTCGATGCTCGGCAGCACTACCTGCGGCTCAACAACGTGGCCTGCCAGGTGATGGGCGTCCCGGAGGACACCCTCATCGGCCGGTACTACCCGGACACCGTGGAGGACGCCGACCACAGCCGGGGCTTCCTGCAGCATCTGCGCCAGGTCGCCGAGACCGGCGAACCCGTCCAGTACGAGAGCTTCACTCGCGCACCCTCCGGCACCCGCTACCACGCGTGGAACATCGAGATGTGGCCGGTACGGGACCCCTCCGGCGAGCTGATCGGCACCGCCCTGGCGGCGTTCGACAGCAGCGAGCAGCACTGGGCTCGGCAGCGCCTTGCCCTGCTGAACGAGGCCGCGGCCTCCATCGGCACCACCCTGGACGTGGTGCGCACCGCCGAGGAACTCGTCGGGCTCGTCGTCCCGCGCTTCGCCGACTTCGCCACCGTCGACCTGCTCGACTGGGTCCTCGGAGCGGACGAACCGCCGACGACGCAGCACCCCGAGGTCGTGCTGCGCAGGGCCGCCCATCGGTCCGTCACCACAGGCACACCGGAAGCGGCCGTCGAACTGGGCGAGGCGGACACCTATCCGCCGTTCTCGCCGCCCGCGCGAGCACTGCTGGACGGACAGGCGTTGCTGAGCGGGGCCGGCGCGCCGGACTTCGACCGGTGGCTGAGCGGGCACGAGGCGCATGACGCCAAGGACCGTGAGTACGGCGTGCGGGCCCACTCCATGCTGGCGGTGCCATTGCGGGCCCGCGGCACGACACTCGGCGTCGCGGTCTTCGTACGGGCCGCCAACCCGGACGCGTACGCCGGAGACGATGTCGTCCTCTCCGAGGAGCTGGCGAGCCGGGCCGCCGTCTGTGTGGACAACGCCCGCCGCTTCGGCCGTGAGCGGTCGACCGCGCTGGCCCTTCAGCACAGCCTGCTGCCACGGGGGCTGCCCGGGCAGGCGGCCGTGGAGGTGGCCCACCGTTACCTGCCGAGCGGGGCGGTGGCCGGTATCGGCGGCGACTGGTTCGATGTGATCCCGCTGTCCGGCGGCCGGGTCGCCTTGGTCGTCGGGGACGTGGTCGGGCACGGACTTCAGTCGTCCGCGACCATGGGACGGCTGCGTACGGCCGTACGGACGCTCGCCGACGTGGATCTGCCGCCGGACGAACTCCTCACCCACCTCGACGACTTGGTCTCGCACCTGGCGACGGACGAGAGCACCACCGACGATGTCGCGGAGCTGGGAGCGACCTGTCTGTACGCGGTCTACGATCCCGTTTCGCGCCGGCTGACCGTCGCCGGTGCCGGGCATCCGCCGCCCGCCGTCCTGCTGCCCGACAGCACCACGCGGCTCGTCGAGATGACCGCCGGGCCGCCGCTCGGGGTGGGCGGCCTGCCCTTCGAGGCGACCGAACTGGAGCTGCCCGAGGGCTCGTTGATCGCCCTCTACACGGACGGGCTGATCGAGGGACGGGACCGCGACCTCGACGAGGGCACCGCCGAGCTGTGCCGTGCGCTGACCGTGCCGGCAGACTCGCTGGACGCCCTGTGCGACGCGGTGCTGAAGTCCGTACTCCCGCCGCAGCCCGCCGACGACGTGGCCCTGCTGCTGGCCCGCACCCGTGCGCTCGGCGCCGACCAGGTGGCCACCTGGGACATCGAGCCCGACCCCGAAATCGTGGCCGCCACCCGGCGGTACGCCACCGACCAGCTCACCGAATGGGGCCTGGACGAGACAGCCTTCGTCACCGAACTCGTCGTCAGCGAACTGGTCACCAACGCGATCCGCTACGGCGAACCGCCCATCCAGCTGCGCCTGATCCGCGACCGCGCGCTGATCTGCGAGGTCTCCGACGGCAGCTCCACCTCGCCGCATCTGCGCCGGGCGCACGTCTACGACGAGGGCGGCCGCGGTCTGCTGCTCGTCGCCCAGCTCACCCAGCGCTGGGGCAGCCGCCAGACCGTCAACGGCAAGACGATCTGGGCACAGCAGCCGCTGCCGCCGGGGTGACTCGCCCGCGTCGGCCGACAAGGGGCGTGTTGTACTGGCCGCGTGAATTCCCACTGCTGCGCACCCGGCCGGTCCTCCGAAACGGCACCCGCCGCGTCCGAGCCGCAGCCGCCCGTTCCCGTTCCCGGCAGCGGTGCGGCGCCCGGCGGCTCCAGAGTGGCGCTGCCCGGCGGCACGTTCCGTATGGGCGGTGAGGACGCC
Organism: Streptomyces sp. NBC_00286; assembly: GCF_036173125.1. Classification (NCBI taxonomy): domain Bacteria; kingdom Bacillati; phylum Actinomycetota; class Actinomycetes; order Kitasatosporales; family Streptomycetaceae; genus Streptomyces; species Streptomyces sp. NBC_00286. The sequence goes on from NZ_CP108054.1 coordinate 8,911,097, forward strand.
GACGCCAACCCCGGTGACGGCGAGGGGCCCATCCGCGAAGTGACCGTCGGGCCGTTCGAGATCGACACCCGCTGCGTCACCAACGAACGCTTCGCCGCCTTCGTGGACGCCACGGGCTACCGCACCGACGCCGAGCGGTTCGGCTGGTCGTACGTCTTCGCCAGGTTCCTGCCGGGGGAGTTGCGCAAGGTGTCGCCGCGGCCGGAGGGCACGCCCTGGTGGTGCGGGGTCCAGGGCGCGTACTGGGCGGCGCCCGAAGGGCCCGGCAGCGAACTCGACGGCCGCTGGGATCACCCCGTCGTCCATGTGTCCTGGGGCGACGCCCTCGCGTTCTGCCGGTGGGAGGGCTCCCGGCTGCCGACCGAGGCCGAATGGGAGTACGCGGCCCGCGGCGGCCTCGACCAGAAGCGCTTCCCGTGGGGAGACGAGCTCACGCCGGGCGGCGAACACCGCTGCAACATCTGGCAGGGCCGCTTCCCGTTCCGCAACACCGCCGAGGACGGCTACAAAGGCACCGCCCCCGTCGACGCCTTCCCGCCCAACGGGTTCGGCCTGTTCAACACCTCCGGCAACGTCTGGGAGTGGTGCGCCGACTGGTGGGGCACCGACCACGGCACCGGGCCCCACACCGACCCCACGGGACCGGAGCAGGGCACGGCCCGCGTGATGCGCGGCGGCTCCTACCTGTGCCACGACTCCTACTGCAACCGCTACCGCGTCGCCGCGCGCACCAGCAACACCCCGGACAGCTCGGTGGGCAACCTGGGCTTCCGCTGTGTACGGGACCCGGCGAAGAGCTGACTCAGCCTTTGACGGCCGAGCTGGCGACGCCCTGCACGAACCACCGCTGGAAGAACAAGAAGACGATCAGCACGGGCAGCACCAGGAGCACGCCGAAGGCAAGGATCTGACCCCAGTCCGGGGGCAGTTGGGCCTGGAACACGCTCATCTCCAGCGGCAGCGGCCGTACCGACGGGTCGGAGACCATCAGCACCGGCCACAGGAACGAGCCCCACTGGATGAGGAAGGTCAGGATCGCGACCGAGGCGAAGGCCGGCTTCGACATCGGGACGATGATGGCGAAGAAGGTGCGCCACGGGCCCGCGCCGTCGATGCGGGCGGCCTCCTCGATGCTCGGCGGGATCGTGCGGAAGAACGTGTGGAACTGGTAGACCGAGAAGGCGTTGGCGATGAACGGCAGCGCCAGGATCGGGAGCGTGTTCCGCTGGTCGTTGAACATGTAGAACAGCGGCACGGCCACCGACTCGAACGGGATCAGCATCAGCAATAGGACGAGGGTGAAGACGGCGTTCTGCCCGCGCCACTTCAGCCGTGAAAGCCCGTATGCGGCCATGGAGTTGACGAAGAGACCGCCCGTCACGACCACGAAGGCCAGCAGCAGCGAGACGCCCATGAAGCGCCAGAAGTAGCCGGTGCTGTCGGAGTTGAGGCTGTCGAGGACGGCTGTGTAGTTGTCGAACGACAGGTTGGTGGGCAGGAAGCCGGACAGACCGTTGAGGACTTCGTCGGACGGCTTGAGGCTGCCGACCAGCAGGTAGATGGCGGGCAGCGCGAAGACGAACGCCAGCACGGAGAGGACGGCGTAGTCGAGGAAGCGGCGCAGGGGGGTGCGGGTGAGGCCCGGGTTCATGCTCATGGATGCTCAGTCCTCGTTGTCGGGCCGGACGACGCGGCGCTGGATGAGGGACAGGACGAGGACGATCAGGAAGAAGACGACGGTGATCGCGGACGCCTGGCCGATGTTGTTCTGGTCGAAGGCGGTGGTGACCGCCTGGTACATCACGGTGCGGGCCGCGTCCTCGTTGAGGCCGCCGCCCTTGACGAGGACGTAGATCTGGTCGAAGACGCGGAAGGAGAGCACCGAGGTGAGCATGGCGACGAATACGAGGGTGCCGCGGATGCCGGGCAGGGTGACATGGCGGAACTGCTGCCAGCGGGAGGCGCGGTCGAGCTCGGCGGCCTCGTAGAGCTCGCTCGGGATGCTCTGGAGTCCGGCGAGCAGGATGACCATCTGGAAGCCGACGCCCTGCCAGATGGAGAGGATGATGATCGAGATCATCGCGGTGGCTGAGTCGCCGAGCCAGTCGAAGGCGCCCCAGTTGCCGAAACTCACCGCGTCCAGCGCGGAGTTGAGCATGCCCTGATCGCTGCGGGCGAGGATGAGCCGCCAGATCACGGCGACCAGTGCCATCGGGAAGACGACCGGCATGAAGAACAGGGACCGGAACAGGCCGATCGCCTTGAGCTTGCGGTTGAGCAGGATCGCCAGACCGAGCGCCAGACCGGTCTGCACGGGTACGACGACCGCGGCGAAGGTCAGGTTGTTGAACAGGGACCTGAGGAACGGGCCGGACTGGTCGGGGTCGGTGAACAGCCGCCGGTAGTGCTCGATGCCGAACCAGGTCGGTTCCAGCGGGGAGCCGAGGCGGACGTTGTAGAAGGAGAGGACGACGGCGTAGCCGAACGGGATACCGACGAAGGCGATGAGTCCGACGACGGCGGGCGTGGACATGAGCAGTCCGTGCAACCAGTCGCGGTTCTTGCGCACAGAACGCGCGGGTCGCGCGGGTTCGACGGAGGTCACGGGTGGGGCCTGCTCCCGGGCATGGGGCGCGGCGTGCGCGGGTTCGACGGATTTCACGGGGGGTCCTGTTCCCGGCGGGGCGGGCGCGGTGTGCGCGGCCCGCCCCGGCCGATGGGTCCTACGGGATCTCGTAGCCGGCGTTGTCGGAGAAGTCCTGGTCGATGGCCTTGGCGGCCTTGGCCAGGGCGTCCTTCGGGTCGGCGCCGCTGTAGACCGAGTTGAGGGCCTCCGCGAACTTCGCGGTGACCGTGGGGTACCCGGCGGTCAGCGGGCGGGTCACGGCGACGCAGGACTTGGCGATGTCGGTGTCACCGCAGGGCTTGGCGAGCTGGTCGGAGAACAGCTGGAGCGGGCCGCCCTGCTTGTAGAGGTCGCTCGCGGCGAGCGCGGACTTCGTGGCGGGCGGGGCGCCGTTGGCCGTCGTCATCGCGGCGACGTTCTCGTCGTTCAGGAGAGTGTCCAGGAACGTGCCGGCGGCCTTGGCGTTCTTGGAGTCGGCGCCGATGCCCCAGGCCCAGGAGCCCTGGCCGGTCTTGGGGCCGTTGCCGAAGTCGGGCAGCGGCAGGACGACGAGGTCGTCACCGAGGGCCTCGCTGTACGCGGGGTACATCCAGTGGCCGACCCAGCTGAGCGGGACGCGGCCCTTGGCGAACGCGTTGCCGTCGGTGTTGGGGTCGACGCTGGACTTCCAGGACTGGAAGGTCTTCAGGGCAGACACGGCTTCCGGCGAGTCGAGGGCGCCTTCCGCCTTGCCGTCCTTGAGGAGCGAACCGCCGGCCGACCAGACGATGGGGGAGAAGCCGTAGGTGCCCCACTCGGTGGTGAGCCCGTTGTTCTCCTGGATGTCGAGGACCTTGCCGTCGGAGTCCTTGGCCTTGAGCGCCTCGAGCGCGGCGGTGAACTCGTCCGCCGTCCAGGCGTCGTCCACGCTCGTCGGGTACTTCACACCGGCCGCGTCCAGCAGCTTCTTGTTGCCGTAGATGCCCAGGCCCGAGTCGTACTGGCCCAGACCGTAGTGCTTGCCGTCGATCTCGCCCTGCGCCTTGATGGCGTCGGTGGCGTTGCTCAGCGTCTTGGGGGAGACGTAGTCGTCGATCGGGGCGAGCTTCTGGTTGAAGACGAAGTTCGCCATGGTCGGGCCGTCGAACTCCATCACGTCCGGCAGCGCCGAGGCGTCCGTCGTCGTGATGGTCTTCGTGTAGTCGTTGCCGGGGATCAGCTTCAGCTCGACCTTGATGTCCTTCTGCGAGGAGTTGAAGGACTTCACCGCGTTCTGTATGGCGGTGTCCTCGCTCTTCTGACCCTGGTGGGCCCAAACGCTGATGGTGCCCTTTCCGCTGCCCGCCTCCGCGGACGTATCGGTGGTTCCGCCCCCGCCACAGGCGGCCAGCGCCGCCAGGGGCAGGACGAGGGCCAGGCCCGTACTGGCAGTGCGGCGGACATTTCTGCTGGACGAACTCATGTGCTGTGCCTTCCGTGCTGTGGCGAGGGTTGGTCTTGCTGACGTGCTGAAGTGCTGTCCGGTCGTGGGGCTGTGGGGCTCGAGGGGTCTCAAGGGGTGTGGCGGGTTACTGCGGTCCGCGCGGGCGGGGCGGGGCGGTCGTCTCGCGCAGGACGAGACGGATGGGCATCTGCACCTGCGCAGCGGGTGGTTCGGCGCCGGGCTCGTCCAACTGCCGCAGCAGCAGCCGGGCGGCCTCGGCGCCCTGGTCGGCGACCGGCTGGGCGACGGTGGTCAGGCCGACCACATCGGCGAGTTCGTGATCGTCGAAGCCGACCACCGACACGTCCTCCGGGACCCTGAGCCGGTGGCGGCGCAGGGCGCGCAGGGCACCCATCGCCATCTCGTCGGACTGCGCGTACACGGCCGTCGGCGGGCGGGCGATGGCCAGCAGCTCGGTCATGGCCCGCTCACCGCCCTCGACCGTGTAGTCGCCGTCCGCCTCCAACGCCGGATCGTGCTCGATTCCGGCACCGGCCAAGACGTCCAGGTAGGCGTTGCGCCGCTCGATCGGGGTGGTCCAGTGCAGCGGTCCGCTGGCCCCGCTGATCATGCCGATCCGGCGGTGGCCGAGGTTCACCAGATGCCGTACGGCGCTCTCCGTGCCGGCCCGGTCGTCGATGCCGACGACGGTGAAGCCGGGCCGGGATCCGCCGACCGTGGTGGCCAGCGGTACCCCCAGCGAGCGCAGGGCGGCCGACTCCTCCTCGTCCGGGATGAGCAGCGTGAGCACCGCGTCCACCCGCTTGCGCACCGGAAGCCTGGTGAAGAAACGCTTGCGTATCTCCGGCGAGCCGAGGTTGTAGAGCAGCACGTCGTATCCGGCGGCGCTGAACACGCGCTCGGCGGCGTCCAGCACGGTGCCGAAGAACCAGCGGCCCACGTACGGAACCAGGACGCCGATGGTGTACGTACGGCCGCTGGCCAGGCTGGCGGCGGAACGGGACGCGGTGTAGCCGAGCTGGGCGGCGACGGCCGTGATCTTGTCCCGCACCTCGTCGGAAACGCCCGGCCGGCCGCGCAGAGCGCGGGACACGGTGGACGCTGAGACGCCGGCGGCGCGGGCGACGTCGTTGATGCTGGCCGTCACGGCGCAGTTCCTCCCGTTGATTTCACGTCGGTGTGATGTGGGGGTGACGAGACCGTAAACCCGGCCTCGTTGTTGCGCAAGCGTTTGCGTTCAGATTTACTTGGGCCGATTCCAAACTGAGTCCGTTTTAACTCGATGGTCAGCGCACGCGTTTGGGCGCTGTGAGCCGACAGGAACTGCGCATGCGATACGCCCCGCCAGGCCTCTGCTTGAACGACTTCGCCCTGCTCCGGGACGAGGACGGCACCTACTCGGTGCTGCACCTTCAGGGGCCCTGGACGGCCGAATTCGATCACCTGCGGATGGAGACCTCGTACGGCCGGGCGACTTCCACCGACCTGGTCCACTGGCAGCCGCAGGGACCCGCCTTCGGCAACGGGCTGCCCGACCGCTTCGACGCGCAGGCGGTGTGGACGATGCATCCGTTCCGGTACGGCGAGGGAATGGCGATGTTCTACACCGGGGTGAGCGGGCTGACTTCGGCCGGCTGGCCGCTCCAGTCCGTCGGCCTCGCGTACTCCGACCGCACCGACGGCACCGGCTGGCGCCGCCATGGCACCGGGCCGGTCGTCGAGGCGGACCCGCGCTGGTACCGCACCGGCGAGCAGATGGGCTGGCGCGACCCCTTCGTCGTACGCGACGACGAGGGTGACGGCTGGGTCATGGTCGTCTGCGCGAGCGACGCCTCCCTCCCGGTGGAGGTCAGCGGCTGCGTGGCCCTCGCCACCTCCGACGACCTGGAGCACTGGACCGTCCACCCGCCGCTCATCTCACCGGGCGACGTCAACGAGTTGGAGTGCCCGGTCCTGGAACGCCTCGACGACGGCAGTTGGCTGCTGCTCGGCTCCATCGGCTCCACCCGGGGCTTCGAGGCGTGGACAGCGCCGGCCCTGCGAGGGCCGTGGACCCGCCGCGGACCGCTCGGCCCGACCGGTTCGTACGCCCCACGCGTCATCGCCGCGCCCGACGGCTCCCGCGTCGTCCTGCACACCACACCTCGCCAGGTCGGTCTCAGCGATGCCGGGGAGCGCTGCCGCGGCATGCTCGCCCAGCCCAAGTCCCTTGTGGTGCAAGGCGATTCAGCACCTCGTCTGGAATGGTGGCCCGGCCTGAACGCCTGGCTCGGCGAGGAGACGGACCGCCCCACCCTGCACGCGGTCGGCGACATCGGCATTTCCGGGCCCGTCGAGATCACCCTGCGCACCGACGCACCAGGCACCGACCGTGCCGCCCTCGCCGTCGGCTGCGACGGCAAGAACCTCTGGGTCACCGGCCCGGACGGCACCCGGCTCGGCGAGACCATCCTGAGCGAACCCGCGGCCTCGCTGCGCATCCTCACCATCGGCGAGTACGTCGAGGTCTACGCCGACGGAGTCTTCGCCCTGACGACCCTGTGCTACTCCGGCCACCCAACCCCGTGGACAGCCTTCACCGAAGGACGCGAACGCACCGTCCCCGTCCGCCCGATCCGGCTGCCCGACCCCCACCGCGACGACGCCTCGGCGATCTGGCCCGGGCCCGCGCCGCGGTGACGCGCGGGAACCGCCCTTGGTCCGACTGACGATGCGTGACGACATCACACGGATGCTCGTCAGCCGCGCCCAGTTCGACTACTCCGCCGAGGCGCGAGAGAAGATCCGCGAACGTACCCCTGCCGTCCGCGCGATCGAGCACACCATCGAGTACCTCGACCCGGTCGGCTCCTGCCACAGCTTCGTGCCCACCCTGGGCCGGCTGGTCCCGCAACTGCCGGGCAGGAGTTCACCGAGAACGAGCGGGAGACCGTCCGCCGGCAGATCGGCCGTGTCCGCGCTGCGGCGGGCTGGCTCGAAGGCACTCTCGACCACGGCGAGTTCACCCTGGACGAGCAACTCGTCCGGCTCCTCGTGGGCACGAACGGCCAGGAGTTCGGCAACGCCCTCGCCGACGTCCTGCTGGGCCTCGTCGAACCGGGCGGCCGGCTGCCCACCACCTGGCCCGACAACGAACACGCTCTACCGTCCACACAACCCACCGACGGCGCGCTGCGCTACGACGAGGGACTTCACGTCGGATACCGCAGGTACCGGGCCGGCGCCCCAGCACCCCGGTACCCCTTCGGACACGGACTGGGCTACACGACGTGGGACTACCTCTCGATCGACGCACCGACCAGCGTGGACCTGGACAGGGAGGTGGACATCACCGTCCACCTACGCAACAGCGGCCGGCGCCCCGGCCGGGAGGTTGTGCAGGTCTACCTGCGCCGGCCCGGCAGCGCCATCGAACGACCGGCCCGCTGGCTGGCCGGGTTCACCGCCATCAGCGCCGCACCGGGCGAAGAGGTCACCGCGACGGTGCCGCTGACAACGCGAGCGTTCCAACACTGGAACACCACAGACGGCCGTTGGAGCCTCGAGCCGGGTACGTTCCACCTCGACGTCGGCTCCTCCGCCGGCGCCGTACCCCTCACAGCCGATCTCACCGTCCGCATACCGAGCGAGCCGGCGTGAATCCGTCGCCGGGGATCAGCGACGTTGTTCCACAACTCCGTGGTCGACTTCGTGAGCGGCGTGGCTGCGAACGGCGCGAGGCCCCCTCGGGCGTCAACTCCGGGTCAGATCCCGTGCGCTGCGGCTGATTCGGGCGAGCGCGACGCGGGCAGCAACGACGGCCGGGTGATCGTGGCTGCCAGTGCGGGTAGCGATGAGGACGCGCCGAGTGTTCGGCGGCGTCAGTTCGGAAAGTGTCACCGTAGGAGCGTGGACGCCCCAGGCAAGTTTGGGGAGAAATCCGACCGCCTGCCCGGCTTCGATCAATCTCACATGGAAGGTGAGGTCGGTCGACTGGTAGCGAACGTGGGGTTCAAAGCCGGCTTGGCGGCAGACAGCGCTGGCCCAGCGCCTGGCGGCATTGCCCTCGGGCTCCATGACCCAGGGCAGGTGTGCGAGAGCTGCGAGTTGCGGCGGCTCGCCGTCCGGTGGGGTGGCTAGAAGAAGAGGATCCTCGAGGAGAAGCTGAGTGTGCAGGCCGGTCAGAGCCGACGGCGGCTCTCCTGGGTACTCCTCGGCGATGACCAGGTCGTATTCGTGCGCGACAAGCGCCCGCAGCGGTGTGCGTTCGTTCTCCTGATGCACGTGGACGCGAAGCTGCGGATGCTCGCGCTGAAGCAGTTCTACGGCAGGCAGGACCAGAGTCTTGGCAGCAGTCTGAAAGGTTGCAATCCGCAGGTCCCCCTCGAGCACGGTTTTGGCCCGGGCGATATCGGCCTCGGCCTGCTCGAGCCGGTCCAGGATCACCTCGATATGCCCGACCAGCATCTCCGCCGCGGGCGTCAGACGGACCCGACGTCCCATTGGTTCCAGGAGCGGGACGCCCACCTCGGCCTCCAGCTGCGAAAGCTGCGAGGAGATGGTCGAAGGACTGTACGAGAGGGCCGAAGCCACAGCTGCAAGGGTGCCGCGGTGCTTGAGTTCGCGCAGCAACCGGAGCCGGTGAAGGTCGTACATCACGCACCAATCGCCGCCCGCGACCACCGATTCGTCACGTGGGACAACCAATCGTACGCGAAAGCATTTGCTGCCCCGCATTGAGGCACCGCGAGACTGCCGGCGCCGTTGACTTCCTGCCGGCTTGGGGAGGGCCGCTCCCAGCGGCCGCGGTGGGGCAGCCGTGCGGTGCCTGATCACATCGCGCACGGTGTCCTCGTCGCCCTGCACCAGCTGGGCGATACCGGAACCGGTTCCCGCCCGCCGAGGCCGGCAGCATCATCGCGCGCCGTTGATTGGTCGAAAATATCGATGAGTGCGCATCGATAACAACGACTGGACCGGACAATGCGGGGCCGCCTAGCATTCCAGGACCGCGAGAATCGGCCACCCCGAGATCCGCGCCACGGCCGCCGCAGCCCGCGGCGCCTTGTACTGGTCGTCAGTCTCCCCACGCTGTCGTCGCTGCCTGCCGGCTCGCCCGTCCGCCGTAGGCCGATCAGATATCACGCCATGCAACCTCGGAGAGGCCATGACACCACCCCGTGCACGTTGGCGCGTACGCCGCCATCCTGCTCGCCTGTCACCACTGCTGGGAGCGGTCATGATCCTGGTCGCCCTGCTCGGCGTCGTGGCAGCGAGCGCTCCGACGTACGCGGCCGGCGATCGGACCGTGCAGGGAACGCTGCGCAACTCTGCAGACAACAACGCACCGGTCGCCGGGGTGAAGGTCAGTGTCCAGACCAGTACGGGGAAGACCTACACGGGCGCCAGCGACGACCAAGGCCGGTTCGCGATCACTGTGCCCGGCAGTGACTCCGGCACTCTGGCCGTCATCCTGGACACCAAAACGCTTCCTGATGACGTGCAGATCCGCGACGGAACGTCGAACACCTTGCGGCCAACGGGCACCTTGAGCACGATCACCGTCAACTTCCCCCTCGGTCCCGACACGCGTCAAGTGTCGACGGTGTGGGACCAGGTCCCCCAACTGCTCTACAACGGTCTGTTGTTCGGCCTGGTGCTGTCGTTGGGGGCTCTTGGCCTGTCCATGGTGTTCGGCACGACGGGACTGTCGAACTTCTCCCACGGCGAGCTGGTGACCTTCGGGGCGTTCGCCACCTATCTCGGCAACCGGGTCGTAGGGCTGCCCATCGTCGTGGCCGTGGCGGTGGCGGTAGGGCTGTCGGCATTCTTCGGCTACCTGAACGAAAAGGGTTTGTGGAGGCCACTCAGACGCCGGGGAACGGGACTGATCGCCATGATGATCGTCTCGATCGGTCTGCAGTTCTTTCTCCGGAACTTCTACCAGTACTTCACAGGTGGCCGCGCCTTGACCTACCGCGACTACGTCACGCCCGTCGGCCGGGATGCCTTCGGCTTGTTCACCTACACCATGCGGGATGTCGTCGTCTTCTCCATCAGCGGGCTTGCGCTCGTGGCGGTCACTCTTGCTTTGCAGTACACCCGGCTCGGTCGCGCCACACGCGCGGTGTCGGACAATCCGGCCCTGGCCTCTGCGACGGGGATCAACGTCGGTCGTGTCATAGCCACGGTGTGGATCGTGGGCACCGCGCTGGCGGGACTGAGCGGAGCGTTCCTGGGATTCTCCCAGTCGGTGAGCTACCAACTGGGCGCGCAGGTACTGCTGTTGATCTTCGCCGCTACCTGCGTCGGAGGTCTGGGATCAGTGTGGGGCGCGCTGATCGGCTCGATCATCATCGGGCTGTTCGTCGAGACCTCAACCTTGGTCATCCCATCGGAACTCAAGTTCGCAGGCGCGATGGTTCTGCTGGTGCTGGTCCTGCTCGTCCGACCACAAGGCCTGCTCGGCCGTGCCGAGAGGATCGGGTGAGGACATGGACATCATCGGCGCCGTCACGGGGGCACTGCACGACGGCTTCGGCTATCTCGCCGTCTCGTTCTGCCTGGCTGCGATCGGTTTGAACATTCAGTTCGGCTACGCCGGGTTGGTCAACTTCGGTCAGGCCGCCTTCTTGTCGGTAGGCGGTTACATCATGGGCGCGGCGATCGCCACCAGCGGAGTTCCCACCGTCCTGGCGATCCTGCTCGCGATCGCCTTCAGCGTGGCGTTGGCGTTGATATTGGGTATCCCCACCCTGCGTCTTCGGGCGGATTACCTGGCGATCGTCACCATCGCGGCGGCAGAGATCCTACGACTTGTGTTCGGGACGTCGTTCCGGACGTACTTTCACGGCAAGGACGGTGTGACCGGCTTCACCGCCGGGTTCCGAAGCCTCAACCCGCTGCCGAACTACGACGGCTTCTTCCTGACCTACAGCCGGGAGGAACTGTGGACAGTCCTCGTCGGCTGGGGCCTGGTCATCATGATCAGTCTGCTCACCTGGGCCCTGATGCGATCACCGTGGGGAAGGGTTCTTCGGGGCATCCGTGAAGACGAGGACGCGATGCGGTCTCTGGGCAAGAACGTCTACGGCTACAAGATCCAGGCCCTCATCCTCGGTGGAGTGGTCGGATGCGCCGGAGGCTTCGTGGGCGCGTTCGGGGCCGCTTCCGTCCAGGCCGACACGTTCAACCTGGACTTCACCTTCATCGCCTTGACCATGCTCATCCTCGGTGGCGCCGCTCGGATCCTTGGTCCGGTCGTCGGCGCGGTGATGTTCTGGGCGATCCTGTCGTTCCTCGGATCGGTCCTGACGCAGTTGGCCGGCTACCCGGTCGTGGCGCAGTTCATGAACGCCGACCAAGCGTCAATCATCCGGCTGATGTTGGTCGGACTGGTGCTGATGCTGCTGATGATCTACCGGCCGCAAGGCATCTTCGGTGATCGAAGGGAGCTCGCGCTCGATGCCCACTGACAACTTCCCCACCGACCACCCCTCCTCGGGCACCGCACCCAAGGACGTCTACGCTGCCGGTGACACGTCCCAGGCAAGGGTGCCCGACCCCGGCGCCGCGGAGAACAAGTCGATGCGCGAGTGCCGGACTGCTTTGCAGTCGGTGCCGCATGAGCCCGGCGCTGCCAAACCCGACCCCGTTGTGGTCGTGAACGGAATCCGCCGCACCTTCGGAGGCCTCACCGCGGTCGACGTGGAACATCTCGAAATCCAACGCGGGGTCATCACCGCCTTGATCGGACCCAACGGTGCAGGCAAGACCACGTTCTTCAACCTGCTCACCGGTTTCGATCAACCCGATGCCGGTTCATGGTCCTTCGACGGGACACCGCTCAAAGGCAAAGCAGCCTACAAAGTGGCACGCCTCGGCATGGTCCGGACCTTCCAGCTGACCAGAGTGCTCTCGAAACTGACAGTGCTGGAGAACATGCGGATGGGTGCCACAGGTCAGCGTGGCGAACGCTTGTGGGCCGCCGCGCTCCCCGCCCTGTGGCGGGCGCAGGAACGAGACATCACCGACCGGGCCCGAGACCTGCTCAAGCGGTTCAAGCTCGACGCCAAGGAGGAAGACTTCGCCGGATCCCTGTCAGGCGGTCAGAGAAAGCTGCTCGAGATGGCGCGAGCGCTCATGGTCGAACCGAAGCTGGTCATGCTCGACGAACCCATGGCCGGCGTCAACCCAGCGCTGAAGCAGTCCCTGCTCGGACATGTGAAGTCGCTGCGGGATCAGGGGATGAGCGTCCTGTTCGTCGAACACGACATGGACATGGTGCGAGAGATCTCCGACTGGGTGGTGGTCATGGCCCAGGGCAAGGTAATCGCCGAGGGACCCCCCGCATCCATCATGTCCGACGAACGTGTGATCGACGCCTACCTCGGTGCTCGCCACGACACCGACATCAGCGAGCTCGAACACGTGCTCAAGGTCGAGCACGCGCACGACCACGCCGAGCAGAAGGTCGACCGGGAGGTCCCGAGATGACTACTGCCCATCACGGCCCATCGGACTCCCAGGTCACCGATCAGGGCGAGATCGTGGCTGACACCGATCCCAACGCCCCGAAGATCGACCAGGCAGCGCGGACAAGGCATCTGCAGGCGGCCGAGGGCGCAACCCTTCGCGCCGACAATCTGATCGCCGGGTACCTCCCCGGAGTCAACATCTTGAATGGCGCCGATCTGTACTGCCAACCCGGCGAGTTGGTCGGCATCATCGGACCCAACGGCGCCGGCAAGTCGACACTGCTCAAAGCACTCTTCGGGCTGGTCAGGGTCACGACCGGGACGGTTCGCCTGCGGGGCGAGGAGGTCACGAACCAGCGCGCCGACGCACTGGTATCCCAAGGGATCGGCTTCGTACCGCAGACCAACAACATTTTCCCCTCGCTCACCATCGAGGAAAACCTGCAGATGGGGTGCTATCAGTCCCCCAAGAAGTTCGCCCCCCGGTTTACGTTCGTGACCGATCTGTTCCCTGCGCTGGGCCGGCGCCGCAAGCAGCGGGCCGGACAACTGTCAGGCGGTGAGCGGCAAATGGTGGCTATGGGCCGGGCTCTGATGATGGAACCCTCCGTGTTGTTGCTCGACGAACCCTCAGCGGGCCTGTCCCCGGCGATGCAGGACGAGGTGTTCGTCCAGACCCGAGCCATCAACCGCACCGGTGTATCGGTCGTCATGGTCGAGCAGAACGCACGCCGCTGCCTGCAGATCTGCGACCGCGGATACGTCCTCGACCAAGGACGCAACGCCTACACCGGGTCCGGACAGTCGCTGGCCCGTGACCCCAGGGTGATCGAGCTGTATCTCGGCACCTTGGCCAAGGCCGCCCAGGCAGAAGGCACGCCTGGCGGCAGGCGGAACTAGGAACACGACCCCACATGCCGGTCGAACCGTCCCCTCGCGTTCGATCCTGACACCCGCCACGGCACGGTCGTGCACCACACCAATACCGCAGCAGTCCTCACCCACCCTGGAGGTCCCATGTCGCTCCCGAGACGCATCCCCTGTATCGCCGTTCTGGCCTCCGCCGCGCTGGCAACCGCCGCCTGCAGCTCTAACAGCAGCCCCACCGCAGCCGGCAGCGAGCCGCCAGCCAAGGCGGGCACCCAGCTCTACTTCGTGGACGGCAACACCGCCGACTACTCCGGTGATTTCGAGCCCGGCACTCTCAAGGGTGTGCGCGCCACCCTCCCCGGCGGCAAGATCGGCGACGAGTTCCGGCAGAGGATCCTCAAGATCAACAGCAAGGTGAAGGACTTCACCTACGCTCCGGAGGCCTACGACGCCACGATCCTCTCAGCCCTGGCCGCGGTCGCCGCCAAGAACGACTCCGGCAAGGCGATCGCCGGGAAGGAGATCGGCGTCACCAGGGATGGGACAAAATGCACCAGCTTCAAGCAGTGCGCTGACCTACTCGCCGACGGAACGGACATCGACTACGACGGCCCCTCCGGCCCGATCGAGATGAACTCGACAGGAAGCCCCTCCGCGGCGACCGTCGGCATCTACCAATTCGGGCAGGACAACAACTACAAGAATGTCGGCTACGTCAACGGCACCACCCCGGACCAGGCCAACATCCGAGCCGATCAGAAGGTCAGCGGCCCCATCCCCAAGGGGGACGGGACCCTTACGTTCGGCACCCTGCTCCCAGGCACCGGGGACAGCTCCTTCCTCGGCGCCCCGCAGTTCGCCGGCGTGGACCTGGCCATTGACGAAATCAACAAGGCCGGGGGTGTTCTGGGCAAGAAGGTGAAGCAGTTGAAGGGCGACTCCGGTGACGGGTCGCCGAACATCGCGCCATCCGAGACCGACAAACTGCTCCGCGGTGGTGCCGACGTCATCATCGGCGCCGCTTCCTCGTCGGTGTCGCTGTCGGTCATCGACAAGATCACCGGGGCCGGCGTCGTCCAGATATCGGCCGGGAACACCTCGACCGCATTCGACACCTACCCCGACCACGGCATGTACTTCCGCACGGCCCCCTCCGACGTCCTGCAGGGGCAGGTGATGGCCCAGACCATCAGCGAGGACGGGCACAGCAACATCGCAATCCTCGCCCGGCAGGACGCCTACGGAGAGGCATTGGCGAAGAACGTCCGCTCCTTCTACGAAGAGTCCGGCGGCAAAGTCGTCTCCTATGCCCTCTACGACGCGAACGCAGCCAACTACACGGCCGAGGTGGAGAAGGTGAAGGCCCAGCACCCGGACGCCATCGTGCTGATCTCGTTCGACGAGAGCAAGAAGATCGTCCCGGAACTCATCAAAGCCGGCATCGGGCAGAACGGCTGAGCCCCTGCCTGGCCGGTGGTCGTGGCTCCGGATCCGCCCCGCAGCCACGACCACCCGGACTGCAGTATCGCCCGTGGAGTGAAGGGTTTCGCATGACCACCAGACCAACAAAAGCCATGCCCACCGCCACCGCAGCGTACGGTGCCGACCCCGATTTTGACACGGTGTACGACCGCGCCCCTTTCGGGTCAGCCAAATGGGCAAACCAATGGGACGAATTCTCCCCGCGTGTCCAGGGCGAGGGTCTGCTGTCGCTGTGGACGGCCGACATGGATTTCCGGGCGCCAACGACCGTCATCGACCGCCTGCGCGCCGCTGCGGACCACGGTATCTACGGCTACACCCTGCGAGACCCGGAACACTTCCAGATCGTGCAGAACTGGTTCACCGTCAGGCACGGCTGGACACCACCGGTGGAAACCCTCCTTCCGGCCCCTGCGATCATGTCCTCGGTCGCAGCAATTTTGCGCACCTTCACCGCCCCTGGAGATGGGGTGATCGTCCAATCACCGGTCTACTCGCCGAACTTCGAGGCTATTACCGGTAACGAGCGGCGGCTGCTCGTGAACCGGCTGCGGCTCATCGACAACCGATACGAGTTCGACCTCGACAACCTGGCCGAGCTGGCCGCATCCGGCGCGAAGGTGCTGTTGCTCTGCAACCCGCACAATCCCTCGGGCCGGAGCTGGACGGCCGAGGAGTTGCTCGCCGTGAACGACATCTGTGCGCGCTACGACCTTCTGGTGATTTCCGACGAGATTCACTGTGACATCCGACTGAACGGTCGGCCCCACGTGGTCTACGCCTCGATCAGCAGCGATGCCGCCCGCCGAGCATTCATCTGCACTGCCCCCACGAAGACGTTCAACCTAGCCGGCCTGCCATCGGCCACGCTCTCGGTTGCCGATCCATCCCTACGCTCGGAACTGCTGAACGTCATGCGGGCATCGTTCATGATCAACGCGCACTACTTCGGTCGTCTGGCCTTGGAGACCGCCTACACGACGGGTGGTCCCTGGCTCGACAGGCTGACCGACTATCTCAAGGGCAACGTGGCCTTCGTGCACGAGTTCGTCCAAGAGCGCCTGCCCGAGATCACGCCGATGCCGCCGGACGCATCGTTCCTGGTCTGGCTGGAGGCTCGTGAACTTGACGCTCGTGTGGGCGGGCTGCATCAGTTCCTTGTCGACCGTGCGGCTGTCAATCTCTACGACGGCCGGGTCTACGGCCCCGGAGGAGAGGGGTACGTCCGACTCAACGTCGGCTGCCCCCGGAAG
Organism: Streptomyces sp. NBC_00286; assembly: GCF_036173125.1. NCBI lineage: Bacteria > Bacillati > Actinomycetota > Actinomycetes > Kitasatosporales > Streptomycetaceae > Streptomyces > Streptomyces sp. NBC_00286. The sequence goes on from NZ_CP108054.1 coordinate 8,927,207, forward strand.
GTGCTGACTGAGGCGCTCGAACGCATCGATCGTGCGCTGTCGCGATAGCGCTCCTCGACCTCACCGCCACGAGCGACTGCTCGCAGCGGTACCAGCGGTGGTACGAAGACGTGTCGGCCTTCGACACCAGTGACGATCAAGCCGTCACATCCGCCCGCGTCTTCGTCGACACAGTCACCACGCGGGCACAGGGGTCCGCTCCCACCGGCAGCTGATTTCCCAGCGAAAGTTTCGAATAGAGCTGCTCACGCGACGGAAACGTTGACCCGATAGCAACCGGTTCCTACACTGAACGTGCTCAAGCTGATCATCTTCCTTCTGCTGTCGAAGTAGATCGTCGCCGGGGGATGCAGGGCGCCGTCAAGGGCTGACCCCACCCCAGCAACAGCCACTTGAGTCACCTGAGTCATCTGTGAAAGGACCGGCATGACCTCGGGCCACCTCCGAAACCCCGTGCTGCGCGGTTTCCATCCGGACCCGAGCATCCTGCGCGTCGGCGCGGACTACTACATCGCCACCTCGACCTTCGAGTGGTACCCGGGCGTGCCCGTGCACCGCTCCAAGGATCTCGTCCACTGGGAGCCGGCCGGCCACATCCTGGACCGCCCGGATCTGCTCGACCTGCGCGGAGTCGCCGACTCGGCCGGCGTCTGGGCGCCTTCACTGTCGTACCACGACGGGCAGTTCTGGCTGGTCTACACGATCGTCCGCACCATCGGGAGCCCCTTCAAGGACCTCGACAACTACCTGATCACGGCCCCGTCGATCGAGGGCCCGTGGTCCGAGCCGGTGTTCCTGAACTCCTCCGGCTTCGACCCGTCCTTCTTCCACGACGAGGACGGCCGCAGCTGGCTGCTGAACATCCAGTGGGACCCGCGCGACGACCGTCCGTCCTTCGCCGGGATCCTGCTCCAGGAGTACGACTCCGACAAGCGGGCCCTGATCGGACAGCCCCGCACGATCCTCCAGCACGACGAGCTGATCGAGGGCCCCAACGTCTACCGTCGGGGCGGCTGGTACCACCTGATGCTCGCCGAGGGCGGCACCGGCTGGAACCACGGCATCCTCATGGCCCGCTCACGCGAGCTGACCGGACCGTACGAACTCGACCCGCTCGGCTCGCTGTTGACCACCCGGGACACCCCGGACTGGCCACTGCAGAAGGCCGGTCACGGCGAGCTGGTCGAGACGCCGGCGGGGGAGTGGTACCTCGCGCACCTCGCCTCCCGCCCCGTAAAGACGCCCGACGGGCCGCGCTGCGTTCTCGGCAGGGAGACCTGCCTGCAGCGCGTGTCCTGGACGGACGACGGCTGGCTGCGGCTGGCCGATGAGGGTCGGCTGCCGAGTCTGGAGGTTCTGGCACCCACGGGGGTGGAGCCGGGACCGCCGGGCCCGGTCGCCGGGTCTCCGGCCCGGGACGACTTCAACTCGCCATCTCTGGACGGGGGTTGGAGCACTCTGCGGGCCCCCGCGACTTCCGAGTGGCTGACGCTCGGCGAACGCCCAGGACATCTGCGGCTGCGCGGCCGGCAGAGTCCGCACTCGCTCTTCGACCAGAGCCTGGTCGCACGGCGGCTCACTTCGGTGCGGTGCGAGGTGACGACGGTCGTCGACTTCCGCCCCTCCCACTTCAGCCAGCGCGCGGGCCTCATCTGCTGGTACGACACGTCGACGCACTACTACCTGCGCCTCACCCACACCGAGGGCAGGGGACGCGTCCTGGGCGTGGTGCTCACCGACGACGGGGCGTACGAGGAAGTCCAGGAGTCCGAACTCGACGTCGACGACTGGCCGTTGGCGTACCTGCGGGCCCGCTTCGACGGCACGGAACTGCGCTTCTTCGCCTCACCCGACGGGACGGACTGGCAGGCCGTGGGCCCGGTCCTGGACGCGAGCAAGCTCTCCGACGACTACGGGAACCGGTTGCGGTTCACCGGCACGTTCGTCGGAATCTGCGCACAGGACCTGAGCGGGACACGAACCCCGGCCGACTTCGACTGGTTCGAGGTGCGGGATCTCGACGGTGGGGATGACGGGGACGGCGAGCAGGAGTAGGGGTGCTCCGCCAGTAGTGCCCGGCGAACGCCTCGGCGTCAGTAGCGCCTGGCGAAGCGCCTCGGCGGTCAGCGACGAAGTTACGTCGCTGACCGCCGAGTTGCGTTCCAAAGGCTTGGCTACTTGAGCGCGCCCAGGGTGACGCCGCTCCGCCAGTAACGCCGCATCGCGACCATCATGATCGCCATCGGGATGATGGACAGCAGCGCGCCCGTCAGGACGAGGCTGGTCACGTCGATGCCCGACTCCAGGCGCTTGCCGGACCAGTTGTACAGGCCCAAGTTGAGCGTCCAGTTCTCCTCGCCGCGCAGCACGGTCAGCGGGAGGAAGAAGGCGTTCCAGGTGTTGACGAAGGCGAGCAGGAACACCGTCGCGCCGCCCGTGGTCATCATCCGCAGCACGATGCTGAAGAAGATCCGCAGCTCCCCGGCGCCGTCGATCCGGGCCGCCTCAAGCAGCTCGAACGGGATCGTGGCCTCCGTGTAGACCTTGGCCAGGTACACGCTGAACGGGTTGATCAGGCAGGGGATCAGCATCGCCCAGGGGGTGTCGACCAGGCCGATCTCCGAGAACATCAGGTACAGCGGCAGGGTGAGCAGCGCGATCGGGATGAGGAAGGAGCCCACCACGGCCGCGAACACCACGCCGCGCCCGGGGAAGTCGAAGCGGGCAAGCCCGTAGCCTGTGAGGAGGGCGATGAGGGTGCCGCCGAGGGAGCCGACTCCCGCGTACAGGAACGAGTTGGCGGTCCAGCGCAGGAAGATGCCGTCCTCGTAAGTGAACACCTGCTGCAGGTTCTCCCACAGATGGAAGCCGGAGAACCACAACCCGTTGCTCTGGTACAGCCCCACGCGATCCTTGGTCGCGGCGATGATCAGCCAGTACACCGGGAACAGGCTGTAAGCGCTGGCCAGGACCAGACCGACGAGGATGAACCGCTGCCCACCCCGTGAACGGGCAGCGGGGTCGGGGCGGGTGCGCCGCCGGACGGCGGGCCCGTTGGGTGGCACGGCGGCGGTTTCCGCGCCCTTTTCCTTACGGTTTTCCGTCAGCGCCATCAGTCCACCTCCCTCGAGGTCAGTCGGTAGAAGACGAAGGACGCCACACCGAGGATCAGGGCGAGCAGCACCGACAGGGCCGCGGCGTAGTGGTAGTTGCCGGCGTTGAACGCCTGGTTGTAGATGATCATGATCGGGGTGAAGCTGTCGCTGACCGTCTGCGGCGTCACGTTCCTGAACAGCGCGGGCTCGTTGAAGATCTGCAGCATCTGGATGATCGACAGCAGAGCGGTCAGGACGAGCGCCCCACGTACGAACGGGATCTTGATGCTCAGCGCGATCCGCATCTCGGAGGCGCCGTCGAGCCGCGCGGCCTCGAAGAGCTCACGGGGTACGCCCTGCAGCGCCGCGTAGATGATCACCATGTTGTAGCCGATGCCGTGCCAGGTCAGCAGATTGCCGATGGCCGGCCACACCATCGAGGGCGCGAAGAAGTTCCAGTCGAAGCCGAACAGCTCGCCGAGCGGCGTCAGCGGGCCCACCTCGGGGCTGTACAGGTTGACCCACACGATGGCCGCGACCACGCCGGGGATCATGTACGGGACCAGCAGCAGGATCCGGAACCGGCCGGCCACCTTCGAGGTGACCGCGTCCAGGAGGAGCGCCAGCACCAGGCTGATCAACAGCATGAACGGGATCTGCACGCAGGCGAACAGCACCACCCTGAGGATGGACGTCATGAACGCCGAGTCGGTCAGGCCCTGCTGGTAGTTCTCCAGCCCGACGAACTCCCTGGTCGCGCCGCCGAGACCGAGCCCGGACTGCTTCTGCAGATACAGCGACTGGTAGACCGCGTAGCCGATCGGAAGCAGATAGAGGAAGACGAAGCCGAGCTGGAAGGGCACCGTGAACGCGGCACCCTTCCAGCGCAGTGAGCGAATCATGAAGTGTGCCTCAGCCCTTGACGCTGATGCCGCGCTGCTTCAGGTCGTTGACCGTCCACTGCTGCATGTGGTCGAGAAGGTCGGTGACCTTCTGCTCCTTGTTGACGACCTTGGCCCACTCGTCCTGCATCTCCGTGAACATCGCGGTCCAGTTCGGGCCGAAGGTCCAGTCGGTGTTGATGGTGCTCAGGCTGTCCGTGACGATCTTCTTGGCGGGCTCGTAGTTCTTGCCGAGCAGCTTCTCGGAGATCGCCTCCGAGACGTACGCGTCGCTGTCGGCCAGCGCCGGCATCACACCGCTGCCGGTCTCGGGGCTCGCCATCGTCTTGACCGCGCCGGTGTCGGTGGACATCCACAGCGCCGCCTGGGCGGCCTGCTCCTTGTTCTTGCACTGCTCGGAGACCAGCGTCAGGTTGCCGCTCTGGTTGGTGCCGGCCGGAGTCTTGGGCGCCTCGCCCTTGAAGGTCGGCCACGGGGACAGCGCCCAGTCGCCGAAGGACTTGGTGAAGTTCTGCACCATGCCGGACATCTGCCAGGTGGAGATCTGCCGGGTCGCGGTGCCGCCGTTGTCGTAGTTGCGCTGCACGGCCGCGTAGTCGGCGAAGGAGAGCTTGGAGTTCAGGTCGTTGTCGATGATCTGCTGGATCACGTCGGCGGCCTTGAGCGTGCCCTCGTCCTTGAAGTTCACCGCCCAGGAGTCGCCCTCGACGGCGTACCACTTGGCTCCGGCCTGCATCGCCAGCACCTCGAGAGTGCTCGGGTCCTCACCGGCGTAGTTGGTGACCTTGATGTCGTGCTTCTTCAGTTCCTTGCCCGCGGCGATGAAGTCGTCCCAGGTCTGGGGCGGCTCCAGGTCGTACTTCTTGAAGAGGTCGGTGCGGTAGATGGTGAAGGCGGGCGCCGATGCGGTGGGAACGCCGTAGACCTTGCCCTGCACCTGACCGGTGGCCCACGAGCCGGGGTTGAACTTGTCCTTCTCGCCCTCGACGTACTCGGTGATGTCGGCGAGCGCGCCCTGGGAGACCCAGCTCGTCACGTACTCGCCGGTGTTCTGCATCAGACAGGGAGCGTTACCGGCCTTGACGGCGTTCGTCAGCTGCTTCTGCATGGTCAGCTGGTCGGTGACCTTGGTGTACTTCAGCTGGATGTCCTTGTGGCTGGCGTTGAACGCCTTCACGACGGCCTCCTGGCCGTTGGCCCAGCCCCAGAAGTCGAGGGTGACCGGACCCGAGGACTCGGCGGGCTCGTCGTCTCCGGGTCCGCCGCAGGCGGCGAGCAGACCTGTCAGGGCGATGCCCGCGACAGCGGCGCGAGCGAACCTTCTCCGGGGGTTGGTGAAGTTCATCGTACGGTCATCCTTCGAGGCGTAGACGATCGCGGAAGAGGGGTGGCTCGGTGGGGCGACGGCGAGCGGGGAAGACGTCGGCTCGTGTCTCGGAAACCCTCTGGCGGAAGCTGTAGAAAACGGTTGCTGTGAAACGTAGGTCGCCCGTTCTGTTTCACGCAAGAGTCCGACGGCAAATTGTTAAGTTCGGTTGTCGGCGATGTGGCAGGTCGTCGTGGTCGCGTCCTGCCCGCGCATGGCAGCGAAAGCACAGGTCAGCGGTGCGCAGGCGCGGGCTTGTGGCAGTCTGGAAGCGCCCTCGCGCGCTTTCGATCGACCTAGAAGCCGTTTACGTAACAGCAGTCATCAGACCTGTTACGGCTGCCGTGCTGGTGGCACCTACCAGGTCCTTAAGGCACCGGCGGAGGCTGTACGGACTGCCGTACGACGACATGCGTGCCCAGAACCACATGGTCGCCGTCGCCGCCCCTGCGGCGGCCCGCACCGCTCTCGCGCCGGTTGGCCACGGCGCGCAGCGCCACGCGGCCCATCTCCTCGTACGGCACGTGGACGGTGGTCAGTTGGGGGGTGAGCTGGGAGGCCAGCGGGATGTCGTCGTAGCCGACGATCGACACGTCCTCGGGCACCCTGAGCCCACCCGTACGCAGGGCCTGCATGGCACCCGCGGCGACCACGTCGGTGCCCGCGAGCACCGCCGTGAAGTCAAGGCCGAGACGCAGGCTTTCCTCGACGGCGTCGTACCCGTGCTCGTAGTCGTACGGGCCGTGCAGCACCAGCTTCGGATCGAAGGGCACCCCGTACGCCTCGAAGGCCCGCCGGGCGCCGTTCAACCGGCCCTGAGCGGTGGTGAGTTCGGCGTGACCCGGCAGTACCAGGACGCGGCGGTGACCGGCGGACAGGAGGTGGCTGGCCATGGCGTAGGCGCCGCCCTCATTGTCGTAATCGACCGTCGTCGCCGGTACGTCGCCCTCCAGCGGAGGCCTGCCCACCAGCACGAGGTGCGAGCCGGCCGCGTCCAGCGAGCGGGCGAACCGGGCCATCCTCAGCTGGTACTCGTCGTAGTCGTACGCGCCGCCGAGCAGGATCACCGCGGTGACGCCCTGCTGGCGCATCAGGTTGACCAGGGCGAGTTCGCGTTCCGGATCGTCTCCGGTCGTGCCGACCAGCGAGAGCCAGCCGCGCAACGAGGCCGCGCCCTCGACTCCCTTGGCCACGTGGGTGAAGGCGGCGCCGGTGATGTTGTTGATGAGGATGGCCACCGTCGGTGTGCCGCCGCCGGCGAGTGAACGGGCGTGCGCGTTGGTGACGTAGTCCAGGTCCTGGACCACCTTCATCACCCGGCGGCGCAGCTCTTCGGACACCGGATAGTTGCCGGACAGGACGCGCGAGACGCTGGCCACGGAGACGCCCGCCCGTGCCGCCACGTCCCGGATGGTGGCCCGTCCTGAGTCACCCGACGCCGTGCGCTCGCTCACCGTTGCGGCTCCTTAACCGTAGTGACTCCCCACCGGGCGGTCAGGGCCCCTGCCCCGGGCCGGTGCGGGAACCGTATCCCATTGTTTCTCCGGGGCGGTGGCTGGTGCTCGGGGCCGGGCTCAGGCGACACGGGACAGATCCGCGTGCCGTACCTCGTGGGCCGGAGGCAGGCCCGCGGAAACGCGTTCCAGCTCCTCGACGACGATGCCACCGAGGCGGGCCAGCTCATTGCCGAGGGAGCCCGCGATGTGCGGAGTGAGGAAGACGTTGGGGAGCTTGTACAGCGGGGAGTCGGCGGGCAGCGGTTCGGGTTCGGTGACGTCCAGGATCGCGCTCAGGCGGCCGCTCGTCAGTTCATCGGCGAGCGCGTCGGGGTCGACCAGGGCTCCGCGGGAGGTGTTGATCACCACTCCGCCGTCCCTGATGAGGGCGAGCTTTTCGCGGTCGAGCATGCGGTGGGTCTCGGGGATGTCGGGGGCGTGCAGGCTGACGATGTCGCTGCGTCTGAGCAGGTCCTCGAGCGACAGCAACTCGGCGCCCAGCGCCGCCGCCTCGTCCGCGTCCACATAGGGGTCGTACAACGCGACGGACAGGTCGAAGGGCCGTAGCAGCTCCAGCAGTCGGCGGCCCACGCGTGAGGCGCCGATGATCCCCACGCGGCGGCCGAGATTGCCGGTGGCCGCGGTCTCGGAGGTGGACGGGTAGGCGTGGGTGTCCCGGAAGCGCTCGCGGTGCGCGAAGGTGTCCTTTCCGGCGAGCAGGATCATGGAGAGGGTGTACTCCGCGACCGGCAGCGCGTTGCCGGTCACCGCGCTGGAGACGGTGAGCCCTCCTTTCCACAGCGCCTCGCCGACCAGCGAGCGGACGGAGCCCGCGGCGTGCAGGACGGCGCGCAGGTTCGGGGCCGCGGCGAGGACATCCTCATCGAGGTGGGGGCAGCCCCAGCCCGTGATCAGCACCTCGGTCCTGGCCAGTGCCGCGGCGGCCTCGGGGGCGGTGAAGTCCTGTACGACGAGCGAGGTGTCGATCTCGGCGACCTGCTGGAGCCGTGCCATGAGCGGCGGAGGAAAGAGCAGAGGGAGGTGCACCGGATCCATGGCGAACACGGCCCTCGGCGGCTGGGCGCTGGACATGACTCTCCTGAGGTGCTGGGGAAACGTTTTCTGAAAGCGCCTTCTACCGTAAGTCTGACGCATTGGGTGGTCAATGCGCAGGGTGATCCCTGGGACCGGTGGGTTTCCGATGCTGTCGGGCGTGTACGCCAGCGTCGCGGCAGGGCGGCGTCGCAGCTAGTTCGGTGTATCTGCCGCAATAGAGCGGTCAGTTCGCCAGCTGCTGTCGACGGTGACGGGACCATTGAATCCCGTCGTAATCGGTTACTCCAACCGGTTGGCGCGAGCCGGGCCAGACTCCGCTCGGCTCACCGTTCGGCTCACCACTCGGCGAAGGAACCGTCCCCGTGGCGCCAGATCTGGTTGCGCCAGCGGTGGCCCTCGGATGCGGCCCTGCGCACCGCGGCTTCGTCGATCGCGATACCGAGGCCCGGCCCGGGCGGGGGCGTGACGTGAGGTTCGGACCCACGACGGCGGCACACGGCCACGCCGCGCCCGAAAAGCCTGAACCTTCAGGCACACACAGAGTTCCAGAGACGCTTTGTTCCTGGATGAGGACCCCCTGACCGCCCGCAGCCCCAACGGCTCCACCATCCCCTCGCCAAGCCACCCGCCGTACCACCGCTCACGCCGTCGCCCCTTTCGCCGCAACCCGGGTTCAGTGCCGCCGCAGGGTCCGGCGTCTCGCTCAGGGCCAGGGCCGCTCCGCCGAGGGCGTGGACTCGGGCACCGAGGCCTGACTCGGGGGGTACGTCGGGGCTCAACTCCGCCTGGAACACGTCCACTTCTTGGACCAGGGCGAGAGCGTAGCGGCGGATCGCCGTGTGCATCGGGGCGAGTAGCAGCTCGTCTGCGCGGATCAACTCGCCGCCCACGACGATGCGTTCGGGGTGCAGCGACACCCCCCCACCACTCCGGTGTCACGATGGATCGGCCGTTGGACGCGCACGCCGACACCGAGGCCCCCTCCTCGTTCAGGAGCCGCCCAAGGATCGACGCACCGGCCGCGGTCCGCCGGGTCGGCCCGGTGTCGGGATCCAGAGCCGTGTCGGCGCTCGCGGCCTCCCGGGCGGCGAGGCCGGCGAGATGCGCCCACACGCCGTCGAAGGTGTGGTTCATCCCGGCCACGGCCGCCGCGTGGATTTGACCGACAAGATCACCGGCGCGCCTGACGCAATCAGCAATCGGTTTCCCCTCGGCTTCGGCGAACAGGCCGCGCTCCAGCACCTCGTTGGACGATGGTCGAGACCGTTGTACGGGACACTCCCGCCAGCCGTGCCAGCGCCGCGCGATGCAGGCACCCTGGTCGAGCAGCAACGTCAGGAGCTGCTGCTCTTGGTGGGTTCGCCGCACTTCGCAGCGGCCCTCCGGCCTTCCGGCTCATGTCGTCGAGGTTGCCGAGTCTTTTCGAAAGTTCGTCAAGGCTCTTGACGCAGATTCCAGACAGGAAGAAGCTCTGCCCACCTACTCATAGCAACCGGTTGTCCAGAGTCGTTCGGCTCCGTGCCGGCTCCCGTCGGCCTGCCCAACTCCCTGCAAGAAGGTGAGGCGTACATGCACGCACACCCTGGTGCTCCTCCCAGCCGCCGCCGATTCCTCGCCCTCACGGCGGGCGGTGCCGCGGCCGGAGTGGCGGCCCTCAGCGGCTGCGCGCTGTCGACGGCGGGAGCCGCACCCGGCGGCGGCGAGAGCATCACGATGATGGTCAATCTCGACGATGTCTCCCCTGAGCTGGTCAAGCAGGCTCAGAAGGAGATCGGCATCAAGATCACCATCGTCGCGTACGACATCACCCGGCTGATCGCGATGCTTACCAACGGCAACCCTCCGGACCTGGTCCGCGGCCTCGGTGCCCTGGACGCGCCGTACTTCGCCGCCCGGGACGTGGCCGAGAACCTGGACCCGTACTTCGCCAAGTCGACCGTCCTCAAGGTCGACGACCTGGATCCGGCCAACGACCTGTGGCGGTTCGACGGCACCACCCAGGGCAAGGGCCCCCGCTACGGCATGGCCAAGGACTTCTCCCAGGACGCGATGTTCTGGTACAACACCGCACACTTCGACAAGGCGGGCGTCGACTACCCCTCCGACACCGAGCCGATCACCTACGAGGAGTGGCTGGAGAACGCCAAGCGGCTCGTCCAGCGCAAGAACGGGCAGACCACCGTCTACGGCGGCAGCTACAACGGCCTGGGCCTCGGCATCCTCTTCACCAACCTGACGGCCGCCGCCGGAGGCGGCCTCTTCTCCGACGACTTCAGCCGGGTCGACTTCACCAGCCCCGAGGCCCGCAGGGCCCTGACCTGGTACGTGGACTACGCCAAGACCAGGGTCGGGCCGAGCCTCATCCAGCCCAACCCCGACGCCTGGGACGGGCCCACCTACGTCGCGAGCCGGATGGCCATGTCAGGCAACGGCTACTGGCTGGGCGGCATGATCAATGCCGAGCCGAAGCTGGCGGAGGTGTCGCGCCTCGCTCCCGCCCCGGTCTTCGAGGGCGGTCCCCGTATCAGTTCCTGCCAGGGCGGCACGGGCCTGTGGATGGCGAAGAAGGCGCGGAACAAGGACGCCGCCTGGCGGGTCTTCGAGTGGTTCTTCGGCGAGGCGCCGGCCAAGGCCCGCGCGGAGGGCGGCTGGGGGATACCGACGCTCAAGTCGCTCCAGCCGCTGATGCCGGACAAGGAGGACTACCAAAAGCGCGTCCTGGAGGTGCAGAGGGCCGAGCTGAAGCACTTCTCGATCACCCCCTTCACCCCGTACATCAAGACCGAAGCCATCGACGCCATCATCAACCAGATCATCCCGGCCGCGATGAACGGCCAGATCTCCGTCGACACCCTCGCGGGACGCCTCAACTCGTCGGTCAACGAGCAGCTGAAGCGCGGTAAGGAGCAGGTGGGATGACAGTCGGCCAGATCCCCGAGATCCCCGAGGTCACCGGGCAGCCCCGTAAGGTCGCGCGCACCGGCGTCGTAGGCTCCGGTGATCTGCCCCGGACCTCCATGACCGCCCGCCGGCACCGGGCGTTCTACATGTTCGCCTCGCCCTGGATCATCGGCTTCCTGCTGCTGACCATCGGCCCGATGGCGTACGCGCTGTGGCTGAGCTTCACCACGTTCGACGGCATCTCGCCCAACTGGAAGTACGTCGGGTTCGGCAACTATCAGGAACTGCTCTCGGATTCGGTCACCTGGGACTCTCTGGGGCGCGCCGGACTGTTCGCCATCACCTCGGTGCCGCTGTCGATCGTCGCGGGCATGGGGCTCGCGGTCCTGGTCAACCGGCCGCTCAAGGCGCGCGGTCTGTGGCGCACCCTGCTGTATCTGCCCGCCGTGGTGCCGCCCGTGGGCGCGGGCCTCATCTTCAAGCAGCTCTTCAACCGGGACTCCGGCGCCACCAACGGCGTCCTCAACATCTTCGGCATCGACGCCATCGCCTGGCTCGACGATCCGTACGCCCGCTACGTGATCCTCATGGCGGTGCTCTGGGCCGCCGGGAACATCATGATCATCTCGCTGGCCGGGCTTCAGGACGTGCCGCGCGAACTCCACGAGGCGGCCCGGATCGACGGGGCGAGCGCCTGGCGGACCTTCCGCAGCATCACCGTGCCGCTGCTCTCACCGGTCCTGCTCTTCCAGGCCGTGACCGGAATGATCGCCTCGGTACAGACGATCATGCCCTTGCTGCTCGCCGCGGACGCCAGCCCCAAGGGCGTCACCTCGATCCCGCAGTCCAACTACATGTACATGATGCACGTGTTCGCGGAGTACTTCGCTCTCGGCCGCTACGGCTACGGCTCCGCGCTCCTGTGGGTGCTCTTCGTCCTGATCCTCATCGCGACCGGCCTGATCTTCAAGTTCACGTCCGGAGTGGTGTTCTACAACGTCGACCCGGAGGCGAAGAAGTGACCGCCACTACCGTGACCTCCCAGGCCGCCCAGACCCCCAAGCCCCTCAACACCCCTGATTCCGGGGGCCGGGTACGGGTGCGCGCATCCCGCCTCGTGCTCTACACCGTGCTCGTCGTGATCACCGGCCTGATGCTCGGCCCCTTCGGCTGGCTGATCATCACCGGCCTGAAGACCACACCCGAGCTCGCGGCCTCCCCGGTGCACTGGCTGCCCGAAACGTTCCAGTGGCACAACTTCGCCGACGCCTTCACCAAGATCGAGTACCTCGGCTACACCCGCAACTCCCTCATCATCGCCCTGATCTACGCCATCCTCGTCACCTTGAGCTCGGCCTGGGTCGGCTTCGGATTCGCCCGCCTGAACGCCCCCGGCAAGAAGATCCTGTTCGGTGTGCTGCTCGGCTCGATGATGCTGCCGCAGATGATCACGCTCTTCCCGACGTACCTCATCTTCGCGAAGATCGGCATGGTCGACACGTACTGGCCCTGGGTGCTGTGGGGTATGGCCTCGGCCCCGTATCTCGTCTTCCTCTTCCGGCAGTTCTTCGCCGGGATGCCGCGGGAGCTGGAGGAGGCCGCGATCGTCGACGGCGTCGGCTACGCCGGGATCTTCTGGCGGATCTTCCTGCCGCAGTCCTGGCCGGTCCTGACCGCGAGCTTCGTGATCGCCTTCACCTGGAGCTGGGGCGACTTCATCGCCCCGATGCTGCTCCTGTCCAGCGACAAGACCACGCTCTCCGTCGCCCTCATGACCTCCTATGTGACGGAGGCCGGGATGCCGGTCAACAACCTGCTGGCCGCCGGCTCCGTGATGTACGTCGTCCCCATCCTGCTGATCTTCCTCGTCGCCCAGCGCGGCTTCGTCGCCGGGATGTCCACGACCGGACTGAAGTAGTCCCTCTTACCGAACCTTTTGCAAGGAGTTACGCATGAACGCGCCCCTGTCACGCCGAACCACCCTCCAGGCCGCCGGTGTCATCGCCGCCGCCGGCCTGGCCGGCAGCATCGCGGGTACCGCACAGGCCGCCGCGGCGGAGAAGGACGGCACCGCCGGCGACAGTGTGGTCATCCACCCGACGCTTCCGAAGGTGCCTGTCAACAACTCCTTCACCGTCAAGGTCCGGCCGCTCGGCGGCACTTGGCAGAAGCTCGATGTCTACCTCGCCAAGCTCGCACTGATCGACGCGAACACTGGCAGCAACAGAGCCCAGAACTCCTCCTGGGCCGCCTTCGACTTCTCCGGCACCGTCGAGGTCGAGGTCACGTACAACCCGGGCGGCGGCGAGAAGGTCCGCATCCGCCCGGACTCGTACGGCATCAAGCCCGAGGTGCTCGGCAGCACCGCGCGCTTCACCCTGGACCGGCCCCGCAACCTCGTCGTCCAGGTCGACGACAAGATCTTCGACTGCCTGCACCTGTTCGCGAACCCGCTCGAGAAGGACGTGCCCGCCGAGGGCGACAAGAAGGTCATGTACTTCGGGCCCGGTCTGCACACCCACCCCGACCGAACCCTGAAGGTGCCCACCGGCACCACCGTCTACCTGGCCGCGGGCGCCGTCCTCACCTCTGCCGTGATCTTCGAGGGCGTGGAGAACTCCCGGCTGATCGGCCGCGGCGTGGTCTACGACACGACCGGCGGCGCGGTCTTCGTCCGCAAGTGCGAGAACGTCACGATCGACGGCGTCACGATCCTCAATCCCCGGTACGAGAACATCAGGGTCGCCGAGTCCAACAACCTCACCATCAAGAATCTGCGTGCCTTCAGCCACCAGGGCTGGGGTGACGGCATCCAGCTCTACTGCTCCGAGAACGTCACGATCGACGGCTGCTTCCTGCGCACCTCAGACGACAGCATCGCCCTCTACACCCACCGCTGGGACTTCTACGGCGACACCCGCAACATCACCGTCAAGAACTGCACCCTCTGGGCCGACGTCGCCCACCCGATCAACATCGGCGTGCACGGCAACACCGACACCCCGGAGATGCTGGAGAACCTGACCTACGAAAACATCGACATCCTCGACCACCGCGAGCCGCAGGTGACCTACCAGGGCGCCATCGCCTTCATGGTCGGCGACAGCAACCTCGTCCGGGACGTCAAGTTCGACGACATCCGCGTGGAGGACTTCCGCTGGGGTCAGCTCATCCACATACGGGTCGAGTACAACCCGAAGTACAACACGTCGGCAGGCCGCGGTATCGAGTCCGTCTACATCAAGGACCTCAGCTACAACGGCAAGAACGCCGATCTCTCGATCATCGCCGGCCTCGACGCGGAGCACGCGATCAAGGACGTCACCTTCGAGAACCTCCGCGTCAACGGCAGGGTGATCGCCGACAGCACGGGCAAGCCGAGGTGGTACCTGGCCTCGGACGGCGTGCCCATGTTCGTCAACGAGCACGTGACGAACCTGAAGTTCCTCACCACCGCCGAGGCCGAGGCGGCCGCCGCGTCATGATCACACCTGCTCCGAGCCGCCGGAACTTCCTCGGCGGCACGGCGGCCCTGCTGCTGGTGGCGGGCGCGAGCGGACTGCTCGCGCCCGGCACCGCCCGGGCGGCCGGCCACCAGACCAGTCGCACTCAGTTCACACACCCCGGCCTCCTGCATACAGCCGACGACATGGCGCGTATGAAGGCCGCCGTCGCCGCCAAGGAATCCCCGATCCACGACGGCTACCTCGCGCTCGCCGCCCACGCCCGCTCCAAGGCCACGTACACGATCCAGAACACCGGCCAGATCACCTCCTGGGGCCGCGGCCCCACGAACTTCCAGAACCAGGCGGTCGCCGACTCGGCCGCCGCCTACCAGAACGCCCTCATGTGGTGCGTCACCGGCGACCGCGCCCACGCCGACAAGGCCCGCGACATCCTCGACGCCTGGTCGAAGTCGCTCACCGCGATCACCGGGGCCGACGGCCCGCTCGGCGCCGGACTCCAGGCGTTCAAGTTCGTCAACGCGGCCGAGCTGCTGCGGCACAGCGGATACGACGGATGGGCGGAGGAGGACATCGCCCGCTGTGAGCGGTCCTTCCTGGACGTCTGGTATCCGGCAGTGTCCGGATACATGCTGTACGCCAACGGCAACTGGGACCTGACGGCCATTCAAACCATCCTCGCCATCGGCGTGTTCTGCGAGGAGCCCACCCTCTTCGAGGACGCCCTCCGCTTCGCCGCGGCCGGCACCGGCAACGGCAGCGTCCGCAATCGCGTGGTCGCCGACTCCGGTCAGGGCCAGGAGTCCGGCCGCGACCAGGGCCACGAGCAGCTCGCCGTCGGCCTGATGGGCGACGCCGCCCAGGTCGCCTGGAACCAGGGCGTCGACCTGTGGGGCTTCGACAAGAACCGCATCCTCGCCAACGCCGAGTACCCCGCCCGCTACAACCTGGGCAACGACGTCCCCTTCACCCCCGACCTCGACCGCACCGGCAAGTACATCAAGACGACCGTCTCGGACCGCGTCCGCGGCAACATCCCCCCGATCTACGAGATGTACTACGCCCACTACGCCGGCGTCCGCGGCCTCGACACCCCGTACACCAAGGCCGCCGTCTTCCGCGGCACCGGCGGCGTCCGCGTCGTCGAGGGCAGCAACGACGACCTGCCGAGCTTCGGCACTTTCGCCTACGCCGGCACCAAGGCACCCGTACCGACCGCGCCCACGGCTCCGGCGGGTGTCACGGCGGTGGGGGAGGACAAGGCCGTCACCGTCAGCTGGCTGCCGTCCGCCTGGGCGAGCGAGTACAACGTCCAGCGGGCGATCAGGCCCGAGGGCCCGTACGAAGGCATCGCCTCCGGCCTCGACAAGCCGGCGTACACCGACAGCGACGTCCGCGCGGGGCGGACGTACTACTACAAGGTCATCGCCTCCAACACTCAAGGGAAGAGCGACAGTTCGGGTTGGGCGTCGGCCGCCGGCGGCCTGCCCGAGCCCTGGAAGACCCAGGACATCGGGGAGATGACACGTGCCGGTTCCGCCGTCTTCGACGGCGAACGGTTCGTCCTGGAGGCGAGCGGCACGGCCGACACGTACCGGCTCGCGCACCTGCCGCTGCGCGGCGACGGCACGATCACCGCGCGCATCGTGTACCCGCTCAGCTCGCAGTACTCCAAGATCGGCGTCACCCTGCGCGACTCCCTCGACGCGGACTCCGCGCACGCCTCGATGCTGATCCAGGGGCTGCCGCTGCACACCTGGAGCGGGGTGTGGACGGTCCGCCCGAAGGCCGGGGCGTCCGTCTCCGCCACCGGCAGCACGCCCGTGCCGCCGACCCAGCAGCAGGCGATCACCACCGGCGCCTCGTTCCCGATCTCGAACCTGGGCACCCTGCCCGAGTCGGCGACCCCGCTCGAAGCGCCGTACGTCGAGGGTGCGGGCGATGGCTACCGGATGCGTATGCCGTATTGGGTGCGCGTCATCCGCAAGGGCCGCCGGTGCACCGGAGCCATCTCTCCGGACGGCATCCGCTGGACCGAAGTCGGCTCCACCGAGGTCGAGTTGGGACGCACGGTGTACGCGGGACTCGCCCTCACCTCTTCCCTCGGCGTCGACGAGGAGTACGCCGAGACCGGCACCGGCGCCTTCGACAACGTCACCGTGACCTCCACCTCCGGTGAGGTCTGGGCCGTGCCGCGCCCCACCCGCACCGCCGGCGACCTACGGGCGACCGCGGGCGCCGACGCGGTGGAACTGGCCTGGACCGACCCCGACCTCTCCGCCCGCTACAAGGTGCTGCGGGCGACCGACGCCGACGGCCCCTACGTCACCGTCGCGACCGCCGTCGGCCCGGTCGGCTTCGGCACCCGCATCCGGTACGCGGACGCCACCGGCCGGACCGGAACCACGTACCACTACGCCGTCGCCAAGACCAACAGCGGCGGACGCGGTCCACTGTCCGAGCCCGCCACCGCCAAGATGCCGAGCCCCTCGGTGCCGCAACTCACCTCCGCCACCAGCGCGTTCGCGAACAAGGGCGTCGCCTTCCGGTATCTGCTGCGGGCCTCGCACGAGCCCGTACGGTTCACCGCGAGCGGACTGCCCGACGGCCTGCGCGTGGACAAGCGCACCGGGTGGATCTCCGGAACGCCCACCGAGACCGGCGAGTTCACCGTCACCACCGGCGCGGGCAACGCCGCCGGTGACGGGACCGGCACGCTCAAGCTCACGGTGGGCACACCGCCGCCCGGCCCATGGACGTACGGCGACCTCGGTGACGTGGTCCTCGACGAGCGGGAGTTCGGGACGTTCGGTGTAGTGGCCGTGCGTACCCCCGGCAGCACGGCGTACGAGGACGGGACCCTCGTCGTCCGCGGTGCCGGGACCGACCTGACCGTCAACAACCAAGGAATGACAGGGCAGTTCGTACGGCGGCCGGTCACCGGGGACTGCGAGGTCACCGCCCGGCTCGTCTCCCGGGAGGGCGCGAGCGGCGACCGGGCCGGGCTACTGATGGCCAAGTCGCTGTCACCGTTCGACCAGGCCGCCGGAGCGATCGTCACGGGCGGGGCCGCCGCGCAGCTGATGCTCCGTACGACTGTCGCCGGACGCTCGGCGTTCACGGGCAACGGCACGGTCACCGCCCCCTGTCTGCTGCGGCTGAAGCGCGCTGGGACCGCCTTCACCGCGGCCGTTTCCACCGATGACGGCGCCACCTGGACCGCCCTCGCCACAGGCGAGATCCCCGGCTTCGGTGACGCCCTCTATTACGTGGGCCTCGTGGTCTGCTCACGCGACCCCCTGGCCCGCAGCACCGCGCGATTCAGCGAGGTGAGCATCACCCCCATGTAGATCCCCTACGGGATTGGAGATGCACCACATGAGCCGCACATCCCCCCACCAGCACCTCCGACAAAAACCGGAAGTGAGCCGCCGCGGTCTGCTGAAGACCGCCGGCGGCCTCACCGCCGCCCTCGCCGTCGGCGCCTCGGCCACCGCCCTCACGGGCACGGCCGAGGCCGCCCCGGCGACCTTCACCCACCCGGGCATGCTGCACGCCTACGGTGAACTCAACCGCGCCAAGGTACGGGTCCGCGAGGGCGCCCAGCCGTGGCTGTCCGGCTGGCAGCGCCTGACCGCCAACCCGCACTCCGCCAGCACCTGGCAGCCCAACCCGCAGGCCACGATCATCCGCGGCGGCGACGGCCAGAACTACGGGATCCTCTACAACGACATCCACGCCGCGTACCAGAACGCGCTGCGCTGGCAGGTCGGGGGCACCCGGAACAACGCCGAGTGCGCCGTACGGATCCTCAACGCCTGGTCGGCCAGGCTCACCTCGATCACCGGCAACGCGGACCGCTTCCTGGCCGCCGGGATCTACGGCTACCAGTTCGCGAACGCCGCCGAACTCATGCGCGGCTACAGCGGGTTCGACCTCGAGCGGTTCAAGCGGATGATGCTCAACGTCTTCTACCCGCTCAACACCCAGTTCCTGAACAACCACAACGACGCCTGCATCACCAACTACTGGGCGAACTGGGACCTGTGCACCATGAACTCGATCCTCGCGATCGGGATCCTGTGCGACGACGGCGCCAAGTACGACCAGGCCGTGAACTACTTCAAGAACGGCGCGGGCAACGGAGCCATCCGCAAGGCGGTGCCGTTCCTGCACCCGGACAACCTCGCCCAGTGGCAGGAGTCGGGCCGCGACCAGGGGCACACCATGATGGGCATGGGCCAGATGGGCGCCTTCTGCGAGATGGCCTGGAACCAGGGCGAGGACCTGTACGGCTACGACAGCAACAGGTTCATGAAGGCCGCCCAGTACGTCGCGAAGTACAACCTCGGCGAGAACGTCCCCTTCACGACGTACACCTGGGGGACCGGGCAGAACTGCGCCCAGCAGTCACACACCGTGATCTCCTCCGCGAGCCGCGGCCAGGTCAGGCCCGTGTGGGACCTCATCCACTACCACTACGCACGGCGACGGGGCCTGTCCGTTCCGTACATCACGCGCATGGCCGAGAGCGTGCGACCCGAGGGAGGAGGCGGCGACTACGGCTCGACGAGCGGCGGCTACGACCAGACGGGCTTCGGCACGCTGATGTACGCCAAATAGCCGCCCACCAGCGACGTACGCCGGAATAACCGGAGGAGGTGTGGTGCTCTGAAGTGAACGACGGTTCACGAGCGTGCGAGGAGCTGGTGCTCGGATGACGGCAGACCGGACGCAGCCAGTGGTGAGGACCCCGTACGGGGACGTACGCGGCAGGTACGAGGACGGGATCGCCGTCTTCCGCGGCATCCCGTACGCCGCGCCGCCCTTCGGCCCTCGCCGGTTCCGGCCGCCCGTGGCACCCACGCCCTGGGACGGTGTGCGCGACGCGGGCGCGTTCGGGCCGACACCGCCGAAGCCCCCGTACTCGGAGGCCTTCGCCCGGCTGCTGTCCGACCCGGTCGTGCCGGGTGACGACTGCCTCAACCTCAATGTGTGGACGCCGGAGCCGGGCCGCGGGGCCCGGCTGCCGGTGCTCGTGTGGATCCATGGCGGCGCGCTGACCCGCGGCTCCTCGGCCGTGCCCGTCTACGACGGACGGGCCTTCGCCCGCGACGGCGTCGTCATGGTCTCGATCAACTATCGGCTGGGCGTGGAGGGCTACGGCCTCTTCCCGGACGCCCCGCCCAACGCCGGCCTGCGCGATCAGCTCGCCGCCCTGGAGTGGGTGCGCGAGGCGATCGCCGAGTTCGGCGGCGACCCGGACCGGGTGACCGTCTTCGGCCAGTCGGCCGGTGCGATCAGCGCCGGAGCGCTGCTCGCCGCCCCGCAGGCCCAGGGCCTCTTCCGGCGGGCCGTTCTGCAGAGCGCGCCGCCCGAGGCCTTCGACCGCGACAAGGTGCGGCGCATGGTGCGCCGGATGGCGGCCCGGCTGAAGATCCCGGCGACGGCCGAGGCTTTCGCCGCCGTCGACCGTGAGCTGCTGCTGCGCACCCAGGCCGAGGTGGGGCGACTGAGCACCCCGGTCCTCGGCGGGCCTTCCTTCGGCATCGTCGTCGACGGCGACCTCGTACCCCAGGACCCGATGGAGGCCCTGGTCGAAGGGGGTGCCGCGCCGGGCGTCGAACTGCTCATGGGCTGGACCCAGGACGAGTACCGGCTGTGGCTGGTGCCGGGCGGGCTCATGGAGCGTGTCGACCGGCTCGGTCCGGTCGCCCTGGCCGGTGCCATGGCCCGCTGCCACTGCGGCTCCGACGTCCCGCGCGGCTATCGCGCCCTCCACCCGGACGCCCGCCCCGCCGAGCTCCTCGGTCAGATGGTCACCGACCACCTGTTGCGCATCCCGCTGCACCGGCTGGCCGACGCCCGGCCCGGCTCCTCGTACGTGTACGAGTTCGCCTGGCCCTCGAACCTTCCCGACCTCGGTGCCTGCCATGCCCTGGAGCTCGGCTTCGTCTTCGACACCGGGGACGTCCCGGAGTCGGCCAAGCTAGCGGGCGAGGGAGCCCCGCAGGAGCTGGCCGACGCGATGCACTCCGCGTGGGTGCGGTTCGCCGCCGAGGGCGACCCGGGCTGGCCCGCCTGGGACGCCTCGCACCCGGTGCGCGTCTTCGGCGCGGACGGGCCGCCCGTGGTGCACGGCCCGCGCGACCGCGAACTCGCCCTGTGGGACGCCGAGTCGGCGGGAGAGCTCACTCCTCGGGAATCCACACCCGCATTGCGCCCTCTTCCCGGTTCGCCCAGGCGTAGTACGGCACCGCTGTCAGCCGTACGCCGCCTCCGTCGCTCCGGCGGCGCCCGTCGGCCGTGACGACGGCGACTCCGCCAAGGAGCTCCGGCTCCTGAGCGACCGCCAGACCCGACCCGTACGGCAGCGTCACATCGTCGAGCCGGACGCCGGGCTGCTGGTCGACGCCCTCCAGGCAGTGCACGAGCGGGCCCCGCTCCACGGCCACACAGCCGCGGACCGCGTCGACGCGCGGGTCGGGCCGGGTCAGGCGGACGCTCATATCGAGGTCGAGGGTGAGCGTGTCGCCCGCGGACCAGCGGCGGCGCATCCGCAGCCAGCCGTCGCCCGCCTCGGTCGGAGCGCTCCCATCGGGTGCCGAGGCCTTGAACTCCGTGCACCAGGACGGGATCCGCAGCGACAGCGACCAGTCACGGTCCGCCGGAGCCTCCTCGACGGTCACGGTGATCCTGCCGTCCCACGGATACGCGGTCTCCACGCGGACGACGCCCTGACCGGCGGCGTACACCCCCGTCGCGTACTGGTGCAGCTGCATGCCCTCCGCGTCGCCGCTCGCCACATAGTGGGGGAGCGAGGCGAGCAGCCGCATCACGTTCGGCGGGCAGCAGGCGCAGCGGAACCAGGGGGTGCGGCGGGCCGTTTGGTCGCCGCCGTGGTCGGCGTACTCCTCGCGCACCTGGAGCGGGTTGACGTACAGCCAGCTGTCGCCGTCGAGGCCTACGCCGGACAGGAAACCGTTGAAGAGGGTGCGCTCGACGAGGTCGGAGTACTTCGCCTCGCCCGTCAGCAGGGCCATCCGCCACGACCACTGGACGGACGAGATCGCCGCGCAGGTCTCGGCGTACGCCCGGTCCGGCGGCAGCTCGAAGGGGTCGCCGAAGGCCTCGCCCTCGTGCCGCGAGCCGACCCCGCCGGTCACATACGTCTTCGTCGCCATCATGGCGTCCCAGATGCGCTCCAGCGCGGCCCGTAGCTCCGCGTCGCCGGTCTCCGCAGCCAGGTCGGTCGCCCCCGCGAGCAGATACAGCTGCCGTACGGCATGGCCCTCGACCGTGTTCGCCTCGCGCACCGGGACGCGGTCCTGCCAGTAGGCCTGGCCCATGTCGCGGTCGTGTCCGCGGTCGACGCCCGCGTTCAGCACGCCGTAGCCACGCCGGTCGACGAAGTAGGCGGCGAGGTCGAGCCAGCGGCGCTCGCCGGTCTCCCGGTACAGCTCGACCAGCGCCGTCTCTATCTCGGGGTGCCCGCACACCCCGTCGATCGGCTTCTCCTTGCCGAACGTCGCGTCGATGTGGGCCGCGAACCGCTCGGCCACCTCCAGGAGTTCACGCCGGCCGGTCGCCCGGTGGTGGGCCACCGCCGCCTGGATGAGATGGCCCGCGCAGTACAGTTCGTGGCCCCAGCCCAGCTCCTGCCAGCGCCGCTCGGGGTGGGCGACCTGGTAGTACGTCTGCAGATAGCCGTCCGCGTCCTGGGCGGCCGCCAGGAGGGCGGTCAACTCGTCGATGTGTGCGGCCAGTTGGTCGTCCTCGGGGCTGTCGGCGAGCTGCCAGGACGCCGCCTCCATCCACTTGTGCACATCCGAGTCCTGGAACTGGAAGTCACCTATGAAGGTGCCCTTGCCGTCGGCCGCCGCCCGCAGATTGGCGAGGTTGCCGGCCTCCTCCAGCTTCGACGGGCCCTGCGGAATGCTCACCTCCGCGTTGGTGTGCCGTCTGGACGCCCAGAAACCGCCGGTGATCCGGGCCGCGGTCGCCGGGCGCAATGCCGTGTGCGCGCCGTCGGTGAGGCGGATCGGACCGGTGTTGTTCGTTGTCACGTCAACCCTCCAGCAGGAGCTTGCGAGGAAACCCTGGCGCTTGCGTCCGGAACTAACTGCCCCCGCACGGGCGCCACCGAATCCCGCACCACCACATGCGTTCCCAGCAGGAGGTGCTCGTTCGGGGCGTCCGGTGTCCTGCCGAGGGCCGTACGGACGGCGAGGCGGCCGAGTTCCTCGTAGGGGACGTGGACTGTGGTCAGCGGCGGATGCAGGTCGCGGGCGAAGGGGATGTCGTCGTAGCCGACGAGGGAGACGTCGTCCGGGACGGACAGGCCCGCCTCGTGCAGGGCGGTGAGTGCGCCCGCCGCGACCATGTCGGTGGCGGCCATCACCGCCGTGAACTCCAGCCCTTGGGAGAGGGCCTGGCGGATGCGGCGGTGGCCCGAGTCGCGGGTGAAGTCCCCTGCGAGGAGCAGCTGAGGGTCCGGTTCTTCGCCGCGGGCGCGATGCGCGGCCAGATAGCCGCGCTCGCGGCCCTGCGCCGTGGTGTTCTCCGGCTTTCCGCCGAGGAACAGGATGCGCCGGTGGCCCTGGGCGAGGAGGTGGGAGCACAGCGCGTACGCCCCGCTCTCGTTGTCGTACTCGATCACCGTCACCGGCGTGCCGGGATCCAGCGGCGGCCGCCCGCACAGCACGAGCCGTGAGCCCGCCGAGGCCAGGGAGTCGGCGATACGGGACATCCGCGCGCGGTACTCGGCGGTGTCCGCGGTGCCGCCGACCAGGATCACGGCGGCGGCACGCTGGGCCCGCATCGTCTCGATGAACTCCAGCTCGTGCTCGGTGTCGCCGTCCGTGCTGCACACCAGGCACAGATGGCCGAGCCGGGTCGCCTCGCGCTCCACGCCGTGCGCCATGTGCGCGAACGACGGGCCGGTGATGTCGTCCAGTACGAAGGCAAGGGTCGGTGTGCCGACGCCCGCGATCGCCTTGGCCCGGGCATCCGCGACATAGTCCAGTTCGCGGACCGCCCGCATCACGCGCGTACGCGTCGCCGTGCTCACCGGGTAGTCGCCGGCCAGCACGCGCGACACCGTCGAGGCGGACACCCCCGCCCGGGCCGCCACGTCCCTGATCGTGCTCCGGCCCCCGCCGTCCCCGTTGCTCTTCCTCGTCATCGCCCCGCCCCTTCGACCGCTCAGTGGCTCGGGAACTGCGGCAACGCTTGTGGCAACCGGTTCCCGAACCGGAGGTTATCGGTGTGGTTACCGGTTGTCACGCCCGTTGCCCCCGTAGAACCGCTGACCCGCCCCTCACTACGCACATCTTCGCGGCCGACAGCGATTATCCGCACCCGGACGCGGTATTCGCAGGGAAGAGACGCAGTTTGAAGAGACGCAGTATGCGCAGGGAAGAGCAGCCACGTCGTACGCACCCGCACACCCGGGAGCGGCCCTCATGAACGCCACGATGCCATGAACGCCACGAACAGCACGAACGCAATGAATGTCCCGGACTTCTCCCACGAGAGCCGTCCGATACGAGTCGTGTTCCGGCCCGGCGCCGCGACGACAGCGCCGGCCGACGAGGCCGGGCGGCTCGGTCTGCGGCGGCTGCTGGTGGTGTGCGGCAGGCAGAGCGCGGTCACCGCGCGCGCGGTCGCGAACTCGCTGGGCTCGCTCTGTGCGGGGCTGCACTCCGAGGCCCGTATGCACGTCCCCGTCGAGGTCGCCGACCGGGCCGTCGTGGTGACGCACGCGGCGGGCGCCGACGGCTGTGTCGCGGTGGGTGGCGGCAGCGCGATCGGCCTCGGCAAGGTGATCGCGCTGCGGACGGGCCTGCCGCTGATCGCCGTGCCCTCCACCTACGCCGGCTCCGAGATGACCGACGTCTGGGGCCTCACCGAGCACGGCGTCAAGCGCACCGGACGCGACCCGGCCGTCCTGCCCCGCAGCGTCGTCTACGACCCCGAACTCACCCTCAGCCTGCCCCCGGCCCTCTCCGTGACCAGCGGCTTCAACGCCGTCGCGCACGCCGCCGAGGCGCTGTACGCCCCCGACACCTCGCCCCTCGTCGCGCTGATGGCGGAGGAGGGCGTCCGGGCCATGACGTCCGCATTGCCACAGGTCGCGGCCGATCCGGAAGCCATCGGGCCACGCGGCCGTGCCCTCTATGGGGCCTGGCTCTGCGGCTCCTGCCTGGGTGCGACGACCATGGGCCTGCATCACAAGCTGTGCCATGTGCTGGGCGGCACCTTCGGCCTGCCGCACGCCGAAACGCACACGGTCGTCCTCCCGCACGCCCTCGCCTACAACGCGCCCGCCGTCCCCGAGGCGATCACCGTCCTCAACCGCGCGCTCGGCACGGACAACGCCCCGCACGCCCTCTGGGAGCTGGCCGGACGCCTCAGCGCACCCCGTTCCCTCGCCCAACTCGGCCTGACCGACGACGACTTGACGGTGGCCGCCGGACAGACCGCCGCCGAGGCGTACCCCAATCCGCGGACGGTCACGATGGGCGGCGCCCTGGAGGTGCTGAGGGCGGCATACGCGGGCCGGTCCCCGCGCGCTGTGGCCCTGGCGTAAGGACCCCTTAAAGCCGAGGCCTGGCCGGAAAAGTTCGTTACCGGGACGGGTCCCGGACGTCCCGCGTAACCATGTGCCTCTGGCGATCGGTTGAGCACGTCGTGTGTACGTCGGCTGATCACACGCGCTGTGAGGGGAGCGGTTCGTGGCAGGGGAGCAGGAACGGGTCATCGCCGGGCGCTACCGGTTGCGGCAGCGGCTGGGCTCCGGAGGGATGGGAAGCGTCTGGCGCGCCGAGGACGAGGAGCTGAAGGCCCAGGTCGCGGTCAAGGAGATAGAGCTTCCGTTACTGCCGGATGAGGCCTCCGGCGACCGCGCCTCCCGCGGGCGCAAGGAGGCGCTGAAGGCGGCCCAGCTGCGCGAACACCCGAATGTGATCACGGTGTACGACGTGGTCGAGCACGAGGGCCTGCCGTGGATCGTGATGGAGTACCTGCCGGGCACCATGGACCTCAGTGCCGCCGTACGGGACCGGGGCCCGCTCCCCGCCGCCGAGGTGGCCCGGATCGGGGCGGCGGCCCTCGACGGACTCTCCGCCGGGCACCGGCTCGGCATCATCCACCGGGACGTGAAGCCCTCCAACATCCTTCTCGCGCCCGACCACTCCGGGGTCGCCGACCGCCGTGTCCTGCTCACGGACTACGGCATCTCGCTCCGCCCGCGCGAGACCCGGCTGACCCGCAGCGGCGTGGTGATCGGCACCCCCGGCTACATGGCCCCCGAGCGCGTGCACGGCGGCGAGGCGACCCCCGCCTCCGACCTCTTCTCCCTCGGCGTCACCCTCTACTTCGCCGTCGAGGGCGTGGGCCCCTTCGACCGGGACACTCCCGAGGCGGCCCTGATGGCGCTGCTGGAGACGGAGCCTTCTCCACCGGAGCGGGCCGGTGAGCAGCTCAGCCGCGTGATCATGGGGCTGCTGGCGAAGAACCCGCTGGACCGTACGCAGGCGGCGGAGGCGGCCGAGCTTTTGGCGGAGGCCGCGGCGGCCGGGGAGGGCGGGGCGGCCGGGAGCAGTAAGGCCGCGCTGGTGCCGGCCGCCGTCCCTGGTGGGGCTGGGGTCCCTGGTGGGGCTGGTGCCCCCGAGAAGGCTGGTGCCGCCGAAAAACCCGACAACTCTGAGGAAGCCGCCACGCCTGAGCCGGCCGTCGCATCTGAGGCGGCCGAAGCCGCCGCTCCTGGGGAAGCCGCCCATGCTGGGGATGGGGACACGGCTGGGAACGGCGACGGTGACGGGGACATCACCCCCACCCGCCCCGGAGGACAGGCCCCGCCCCGGACCCGTATCCAGGGATGGCGGCTCCCGGCCCTGCTGGCACTCGTCGGCGTGCTCGTGGCGGCCGGCGGCTTCGGCGTGGGTGCCGCCGTTTACGGCAGCGACGGGCAGCAGCAGCGCGCGGAGACCAAGCCGCAGCCGAAGGTGAGCGCGCCCCCTGCCCCGACGCCGACCACCACCCGCAGCCCCTTCCCGTACGGGACCGGGGTGGGCCTGAAGGACGGGCTGCTGCCCGGTCAGTGCGTGGACGCGGACTGGAAGGAGGGGGAGTACAAGGGGCAGCCCGAGCTGAAGCTCGTCAACTGCGTCGAGGACGACCCCGAGGGCCAGGTGATCACGACGATCGCGGCGTCCGGCACGCAGCCGGCGTCCGGTGCGACGCCGAGCTCCAGTGCCTCGTCCGCGCAGGCCGAGTGCGCCGAGCGCACGGAGAAGCTGCGCAAGACCATGCCCGACCCCGTCCTGCATGTATTGACGCCGGCCGCGGGGCAGAACCAGCCGCCGGACACGGCCTGCCTGATCTTCCTGAAGAAGGCCACCATCGGGGGCCCGCTGGGCGAGTACCGCAGGCTTGGCGAGGAGGTGTCCACGACGCAGATGGGCCCGGGCGACTGCATCAACACCAAGGAGGACGACGAGGGCTGGACCACGCCTTACCTGATCAGCTGTGACGAGCCGCACCACGAACAAGCCGTCGGCTGGACGTGGTCCTCGGGCAACGACTCCGCTGAAAGCGTCGACATGGTAGCCCTGTGCGACGAGAAGTACGGCGTCAACTGGGCCCGCGGCAAGGACCATTCGATGAGCGGCTGGTACGCCACCGACGACGAATGGAACGCCGGGTTCCGCTGGGTGATGTGCACGGTGGTCCAGGAGGACGGCAAGAAGCTTCCCGCGGGGGCACTGAAACCCGCGTACTGATCGCATTGACCAGCTAGTGCCGAGGGCATATTGACGATGTACTGACGACGTGTGACGTACGGACGACATGCCGGGCGGCCGGGGCGGGCGCAGATGGACGAGACAGGGCACGAGCACGGGAACACCAACGTGGCGCCCGCGCGGCCGTCCGCGCCCGACGGCCGGGCACGCGGACCCTGGGCGCGGGTCCTCGCCGAGCGGTACGGGCTGGTCAAGCCGGTCGGCACCGGTGGCATGGGACGCGTATGGCTGGCGTACGACCTGCGGCTGCGCAGGGACGTCGCGGTGAAGGAAGTCGTCGTACGGGCGGCGGCCGGGCCGGGGGAGGAGAGTCGGGAGGTCCGGACCGCACGGGCGTTCAGTGAGGCGTGGAGTCTTGCCGCGCTGCGTGAGGCGCCGCATGTGGTGACGGTCCATGACGTCGTCGAGGAGGACGGCTTCCCGTGGATCGTGATGGAGTTCGTCCGCGGCGCGACGACCCTGGAGGCGGTGGTCGAGGGGCGGCTGCGAGCGGGCGAAGGGCCGCTGTCAGTCCGGGAGACGGCGCGGATCGGCCTCGCCGTGCTGAAGGCGCTCGCGGCCGGGCACCACCTCGGGATCGTGCACCGGGATGTGAAGCCGTCCAACATCCTTCTGGCGCCGGACAGTTCGGGGCGCCCATACGCACGCGTGGTCCTCACCGACTACGGCATCGCCCACCGGATGGCGGGCAGCGCGTCCCACACCCGGGCGCATCGGGTGATCGGCACGCCCGGCTATCTCGCCCCGGAGCAGCTGTACGGGGGTTCGGCGACGCCGGCGTCCGACCTGTTCGCGCTCGGTACGACCCTGTACTTCGCCGTCGAGGGCAGGGAGCCGTTCGCCGAGGGAGGCAGCGGCTACCCGCCGGCTCCCGCGCCGCCGCGCCGGGCCGGGCCGCTCGGCGAGGTGCTGACGCAACTGCTGTCCGCCTCGCCCTTGCACCGCCCGGAACACGGCGCGGTACTGCGCCGGCTGCGCGAGCTCACTGGGGAGGCAGGCGGGACCTCTTCCTGACGAGGACTTTTCCTGACGCACCGCCATGTGGAGCGAGCCGTTACGCCTGTGTGGGGCGAGGGGAGGCTTCGCGCAGCCGCGCGGCGCGCACTTCTGGCGGCCCGCGAGGTGGAGTAGCAAGGGCACCGCTGGCAAGCGGGATTACGGCGCTCGCACCGCGACACAAGCGCCACTTGGAGCACAACACCATTGGAAATCACGGTCATTCGCATGCGCCTACTGGCGGAGGCGCCGTTCCGGCTGTGGATGGCGGTCAGCGGCACGCTGGGCGCCACCACACAACGGCAGCTGAGACAGCGGCTGCACGATCAAGTCGACGAAGGACACCGGGAGTTCTTCCTCGACCTACAGGAACTCCGCTGCGCCGACGGGCTCTCGGACACCGAACTGCGCGCACTGTTCCCCAAAGACCCCGCCGTGCGCTTCCACCTCATCGGAGCCCCCGATCTCATCCGCGAATGCGTCGCCGGCGACCCGGCGTTCACCCTGTACGCCGACCCGGAAGCCGCCTGGTGCCAGTGGGGCAGGGGCGCCTGATCCGGCTCGTACGTCTCCTTCTCATGTACGAGTCCTCACGTACGGGCTCATGTACGAGTCCTCACGTACGGGCCGGCTCACCCGCGTCGGCCCCGTGGTGGCGTCCCATCGGAATGACCAGAGGCGTGCCGCTGACCGGGTCCATGGTGATCTTGCAGTTCAGGTCGAAGACGTCCGCCACGGTCTCGGCGGTGATGACCTCGGCCGGCGGGCCCTCGGCGGCGATCCGGCCGGACTTCATGGCGACGACGTGGTCGGCGTAGCGGCAGGCCTGGTTGAGGTCGTGCAGCACCATCACGACGGTGCGGTTCTCGCGCCGGTTGAGGTCCGTGATCAGGTCCAGTACGTCGATCTGGTGGGCCAGGTCCAGATACGTCGTCGGTTCGTCGAGGAGCAGTACGGGCGTGCCCTGGGCGACCGCCATGGCGATCCAGGCGCGCTGGCGCTGTCCGCCGGAGAGTTCGTCGACCGGACGGTCCGCGAGGTCGGTCATCGCGGTGGCGGCCAGCGCCTGATGCACGGCCTGCTCGTCGGCCTTGGACCACTGCCGCCACCAGGTCTGGTGCGGTGAACGGCCGCGGTTGACCAGGTCGATGACGGTCAGCCCCTCGGGGGCCACCGGGCTCTGCGGCAGGATGCCGAGGCGCTGGGCGAGTTCCCGGGACGGTATGGACTGCAGGGCCCGGCCGTCCAGGTGGACGGCGCCCTCACGGGGTGCGAGCAGCCGGGCCAGGGCGCGCAGCAGCGTGGACTTGCCGCAGGCGTTGGCGCCGACGATCGCGGTGATCCGGCCGGGCGGGACGGCCAGGTCGAGGCCGTCCACGACCAGCCGGTTGTCGTACGCCAGGCGCAGTCCGCTCGCCTGCAGGTCCGGGTCGGGGGCGGTCCGGGGCGAGGCGTCCGCCGACTTGGGTTCAACCGACATGGATCAACCTCCTGAACCCGCGCGGTTCACGCGGACGAGCAACCAGAGCAGGACCGGCGCGCCGAGCACGCCGGTGACGATTCCGACCGGCAGTTCCGTGCCGGAGATGAGCGTACGGGCGATGAGATCGCTGCCGAGGACCATCAGGGCGCCGGTCAGTCCCGAGGCGACGGGGGGCGGCCAGGCGGTGCCGGCCAGCCGCTGGGCGATCTGCGGCGCGGCGAGCGCCACGAAGGCGACGGGGCCCGCGGACGCGGTGGCGAAGGCGATCAGACCGACGCCGGTGAGCAGGATGGACAGGCGCACCAACTGCACCCGGGTGCCGAGGCCGGTGGCGACGTCGTCACCGAGCTGGAGGGTGCGCAGCAGCCGCCCGAGAAGCAGCGACGCCGGCAGCAGTACCGCCAGCACGATCGCGAGCGGGGTGACCTGGTCCCACGTACGGCCGTTGAGGTTGCCCACCAGCCAGCCGACGGCGGCCTGTGCCTCGAACCGTCCGCCCTTGGCCACCAGATAGTCGGTGGCGCTCGTGCAGATCCAGGCTACGCCGATGCCGATCAGGATGATCCGGTAGCCGGTGGTGCCGCGCCGCCAGGCCAGGGCGTACACGATCAGGGCGGTGGAGAGCGCGCCGACCAGTCCGAGGGCCTGGGTGCCGAGGCCGCCGTCCCAGCCGAGCACGATGCCCGCGACCACGGCGGTGCCCGCACCCTGGGTGAGGCCGATCATGTCGGGGCTGGCCAGCGGATTGCGGGTCATGGTCTGGAACAGCGCACCGGAGACGGCGAACGCGATCCCGGCCAGCAGACCGACGAGGGCGCGCGGCAGCCGCAGTTCCTGGACGACGAGGACGGTGCCGGGGTCGCCGGTGCCGACGAGGGCGCGTACGACATCGGCGAAGGCGATCGGGTAGTCGCCGATCGTCAGGCCCCAGCAGAACAGCAGGAAGGTGGCCGTGGCGAGCACGGCGCTCAGCGCCACCAGGCGGGGACGGAAGATCCCGGAGACCGGCGGGGCGGCCAGGCGGAAGGTGCGGTAGGAGCGGACGCGTTGGGGGGCCGGTGAAGTGCCGGATTCCAAGGGGGACTTGGTGAGGGTGGACTTCGAGTTGGCCATGGTCACACCTCCGCGAGCCGGCGTCGGCGGACCATGGCGATGAAGAACGGGCCGCCGATGAAGGCGACGACGATGCCCGCCTGGACCTCGGTCGGCCGTGCGACGAGCCGCCCGACGATGTCCGCGGCGAGCAGCAGACTCGGGGCGAGGACGGCCGACAGCGGCAGCAGCCAGCGGTGGTCGGGGCCGATCCCCGCCAACTGGGCGAGGACCCGGGCGACATGGGGGACCACCAGGCCGATGAAGACGATCGGGCCGATGACCGCGACGGCCGCACCGGTGAGCAGGGTGACGGCGGCGACGCCCTGTAGCCGGATCAGGCCGAGGTTTCGGCCGAGGGATGCCGCCACGTCCTCGCCGAGGGCCAGGCTGTTGAGGGCCGGCGCGCAGGCCAGGGCCAGAATGGTGCCGGCGGCGAGGAACGGCAGGATCCGCAGCACCGTGGCACCGTCCTGCTCGGCCATCGAACCGGCGGTGAAGAAGCGGTAGCGGTCCAGCGCGTCCGGGTCGGTCAGGACGATGGCGCTGGTGAGCGAGGAGAGCAGGAAGGTCACCGCGATTCCGGCGAGCGCCAGCTTCACCGGCGTCTGGCCGGAACGTCCAAGGCCGCCGAGCAGGTAGACCACGACGCTCGCCGCGAGCGCGCCCGCGAAGGCGAACCACACGTA
Organism: Streptomyces sp. NBC_00286; assembly: GCF_036173125.1. Classification (NCBI taxonomy): domain Bacteria; kingdom Bacillati; phylum Actinomycetota; class Actinomycetes; order Kitasatosporales; family Streptomycetaceae; genus Streptomyces; species Streptomyces sp. NBC_00286. Next base: position 8,958,553 of record NZ_CP108054.1, read on the forward strand.
CCCGTAGAACGAGCCGAACCCGAACACCCCGACCGCCAGCACGATGGCGAACGACGCGCCCGCGCTGACGCCCAGGATCCCGGGGTCAGCGAGCGGATTGCGGGTCAGGGCCTGCATCAGGGCACCGGCCAGACCGAGGGCGGCGCCCGCTGCGAGGCCGAGCGTGGTGCGCGGCACCCGTGCCGACCAGACGATGTTGTCCACGAGCCGGCTCGGAGCGTCGCCGAACAGCGCCCGGATCACCTGGTCCGGCGGGACGTTGGCCGCGCCCAGCGCGAGCGACAGCAGACAGAGCACGACCAGAACAGCGCCGAGCAGCGCCACCAGCAGTACGGGGCGAAGTCTCTTGCCCCGCTTCACCGTTCGGTCTCCACGGACCCGACTCCCTTAGGTTAGGCAGACCTTAATCCTAGTCGTGAGCTTGGTGTCCGCGGGGATTGGGTCTTTTGGTTAGGTAATCCTTACCTTAGTATGACCTGCGGTCCTCCGGCAGAGCCGGTTCCGCACATCCGGGAGGCACGGTCAGCTGTGTCCGGTTTTGTAGAGCGTGTGTCTGGCATCGACGACAACGAAGTACAGGCTTTTTGGAGTCGACGGCTCGACCCGCTTCCTCAGGAGACAGCCCTCCCGGTCGATTTCCCGTATCCATTGCGGCCCGGCGGGGAACAAGGGGCGGTGAGCCGCCCGTTGGGAACCGCGGCCGACGAGGCGACGCTGCTGTCCGCGTACGTCGCGATGCTGCACCGCTACAGCGGCGCGCGGGACATCACCGTCGGGTACGACGGACTGCCGGTTCGCGTCGCCCTGGACGGCGGCACGGAGTTCACCGAGCTGGTGCGCCGGGTGGCCGAGGCCTGTGCCGAGGCCCGGGACCACCGGGTCGAACTGTCCACGCTCATCGCCCAGTTGCGCCCGGAGCCCACCCGTGGCGGCGGTCTGCTGTTCAACACGGGCTTCGGGGACAGCGGATCGGCCGGTCCGCTGGACGTCACGCTCGAAGTCATCGCAGGCGATGTCGCTGCGGACGTCTCTGACGGCGAAGTCTCTGCGGGCGAAGTCTCTGCGGGCGAAGTGCGCGTGACCTACCGTCAGGACCTGTTCGAGGCCGCCACCGCCGAGCGCATCGCGGACCACTACGCGACCCTGCTGGCCGATGCCCTCACCCGGCCGCACACTCCCATAGGCGAACTGGAACTGCTCGCCGCCGACGAGCACTACCGCATCGTCGAGGAGTGGAACGACACCGAGCACGACGTACCGGCGCGCACCTGGCCGGAGTTGTTCGCCGAGCAGGTGCGTCTGCGCCCGGACGCCGTCGCCCTCGTCTTCGAGGACACCCAACTGACCTACGCCGAGGTCGACGAGCGCGCCAACCGGCTGGCCCACGCTCTCCTCGCCCGCGGCGCCGGACCCGAACGGGTCGTCGCGCTCGCGGTGCCCCGCTCGGCCGAGCTGATCATCGCCGAGGTCGCCGTGCTCAAGTCCGGCGCCGCCTACCTGCCGGTGGACACCGACTACCCGGCGGACCGCATCTCCTACATGCTCACCGACGCGGCCCCCACCTGTCTGGTCACCACCACCGAGGCCGCCGCCGACATCCCGCCGAGCGAGGGCATGGACCGGCTGATCCTCGACGAGCCCGACACCGTACGGGAGCTGGGGCAGCGCCCGGCGCACGATCCCACCCCCGAAGCACTGTCCACCGGCAACGCCGCCTACGTCATCTACACCTCCGGCTCCACCGGCCGCCCCAAGGGCGTGGTCCTCTCACACGCGGGCGTCGCCAAGCTGGTCGCGACGCAGACCGAACGCTTCGGTATCGGCCCGCACAGCAGAGTGCTGCAGTTCGCCTCGCCCAGCTTCGACGTGGCGTTCTGGGACCTGTGCCTCGGACTGCTCTCCGGCGGCCGGCTCGTCGTCGTACCGACCGAGCGCCGGGTGCCGGGCGCGCCGCTCGCCGACTACGCGCACGCCCACGGCATCACCTTCATGATCCTCCCGCCGGCCCTGCTCGCCGCCATGCCCGAGGACATCGAACTGCCGCCCGCCACCCTCCTCGCGGGCACCGAACGCGTCTCGCCCGAGTTGGTCGGCCGTTATGCGCGCGGCCGGATGATGTTCAACGCGTACGGCCCGACCGAGGCGACCACCAACTCCACCCTCGGCCTCTGCGACCCCGACACCCCCGCCGGCACCATCGTGCCGATCGGCGTCCCCGACCCCGGGACCCGCGCCTACGTCCTCGACGCCCGGCTGAAGCCCGTCCCTGCGGGCGTGGCGGGCGAGCTCTACCTCGGCGGCGCGGGCCTGGCCCGCGGCTACCTGGGGCGGCCGGACCTGACGGCCGAACGGTTCGTCGCCGACCCCTTCGGGGCGCCCGGCGAGCGGCTGTACCGCACCGGCGACCTGGTGCGGTGGAAGGCCGACGGGCGCCTTGAGTTCCTCGGCCGGGCCGATTCCCAGGTGAAGATCCGCGGCTTCCGCATCGAACCCGGCGAGATCGAGTCCGTACTGCGCGGCCACCCGGCCGTGGACCAGGCGGCGGTCGTGGTGCGTGAGGACCGGCCCGGCGACCGCAGGCTGGCCGCCTATGTCGTGCCTTCCCTGGACGCCGAGGCGGCCGGGGGCGAGACCGAGCAGGTCCAGGAGTGGAAGGACCTGCACGAACTGCTCTACTCGGCGGCCGGATCCGAGGGCCGCCGGGACAACTCGGCGGGCTTCCGCGAGAACTTCGCGGGCTGGAACAGCATGTACGACGGCCTGCCCATCCCTGTCGACGAGATGCGCGAGTGGCGTGACGCCACCGTCGCCCGTATCGAGGAACTGACGCCCCGCCGGGTCCTGGAGATCGGCGTCGGCAGCGGACTGATCCTCTCCCGAGTCGCGCCCGGGTGTGAGGCGTACTGGGGCACCGACCTCTCCGAGGAGGCCGTAGGCGCCCTGCGCACCCAGGTCGAGGCCCTGCCGGAACTGGCCGACCGGGTCCGCCTGAGCGCCCAGCCCGCGCACGACACCTCCGGGCTGCCGAAGGGCTCCTTCGACACCGTCGTCATCAACTCCGTCGCCCAGTACTTCCCGAGCGCCGACTACCTCGCCGAGGTACTGGGTGCCGCCGCGGAACTGCTGGCGCCCGGCGGCCGGCTGTTCGTCGGTGACGTCCGCAACGCCCGTCTGCTGCGCTGCCTGCGCGCGGCCGTGGAGACCCGCCGCGCCGGCGACCCGGAGGACAAGCAGGCCTTGCGCACCGCCGTGGAGCGGTCGGTGGCCTGGGAGGGGGAGCTGCTGCTCGATCCCGACTTCTTCGCCGCGCTCGACGGCTTCGACGCCGACATCCGCGTCAAGCGCGGAGCCCATCACAACGAGCTGACCCGGTACCGCTATGACGTGGTGCTCACCAAGCGCGTCGCCGCCACTTCGGCTCCGGCTTCGGCCGAGGGCGACGAGATCGCGTGGGCCGACCTCGTCGGCTTGGACGACCTCGACGCCCGGTTGGGTGAGGGGCCTGACCTGCTCCGGGTCGTGGGCGTGCCGAACGTCCGGCTTGCCGAGGACCTGGCCGCGTTGGCGACCATGGACGGCCGCAGTCGCACCGTCACGTCCGCTGACGCGCCGGACCCGGAGGCGTTCCATGCCCTCGCATCCCGGCACGGGCACCGGGTCGCCGTCACCTGGAACGGCGCCGCCGACGACGGCAGCCTTGATGTGCTGTTCGCCCGCGGCGACGCCTCGTACGACGGCGCCCTCGGTGTTGCCTTCGACGGCCTGTACCGCCCGTCCGGCACGGTCCCGCACGCCAACCGCCCCGCGCCCTTCCGTGACGTGAACGCCCTGATGAGGGCGCTGCGTTCGTACGCGGCCGACCGGCTCCCGGAGTACATGGTCCCGGCCGCCGTCGTCCCCCTTGACCGCCTCCCGGTCACCCCCAGCGGCAAGCTCGACTCGGCCGCGCTGCCCACCCCCGACTACGGCGCTCTCAGCTCCGGCCGCCCGCCGCGCGACGCCCGTGAGGAACTGCTGTGCGCGGCCTACGCCGAGGTGCTCGGCCTGCGCTCGGTCACCATCGACGACGACTTCTTCGCCCTCGGCGGCGACAGCATCACCGCCATCCAGCTCCTCGTCCACGCCCGCCGGGCCGGGCTGCGGCTCAGCTCCCGCGACGTCTTCCGGCACCGTACGGTCGCGGCCCTCGCCGAAGCCGCCGACGTACGGACCGACACGCAGGACACCGAGCAGGACACTCCGCTACTCCGGCTCACGGAAGCCGAACTCGCCGAGCTGCAAGGTGAACACCCGGTCGCCGTCCAGGAGTTGCTCCCGCTGAGCCCGCTCCAGGAGGGCTTCTACTTCCACTCCCTCGTCGACGGCGCCGACCGCGACACGTACGTCGTCCAGCAGGCCCTCGAACTGTCCGGCCCGGTCGACGGCGAGACCCTGCGCCGGGCCGCCCAGCGCGTCCTGGAGCGGCACGCCCCGCTGCGCGCCTGCTTCCGCCAGCTCGCCGACGGCCGCCCGGTGCAGATCGTCACCGACGGGCTGGAGCTGCCCTGGCGCGAGGTGGACCTCTCCGAGCAGAACGCGGAGGCCCGGCCGACGCTCGCCGACGCCGTAGCCGCCGACGAACGTGCCCGGCGCTTCGACCTCGCCCGCCCGCCGCTGCTGCGCTGCGCGCTCGTACGGCTCGACGAGAACCGCAGCCGACTGCTGCTGACCTTCCATCACATCGTTGCCGACGGCTGGTCCCTGCCGGTGCTGCACCGCGAGCTGATGGCCTGCTATGGGGACACTCCGGCCGAACTGCCCGAGGTCGCGCCGTACGACGCGTATCTGCGCCGACTGGCCACCGCCGACCGTGACGCCGCCCGCGAGGCCTGGCGCACCGCCCTCGCCGGTCTCGACGAGCCCACGCGGCTGGTCGAGGCGCCCGCCGACGGTACGCCGATCGAGCCCGCCCAGGTGCGCGTCGAGCTGTCCGAGCAGGTCACCGCCCGCCTTGCGGCCCGTGCCCGGGAGCTCGGGGTGACCCTTGGCACGGTCGTGCAGAGTGCCTGGGGGCTGCTCATCGGGCGGCTGACCGCACGGCAGGACATGGTGTTCGGCACCACCGTCTCCGGACGCGACGCCGAGGTCGAGGGCATCGAGTCGATGGTCGGGCTGTTCATCAACACCCTGCCCACGCGCTTCCGTTGGGAGCCCGCCGACACTCTCGCCGAGCTGCTCGGCCGGCTCCAGGACGAGCAGGCGCGGCTCCTCGACCACCAGCACCTCGGCCTCGCGGAGCTTCAGCGGGTCGCCGGGCTCGCGGGCAGCGGCGAACTCTTCGACACCCTGGTCGTCTTCGAGAACTACCCGTCCGCGACCGGCCTCACCGACCCCTCCGGCGCCGTTCACGTCACGGGCCACGAGTTCCACGACGCCGTGCACTACCCGCTCGCCCTGATCGTGAAGCCGGGCCGCCGACTCGACCTGCGCCTCAAGCACCACGCCCAGCGGCTCGACGCCGAGAACGTGCACCGGATCGCAGACCGGCTCACCCGGATCCTGGACGCCCTCGCCGCCGACCCCGGGCAACCGGCGGCCAACCTGGAACTGCTCTCCGCGGAGGAACTGTCCCTCGCCCACCCGGCCGGCGAACGACGGGACGTGCCCGATACCACGCTGGCCGCCGCCTTCGAGAGCCAGGCCGCCCGCACCCCGCAGGCAACGGCCGTGGTGTACGAGAACGAGACGCTCTCGTACCGCGAACTCGACGCCCGTGCCGAGGAGTTGGCAGCACGGCTCCGTGCCCGGGGCGCCCGTCCCGGCGCGGTCGTCGCGGTCGCCGTACCGCGCTCGACGGAACTCATGGTCGCCCTGCTCGGCGTGCTCAAGTCCGGCGCCGCCTACCTCCCCATCGACGTGGACTACCCAGCCGACCGTGTGACGCACATGCTCACCGACTCGGGAGCGGCGACGGTCGTCACCACGACGGCCACCGCAGCCCTGCTGCCCGAAGTCCCCGGCCTCACACCGTTGTTGGTGGACACCCCGACCGAGTATGTGCCTGAAGCCCCGCCCGTCCCCGCGTGTCCTGACGACCCGGCCTACCTGATCTACACCTCCGGCTCAACCGGCCGTCCCAAGGGCGTGGTTGTCACCCATCGCGCCATCATCAACCGCCTGGCCTGGATGCAGGGTGAGTACCAACTTGCCCCCGACGACCGCGTGTTGCAGAAGACACCCGCCAGCTTCGACGTCAGTGTCTGGGAGTTCTTCTGGGCACTGTGCGAGGGCGCCGCGGTAGTGCTGGCGCGCCCCGACGGACACCGCGACCCGGCATACCTGGCCGAGTTGATCCGCGAACAGGGCGTCACCACCCTGCACTTCGTGCCCTCGATGCTCGAAGCCTTCCTGCAGTCCGAGGAGATCACCGCCGACCCGGCCTGGGCCGCCTCCCTGCGCCGTGTGTTCAGCAGCGGCGAGGCGCTGCCTGTCGCCGCCGTGTCCCACTGGCGCGAGCTCACCGGGGTACCGCTGCACAACCTGTACGGCCCCACCGAAGCCGCCGTCGACGTCACGTACCACCCGTACGACGGCGCACCCGGTACCACCGTGCCCATCGGCCGCCCGGTGTGGAACACCGGCCTGCGCGTGCTGGACTCCTGCCTGCGCCCCGTGCCCGAAGGCACCCCCGGCGAGCTGTACTTGACCGGCGTTCAGCTGGCGCGCGGCTACCACGCCCGCCCCGGCCTGACCGCCGAGCGGTTCGTGGCCGATCCGTACGGCGGGCCCGGCGAGCGCATGTACCGCACGGGTGACCTGGTGCGCCGCCGCGCCGACGGGACCGTCGAGTACCTGGGCCGCACCGACCGCCAGGTCAAGATCCGCGGCAACCGCATCGAACTCGGCGAGATCGAGGCCGCGTTGGGCCGACAGCCCGCCGTCGCCCAGGCCGCCGTCACCGTCGCGGGCAGCGCCCTGATCGCGTACGTCGTCCCCACCCGCGACGCCCGGCCGGAGCCCGCCGAACTCCAGGTCGCCCTCGCCGATTCGCTGCCCGCGCCCATGGTGCCCGGCGCCTATGTCGTCCTGGACGCCCTGCCGTTGACCCCCAGCGGCAAACTCGACCGGGCCGCACTGCCCGCGCCGCAGACCGTACGCGCCGAGGCGCGCGCCCCGCGCGACGAGCGCGAACGCGCCCTCACCGAGATCTTCGCGGCAGTGCTGAAGCTCGACGAAGTCGGCATCGACGACGACTTCTTCATGCTCGGCGGCGACAGCATCACCTCGATCGGCGTCTCCAGCCGCGCCCGCAGGGCGGGCCTGGAGCTGAACCCCCGGGACGTCTTCGAGCACCGCACCCCCGCGGCCCTCGCCGCCGCGGCCGTCCCCGTGGCCTCGGCCCGCACGCTGACCTCCGCCTTCTCCCTCACCGCCGAGGAGACAGAGCGCGTACACCGGCTCAGCCCGTACCCCATCGAGGACATCTGGCCGCTGGCCCCGCTCCAGGAAGGGCTGTTCTTCCACTCGACGTACGACGACAGCGCCCTGGACGTCTACACCGTCCACGAGTCGTTCGACTTCGCCACGCCCGTCGAGACGGACCGGCTGCGCACCGCGGCCCGCGTCCTGCTGGAACGCAACCCCAGCCTGCGCGCCGGGTTCACCAGCGAAGGCCTGCGTCAGCCGGTGCAGTTCATCGTGCGCGACCCGGAGATCCCGCTTCACGAGGTCGACCTGTCCGAGTTGCCCGTCGCCGAACAGGACGTGCGGCTGCGGGAGTTGATGGACGAAGAGCGCACCCGCCGCTTCGACCTGACCCGGCCGCTGCTGTTCCGGATGCTTCTCGTGCGGCTCGGCGAGGAGCGCGGTGACCGTCTGGTCGTCGGACGCCATCTGCTGCTGTGGGACGGCTGGTCGGCCTGGGTCTTCCTGGACCAGCTCTTCGCCCTGTACGAGTCCGGGGGCGACGCGAGCGCCCTGCCCGCGCCCGGCTCGTACCGCGACTACCTCACCTGGCTGGAGGCCCAGGACACCGCCGTCGCCACCCGCGCCTGGCGTACGGCCCTCGCCGGTCTGGACGAGCCCACCCTGCTCGCCGCCGCCGACCAGGGCCTGGAGCCGGACATCCCGGAGAGCCTGGACACCGCCCTCCCCGCGGACCTGGGTGAGCGGCTGCGCGACACCGCACGCCGGCACGGACTGACCCTCAACACGGTGCTCACCGCCGCCTGGGGCCTGACCCTCGCGAGCGCGACCGGCCGTACCGACGTCGTCTTCGGCACCACCGTCGCGGGCCGGCCGAGCGAGGTGCCGGACATCGAGAACGTCATCGGCATGTTCCTCAACACCGTCCCCGCCCGCATCGCCTACGACCCCGCCGAGCCCGTGCTCGGCCTGCTGCGGCGCGTCCAGGACGAACGCCTTGCCGTGATGCCGTACGAGTACCTGGGCCTGGGCGTCCTCCAGGCCGAGACCGGCCACCGCCGGCTGTTCGACACGCTCTTCGTGCTGCGCAACAGCGACACGGAGGAACGGCTCGCCGAACTGGCGGACCGGCACGGCGCCAGAGCTGTCGCCAACGTCGACGCGACGCACTATCCCGTGAACCTGGTCGTCACACCGGGGCAGCGCATCCAGGTCACCCTCACCCACCGGGCCGACGTCGTCGGTGGGCGGCAGGCCCAGGACCTGCTCGACCGCTTCACGCTGCTGCTGGAGCGGCTGGCCCACGACCTGGACGCCCCCGTGGGCGGCCTCGATCCGCTGCTGCCCGCCGAGCACGCCGAGTTGGAGCGCGAGCGGGCCGCGAGCCGTGTCCCCGACCCCGAGGACACCATCGCCGACCTCCTCGCAGCGCAGGCCGCCGCCACTCCCGAGGACACTGCGCTCGTCTTCGGCACCACGACGCTGTCGTACGCCGAACTCGACACCCGTATCAACCGCATGGCCCGGCTGCTGCTCGCCCGCGGTGCCGCGCCCGAGAAGGTCGTCGCCCTCGGGCTGCCCCGCTCCCTGGACATGGTCGTCGCCCTGTTCGCCGTACTGCGCACCGGGGCCGCGTATCTGCCGCTGGAGCTGGACTACCCCGACGACCGGCTCAGGGCGATGCTCGACGACGCCCGGCCCGCACTGATCCTCTCCACCGAAGCGGTCGCCGCACGACTGGAGGGGGCCGCCCCCGACAGCCCGCGCGTGCTGCTCGACGACCCGGCGGTGACCGCCGAACTCGCCGCGTTCTCGGGCGACTTGACGCGCCAGGTGTTCAGCCTGGAGCACCCGGCGTACGTCATCTACACCTCCGGCTCCACCGGCCGCCCCAAGGGCGTCGTCACGCCGTACCGCGGCCTGACCAATATGCAGCTCAACCACCAGCGGGAGATCTTCGAACCGGCCATCGCCTCGGCGGGCGGCCGTCGGCTCCGCATCGCGCACACGGTGTCCTTCGCCTTCGACATGTCGTGGGAGGAGCTGCTGTGGCTGGTCGAGGGGCATGAGGTGCACATCTGCGACGAGGAGCTGCGGCGCGACGCCGAAGCCCTGGTCGCGTACTGCGAAACGCATCGCGTGGACGTCGTCAACGTCACCCCCACCTACGCCCATCTCCTCATCGAGCAGGGCCTGTTGGAGGGCCACCGGCCGCCGCTGGTGCTGCTCGGCGGCGAGGCGGTCTCGGAGACGGTGTGGAACCGGCTGCGCGACACCGAGGGCACCTACGGCTACAACCTCTACGGGCCGACCGAGTACACCATCAACACCCTCGGCGGAGGCACCCTCGACAGCGCGACGCCCACCGTCGGGCGTCCGATCCGCGGGACCCGCGCCCACATCCTGGACGCCTGGCTGCGACCGGTTCCGGACGGTGTGCCCGGCGAGCTCTACATCGCCGGTATCGGCCTGGCCCGCGGCTACCTCGATCGGCCTGGCCTGACCGCCGGGCGTTTCGTCGCCGACCCGTTCGGCGAGCCCGGTGAGCGCATGTACCGCACCGGCGACCTGGTGCGCCGTCGCGCCGACGGCAACCTGGACTTCCTGGGCCGCACCGACGACCAGGTCAAGATCCGCGGCTACCGGGTGGAGCTCGGCGAGATCGAGACCGCGCTCGCCCAGCACCCCCGGGTGGCCCAGGCCGCCGTCCTCGTCCGCGACGACCGGCTCGTCGGCTACGTCGTCCCCGACCGCCCCACCGGCGGGGACCGGGACACCGCCGAGCGCGAACAGGTCGTCGAGTGGCAGGAGATCTACTCCGACGAGTACGAGGAGATCAGCACCGCCGTCTTCACCGAGGACTACGCGGGCTGGGACTCCTCGTACGACGGGCAGCCCATCCCCTTCGACCACATGCGGGAGTGGCGCGAGGCCACCGTCGAACGGATCGGTTCGCTGCGGCCCCGCCGGATCCTGGAGATCGGCGTCGGCTCGGGCCTGCTGCTGTCCCAGCTCGCTTCGCGGGCCGAGGCCTACTGGGCCACCGACTTCGCCGCCCCCGTCATCCGCAAGATCGGCGAGGACCTGCGCCAGGACCCGGAACTGGCCGCCAAGGTCACGCTCCGCGCCCAGCCCGCCGACGATCTCGACGGGCTGCCCGGCGACGGCTACTTCGACACGATCGTCATCAACTCCGTCATCCAGTACTTCCCGAGCATCGACTACCTCACGTCCGTGATCCGGGGCGCGATGGAGCTGCTCGCCCCCGGCGGCGCGCTCTTCGTCGGCGACGTACGCAACCTACGGCTCGCCCGCACCTTCCAGACGGAGATCCAGCTCGCGCGCGGCGTGAGCGGTGACGCCCTGGGCAGGGCCGTCGAGCGCGGGCTGCGCCTGGAGAAGGAACTCCTCGTCGACCCCGACTACTTCACCACCCTCGGCTACGGAGTCGACCTCCGCACCAAGCGCGCCCGCCACCACAACGAGCTGAGCCGCTACCGCTATGACGCCGTTCTGTACGCGGGCGATCCTGCCCTGCGTCTCGACGACGTCCCGGCCGTCGACTTCACCGGGGACCTCGACCTGGCGGAGCTCGTCGCCACGGCCCCGCTGCGTCTCGCCGGTATCCCCGACGCCCGTATCGGAGCCGACGGGGGAGTGGACCCGCAGACGCTGCACGACCTCGGTGCCGAGCGCGGTCACCGCGTGCTGACCACGTGGTCCCGCGAAGTGGGCACGTACGACGCCGTGTTCCTGGCCGATGACGGCCGTGACGGCGGCGGGGCTGCTGACGCTCCCGGGCTGACCGCCGGGCTGTATCACCCCGGCGGCGGGGAAGCCCCGTACGCCAACGAACCGACCGCCGCGCGCGACGCGAACAGCCTGGTCCGGCAGCTCCGCGACGACCTCAAGCAGCGGTTGCCCGACTACATGGTCCCGGCCGCCTTCGTCACCCTCGACCGGCTGCCCATGAACGACAACGGCAAGCTGGACGTTCGGGCCCTGCCCGAGGCCGAACCGGCCGTCGCGCTCGGCACCGGACGAGGGCCGCGTACTCCCGAGGAGGAGGTGCTCTGCCGGCTCTTCGCGGAGGTCCTCGGACTGCCCGAAGTCGGCGCCGAGGACGGCTTCTTCGACCTCGGCGGCCACTCCCTGCTCGCCACCCGGCTGATCAGCCGGGCCCGCACCGAACTGGGCGCCGAACTGGCGATCCGCGACCTCTTCGAGGCCCCGACTCCGGAGCTGCTCGCCGCCCGCGCCGACGGCGGACGTCCTGCCCGCCCGGCCGTCGCGCCTGTCGCCGACCGGCCCGAGCGCATCCCGCTGTCGGCCGCCCAGCGGCGGCTGTGGCTGGTGGAACAGATCACCGGCAGCGGCGTCGCGTACAACTTCCCGCTGGTCTTCCGGCTCCGCGGCGAACTCGACCTGGACGCGCTGCGATCCGCCCTGCGGGACGTGGCCGCCCGGCACGAGGCGCTGCGCACCGTGTTCCTCGAGGAGGACGGGGAGCCGTACCAGCGGATCGTCCCGGCGGACGAGAGCGAACCCTCGTTCACCGTCACGGACTGCCCGGACGAAGACGCTCTACCCACCCTCATCGAGACGGCCCAGCGCCGACCCTTCGACCTCAGCCGTGAACTCCCGCTGCGCTGCGAGGTGTTCCGGATCACTCCGGCCGACCATGTCGTGGCCGTGGTCCTGCACCACATCACCACCGACGAGTGGTCCGACCGGCCGTTCCTGGCCGATCTCAACACCGCGTACGCGGCGCGCACGGCAGGGGACGCACCGAACTGGGCGCCGCTGCCGGTGCAGTACGCCGACTACACCCTCTGGCAGGAACAGCTGCTCGCCCAGGTCGGCGAGGCCCAACTCGCCTACTGGTCCGAGACGTTGCGCGGCCTCCCCGAAGAGCTGACGCTCCCGCTGGACCGGCCCCGCCCCGCCGAGCCCACCGGGCACGGCGGCACGGTCCGTCACGAGGTCCCCGCCGAGGTGGGCCGGGCGCTGCGCGAACTGTCCGGCGAGAGCGGCACCAGCATGTTCATGCTGCTCCAGGCGGCCACCGCGGCCCTGCTGCACCGACTCGGCGCGGGCGAGGACATCCCGCTCGGCGCACCGATCGCGGGCCGCACGGACAGCGGCCTCGACGACCTGGTCGGCTTCTTCGTCAACACGCTCGTCCTGCGCACCGACCTGTCCGGCGGCGGAGAGCTGACCTTCCGCCAACTCCTGGGCCGGGTACGGGAGTCGGCACTCGCGGCGTACGAGCACCAGGACCTGCCCTTCGACCGGGTGGTGGAAGCCCTCAACCCGCCGCGCGTGGCGGGCCGCAACCCGCTGTTCCAGGTGATGCTGGGCTACCACCACCGCCCCGACGGCGACCCCGACCTGCTGGGCCTGCCCACCGAGTGGTCCGACATGGACACCGGCATGGCCAAGTTCGACCTCGACTTCACCTTCGTGGACGAGGGCGAGCAGAGCGGCCGGATCATCCTGCTGCTCGAGTACGCCACCGATCTCGTCGACCCGGACACGGCCGAACTGCTCGCCGAACGCCTGGTCCTGCTGCTGCGGCAGGCCGCCACAGCCCCGGACGAGGCGATCGGCGCGTACGACGTACTGACCGCCGCCGAGCGGGACGCCGCCACCGGCGCCTGGAACGACACCGCCCACCCGCTCGAGACCCGTGCGGTGCCCGAGGTGTTCGCCGACACCGCACGCGCCTGCCCGGACCGCACCGCCCTCGTCACCGGCACCGGACGGATGACCTTCGCCGAACTCGCCGACCGCGTGAACTCCGTCGCCGCCCTGCTGCAACAGCGCGGCGTCACCGAGGACGACGTGGTGGGCCTCGCCCTGCCCCGGCACGATATGGTGCCCGCGATCCTCGGCGTGCTCACGGCCGGCGCGGCATATCTCCCGCTGGACCCGGAACTCCCGGCCCACCGCCTTGAGTTCATGCTCGGTGACGCGGCACCCGTGTGCCTGCTGACCACGTCCGAGCTGGCGGACCGGCTGCCGACGACACCCGCCGTGGAGCGGCTGTTGCTGGACGGCCCGCTGCCCGCCTCCACGGAGGCTGAGCCGCGTACGTATGCCGCGCGGGCAGCCGCGTCCGCGTACACGATCTACACGTCCGGCTCTACCGGCCGCCCCAAGGGCGTCATCGGCACCCACCGGGGCCTGAGCAACCTTTACGGCTCGCATCTGCGGGATCTGATGGCACCGGCCGTACGGGACACCGGGCGGGACGCGTTGCGTGCCGTACACGCTGCTTCGTTCAGCTTCGACGGCTCCTGGGAGCCGCTCCTCTGGCTGCTCGCGGGCCACGAACTCCACGTGGTCGACGAGGGCACGATGCTGGACCCGGCCGCGTTGCTGGCCTACCTGGACGACCGGAGCATCGACTTCGTCGACCTCACTCCCACCTATCTGCGGGAGTTGCTGCACCACGGCTTCCTCGACCCCGGCAGCCGCGTTCCCGCCGTCATCGCCGTCGGCGGCGAGGCCACACCGGCGGCACTCTGGCGTCGGCTGACCGAGCTGCCGGGCACGGCCGTCCATGATCTGTACGGGCCGACGGAATGCGCGGTCGACGCGTACGGCTGGCACGGAGGGGAGTCCGGTGACGCCCCGTGGGCGGCCCCGCTCGACAACATCCGCGCCCATGTGCTCGACGAACGACTGCGGCCGACCCCTGTCGGCGTACCCGGCGAGCTGTATCTGGCGGGCGAAGGCCTCGCTCGCGGCTACCTGGGACGCCCGGCGCTGACCGCCTCCCGCTTCGTGGCGAACCCGTACGACGCGACCGGTGAGCGCATGTACCGCACCGGGGACCTGGTGCGCCGCCGCTCCGACGACACCCTGGAGTTCCTCGGCAGGGCCGACGACCAGATCAAGCTGCGCGGCTTCCGGATCGAGCCGGGCGAGATCGAAGCCGTCGTGACCGCGCACCCGGACATCTCCGCGACGGCCGTGGTCGTCCGCGAGGACGCGCCCGGCGAGCGGCGGTTCGTCGCGTACGTGGTCCCCGTGCCCGGCCGCACGCCCGAACCGGCGGCCCTGCGCAGCCATGTGGCCGCCGCACTGCCCGAGCACATGGTCCCCGCTGCCTTCGTCGCACTCGACGCGCTGCCGCGCACCATCAGCGGCAAGCTCGACCAAGCCGCGCTGCCCGCCCCGGACTTCACGGCGGCGGTCGCCGGACGGCTGCCGCGCAGCCCGCGCGAGGAGATCCTCTGCGAGCTGTTCGCGGATGTCCTGGGTCTGGAACGGATCGGCGTCGACGACGACTTCTTCGCGCTCGGCGGCCACTCCCTCGTGGCCATGCGGCTGGTCGGCCGCGTCCGGGCCGCACTTGGTACGGAGGTCTCGCTGCGCACGGTGTTCGAGGCGCCCACGGTGGCCCGCCTGGCCGAGCGACTCAAGGGCGGGCGGACGGATGCTCTTCCCGCCCCGCCCGTGCTCGCTCCTGCCGAGAGGCCGGAGCGGCTGCCGCTGTCCTTCGCCCAGCAGCGGCTGTGGGTGCTGTACCGGGTGGAGGGCCCCAGCCCCACGTACAACATCCCGATCGTCTGGCGGCTTTCCGGAGCGCTGGACACGGACGCGCTCCAACTCGCCGTCGACGACCTGGTCGCCCGGCACGAGCCGCTGCGCACCGTCTTCCCCGAACAGGACGGCCGCGCCCACCAGTTGATCCTCGAGCCGGAGCAGGCCGGGATCGAGGTCGAGGTCATCCGCACCAGCGAGGACGAGCTGGACGGGCGGCTCGTCGAAGCCGCCGAGTACGGCTTCGAGTTGGACCGTGAACCCCCGCTGTGCGTCCGCCTGTTCCAGGTCGCCGACGACGAACACGTACTGCTGCTCCTGCTCCACCACATCGCGGGCGACGAGTGGTCGGACCGGCCGCTCACCCGGGACCTGGCCGAGGCCTACGAGGCACGGGCCGCGGGCCGCGTTCCGGAGTGGGCACCCCTGCCCGTCCAGTACGCCGACTTCGGCCTGTGGCAGCGGGCGATGCTCGGCGACGAGAAGGACCCGGCCAGCCTGGCCTCACGCCAACTCGCCTTCTGGCAGCGGACCTTGGCCGGACTCCCCGAGGAGCTCGCGCTCCCCGCCGACCGGCCGCGTCCGCTGGAGGCCAGCTACCGCGGTGGGACCGTGGACATGCCGCTGGACCCGCGGCTTGCGGCGGAGCTGCGCGAACTGGCCCGGACGGGCAACGTCAGCATGTTCATGGTCGTCCAGGCCGCGGTGGCGGCGCTGCTGACCCGGCTCGGCGCCGGTACGGACATTCCGATCGGCAGCCCGATCGCCGGTCGCACCGACGAGGCGCTGGAGGACCTGGTCGGGTTCTTCCTCAACACGCTGGTGCTGCGCACCGACACCACGGGCGACCCCACCTTCCGCGAACTGCTCGGCCGCGTACGGGAGACGGATCTCGCCGCGTTCGACCACCAGGACGTGCCGTTCGAGCGGGTGGTCGACGCGCTCAGTCCCGCTCGCTCGCTCGCGCGGCACCCGCTGTTCCAGGTCATGGTCGTCTACCTGGCCGCGGGCGGTGACGAGGACGGCTTCGCCGGGCTGCGCTCGCGGCGGGAGGAGATCGGCCAGACGACTGCCAAGTTCGACCTCTCCTTCGACTTCGTGGAGCGGGCCGACGGCGAGGGCGTCGACGGAGTCCTGGAGTACAGCACCGACCTGTTCGACCACGCGACCGCAGAGGCCGTCGCCGAACGGCTTAGCCGCCTGCTGCGCACGGTAGTTGAGGCCCCCGACACCCCGATCACCCGCATCGACGTCCTCGGCGCCGCCGAACGCCGGCGGATCCTCACCGAGTGGAACGACCGGCCCGCACTCGCCCCGCCCACCACCGTCCCGGCCCTCTTCGAGCGGCAGGCCGAACTCTCCCCGGACGCCCCCGCCGTGGCCTCCGACGGCATCCGGCTGACCTTCGCCCAGCTGAACGCCAAGGCCAACCGGCTCGCCCGGCTACTGGTCGCGCAAGGCGCGGGACCGGAGCGGATCGTCGCCCTGGCGCTGCCCCGTACCGCCCGCACCCTGCTCGCCATCCTGGCGGTGCAGAAGGCCGGTGCCGCCTATCTGCCGCTCGACCCGGACGCCCCGGCGGGCCGTACCCGCGACATGCTCGACGACGCCCGCCCGGTGCTGGTCCTCACCACGAAGGAGCTCGCCCCGCAGTTGCCCCCGGACGGTCCGCCGACGCTGCTCCTCGACGACCCGCGAACCACAGAACTGCTCGCGGGCGAGAGCCCTGCCAACCTGCTCGACACCGACCGCACCACCCCGCTGACGCCGCGCCAACCGGCCTACGTCATCTACACCTCCGGATCCACCGGGCGCCCCAAGGGAGTTGTCGTCACCCACGAGACCGTGGGCAACCTCTTCCACAGCCACCGCGAGACGCTGTACGCACCGGCCAAGGCCATCACCGGGCGGCAGCATCTGCGGGCCGGACACGCCTGGGCGTTCTCCTTCGACGCCTCCTGGCAGCCGCAGCTGTGGCTGCTCGACGGGCACTGCGTCCATGTGGTGTCGGACGAGACCCGCCGCGACCCCGAACTCCTCTCCGCGGCCGTCGTCGAGCACGGCTTCGACTTCCTGGAGGTCACGCCGTCGTTCTTCGCGCAGATGGCGGAGACGGGGCTGGTCCGCGAGGACGGCAGCTGCCCGCTCGCCGTCGTCGGCGTCGGCGGCGAGGCCGTGCCGGGGGCGCAATGGGAGCGGCTCGGGCAACTGCCCGGCACCGAGGCGTTCAACCTGTACGGGCCCACCGAGTCCACCGTCGACGCCCTGGTGGCGCGGGTCCGCGACAGCGACCGGCCGCTCGTCGGCCGGCCCGTGGCGGGAACCCGGGCATACGTACTCGACGACCTGCTGCAGCCCGTACCGCCCGGCGTCACGGGCGAGCTCTACCTGGCCGGCGGCGGCCTGGCCCGCGGCTACCTGGGCCGCCCCGCGCTGACCGCCGAACGCTTCGTCGCCGACCCGTTCGGGCCGCCCGGCTCCAGGCTGTACCGGACCGGCGACCTGGCGCGCTGGACCGCCGACGGACAGCTCGACTACCTCGGCCGCGCCGACGACCAGGTGAAGATCCGCGGCTTCCGCATCGAACCCGGCGAGATCGAGTCCGTGCTCTCCTCCCACCCCGACGTCGCCCAAGCCGTGGTGACGGTGCGCCAGGAGGGCCCGCGGAAACTGCTGGTGGCGTACGTCGTTCCGGTCGCCGGACGGCTCCCCGACGCAGGGCGGCTGCGGGCGCACGTAGGCGGACAGTTGCCGGACTACATGGTCCCGGCCGCCGTCGTACTCCTGGACCGGCTGCCCGCACTGGCCAACGGCAAGCTGGACCGGGCCGCCCTGCCCGCCCCGGACTTCAGCGCCGTCTCCAGCGGCCGGGCGCCCAGTACGGAACTCGAGAAGACCCTGTGCGGCGTCTTCGCCGACGTACTGGGACTCGACCGAGTCGGCGTCGACGACGACTTCTTCACACTCGGCGGCGACAGCATCGTGGCCATGCAGCTCGTGAGCAGGGCCCGGGCGGCGGGCGTGCGGATCACGCCGCGCCTGGTGTTCCGGCACCGTACGGTCGCGGCTCTCGCCGAGGTGGCCACGGCTGCCGGACCCGAGGCCGCCGGTGCCCGCCCGGCCGACGACGGCATCGGCACCGTGCCACTGACGCCGGTCATGCACTGGCTGCGCGAACTCGGCGGCTCCTTCAAGGGCTACCACCAGGCCGCCCTGGTCCGGACGCCCGCCGCCCTGGACCGGCCGAAGCTGGCCGCCGTGCTGCGGGCCCTCGCCGACCGGCACGCCATGCTGCGCGGCACGCTGGTCCGTACGGGAGATACGGGAGATACGGGAAGCACGGCAACCGACGACTGGACCATCGAGGTCCCGGGCCCGGACGCCGTGGACATCGAGGCTTGGATCGAGCGGGTTGACGTCCGCGCGCTGGACGGTGAGGCGCTGCGGACGGTGGTCGCGGAACGCGCCCATGCCGCCCGCGCGACGCTCGACCCGGACGCCGGCGCCATGGTGCGGGCCGTGTGGTTCGACGCGGGCGGTGAGCCGGGCAGGCTGCTCCTGATGGCCCACCACCTCGTCACCGACGGCGTCTCCTGGCGCGTCCTGCTGCCCGACCTGGCCGCCGCCTGGCAGGACGTCGCGGCCGGGCGCCCGGCGGAACTGCCGCCCGTCGACACCTCCTTCCGCACCTGGTCGCGCAAGCTGGCCGAGCTGGCCCAGGACCCGGCCCGCGAGGCGGAACTGCCGTTCTGGACCGGCGTGTTCGACGGCGCCGCGCCCTTCCCGCTGGACCGGCCGCTCGACCCGGACCGCGACACCGTCGGCACGGTACGGGAGCTGGCGCTGCGTCTGCCCGCAGACCAGACGGGCCCGCTGCTCTCGGCCGTGCCCGCCGCCTTCGGCGCGAACGTCAACGACGTCCTGCTCACCGGCCTCGGCCTCGCCGTCGCCGACTGGCGACGGCGTCACGGAGACGGCTCGGCGGGCCCGGTCCTCGTCGACCTCGAAAGCCACGGCCGCGAGGAGGAGTTGGCGGGGGACGCCGATCTGTCGCGTACGGTCGGCTGGTTCACCAGCGTCTTCCCGGTCCGCTTGGACACCGGCCTCGCCGACCTGGACGACGCGCTCCAGGGCGGCCCGGCCGCGGACGAGGCGGTGGCCGCGGTACGCCGGCACCTCGGCTCGCTGCCCGCGAACGGCGTCGGCTACGGCATGCTGCGCCACCTCAACCCCCGTACGGCACCCGTCCTCGCCGCCTTCGAGACGCCGGCGATCGAGTTCAACTACCTCGGCCGGTTCGGCATCCCCGAGGACACGGACTGGTCGTACGCCCCCGAGGAGGACGACGCGGACATCGGCGCCGAACCGGAGATGCGGGAGGGCCACGCCCTCGGCATCAACGTCGTGACCGAGGACCGCGCAGACGGCCCCGTCCTGGCCGCCCACTGGTCCTGGCCCGAAGCCGTACTGACGGAGAAAGCCGTACGCGACCTGGCCGAGACCTGGTTCCGCGCCCTGAAGGCCCTGGTCACCCGCACCCAGAACCGTCCCTGACCCCATGGCCCAATAGCCCCTTGCCCCCGAGCCCCGCACCCAGGAGGATCACCGCATGAGCAGCGGCAACACCAACCCGTTCGAGAACCCCGACGGCGTCTACTCCGTACTCGTCAACGACGAGGGCCAACACAGCCTGTGGCCCGACTTCGTGGACGTCCCGGCGGGCTGGACCGTCGTCCACGGCCCCGGCCCGCGTCAGGAGTGCCTCGACTACATCGAGATGAACTGGACCGACATGCGGCCCACGAGTCTCGTCGAGCGGATGGAGCGGACCGGCTGACCCCGATGCTCAGCACCAGACTCACCAACGCGCACGTCCTGACCATGGACCCTGACCACCCGGTCGCCCACGACGTGGGCATCTGGGAGGGCCGGATCGTAGGCCTGGACGAGGCGGTGACCGGGCTGCCCGCGCGCCGGGTAGTGGATCTGCAGGGCGCGACCGTGCTGCCCGGGTTCATCGACAGCCATGTGCACCTGGCATGGACCGGCTTCAAGGCGAACACCCCGAGCGTGGCACCCTGCACGTCGGCCGAGGACGTGCTCGGGGTCGTCGCCGCCACTGTCGCGGGCACGCCGCCCGGCGGCTGGGCGCAGCTCGTGGGGTACGACCAGCGGGCCCTCGGCCGCCATCTGACCGCCGCCGAACTGGACAAGGTCAGCGAGGGGCGCAAGGTCTACCTGCTGCACGACTCCGGACACGGCTGTGTGGTCAACACCGAGGTCCTGGACCTGCTGCCCGCCGAAGTGCCGCACGAGGACGGCTTCCTCGCCGAACAGGCCATGGGAGCCGCACGGGCGCTGCGACTGCCGTACTCCCAGGAGGAGTTGGCGACCGCGATCGGGCGCGCCGCCCGGGTCTGTCTCGCCGAGGGCGTGACCGCCTGCGCCGAGGCGGGCATCGGCGGCGCCCTGTTCGGGCACAGTCCGGTCGAGCTGGGCGCCTACCAACTCGCCCGCGACCAAGGGCAGTTGCCGCTACGAGTGCAGCTCATGGTGGCCGCGGACCGGCTGAAGGCGGTGGCCGCGCACGAGGACGACGGCATCCCGCGCGCCCTCGACCTCGGCCTGCGCACCGGCTTCGGGGACGAATGGCTCTCCGTTGGCGCGCTGAAGATCTACACCGACGGCGGCATGATGGCCCGTACGGCCGCACTGAGCAGCCCGTACGAAGGCCTGGACCACGCCGGCCAGTTGCAGGACGACCCCGAGGCGCTCGCCGACACGATCGTGGCCGGCCATCTCGGCGGCTGGCAGCTCGCCGTCCACGCCATAGGCGACCGCGCGGCCGACGTCGCCCTGGACGCCCTGGAACGGGCGCATCACCTCCGGCCGCGACCGGGCGCGCGGCACCGCATCGAACACGCGGGACTGATCCGGCCCGACCAGCTGTCCCGCATGGCGCGGCTCGGCGTGAGCGCCGTGGTCCAGCCGAACTTCCTGCGCTACTTCGGCGACGACTACGCCTCGATCATGGGCGAGGAACGGGCGCCGTGGATGTACCGGGGGAGGGGTTTCCTCGAGCACGGCATCACGCTGGTGGGCAGCTCCGACCGGCCCGTCGCGGACGGATCGCCGCTGCGGGCCGTCCAGTTCATGGTCGAACGGGCCTCGGAGTCGGGCCAGCTCATCGGCCCGGATGAGTCCGTCACCGTCGACGAGGCGCTGCGCGCGTACACCGTCGGCGGGGCCTACGCCTGCCACTGGGACTCCGTCGCGGGCACGCTCACTCCCGGCAAACGCGCCGACCTGGTCGTACTGGGCGACGACCCGAGGCGGGTCGACACCTCGCGCATCGGGGACATCGAGGTGGTGACGACGTTCGTCGACGGCCGGGAGAGCGACGACTAACCCGGACGCCGCTGCTCGTGTACGGGCCGCACCGCCGCCGAGGCATCATGCGCGGCCCTGCCGTGCAGGAGTTCGCGCAGCAGCTGGTTCGTGGTGCACACGACGCCCGTACGCGCGATCCAGCGCAGCGCCATGGCGTGGTCCTCGGCGGAGAAGTCCGCCACGGCGTCGGCCACGACGAACGGCTCGATGTCGTGCATGAAGGCGTCCGCCGCCGTCAATGGGATACAAGTCGACGACTGGTAATCCCATGGCGAAGCCCTCCCTGGCACGCCGGGCTCAATCAGTAAGGCTAGCCTAACCTAATGAGGGGCTGTAGTCGCGGGGTTTGTCCCGCGACTACAGCCCCTGTCCGATCTGCCCCGCGCCCCTTAAAGGAGGCCGCAGGCCTTCCTTTAAGGGGCGCGGGGCTGTGTCAATTTGCGGCTCCGCCGCGTGGGCGCGACCAGCCACAACCAACCCGCAGCTTCAAACGCCCGCGGAGCAGCCGGCGCTTCAGGAAGCCGGCTGCTCCACCTTGGTGGCGGTATCGCCATCAACCGCGGCAGCCAGCTGCGGCACCAACCGCTCAAGCATGTACGGCAGGCTCAGAACCGACACGAACGAGACGGAGTTTCCGTAGTCGCTCGCCTCCTTGACGAAGACCTCACGGTCCTGCTTCGCCACGTTCAAGTCGGCATACAGCGCGTTCTTGTTGAGCTTGGCCTCGTCCTTGGCCACATCGGAGACGATCCACACGAGGGCGTCCGTGTCCAGCAGATCGGTGCGCTCCTTGCTGATGTTGGCGCCGAACTCGTCACCGATGACCTTGTCCAGATCCGTCGGCAGCTTGAAGCCGAGATCCGTGAGCAGCCGGGAACGCGGGTCCTGGCTGCCGAAGACGAACATGCCCTCGTACGGCGTGGCCATCACGGCGGTCTTCCCGGCGAAGTCCGGGTTGTCCGTGGCCGCCTTCTTGACGTCGGCCTGGACGTCCTCGACGAGCTTCTTCGCCTCCGCCTCCTGGCCGAGCGCCTTGCCGATGATCTCGGTCTGCTCCTGCCACGGGACGCCGTAGTCGTTGTACGCCTTCGGCTGGGCCACCACCGGCGCGAACTTCGACAGGGTCTCGTACTGCTCCTTGGTCAGACCCCCGTAGACCGCGAGGATCAGGTCGGGCTTGAGTGCGGCGATCTTCTCCGCCTGCGGACCGGTGCCGGTGTCCTTCAGCACGGTGGGCGCCTTCTCGCTGCCCAGCTTGTCGGCGGCCCAGGGGCCGATGGCGCCCTTGTAGCCGCCGAGCCACTCGGTGGTGCCGACGGGCACCTTGCCCAGCGCGAGCACGGCGTCCTGGTCGGTCAGACCGACCGTGACGATCCGCTTGGGCTCCGCCTTGATGGACGTACTGCCGTACTTGTGCGGGATGGACACCGGGAAGGCGCCGTTCGCGGATCCCTTGTTCCCCGCGTTCTCTGCGGATGTCCCGGAATCATCTCCCGAGCCGCAGGCGGTGGTGAAGAGCAGTAGCGCGGAGACGAGCGCCGCGGCGAGGCGTGTGCCTCTGAGAGAGCCGAGCATCAGTGGTCCTTCATGGTGGTGGTTGTGTCGGGACGGTGCTGCTGCATGGGGGGCTGATCGACTGTGGCGCGCGTACCGGACCAGGCCTCCCACAGGGAGGCGTAGGTCCCGCCCGCCGCGCACAGCTCGTCATGGGTGCCGCTCTCCACGATCCGGCCGCCGTCCATGACGACGATCCGGTCCGCGGCCGCGGCCTGGGTGAGGCGGTGTGCGACGACCAGCGCCGTGCGGCCGTCCACCGCCCGGTCGGCCGCCCGTTCCAGCAGCCGGGCTCCGGTACTGCCGGCCTCGGCGGTCGCCTCGTCGAGTACGGCCACCGGGGGATCGGCCAACACCAGCCGTGCCAGGGCGAGTTGCTGGACCCGGGCGGGTGTGAGGCGGTGTCCGCCCTCGCCCACGACCGTGTCCAGGCCCTCGGGCAGTGCTTCGACCCAGTCCAGGGCCTCCACGGTGGCCAGGGCGGTGCGCAGCTCGTCGTCGGTCGCGTCGGCCCGCGCCAGGCGCAGATCCTCCGCGAGCGAACCGGCGAAGACATGCGTCTCCTGCGTGACCAGGGCTACCGGAAGGCCTGCGCCGCTGTCGTACGTTCCGGTGCCGGTCAGGTGTATCGAGCCGGACGTCGGTGCGTGTACGCCTGCGATGAGCTTGGCCAGGGTTGTCTTGCCCGCGCCGCTCGGGCCGACCAGGGCCACGCGTTCGCCGGCCCGGAGCGTCAGGTCCACCTCGTGGAGGACGGGGCGGCCGGGCTCGTACGCGTGGTCGATGCCGGTCACGGTGACGGTGCCGTCCGCCGCTGTGCCCGGCTCCCGCCGCTGGTGCGGTTTCGCCGTCTCGTCCGGCTCGGGGTCCGGCTGGTCGGCGACCCCGACCAGCCGGGCGAGCGCGGCCGTCGCCGACTGGGCGTCGTCGAGCAGCACCAGCGCGGAGTTGATCGGCGCGAACAGACTGTGGAAGTACAGGGCTGCGGCGGTCGCGGTGCCGATGGACACCGAGTCGGCTCGCACCAGCAGGAACCCGGTGACGAGGACCGCGGCGAGGCCGATGAACTCGCCCACGTGCAGCCGGTTGTAGAAGCCCAGCACCAGCTTCACTCCGCGCAGCGTCAGCTCGACCGCCGCCGACGAACGCCGGGTCACGTGCGCGGTGTGCTGCTCCTCCAGCCGGAACGCCCGTACCGTACCCGCCCCGGAGATCGAGTCGAGGAGCTGCTGCTGCTGAGTGCCCGTCGCGATGCGCTGACGGGCGTAGAGCGGCACGGCATGGCGTACGTACCAACGGGCGGTGTGCGCCTGGATCGGCACAGCGAGGAGGGCCGCTAGCAGGAAACGCCAGTCCAGCGCCGCCATCGCGCCCAGCGTCAGCACGATGGCCAGCAGGGAACGGGCCAGTTCGGGCAGGGCGTTGCGCACCGCCTCGGCTACCACCGAGACGTCCCGGGTGACCCGTGCGGTGAGGTCTCCGGCGCCCGCCTTCTCCACCTGTTCCAGCGGCAGCCGCAGCGCCTTCTCTACGAAACGCTCGCGCAGTTGGGCGAGCAGGGTCTCGCCGAGCCGGGAGACCAGGGTCAGGCCCAGTGCGGTGGTGCCGCCCTGGGCGAGGGCGACCAGCACCAGGAGGACAACGGGAGCCGTCACGTCCCCGGGCGGGCGCCCCTCGGCCACCACGTCCACGATGCGGCCAAGGAGCGGCTGGACGAGCAGCCCCACACCGGTGGCCGCGACCATCACCGCGAAGCTGCCGAGGGCCAAACCGCGGCGCGGACGCAGCAGTTCGCGGACGGCGGCACGGGTGCGGGCGCCGGTCGCGGTGGGCAGCAGTTCCCGGGAGTCGGGCGGCTGCTCGTCCGTATCGAGGCCGGGGTCTGTGCCGGTCATCGCTTTCTTGTTCCCGCCGTTCCCGTTCTCTGACGTGTCGGTCATGACAGCACCGCCGCGCGGTACGCCTCGTGACGGCGTACCAGATCGGTGTGCGGGGCCGAGTCGGTGATCCGGCCGTCGTCGAGGAGTACGACCCGGTCGGTGACCGCGAGCAGCGCGGGACTGGTGGTCACGAGCACGGTGGTGCGGCCCTTGCGGATCTCCCTCAGGCCTGCCGCGATACGGGCCTCGGTCACCGCGTCGACCGCGGTGGTCGGATCGTGGACCACCAGGACGGGCCGGTCGGCCGCCAACGCGCGGGCGAGTGCGACCCGTTGACGCTGCCCGCCCGAGAGGGACCGGCCGCGCTCGCTGACCTTCGTGTCCTCGCCGTCCGGCAGGGTCTGCGCGACCTGAGCCACACCGGCCGCGACCATCGCCGACTCCGGATCGACGGATACTGAGTCGGCTCCGGCTCCGGCGATGACGGCGGCCGTGACGTTCTCGCGGACGGTGCCCTCGAAGAGGTCCGCGTCGTGCTCGGCCACCAGCAGGCTCGTACGCAACTCGGCGGGATCCAGGTCGCGCAGGGGTACGCCGTCCAGTTCGACCGTTCCGGCTTCGGGGTCGGTCTGCCGGGACAGGCAGCGCAGCAGGTCGGCGGCGTGCGCGGGGTCGGTCGCGACCACGCCGAGGAGTTCGCCGGGTGCGATGTCCAGGTCCACCTCGCGCAGCCCGCCATGGCTGAGCCCGCTCAGCCGGACCGCGCCGCGCACCTGCTGCGGCAGGCTCCGGCCGCCGGACGTGACGGCTTGCGGAGTGGCCAGCACCTCCGCGATCCGGGCGGCCGAGGCCCGGCCCTGGGCGAACTCGGCGTTGACCCAGGCCAGCGTCTCCAGCGGTCCGAGCAGGAAGAGCGCGAGGCCGACCGCCGACACCAACTGGCCAAGGCTGATGCTGCCTTGGGCGGCCAGTCGGCCACCGACCAGTGCGACTACGGCGATCAGACAGCCCGTCAGCGCCAGGACCATGCCGTTCTGGAAGGCCTGAGCGCGAGCGGCCCGCAAGGTCGCTTTCAGGGAGTCACGGCTGGTGGTGCGGTAACGGGCGATGGCCGTCGACTCGCCGCCGATGCCCTTCAGGATCCGCAGTCCGGCCACCAGGTCGGCGGCCACCGCCGAGGCATGCGCCGCCCGCTCCTGCTCGGCCTCGCTGCGGCTCTCCAGCGGCTTGCTCAGCAGATGCCCGAGCCAGAGCAGGATGGGCGTGCCGAGCAGCACGACCAGACCGAGCAGCACCGACGTACGCAGCAGGACGACGGCACAGGTGAGCAGGCCCATCAGTGCCGAAATCCCGAACATCAGCGCCAAGTTGACGACGCCGACCCGCTTGGCGTCCTCGGTCGCGATGCTGGCGAGCGCTCCGGGCAGCCGGCCCTCCTCCGCCCCGCCGCCGGGGTCCAGGACCCTTCGTACGAGCGTGATGCGCAGCGCGTGTTCGGCCTGAACTGAGGCCCGTTCACCGGACCAGGCGCCTATGCGGAAGCTCAACGCCAGGCCCACGTACACCACGGCGAGGATCGCCAGCCAGAGGAGCAGGGCGCCGGTGTCGGAGTCGGTGACGGCCTGGTCGATCACGATGCCGATCAGGACCGGCACCAGTGCCTCGCCGATCTGGTGCCCGGAACCGAGGAGAGAGCCGAGCGCGACGAAGCGTCGCTGACCTCTGACCGCGTCCCTCAGGACGTCCCGTCCCGACGGATTTGAAGGACCCACCCGTACCCCTCCGGGATCGGACAAAGAGAAAAACCTAGGTGAGGCTACCCTAAGTCAAAGTGTCTGCCCAGCCCGGGGCGCGCACCCGGCCGCCCCGGGCGCCGTCCGACGGCACGCGCGCGCGTGCCGTCGTCACGACGATGAACCGCCCTTTCAGGCCGAGGAATTGGCCGAGACGCTGGCCCTGGAATCGGCGGCGGAGTCCGCGAGAGCACCGGCGGCGGAATGGATCCCTGCTTCCGCGTCACTCGCCTTGTGGCTGAGCAGCGAATCGAGAATCTCGCCCGAGCGCACGGCGGTTGTGGACAGCAGGGTCGAGGTGAGACCGTGCGTGTGCTCGGTCGCGCCCTGCAGATAGATGCCCGCCGTGACCTCGGGCGCGGCCTCCACGCGATGGTCGCGGCCCACGCGTACGGCGTCGTCATCGTCCCGCAGGCACAACTTCGCCGTCCTGCCCAGCAGTTGGTCGAGATCCCTGGGCCGGTAGCCGGTCGCATGGACCAGCAGGTCGGCGGAGAGCACCTCCCGCTCGCCCGTGGGGAGGAACTCGACGGTGACGTCCAGGCGGTCGTCCAGCGTGCGGACGTCCCGGATGCGGGAGACGTTGCGCATCGTCAGCCGTTCGTGGCCCTGGACCTTCTCGCGGTACATGGTCGCGTACAGCGACTCGATCAAGTCCATGTCGACCACCGAGTAGTTGGTGCTGCGGTGGTAGTCGACCAGGGACTGCTTCACCTCCGGCTTGGCCTGGAAGTAGACGTCCACGGCCTCCGGGTCGAAGATCCGGTTGGCGAAGGGACTGTCGTCGGCGGGGGTGTACCCGTACTTGGCGAAGACCGCGCAGACCTCCGCCTCGGGGAAGGAGCGGTGCAGATAGTCGACCGCCTCCGCGGCGCTCTGACCGGCTCCGAGGACCAGGATACGGCCCACCGAAGCGCCGGCGTCGTTCAACTCGCTTACGCGCGGCACCAGTTCGCTGTTGTGCCAGATACGGTCCGACAGCTCGGTGCCCGGCGGGAGATGGGGCTCGAGGCCGACGGCCACCGAGATGTTCCGGGCCCTGCGCACGACGG
The DNA here is from genome assembly GCF_036173125.1 of Streptomyces sp. NBC_00286. Taxonomy (NCBI): domain Bacteria; kingdom Bacillati; phylum Actinomycetota; class Actinomycetes; order Kitasatosporales; family Streptomycetaceae; genus Streptomyces; species Streptomyces sp. NBC_00286. Next base: position 8,986,177 of record NZ_CP108054.1, read on the forward strand.
TGCGCTCCGGGTCGCCGGGTACTCGGCTGATGACATCGAACCAGCGGACCTCGCCGTTCTCGGCCAGTACCGGCTCTACGGACAGGACTTCGGCGCCGTAGTCGACCTGGTGGGCGATCCGGGCGGCGGCCCACTCGAAGTACTCGTGGAACTCGATCCGCAGCGGGAAAAGCGTCTTCGCGTTGAGGAAGTCCACGAGTCTGCCGCGCTCCCGCAGGAAGCACAGGAAGCTGAAGTCGCTGGTCGGATTGCGCATCGTGACAAGGTCCTTGAGGAAGGACACCTGCATCGTGGCATCGTCGATGAGCATGCCACGGTGCCAGCCGAAGGACGGCTGGCGCTCCAGGAACCGGGCTCGAAGGCGCTGGTCGGGGGCGGCTCGGGAGTTGTGTTCCTCAACCGCGATGGCCAGCGCGAGATTTGACGGGCCAAAACCTACGCCGATCAGATCGTGGATGGCGTCCGGTTCGTCGTGCAGTGCGTTCACCGCAACTTTCCTTCCCTTAGGCGCCACTGATGTTAAATAAGGTTAGCCTTACCTTGCAATGGTGTGTCCTAGGAGAGGATCGAGTATGCGGGTCGTCATGTTCGGCTATCAGACCTGGGGGCACCGCACCCTCCAGGCTCTGCTGGAGTCCGATCACGAGGTGGTCATGGCCGTGACCCACCCCAAGAGCGACCACGTGTACGAGAAGATCTGGGACGACTCGGTGGCCGATCTCGCCGAGAAGCACGGCATCCCGGTACTGCTCCGCAACCGCCCCGACGACCCCGAACTCCTCACCGCGCTACGGGAAGCGGAACCGGACCTGATCGTCGCCAACAACTGGCGGACCGTACTGCCTCCCGAGGTCTTCGACCTCCCGCCGCACGGCACGCTCAACATCCACGACTCGCTGCTGCCGGCGTACGCGGGCTTCTCCCCGCTGATCTGGGCGCTGATCAACGGCGAGCGGGAAGTCGGCGTCACGGCGCACCGGATGAACGCCGAACTCGACGCGGGCGACATCCTGTTGCAGCGCGCCGTACCGGTGGGCCCCACCGACACCGTCACCGACCTGTTCCACCGCACGGTCGACCTGATCACACCGGTCGTGACCGAGTCCCTCGACCTGATCGCCTCGGGCCGCGCGCAGTGGATCCCCCAGGACCGCAGCCGCGCCAGCTTCTTCCACAAGCGTTCACTCGAGGACAGCCGCATCGACTGGACCTGGCCCGCCGAGGACCTGGACCGCCTGGTACGCGCCCAGTGCGACCCGTACCCCAACGCCTTCACGTACCACCGCGGCGAGCGCCTGCGCATCGTCGAGGCAGCAGTATCGGAAGGCCGTTACGGCGGCACTCCGGGCCGCATCTTCATCCGCGAGGGCGACGGCGTGATCATCGTCGCAGGCGCCGAGGCGAGGAACGGCCGACTGCGCGGCCTGTGCGTGAAGCGGGTCCGCACGGAGGATGGCACGGAGCACGCGGCGACGGATTACTTCCGCACGATGGGGGGCTACCTCACGGCGAGGCCATGAGATGGCATAGGCGAAGCGGTTCCGCGCCCCTCAGCGGTTCCGCGCCCCTGAAGGAGGCCGCAGGCCTTCCTTCAGGGGCGCGGGGCTGTGTCTATTTGCGGCTCCGCCGCGTGGGCGCGACCAGCCGCAACGGACCCGCAGCCGCGAACCGCCCCACCCCGCGGAGCGAGGCCGCAGGCCATGAGGCAGAGTCGAGAACCGCAGGTTCTCGATCGAAGGGCACAGCATGGTGAATACGCTCGGCGTAGCAGTCGTCGGCTTCGGCTGGATGGGACGCGTGCACACGCAGGCGTACGCCCGCCTGCCGCACCACTTCCCGCAACTGCCCCTGCGCCCCGAACTGGTCACCGTCGCGGACGAGGTGCCCGGCCGGGCCGAGGAGGCGGCAGAGCGCTACGGCTTCGCGTCCGCCGTCCGCGACTGGCGAGAGGTGGCCGCCGACCCGCGGGTGCGCGCGGTGAGCATCACCGCCCCCAACTTCCTGCATCGCGAGATCGGCGTGGCGATGGCCGAGGCCGGCAAGCACATCTGGATCGAGAAGCCGGTGGGCCTGACCGCCGAGGACGCCAGGGCCGTAGCCGACGCCCTCGGCAAGGGCGGCCTCCAGGGCGCCGTCGGCTTCAACTACCGCAACGCGCCCGCCGTCGAGGCCGCCCGCGCACTGGTCGCCGCCGGCGAGATCGGCACGGTCACCCACGTACGCATCCGGCTGTTCAGCGACTACGCGGCCCACCCCGAGGGCGCCCTGACCTGGCGGTACGAGCGGGAACGCGGGGGTGGCGGGGTGCTCGGCGACCTGGCCTCACACGGCGTCGACCTGGCCCGTTTCCTGCTCGGGGAGATCACCTCCCTGACCGCAGACACCGCCGTCTTCATCCCCGAGCGGGCCCGCCCCACCGGCGCCACCGCCGGTCACACCCTGGCCTCCGGCGGCGAACTCGGCCCGGTGGAGAACGAGGACTACGTCAACTGCCTCCTCCGTTTCGCCTCCGGCGCCCGCGGCGTCCTGGAGGCAAGCCGCGTCTCGGTCGGCGAGCAGAACAACTACGGCTTCGAGATCCACGGCACCACCGGCGCGGTCTCCTGGGACTACCGGCGCATGGGAGAACTCACCGTCAGCCGCGGCACCAGCTACCAGGACCAGCCCATGAGCACCCTGTACGTAGGCCCCGGCCACGGCGAGTACGCCGCCTTCCAGCCGGGCTCGGCCAACAGCATGGGCTACGACGACCTCAAGGTCATCGAGGCGTACCACTTCCTGCGCTCGATCGCCGAAGGCACCCCGTACGGCCCGACGGCCGCTGACGCCGTGGCGAGCGCGGCGGCGCTGGACGCCATGGCACGCTCCGTCGAACAGGGAACGTGGGTGAGCTTGGCATGAGGACTGGCTGATCGGCGCGGTGGCCTTTCTGTTCCCGCACGCCGTCCTCGGAGTGCGGCTGGATGCTCAGTCCGGGGCGGAGCGGCTACTCCCACACCACCACATTCCGTCGCACCGGCGCCTTCGTGGGGCCGGAGGCGAACAGTTCCGGTGAGTGGGCGCGGATGCGTTCGATGTCGCTGAACACCGAGCGCAGGGGGGCGTGTTGGCGGTTTTGCTGAGTTTTCCTGCATGAATCGGGTGTGGCCCGGGGTGCGTGTCTTTGTGCGGTGGTCGGTCGTTAGGTCGACCGGGTGCGGGAGTACGCCGGGTTCGGGGCCATGGAGGGGGTGGTGGGTGTGGGCCGGTTGGTGGCGACGGCGACATGCTCTGCCACCGGCTTCCACCACGTGCGCGCCACCGAACTCCACATCCTCACCCCGAGGTTCGGACCCCACTGTGACGGCACACGGCCACGCCGCGCCCGAAAAGCCTGAAACCCTCAGGCACACACAGAGTTCCCGAGACGCTCTCCCGTACCGGCGTGCGGCTTACCCAGAGCGACGCCGCCAGTTCGTTCTCCGACAGGGCGGCGTCGGGCGGGAGTTCGAGGGCAGAACCATCTGACGCAACGTCGCGTAGGTCGCGCGCCAGATCGCCGGAGCGACCGTCATGCTCGCTGAGTACGCCCCCGTAAGGCGGCGCGGGCTGATCTCCTCGCTGGTGTCGCTCGGCACCAACTCAGATCGGCTCGTACCGCATCGTCGAGGAGATCGACGATGCGCTGGTCGCCCTGCGCGACGGCTGGATGTGTCACCGGTGATCAGCCACCGCTTCCCGCTGGACCGGGCCGCGCAGGCACTGGCCGTCGCCGCCGACCCGACGAGCGCCAGCAGCAAGGTGATGCTGCGTCTGGCCGATGGACCGCCGGGTGCCTGACACCCCTCGGCTCGGCCATTGACCAGATCGCGTTCACGAGCCTAGCCTCCATTTTCATACATGGACGTTGTCTTCATGTGAGGACAGTGACCGGCGTACTGGCCGTCGAATGGGCCCCGGACGTCCTCGACCTGTGGAGCGGAGACCAGTCATGAGCCAGCCCACCGTCACCAAGTTCTCCGTCTTCCCGGTCGCCGGCCGGGACTCCATGGAGCTCAACCTCTCCGGCGCTCACGGCCCGTACTTCACGCGAAACGTCGTCGTGCTCGAGGACTCCGAGGGGCGTACGGGACTGGGGGAGGTGCCAGGCGGCGAGAAGATCACGCAGACACTGCGGGACGCCGAATCCCTCGTCGTCGATGCACGCGTGGGCGACTACAAGCGCGTCCTGCGGGCCATCGGAGACCGATTCGCGGACCGCGACTCGGGCGGCAGAGGCGGCCAGACCTTCGATCTGCGCACCACCGTGCACGCCGTCACCGCCGTCGAGTCGGCGCTTCTGGACCTCCTCGGGCAACACCTGGAGGTGCCCGTCGCCGCGCTCCTCGGCGACGGGAAGCAGCGCGATTCCGTACGGGTCCTCGGATACCTCTTCTACGTCGGCGACCCCGACCGCACCGACCTCGACTACGTACGCGAAGCCGGCTCAGCCGTGGACTGGTACCGGATCCGGCACGAGGAGGCCCTGACCCCCGAGGCGATCGTCCGCCAGGCCGAGGCGACCTACGACCTGTACGGCTTCCGGGACTTCAAGCTCAAGGGCGGCGTCCTGCCCGGGAACGAGGAGGTCAAGGCCGTACGGGCGCTCAAAGAACGCTTCCCGGAAGCCCGGATCACCCTTGACCCGAACGGCGCCTGGTCCCTGCGTGAAGCCGTCGAACTGTGCAAGCCGCTGGTCGGCACCCTCGCCTACGCCGAGGACCCGTGCGGACCCGAGGGCGGCTACTCGGGGCGGGAGATCCTCGCGGAGTTCCGCCGGGCCACCGGGCTCCCCACGGCGACCAACATGATTGCCACGGACTGGCGCGAGCTGACCCACGCCCTGGCCCTCCAGTCGGTCTCCATCCCTCTCGCCGACCCGCACTTCTGGACGATGCAGGGGTCGGTACGGGTCGCCCAGCTCTGCGACGCGATGGGCCTGACCTGGGGCTGCCACTCCAACAACCACTTCGACATCTCCCTGGCGATGATGGCCCACTGCGGTGCCGCCGCGCCCGGCGAGTACAACGCCCTCGACACGCACTGGATCTGGCAGGAGGGCCTGGAACGCCTGACCACCGACCCCCCGCGGATCGCCGGCGGCGAGGTCGCCGTCCCCGACACCCCCGGCCTCGGCATCCACCTCGACAATGACCGCCTCCTCGCGGCCCACGACCTCTACCGGGAGAAGAACCTGTCGGGCCGAGACGACGTCCTCGCGATGCGATACCTGGTCAAGGACTGGGCCTTCGACAGCAAGCGGCCCAGTCTCGTGCGCTGAACCCTCGGGTGGTTCGTGGTCGCGAGGCGGTCAGCCGTCGGCGCGTACGAAGACGGGAGCGGTTGACGGCTCACCCGCGCGCCGCGAGGTCCCGTGCCGCGATGTACCCGAACGTCATCGCGGGGCCGATCGTCGAGCCCGCGCCCGCGTAACTGCGGCCCATGACGGCGGCGCTGGCGTTGCCCGCCGCGTACAGGCCGGGGATCACCGAGCCGTCCGGGCTGAGCACGCGCGCCCGGGCGTCGGTGAGCAGGCCGCCCTTGGTGCCGAGGTCGCCCGGAACGATCCGGAAGGCGTAGTAGGGGGCCAGCCACAGTGGTGCCAGGCAGGAGTTGGGGCGGACCGAGGGGTCCGTGTAGTAGTGGTCGTACGCGCTGTCGCCGCGTCCGAAGTCGGTGTCGTCGCCGCTCCTGGCAAGGGAGTTGAAGCGGTTGACGGTGGCGCGCAGGGCGGCCGCGGGTATGCCGATCGAGGCGGCCAGCGCGTCCAGTGTCCACGCCTTGTGGACGGCGCCCGACTCGTACCAGGCGTCGGGGAACACGAAGGTCGGCGCCACATCCTTGAAGAGGTAGCGGTTGCGGTAGTTCTGGTCGACGATCAGCCAGGCGGGGATGTGCGGGGCGTTCGGGGTGTCGCGGTCGTACATGGTGTGCACGACATCGCTGTACGGCGCGGCCTCGTTGACGAAGCGCGCTCCGGCCGCGTTGACGAGGAGCCCGCCGGGCAGGGTGCGTTCGGCGAGGCAGAAGTACGGCTGGTCGGGGAGCGGGATCGCCGGACCCCACCACGCGTCGTCCATCAACTCCAGCGCCGCGCCCGCCCGTTCACCGGCCCGGATGCCGTCACCAGTGTTCTCCTTGGCGCCGACCGTCCACCGGGTGCCGATCGGCTGCTCCTGGTACCGCTCGCGCATGGCCGCGTTGTGCTCGAAGCCGCCCGAGCCGACGATGACGCCCCGGCGGGCACGTAGCAGTCCGGGGGCGCCGTTCCTGGTGACGACCGCGCCGGTGACGGCGCCGTTCTCCTGGTGCAGATCGGTCAGCGGCGTGTTCAGCCACACGGGCACGTTCGCCCTGAGCAGCCCGGCACGCAGGCCCGCCGCCAGCGACTGCCCCATGGTGAGCGGCTTCTGGCCCAGCAGCGCCGCCTTCGTCCCCCGGGCCAGGCACTCGGTGGCCACGGCGAGCCCCTTCCCGCTGACCGCGGACAGGACGAGCCACTTGTAGTCGGCGCTGAAGACGACCATGCCGGCCGGGACCGTCATGTACGCCGGGTTCAGCCGGGCCAGCTCCGCACCCAGGATGTTCCCGTCGAGCTGGTCGGGCTCGATGGAGCGGCCCTGCGCCAGCCCGCCGGGCAACTCCGGGTAGTAGTCGCTGTAGCCCTCCATCCACCGGAAGCGCAGCGGGCTGTTGGCCATGACGAAGGAGAGCATGGCGGGCCCATGGTCGAGGAAGGCCTTCTGCCGCTCGACCGGGACGTCGTCGCCGACCACCGACGCGAGGTACGTGGCCGCCTTCGCCGGGGTGTCGGGCACCCCGGCGCCCAGGATGACGGAGTTGTTCGGGATCCAGATACCCGCGCCGGAACGGGCCGCCGAGCCGCCGAAGGTTCCCGCCTTCTCTACGACGACGCAGGTCAGGCCCTGCTTGGCGGCGGTGAGCGCGGCCGTCATACCGGCGGCTCCGGAGCCGATGACCACGACGTCGTACGTGCCGAGGAGGGGCAGGTCGGCGGTGTCGGCGGCGGTGGCGTAGGGGCCGCCGGGATACGGCAGCCCTCCGGCGAGGGCGAGCCCGGCGCCGGCGGCACCGATCACATGGCGGCGCGAGGGGGCGGAGAGCGACGTACGTCTGACGGGATCAGCGTGAGTGGACATGGCAGGTCTCTCCAGTCTGGTCAGGGAAAGGGAGGCCGTGCTGTGCTGCCCGGGACACGAGGGTTCCCGACGCCCCGTTTCTGATGCAGAGTCAGGAATGTGGCGCGGGAACGGGGGTGAAGTCAAGAGGTACGCCACCACGAGCGGCATACGCCGTGCAGGAGCTTCCTCGCACTCGCCTGGAACAGCTCCGCGAAGGAGGCGGATGACCATGACGGCCCAAACGATCGCCCGCCCGGCGATACGTGTGCGGGGTCTGGAGAAGTCGTACGCGAAGGTCGAAGTGCTTCAGGCAGGGGTGACCTGTTCATTCTGGTCAGCCGTGTCGAGACGTGAATGGCTCTGTCGAGCCATGACGGGCACGGTCTCACCTGCCTCCTGATCTCCTTGGGGACATCGACGGCCAACGCTGGAACCGTGTGGCGGTCAGGGCTGTGATGGCGCCTGTCGCGAAGGTCCCTGTGTGGGGGCCAGGTCATCCGCGGGAGCCGATGCCGGGCGGGTGGCGCAGGTCGATCCAGCCGATGGCGGAACCACCGCCTACGGGAGCATGCCGGACACGTCACGAGGGGGTGATGGTGGGGCTACTTCCTGTCGTCGGCGGCACGGGCGCCGACTCGGGGGTGGTTGAAGTTCGCGATGGCGGTGTACGCGGAGGTGGTGACGTCGGCGAGGGTGCCGGAGTCGGGGTCACCGGCCCAGTATTCGAGGGCGGTGGTCGCGACGTTGACGAGCATGCCGGCGGTGGCCGATGCGGCGAGGGTGTCGGCACTCGGGCCGAGCCGCTCGGCGATGACGGGGGTCAGCAGGTCCTGGGCGCGGCGGCCGGCGGCGAGCCAGCGGGCCTTGAGAGCGGGTTCGCCGAGCATCAGCCGTGCGATACGGCGCAGGTCGCCTGTGGAGGTGCTGGTACTGCTGGCCAGGAGTGCGGCCTGGGCGGCGTCGCGCAGGGGTTCGTCCGCGGGGCGTTCCGCGAGGACCTCCACAAGGGTGTTGACGCCCTCGACGAGCAGGGGGGTCAGGGCCTCCTCCTTGACCGCGCAGTGCCGGTAGAAGGTGCGCAGGGAGATGCCGGCGGCAGCCGCGATCTGCTCGACGGTGGTCTCCGCGAAGCCTTGGCGTTCGAAGAGGTCGACAGCACCCAGGGCGAGGTCGCGCTGCATGGATGCCCGGCGCCGACGGCGGAGATCGTGCTGGGGCTTCGCACTGGTGCTGTCCTCGGCGGTCTGAGGCATTCCGGCCTTCTCCTCGCACTCGTCGGGTCACTGCCACCTATTGTGACACGTCAGCCCTACTTGGCATGTTGTGCCAAGTAGGCATATCGTGCAGTCAGGGCGGGCCTTCCGGCCTCACAACCACGCCATAGCACAGAGGGAAGTCGTCACCATGACCCGTATCTCGTTCGATGGACGCGTCGCGATCGTCACCGGGGCAGGAGGGGGTCTGGGACGTGCCCATGCCCTCGATCTGGCCGCCCGCGGAGCGAAGGTCGTCGTCAACGACCTCGGCGGCAGCATGGCAGGCGACGGCGGCGGCAGCGCCATGGCCGACCAGGTCGCCAAGGAGATCACCTCGGCCGGCGGGCAGGCCGTCGCCAACTACGACTCGGTCGCCACCCCCGAGGGCGGCAAGGCCATCGTCCAGACCGCGCTGGACGCCTTCGGCACGGTCGACATCCTGATCAACAACGCGGGCAATATCCGCAACGCGCCCTTCACCGACCTCACCCCCGAGGCTGTCGAGGCCCTCCTCGCCGTCCACGTCAAGGGCGCCTTCTACGTCACCCAGCCCGCCTTCGCCGTCATGCGCGACAAGGGCTACGGGCGCATCGTGTTCACCTCGTCCGCCTCGGGCATCTTCGGAAGCCCCGAGCAGGCCAACTACGCGGCCGCCAAGGGCGCCGTCCTGGGCCTGGCCAATGTCGTCGCCCTCGAAGGCGCCCCCCACGGCATCAAGGTCAACACCATCCTCCCGGCCGCCGCCAGCCGCATGATCGAGGACATGAACCTCGAGACCCTCGCCGGCGTCCCCACCACCCCGGCCCACAACGAACCCGAGATGATCACCGCCATGGCGAGCTACCTCGCGAGTGAGGAGAACCCCTACAGCCACGAGGCGTTCTCCATCGCGCGCGGCCGCTACGCCCGCGTTTTCATCGGCGTCACCGCGGGACACCACGTCCCCGCCGACGCTCCGATCGCCACCGCCGATGACGTGGCCGCACACATCGACACCGTCCGCGACCAGACCGGCTACCACGTCCCCGGCTCCCTCGTCGAGGAATTCGCCCTCATCCCCTGAGCAGGCGAGCGCCTGTACTTGCGCAATGAGGGGTCCGCCGATGGGCGCAGGTGTGACCGGGTATCCCGGGGCCCCGAAGTTCCTGGTCAGTGAGCATGAAAGCCGGTCAGCGATCAGAGGAAGTCGAGGAGCCGGCCAAGCAGCTCGACGCAAAAGCACCGGATCCGGACAGGGAGCGCGAGGCCGCCCGGGTCTGAGTTTCCCCAAACCCCGGGGCCGCAGGGCGGCCGGCCCCGAAAGGCGCCGGGCCGTGGGGGCGGGCCCGGCGCGGCGGCCGCCCGGGGAAGCCCTGGATGACGGGTACCCCCGGGCGCCTCTCGAAGGAGGTTCTGCCGCGGCTCCCTCTACCCGAAGAAACAGGAGCACAGAGTTCATGGAACGATTCGAGAACAAGATCGCGCTGGTCACCGGTGCCGGCTCGGGCATCGGGCGGGCGATCGCCACGCGCCTGGTCGCCGACGGCGCGCGCGTTATCGTGACCGACGTGAGCGGCCGGCAGTACGAGCTGGCCACCGAACTCGGCGACCGGGCCACGGCCCGGCACCTCGACGTCGCCGACGAGGCCGATGTGCGTGCCACCGAGGAGTGGATCCGCACCGAGTTCGGCGGCCTGGACCTCCTGGCCAACAACGCGGGGATCGGCGGCGCGACGCAGCCGCTGCACGAGTACCCCGTCCAGGCCTTCGACGAGGTCCTGGCCATCAACGTCCGTGGCACCTACCTGGTCCTCCAGGCCGGAGTGCGGCTCATGCTGGAAAGTGGAGGCGGCGCCGTGGTCAACACCGCCTCCATCGGCGGCTTCCGCGCCACACCCCTGAATTCCGCCTACATCGTCTCCAAGGGCGCGTCGGTGATGATGACCCGCGTCGCGGCCCTCGAGTACGCGACCCAGGCCATCCGCGTCAACGCCGTCGCCCCGGGCGTGACCCACACGCCCATCCTGGACAACGCCCCGGCCGACCAGCTCGAGATGCTCGCCGGCCAGGTCCCCCAGGGCCGGCTCGGAACCCCGCAGGAGATCGCCAACGTCGCCGCCTTTCTCCTCGACGACGCCGAGGCCGGCCATGTCACCGGTCAGATCTGGGTCATCGACGGCGGCCGCTCCGCCGGCTGAACCTCGAGAGCCACGGGGGCGAGCCGGTGCCAGACGTGGTGAGTGAGCGTCCTGAGAGCCAGGGCGCAGAGAAAGGGAGTGCAACTGTCGCCGTACGTGTGAACGCGGCTCTGGCAAGATTTTCGTAGGCGGAGATCATCTGGGTATCGTGGTCGGCCGGTCCGCGTAACGGCGGCGGAGGCGGGCGATCAGGATGACGCGGTGGCGCAGGAGCGGAACGCCCGCGCATCCTGCCATCAGGCGTTTTTGGAGTCTGACGTCGGGGATGCGGCCTTCGTTGACGCCGGAGTTGTAGGTGGCGGAGATCCCATGGGCGCCTGTGGCGGGCCGTCGACCAGGACGGCAACGCGCTGGACATCCTCGTGCAGAACCGACGCGGCCAGGCGATTCTTCCGTGGCCTTCTCACAAAGACGGGTACGGTGCTGCGGGTCGTCGTCACCGACAAACTCACGGCAGCTCCGCTGGTGATGCGGAAGCCTTTCATGGCCCGTTCGCGCTGCCGGGTCGGTTGGTGGGAGTTCTCGGCCCGGTTGTTCAGGCCTTTGTGGGAGCGGTGCTCGACCGAGGGCATGACCTCGCGGTGGGCGGCTCCGTAGGAGCGGGGCTGTGGCGGTGGGGTATCGCTGGCCTGCCCGCAACAGCCTGACCCAGGCCGACACCCGGGCCGGCCACATTCCAGCACGCTGTCAGCCACTCATGCACCCAGCAATGTGACAGCGCCCTCCGAAGTCCGCCCAGGTCACCACCGGCGTACGGCGTGGCCGGGCCGCTGACATCCCCGTTGCGACCTCTTCGACCATGCCCTGGCTGGAGTTGAGGATGTGGGAGGGCGGGATGGGCGGCGTGGACGCAGCCGGGGATCGGGGCGCGCTCACCGGTGTTGCGCGTCGGCGGGGCCTCCGCGCCGCGCCGCCGTCAGGGCGGCGGTGACGTCAGGCGGGGGACGTCGGCGGGGGGAGGTGAAAACGGCCGCCGGGCTGGCGGTTACAGCCTGTGGAGCGCAGGTCAGGCCAGGACTCGTCCCGGCCACAGCGCGACGAAGCAGGAAGCCACGGAGTCCCGTCCGGGGACTGTGCCGCTACGCGGCACAGTCCCCGGACGGGAAGGCCGGGATCCTCGGGCTTCAGCCCGAGGAGCAAGTCAACGCGGTGCGGTTACGCGGCGCGGGTGAACTGCCACCAGTTCATGTTGAACAGGTAGCCGCTGCCGCCGGCGAACCTCAGGTAGAGGTCCTGGGTTCCCGCCACGCCGCTCACTGGGCAGGTCACCGTGGTCCAGGCCTGCCAGCCGCCGGTGTTCGGCACACTGCACCGGCCCACGACCGTCCCGCTCGGACTGCCCAGGCGCAGCTCGACGGTGCCGCCGCCGGTGGCGGAGGCCACGCGCGCAGTGTAGGAGGAGGCGCCGGTCCCGAAGGCCACTCCCTTGACCTTGGTGTAGTCGCCGTTTTCGATCCAGCCGACGTTCATTCCGCCGTCACTGGTCCATTCGGTCTCGATCCCGGAACCCCAGGCGATCGTCTCGGCCTCCTGGCGTACGTACGGGTCAAGCGCACCGACCTGGGGTGCACCGGTGTCCGTCATGTTGATCGTCGGGATCGTTCCGTCAGCGTTGTAGGAGAACTTCTCCACTGCGACCGAGCGGGTGAAGCCGCCGCCGCCCGGGAGGGCGCCGTTGTGGTAGAAGAAATACGAGTTGCCCTGAAAGTCCACGATGCCCGCGTGGTTGGTGAAGGCGTTGCCCTGGGCGGGCATGACTGTTCCCCGGTAGGTCCACGGCCCGGTCGGGCTGGGTGCCGTGGAGTAGGCGATGAACTCCGAGCAGCACCTGGCCGCATACACCATGTAGTACAGGCCGTTCCGCTTGTAGACCCAGGGTGCTTCTTCGTACAGCGTGGGGCGGTCGGGGTTGTCGGTGCGGGTTCCGAAGCCCGCGGTGGTGAGCGGAATTTGGACGGGGCTGCCTGCGTAGGACGTCATGTCCGCGTTCAGCTTGACGTACCACAGGTTCGGATTGCCCCAGTACAGGTAGGCCTGGCCGTCGTCGTCGATGAAGACGGTCGGGTCGATCTCACTGTTCTCCATCAGCGGGTGGCCGAGGGCGTCCCGGAACGGGCCGGTGGGGCTGTCCGACACCGCCACGCCTATGGCCATCCGGCCGGTGGCCCGGGCCGTCACCGGCACGTACCAGTAGAACTTGCCGCCCCGTTCGATGGCCTGGCCCGCCCACGCGTCGGTGGACGCCCAGCTGAAGGTGTCCAGGCTGAGCGGTGAGCCGTGGTCGGTCCAGTTGACCATGTCGGCGGAGGACCACACCCGCCAGTCCTTCATCACGAAGGAGGAGGTGGAGCCGTCCTCGTCGTGCCCGGTGTAGAGGTAGACCCGTCCGTTGTGCACGAGTGGGGCAGGGTCGGCGGTGTAGACGTGCTGCACGATCGGGTTGTCGGCCCTGGCTGCGGTGGGCTGCACCACGGCGGGCACGACGGCGAACACCAGCAGGAGGCCCATCACCCAGGCGGCTGCCCGGGCGAGTCTCGTACCGGTGGCGGGTGATCTCACTGCGGTCGGGTGAGCCGTTGGCCCGTGGACGGCGGTACTGGCCATGGCGTGGTCCTTCCTGGTGCTGCGGGTCAGGGACTGAGCACTGGTCAGGTGCGGGGGAGGAACGTTGCTGCGCTCGGGGTGTGGTCAGCGCGAACCGTGCGATGCGGACGGAGCCGCCGAGTGTCTGGGCGGCGTAGTTGGAAGGGCGAAGCGGCAGCCCATGAAGACCTGCCAGGTGTGGCCCAGCGAACGCGGGCCCCGGGCGGGTGAAGCTGGTGCCGTCGGAGTTGTGGGAGAAGGTGCCCGGACGGGAGGCGCCGGGGCGGATGTCGGCGGCCGCGCGCAGCCGGATGCGACCGCCCGTGACGTCGGCGCTCGCGACTTCGGTGCCGGTGGTGTTCCGGTTGCCGTCCGTTGCGGATCGTCGTGTAGTCCAGCTGGATGGTCGCGGTGGTGGTGGGTCCCTGAATCCGGTGGGTGAGGGTATTGCGGGCCCAGTACAGGTGGTTGGTGGCCGTCGCGGTGCGCAGGGTCAGGCCGTTGTTGACGGACCACTTGTCGTGGTCCGGATTGTGGTTCCCTTCCCGCTTCGGTTTCATGGTCGTTCCGTCGAAGGTGTCGCCGCCGGTCAGTGGGGTGACCTGGCGGGGTGGGGGCGGCAGGACGGGGCTGGGATACGACGTGCCCCAGGCGCGGCCTGCGAGTTGGACGGCGGGCCGGCCGCGCCAGGCCTAACAGGAGGACCACGGCCGCGCGGCACAGGCGCGGGCGCGGCATGGTGCGGGTGACGTCACACGATGCTCCGGGAGGCGATCGGGTCTCGCCGCACGAATGACAGGTGCACCCTTCCAAGTCCGGCACTTGGCGTGTGGGGGAGAGCCTTACTGGTACGGATGATGCGGGTGGCTGTCATGCCCGGCATGTGCAGCATGCGCAAGCCGCTTCGGCCCGGGCGTGTTCGATACTGCGAACGTGAACCGATCCTTCGGACGGCATGGATCCTAGGAGTTGAGAGCGGACAGCACAAGATCCTTGATCGACCCATTCATGCCGGAGATTGAGGAGTGGGTCGACCGGTCGCAGCGCACGGTGCGAGCCGACAAGCTCACGAACGCCTCCAGCTACTGGGTTCACCGGGGGCGAGCGGACGACGCGGCGGGCGGTCGCGCGGGCGAAGGAACGGTGGCGGGCCGGCCACCGTCGTACTTCCGGCTGTGGATCGCCGAGCCCGGTCTCTGGTTGCAGTTCGACTGGGGATGGGGCCCGAAAGTGCCTGGTCCGGGCGGTGGAAGCGAGCGCGAGACGCTGTTGTTCTGCGCGTGGCTGGCGTGGTCCCGCTTCCGGGTGGTGATCCTGACCCCGACCTCCGCGAACCTGCGGGAGAAGCACAGCAGCTTCGCCGAACTCTGCGGGGCCTGCGCGATCTTCTGCCAGCAGGTCAACACCCGCGTCCACCGCGAGACAGGCAGGGCACCGGCCTCCGCGCTAGACGGTCGAACGCACCCGCCTGCACCGCTGCCCGTGGCCCCTCGCACCCTCAACCTGGACCGGGCGGCAACCTTTTCGGGAGCGGTGGCAACCAGTACTGCAAGGGTGCCTGTCCAAGCCCGCGCCCGCACCGCTACCTGACCCACAGTTAAAGACCTGTACAGGCATGGGACTTGAGGCCGCCTGGTTTCAGTCTGTGAATGTTCCGGCTTGTGAATTTGCGAGAGGTATTGACGCTGATCACCGGAACCCTATTATCCAGTTTGCTCGACACTTCGACCCATGTTCGCTATGTCGAACATTTTAGGGCCCGCACTACACCGCCGTCCGGACAGCCCCTGACGGGGTGGACCGGAGCCGCTTGCTCAAGGATGACGAGGTCCTTATGCACAGACGTAGTTTCAGCCCCAGACATCCATCTGCAGCGCTCGCCGCCGTGGTTGCGGCCCTGGCCGCGCTGGCGGCGCTGCTTGTCGCCGGCCCGGCTCAGGCGGCCACCACCAGCGACGTGCGCGGTGTCGATTCCGGCCGCTGCCTCGATGCGGCGGGCTTCAGTCAGACCGACGGCGCGAACGTGCACATCTGGGACTGCCACGGCGGCACCAACCAGCAGTGGACGTTGACGGACAGCAACCAGCTGACCGTGTACGGCAACAAGTGCCTGGATGTCCGGGGCGGCGGCACCACGTCCGGGACCCCGGTGCAGATCTGGACGTGCAACGGCAGCGACAACCAGCAGTGGCGGGTGAACCCCGACGGCACGATCGTCGGCGTGCGGTCCGGGCTGTGCCTGGACGTCTCGGGCTGGGGCAAGGCCAACGGCACGGGGGTGCAGATCTGGTCGTGCCACGGCGGCGCCAACCAGAAGTGGACCGGCCTGTCCGGGACGGGCAACGCGTGTGCTCTTCCGTCGACCTACCGCTGGACCTCGACCGGCCCGCTGGCGGAGCCGAAGGCGGGGTGGGCCTCGCTCAAGGACTTCACCAGCGTCGTCCACAACGGCAAGCACATCGTCTATGCCACGACGCACAACACCCTCGCCGGTAACGACGGGCGCTGGGGATTGACGACCTTCAGCCCCTTCACGAACTGGTCCGACATGGCCACCGCCACCCAGAACACGATCCCCTTCGATGGCATCGCGCCGACGCTGTTCTACTTCGCCCCGAAGAACCTCTGGGTGCTCGCCTACAACGGGGCTTGGCCATACAGCTTCGGATACCGCACCTCGAGCGACCCCACCGACCCCAACGGCTGGTCCGCGCAGCAGGAGCTGTTCACGGGCACCCTCCCGAAGGGGGGCCCCCTCGATGTGACCCTCATCGGCGACGACACGAACATGTACATGTTCTTCGCCGACGATGAGGGCGGCATCTACCGCGCCAGCATGCCCATCGGCAACTTCCCGGGCACCTTCGGTTCGTTCACGAAGATCATGAGCGACACGCCGCTCAACCTGTTCGAGGCGGTCGAGGTCTACAAGGTCCAGGGTCAGAACCAGTACCTCATGATCGTCGAGGCCCAGAATTACACAGGGTATGGTCGCTACTTCCGCTCGTTCACGGCCACCAGCCTCGACGGCACGTGGACACCGCAGCCGCAGGCCGACACCGTGACCAGCCCCTTCGCCGGCAGTGCCAACAGCGGCGCCACCTGGACCAGGGACATCAGCCACGGCGATCTGGTTCGCACCAACCCCGACCAGACCAAGACCATCGACCCTTGCAATCTGCAGTTCCTCTACCAGGGGCGCGACCCCAGCACCGACGGCGGGGACTACGGCCTCCTGCCTTACCGGCCGGGGGTACTGACACTGCAGCGCTAGCCGTTGGCGTGACGCAGGTCCTGGTGTTCCTGACGTTCGCGGGCAACGACGTACGCCGAACCGGGTGAGCGTCACAGCGAGCGACCAGGAACGGGTGGAGTGGGAGCGGCGGGCTCGGTGCAAGGCCGAGCCCGCCCGTGCACGCGGAGACCCCGGATGGTGGCGGCCTCGTCCTGGTCGACCACGAGACGCGGAACGTCTCAAGCCTGGTGAGTCGGTCGGTTTCAGGGTTCGTCGAATGAGCCGGGGTCGCCGGCGTCCGAGGTGATCACTGGGCGGCGGCGCGGTCGTCCGGCTGGTTGATCCACACGTTGGTGGGGACGATCGGCGGGGTGGGTGGCTTGTTGACGAACCGTTCAGGGGTGCGCTGGTAGACGGCGGTCAGGACGTCGGCGCGGACGGCGACCATCCAGACGACGGTGTAGCGGCTGTAGATGTCGATGATCGAGTACAGGTGGCAGAAGACCCGTTTGCCCGGTCCGCGCAGCCGCGTTACGTCTCGGGACCGGATCTCGTTCGGGCGGGTGGCCGGCAGTTCCGGTTTGGCGTGCGCTGGGTGGACGGCGTGGCGGCGACGCTCACGGACCTCGTCATGCTCGCGCAGTGCGGTACATGGTGGACACGCCGGCCACGTACACGCCTTGGTCGGGCGCTGTCACGTGGTTGGGTGGGCGGGCAATCAGCAGCGAGATGTCGGGGGCACCCTCGGGGCCCGGCACGATCCGGTCCTCCACCTCGAAAAGCCCGTCCTGGTCCAGTGCCTCCGGACCTGGCCTGGCCGCTGCCATGCCCTGGCGTGCCGCGGCCACCATGTCGATCGTGAAGGTGGAAGGAAGCGTCTCGGCGACAACCTCCAGAACGGCGGCGAGTTCGGGGTCGAACGGGGGCGGAACCAGGCTCATGGTTTCTCCTCATGCATACGGTTACGGGCACTTGCGGGCCGGCCGACAGTTGGTGGTCGTTCGGGGAGGCGGCGGACGAGGGCCGGGGTGCGGGAGTGCCGCTGTGCCCCGGTATTCCGAGTCAGGCGACCGGAGTGAGACGGCCGGCGCGGATGGCCGCGACGACGCCGCCGTCCACGAGCAGGTCGTTGCCGGTGATGAAGGTGGCGCCGGGGCCGAGCAGGAAGGCGGCGGCCTCGGCGATGTCGTCGGGTGTGCCCAGTCGGCCGGTTCCCGACGCGGAGATCATGGCGCGCATGATCTGGCCGCTGTCCCCGTCGAGTTCCTGCTGTCCCATGGGGGTGGCGATCACGCCGGGACTGATGGAGTTGATCCGGGCTCCCCGCTCGCCCCAGGAGGCGCTGGCGACCTGGACTCGGAGCCGGTTGCCGTACTTGGCCAGCGGATAGGCGGCCTGTCCCGCGACCTCCGGGGAGGTGAAGGGCAGGTCCAGCAGATCGTCGGTGGGCGTGTGGGCGAGGGCCTGTTCCTGCTCCGCGCTCAGGGGGACGGGCAGCATGTGTCCGGCCATGCTGGAGATCACCAGGCCTGCTCCGCCGGGCGCGATGACCCGCCCGAACTCCTCCAGGACCAGCGCCGTGCCGAGCAGGTCCACCTTCAGGACGGCGGCGGCGGGGGCCTGAACGGGAGAGAGGCCCGCGGTGTGCGCGACCTGGACCACGGGGCCGAGCTGTGCCGCCGCGTCCGCGAGAGCGGCGACCGAAGAACGTGAGGAGACGTCCACCGTCTGCGTGACGATGTCGTGTCCCTGCCCGCGCAGGAGATCCGCGACGGAAGCGAGAGTCTTCTTGTTGAAGTCGGCGAGCAGTAGCTTGTTGCCGCTGCCCTGGCGCCGGGCGATGGCCTGCCCCATGCCGCCCACACCGATGACGACAACCACGTTTGCACCCATGGACCCCTCCTACATATCGTTACGATACGTTTCGTAATTATGAGTGTACCTCTCGTAGGATGGGCGGCTATGAATGAGGTGCGGCGGCCTGGGCGGCCCCGGGACGCGGCCAGGGACGAGGCCATCCTCGACGCGGCGCGGGAGGTTCTCCTGCGCGACGGCTATGCCGGTCTGTCGATGGAGAAGGTCGCCGCCGCAGCCGGCGTCGGCAAACCCACGCTCTACCGCCGCTGGTCCTCCAAAGCGGCCCTCGTCGGCGATGCCGTCCTGCACAGCTTTCTCACTGCCGCGCCCGGCATCCGGCTGCCCGGCCGGCCAAGCACCGACAGCTCCGCCCAGCAACTGACCGCCTGGTTCCGTGCCTACGCCACATCGGTCGGCGACCCGCGCCATGCGGCCATGATCCTGGCCTTGACCGCTGCCGCCGCCGAGAGCCCGCACGACGCCGAAAGCCTCTATCGGGACCACACCCGTGCGCAGCACGAGGCCGTCGCGAGCTGCCTGCGCGCGGGAGTGACGAGCGGCGAATTCCGCGCCGACGTCGACGTGGAAGCGGTTGCTGACGCTCTCATCGGCTCCGTCCTCTACCAGCTCCTCACCCGCACAAGCAGCGCCTCACTCCACCGAACCGAACACCTGCTCGTTATTCTGCTGGCCGGACTGCGCACCCCTGATCACTGACTGCAGAGTCATGTCGTCATGGTGGGGCAGGACGAACCCTGGTGCCGGATTCGGGGAACCACCTTCCCATCCCTCCGAAAAGTGCCGCACAGGCCCTACTGACTCGGTCGTACGCGGCGGCCGCGAACGGCGCTCGCCGCGCAGACCAGTATCTCCTCCGCGGAGTAGCCGGCGGACAGCTGGCTGGCTCGAGCAACTCGCCACTTCCCATCTCCCAGCACTGGCCAGCTTGGCCAAGGCCATCCGCGAAGACCAGCACGCAGTAGTGCAGGGCATCACCACCCGGTTCAACTCTGGCGTCAACGAAGGCCGCATCACTGACCTGAATAGGGACACAAAGATCGACCTCAGGTTCGCCGATTTGCGGGGGGTCGAGCTTCGCAACCGGAATCTCAGCGGTTTCTTGCTGAGCGGTGCTGATCTGCGGAATGCGCGCCTTGCATACGCTGACCTCCGGGAGACCGCCAGCCGCAGCCGTGCGCACGACTGACATGAAGTGCAGTCTGAAGAAGCTGGAGGTGTTCGAACAGTGTCAGCACGGCGAGGCAGCACCTCTGAAAACCGCACACAGCTACGCAGTGATCCCCATGGGGTCGTTCCTCCTGGACAGGTATATGGCGCATATGGAGCGGCGAACGGCACCACCCTCTGCCTCTGCCCTGCGCCACCGCAAGCGAAGCGGTTGGACTCCCCGTCCCGATGAGTACGACCAACTCGTTACGGTGACTCGCCGGGGGACGCCACTGCGACCCAACACGCTTTCCGAGGTATTCAATCGCGCGAAAGCCAAGGCGCGTGCCAAGGGAGTCCAGGTACCGGACACAGCCACGTTCCGGGACCTGCGGGACTTCATGCATGCTGTCCTGATCGCTGCGGGTGTACCGCCCGCCCCGGAACGTTCAGGCTCGGATGAGGCACGGGACGCTCGCCGAGACACTGGATACGTACGGCTTCGCTCTGGAAGTGGACTGGAAGAACGCGCCGGCTTCTTTCGAGGAGTTGTACGGCATCCCGGCGCCTGCGGGGATACCCGAGGCGGCCTTGACGCCGCGCTCACAGCGGACGTGACGTCCAGCGGACCTGGTGCGCCGCAGAGATCGCCAGCCCGGCGCACGAAGCAAACGTGCGCCGGGCTCAGCCGTTACCGGACAGGAGGACAGGAGGACAGGAGGAAAGGAGGACATCATGATCGCCGAACGCACCCGGCACACGACCAACGTGCCGCAATGCGCCGCCGCAAGTGTGCACGCGATGTGCACGCAGATCTGTGGGACGGGACTGCCGTGCAGGTCAGAGTGGTGTGACGGGCACGAAGGAACTGTCCTGGCGGAACACTGCGGAGCCGTCCGCCGGGTCCACCCGCAACTGGAAGCCGTAATGGCGCAGGTAGTAGCCCGGGTAGTTGTACGACTCGAAGCGGACCGAGCCGCTCGCCGTGCCCGTACGGGCGATGTACGTGGCGTCCCTGGCGAAGGTCGACGAGCCGTCGTTCGCGTCGAAGCGCGCCCGGAAATCCCAGTGGCGCAGGTAGTTCCCGGCCGCGTTGCGGAAGGAGTAGCCGCCCGCGTCGGCGAGACCCGGCACGACCGTGAACGTGGCCGCCTGCCTCTCCGCCGCGCTGCTCGAGGAGCTCACCACGGGGAGGTTGAGCAGGGCGGACTGCTCCTGCCAGTGGCGGGTGGTGTAGTTGGCCGAGCGGAACGAGCGGGTGACGTTCACCGGCAGGTTCACCCCGCCGGAGACCGTCTCCTTGAGCACGGTGAAGTGACGTGCCGTGCCGGAGATCGACGGCAGCCTCTTCGGGGCGCTCCAGGTCGCGAAGGCGTCGTAGCTGTCGCTGTAGTAGTAGCTGCCGTCGCCGTAGCCGTCGAAGAAGATCCGCCACGCGCCGTTGTCGAGCTGGATCAGCGCGGCGCCCTCGCGGGTGCTGCCCCAGCCCGCCCAGTTGCCGGTCCGGCGGATGGTGTACGGGCCGTTGAGGGCGGTGGCGGTGGCGTACTCGATGTACTTCGTCGTCTCGTTCTTCGTGAACGCGTGGTAGGTGGAGCCGAGCTTCACGATGAACGTGTCGATGTGGTTGGCGCCGATTCCCGACAGGGCCACGGGTGAACTCCAGGCGGTGAGCGCGGAGTTGGTGGCCCTCAGCCGATACGGCGTGAAGATCCACTGGTCGTTGGCGGTCGAGCAGGACAGGATGATGTTCACGCTGCCGTCGCTGTCGACGAACCACTCGGGCGCCCAGGCGCGCGACAGGTTCGCGATGGGGACGGTGTAGTCGTACAGGAACGTCCAGTTGGCCCGGTCCGAGCTGCGGGCGAATCCGATGGTGGTGCTGGTGTCCTGCCAGGTGCGCGTGGTGTACGTGACGTAGTAGTAGCCGTTGGAGTGCCGGAAGATGCTGGCGTCCCGGATCCGGCCCGCCGGCGGGGTGTACGCGGACGCCTTCACCAGCCGGAAGTCGGTGGCGTCGTCGGACTCGTAGACGTTGACCGTGGCATCGGTGCTGTTGAGGAACGGCATGATGGTGTAGCGGGTGGCGGAGCCGCGAGGTGGTGCGGAGGCCAGGGCCGAGCCGAGCGTTCCGGGCAGTGCGCCCAGGAGGGCAGCGGAAGCGGGGAGGGCGGCCATCGCCCGCAGTACACCGCGGCGGGATGGCGTCAGGGAGCTCGGGGGCCTGGTGTCGTTCGGTACGGCGGCGGGTCTGTCCGGTGTGTTCATGTGCGGCTCTCCTCGGTGCTTTCTTCTGCGGGTACGGCCCGTCCCATGGGCCCTACTTGTTGATCGGGGCCCCTGCGGAACGGCCGTACGCGGCGGTCAGTTCACAGACGCGCCCCGATCGCCGTGCCGTTACGCGGGACCAGGAAGCCGTCAGCGGACGGGAGTGGTCGCCCGACCGCGGAACGTTGCCGCATCATGCAGTCGAGCGCCCTGGACACACCGGCCAACGGCCGACATTTCGAACAGAGTTCGGCAAGCCGGTCAGAACGTAAGGTGCAGGTGGGGTCGCGTCAAGACTTCGTGAACGCTTGCGACTTCTGCTTCTGGTGATGCCATAGGGGTACTCGGTGTCAATCGTGACGTAACCATTGACGTGATCTCGCCCGCCTTTTACGGTCTGGTCGGTTATCCGAACCTTGATCGATATATCGGACATCCCTCCTGACCAGAAGCTTGAGCAAGAAGAGGCCCCCCATGGCGTCATCCCCCTCCAGACGATCCCTTTTCCGCGCCGCCGCCCTGGTCGCCGCGACCCCGGTGATCTCCGCGATCCCCATCGGCCGCGCCGCCGCCGCGAATGGTGCCTCCGCGGCGGCGGTCGCCGTCGCGGCCGGGCTGCCGGTGCCGTCCGCCTGGGCGGTGCGGCCGTTCGAGCTGGAGGACGTGAAGCTCGGGCAGGGCATCTTCGCCGGCAAGCGCCAGCTGATGCTCGACCACGGCCGCGGCTACGACGTGAACCGGCTGCTCCAGGTCTACCGCGCCAACGCCGGGCTCTCCACGGGCGGCGCGGTCGCACCCGGTGGCTGGGAGGGACTGGACGGCGAGGCCAACGGCAACCTCCGCGGCCACTACACCGGCCACTTCCTGACCATGCTGTCGCAGGCGTACGCGTCCACCGGCGATCAGGCGTACGCCGACAAGATCCGCACCATGATCGGCGCGCTGACCGAGGTGCGCACGGCACTGCGCAACGACCCGAAGATGCTCGCCGTCACCGGGAAGTGGGGCGGCGCGCACGAGAACGTGCGCGGCTCGTACCAGTACGTCGACCTCCCGGCCGCCGTGCTCGGCGGTGCCGCGGCGATCACCCTGTCGGTCTGGGTGAAGCCCACGCACAACGCCAACTGGCAGCGGATCTTCGACTTCGGCAACAACACCACCCGGTACATGTACCTGGCCGCCCGCAACGCCAGCGGAGTACCGCGCTTCGCCATCACCACCAGCGGGCCGGGCGGCGAACAGGGCCTCAACGGCACCGCCGCACTGCCGCTGAACCAGTGGAGCCACCTGGCGGTGACCATCTCCGGCAACACCGGCACGCTCTACGTCAACGGCGCACGCGTCGCCCAGAACACCTCGATGACCCTCAACCCGGCCACCCTGGGAACCCTGACGAACAACTGGCTGGGCCGCTCCAACTTCTCCACCGACCCCGTGTTCGCGGGCGCCTTCGACGAGTTCAACGTCTACTCCCGGGCCCTGGCCGCCGCCGACATCACCTCGCTGCAGACCAACGAGGCCAAGACGTCCTCCGCGGGGCTCGGCAACCTCGCGTCGTACTACTTCTCGGCCACCACCGGCGGCACCTTCGCGGACGCCTCAGGGCGCAACCTCACCGCCACCCTGCGCCGCACCTGGGGCCGGCCGAGCCATCCCGGGTTCCTCGCCGCGTACCCGGAGACGCAGTTCATCCAGCTGGAGTCGATGACCAGCGGTGACTACACCAAGGTCTGGGCGCCCTACTACACCGCGCACAAGATCCTCAAGGGACTGCTCGACGCGTACCTCGCCACCGACGACGACCGCGCGCTCGACCTCGCTTCCGGCATGTGCGACTGGATGTACTCCCGGCTGTCCAAGCTGCCCGACGCCACCCTCCAGCGCATGTGGGGCATCTTCTCCAGCGGCGAGTTCGGCGGCATCGTCGAGACGATCGTCGACCTGCACTCGATCACCGGCAAGGCCGAACACCTCGCGCTGGCCAAGCTGTTCGACCTCGACAAGCTCATCGACGCCTGCGCCGCGAACACGGACATCCTCAACGGCCTGCACGCCAACCAGCACATCCCGATCTTCACCGGCTACGTGCGGCTGTACGACGCGACGGGCGAGACCCGCTACCTCACCGCCGCCAAGAACTTCTGGGGCATGGTCATCCCGCACCGCATCTTCGGCATCGGCGGGACGAGCACGGGCGAGTTCTGGAAGGCCCGAGGCGTCATCGCGGGCACGATCAGCGACACCAGCGCCGAGACCTGCTGCGCGTACAACCTGCTCAAGCTGAGCCGGATGCTGTTCTTCCACGACCAGGACCCGAAGTACATGGACTACTACGAGCGGGGCCTGTACAACCAGGTCCTCGGCTCCAAGCAGGACAAGGCCGACGCGGAGAAGCCGCTGGTCACGTACTTCATCGGCCTCACCCCCGGGCACGTACGCGACTACACGCCCAAGCAGGGCACGACCTGCTGCGAGGGCACCGGCATGGAGAGCGCCACCAAGTACCAGGATTCGGTGTACTTCACGAAGGCCGACAACTCCGCCCTGTACGTCAACCTGTACAGCCCCTCCACCCTGACCTGGTCCGCGAAGGGCGTCACCGTCACACAGGCCACGGACTACCCGAGGGAGCAGGGCTCCACGCTCACCATCACCGGCGGCAGCGCGACCTTCGACCTGAAGCTGCGGGTGCCGTCCTGGGCGACCGGCGGCTTCCGGGTGACCGTCAACGGCAGCGCGGTCAGCGGAACTCCCAGCCCCGGCAGCTACTTCACGATCTCCCGGGCCTGGCGCAGCGGCGACACCGTCCGCGTCACCATCCCGTTCCGGCTGCGGGTCGAGAAGGCGCTCGACGACCCGACCCTGCAGACCCTGTTCTACGGCCCGGTCAACCTGGTGGGCCGCAACTCCAGCACCAGCCACCTCCAGGTCGGGCTCTACAAGAACGCCGCCCTCTCCGGCGACCTGCTGCCCTCACTGGCACCGGTGTCCGGCAAGCCGCTCCACTACACGCTGAACGGCACCGAGTTCGCCCCCTTCTACGAGGGCACCGAGGACCGGACGCACGCCTATGTCCGCCGGGCCGAGCCCAAGGTCGTGTTCGGGAACACGGACTCCGGGGTCGCCAACCCGGCGAAGTCCGACGGGACGACGTTGCTCGACGAGATCTGGGCGGGGGCGCCGTTCGCCAACAAGGCCGCCCTGGTGACGCGGGTGCGGTCGACGGTGGACGCGTGGGTGTCCGCGGGTCGGCTCACCCAGGCCAACGGTCAGCAGGTGGTCGCCACGGCGCAGAACGCTACGTACGTGCCCTGACCGCCACGTACGTGCCCTGACGCCTCCTCTTGGGGCGGGCAACTGCCGGGGAGGTCACCGGTGTTGACACGGTGACCTCCCGCTCGGCTCATGCCTTCTGCGTGTCTACGGAGATGGTGGTGACGCCGTCCCACTGCGGCGGAATGGCCCCGCTGCCGTTCGGGCCGCCGTTCTGCAGCGCGATCGTCCGCGCGGGGGAGGGGATCCTGATGCCCTCGACCCGGTAGCGCGTGTGCAGCCGCTTGATGAACTCGTGCTTGATCCGGTACTGGTCGCTGAACTCGCCGACCCCCAGGATGACCGTGAAACTGATCCGCGAATCCCCGAACGTGTGGAAGCGGATGGCGGGTTCGTGCTCGGGCATGGCGCCCTCGACCTCCGTCATCACCTCCATCACGACCTCGGAGGTCACCCGCTCGACCTGCTCCAGGTCACTGTCGTAGCCGACCCCGACCTGGACGGTGAGCGTCATCTCCTGTTCGGGACGGCTGTAGTTGGTCATGTTTGTGCTGGACAGCTGGGCGTTGGGGATGATCACGAGGTTGTTGGAGAGATTACGTACGACGGTGTTGCGCCAGTTGATGTCGACGACGTAGCCCTCCTCACCGCTAGTCAGTCTGATGTAGTCGCCGGGCTGGATCGTCTTCGAGGCGAGGATGTGGATGCCCGCGAAGAGGTTCGCGAGGGTGTCCTGGAGAGCGAGGGCGACCGCCAGACCGCCGACGCCGAGGGCGGTGAGCAGCGGGGCGATGGAGATGCCCAGGGTCTGCAGGACGATCAGGATGCCGATCGCCAGCACCACGACACGGGTGATGTTGACGAAGATCGTGGCCGATCCGGCGACGCCCTGCCGTGACTGGGTCACGGCCCGCACCAGGCCCGTGACGATACGCGCCGCCGTGATGGTGGAGGCGAGGATGAGGAGAACCGTCAGGACCTGGTTGACGTTGTGATTGACCTGCTTCGTCAGAGGCAGGGCCGCCGCTGCGGCGGCCACACCGCCGGCCAGCGCCGCGAGGGGCACCAGCGCGCGCAGCGAGTCGACGATGACGTCGTCACCGTTCCATCGCGTGCGGTCCGCGTGCTTGCGCAGCCAGCGCAGCAGCATCCGCAGCCCGACGCCCGCCGCAAGCCCGACGGCCACCCAGACGCCGGCGATGATCATGTCGTGTGCGGTGAGATCGCGGTTCACCAACTGCCTCCCGTCGTTCTGGGAAGGGGGCGTACGCCCGGTATGTGATGTCTCGTCACTTCGTCACCTGCTGCTCGATTCCTGGATGTGCGCTCCCGCCGGGACGTCTGTGCGAAATCCGGCGGGCTCGCTCATCCTGCCGTATCCGCGCGTATGCCTCGCCCCTGGGCCGTTCTGATTCCGGCCATCGTCGTAGGCGCGTCGGCTGTCCGGACGCCCGGCGTGTCTGGGGGAGGGCTTGCATGGAGTGATCACCGGCGGCTCAAGGGGCTGGGACTCGCCCTCGCCTTCGTGGCGCCCAAGTTGGCCTGGATGCGCCGCCTTTGGGGCCCCGCCTCAGATCATCTTCAGGCGCACCAGCGCGCCCAGCGTCAAGGCCCCCGGCAGCAGCGGCAGCCACACCGTGATGATGCGGTAGGCGAGTACGACCGCCGTCGCCACCGCGGCCGGGCCGCCCGCTGCCACCAGCGCGACGATGAGCGCGGCCTCGACCGAGCCGATACCGCCCGGCGTGGGGATGAGGGCGACGGCGACAGTCGCCGCCAGATACGCGACCACGATGTGCAGCGGAGACACCGGCAGCCCCAGCGCAAGGCTCACCGCGACGAGTCCGGCCGCCTGAAGGATGGGGAAGGAGAACGAGCCGCCCCACAGCGCGAGTGCGCGCGCCGGCCGGGTGTGCACGGAGCGCGCCTCACCCAGCGCGGTCCGCAGGAAGGTGGACAGGGCGGTACGCAGCCGTCGTACGAGCAGCAGGACCGCTAGCGCTACGCACGCCGCGGCACCGGCGGCGATCAGCAGCGGACCGACCGCCGCGTCCGGGATGAGCTTGTCGGGGCGCAGTGCGTCGGGGAAGGCGATCAGCAGGGCCAGCAGCAGGCCGGTCCGGGCGATGGCCTCCGCGAGTAGATAGAGCGCGAGGGCGGCCGAGGAGCGGGTCAGTGGAACCCCGCAGACCGCCATGAAACGGAGGTTGACGGCGCTCGCGCCGAGTCCGGTCGGCAGCAGATGGTTGGCGGCGCCCGCCGCGAACTGCGTGGCGAGCAACCGGCACTTGGGCAGCCGCTCGACCAGGGCGCCCTGCCGGGTGACGGCCGCCGCGACCCAGGTCAGGCAGGTCGCCGCCCCCGCCGCCAGCAGCCAGGGCCACTTGGCCGTCGCCAGGTGGTGGAAGCCGTCCACGAGCACGGACCAGTGGCGCACCGCGACCACGGCCACGAGGGCGAGCGGAAGCAGGCACAGGATCTGGCGGACCGGTATGCGTCTGCGCAGGGTGCGGGGAAGTCGTACGTCCGTCACACCGGGAAAGGCTTTCCGCGCCGTGCCAACGGGGGGTTGCGTGCACGGGGACGGCGGCTTACGCGCCGCGCACGTTTCCTGGGATCAGGCGTCACGGCCTTGGATCACGCGTAGTATCGGTCAGCCGCTTGACCTCAAGGTTGATTGAGGTTCTAGCGTCGTTCCCATGAGTATGGAAACCACAGCCTGGATGCAGCTGCACAGCGTCATGAACGCCCAGCAGGAGCGCCGCCCCCTCGCCCGCGCGACGCTGCGCCGCATCGCCGCCTTCGCCCGTCCGCACCGCCGCCGTATCGCGCAGTTCGTGGTGCTCAGCGTGGCGACCGCGCTGCTCGCGGTGGCGACGCCGGTCCTCGCCGGACGGGTCGTGGACGTGATCGTGTCCGGTGGCGAGGAGGGCACGGTCGTACGCCTTGCCCTGCTCATCGCCCTGATCGCGTTCGCCGAGGCGGGACTCGGACTGACGAGCCGCTGGCTCTCGTCGAGACTCGGCGAGGGACTCATCCTCGATCTGCGGACGGCGGTCTTCGATCATGTGCAGCGCATGCCGGTCGCCTTCTTCACCCGCACCCGTACGGGAGCGCTCGTCAGCCGCCTCAACAACGACGTGATCGGCGCCCAGCGGGCGTTCAGCAACACCCTGTCCCAAGTCGTCGGCAACCTCGTGACGCTGCTGCTCACCCTCGCCGTCATGCTCACCCTGTCCTGGCAGATCACCCTGCTCGCCCTGCTCCTGCTCCCGGTGTTCGTCATCCCCGCCCGCCGCATGGGCCGCCGGATGGCGAAACTCCAGCGCGAGGCCGCCGACCTGAACGCCGCGATGGGCACCCGCATGACCGAGCGCTTCTCCGCGCCCGGCGCCACGCTGGTCAAGCTCTTCGGGCGGCCCGAGGACGAGTCGGAGGAGTTCGCGGCGCGGGCCCGGCGGGTGCGCGACATCGGGGTGCGTACGGCGATGGCGCAGACGGCGTTCATCACCGCGCTGACCCTCGTCTCCGCGCTCGCCCTCGCCCTCGTCTACGGCCTCGGCGGCTGGTTCGCGCTGCGCGGCAGCCTTGAGGCCGGCGCCGTGGTGTCGCTGGCGCTGCTCCTCACCCGCCTGTACGCGCCCCTGACCTCCTTGGCGGGGGCGCGAGTTGAGGTCATGAGCGCGCTTGTGAGCTTCGAGCGGGTCTTCGAGGTGCTCGATCTGAAGCCGCTGATCTCGGAGAAGCCGGACGCTCGGAAGGTGCCGGAGGGTCCGCTCTCCGTGGAGTTCACGGATGTCCGCTTCGGCTATCCGTCTGCGGACAAGGTGTCTCTGGCCTCGCTGGAGGAGGTGGCGTCGTTGGACACCCGTGGGGGCGCGGAGGTTCTGCACGGTATTTCGTTCCGTGCTGAGCCTGGGCAGACTGTCGCTCTTGTCGGCTCTTCCGGTGCCGGGAAGTCGACGATCGCGCAGTTGCTGCCGCGGTTGTACGACGTCGATGAGGGTTCCGTGCGTATTGGTGGCGTCGACGTGCGTGATCTGAGTGCCGAGTCGATGCGGGGCGCTGTCGGCATGGTCACGCAGGACGGGCATCTGTTCCACGATTCGGTGCGTGCGAATCTGCTGCTTGCGCGGCCCGATGCGGATGCCTCCGGCGACGACGAGCTGTGGGACGTTCTGCGGCGCGCCCGCCTTGAGGACCTCGTGCGGTCGCTGCCGGATGGGCTCGACACGGTGGTGGGTGAGCGTGGCTATCGGCTGTCCGGTGGCGAGCGCCAGCGGATGACCATCGCGCGGCTGCTGCTTGCCCGGCAGCGGGTGGTCATCCTTGACGAGGCGACCGCGCACCTGGACAACACGTCTGAGGCCGCCGTCCAGGAGGCGCTCACCGAAGCGTTGTCGGGCCGGACCGCGGTGGTCATCGCCCATCGGTTGTCGACCGTACGGGCCGCTGACACGATCCTCGTCGTCGAGGCGGGGCGGATCGTGGAGCGGGGTACGCATGAGGAGTTGCTCGCGGTGGGTGGGCGGTACGCGGAGCTGTACCGGACGCAGTTCCAGAAGGGGGCGCCGCTTGGGGCGGTGGCGTGAGTGGCCTTACCCCTCCGGGAGCCGGCGCATTTCGATGATCTGCAGGCCCAGGTCCTGGAAGCGGAGGAGCAGGCCGTAGAGGTGTGCCTCGTCGGTGACCTGGCCGAAGAGGAGGGCTTGCTCCGGGGCTGGGGTCTTTTCCAGCTCGGGGAAGGCGGCGGCGAGGGCTGCGGAGAGGTGGCCGGTGACGCGGAACTCGTATTGCATGGGCATGGTTACGAGGGTGGCTCGCGGCGCGGTGGGGGGCATCACTCGCATCAGGTGACGTGTGCGGCTGGCGGTTGGGCGGTTCTTTCCCCAGCCCCGCCCCTTCCCGAAACTGTGGGCTGCGCCCCCAGGCCCCCCGCCACGGGGTGGTGGGTGACACTTCGTGTCGCGGGTGCGGGTTGTGTGTGGCTGGTCGCGCCCACGCGGCGGAGCCGCACATTGACGCAGCCCCGCGCCCCTTGGGTGCGTGGTGGGTGCGGGGCCGCGGTCCGGTGCGTCAGCCCGTCGCCAACAGGGCATACGACCCCTTGCTGATACAGGGTTCTGGTGTGCCCAGACCGAAGCTAAGCGACGGGCATACGACGCACCGGCCCACGTCCCCTCCCCCCGGCGGCAGGCTGCGGGTAGTTGGGGGTGCGGGCACGCGGTGGCTGGTCAGCAGGGTGGATGGCGAGCACGGTTGCCTGGTGAGGGTGATGGCTGTTGAGCCTGATAACGGACGGCTCCAGGGGCGCCCCTTCAGGGGCGCGGGGCTGTGTCAATGTGCGGCTCCGCCGCGGGGCGCGACCAGCCACGACGGGTCTGCAGTCGCGACACGGCTGTCACCCACCCCCTCAGGGGCGCGGGGCTGTGTCAATTTGCGGCTCCGCCGCGGGGCGTGACCAGCCACAACGCACCCGCAGCCGCGACATGGCATGTCACCCACCACCCCGATAGGCACCCCGCCCACCCGCGGTGGGCGCCCACCTCCCGGAGGCACCCCGCCCACCCCACAAACCCACCCACCCGCCGAAGGCGCCCACCCGCCCGCCGGAGGCAGGGGGGCCTGGAGGCGCAGCCCACAGTTTCGGGAAGGGGCGGGGCTGGGGAACTACGCGACAACCCACGACGGACCCGCACGCGCAGCGAACCCGCCCTCCCGGTAGGGCCCCGTTTCAGAGCAGCCCAAGCTCCCGCGCTCGCCGTACCGCCTCGCCCCGTCGGGAGACAACGAGCTTGCGGAAGATGCTCCGCAAGTGCGTCTTCACCGTGTTGACCGACAGACA
The DNA here is from genome assembly GCF_036173125.1 of Streptomyces sp. NBC_00286. Classification (NCBI taxonomy): domain Bacteria; kingdom Bacillati; phylum Actinomycetota; class Actinomycetes; order Kitasatosporales; family Streptomycetaceae; genus Streptomyces; species Streptomyces sp. NBC_00286. Next base: position 9,016,998 of record NZ_CP108054.1, read on the forward strand.
CATCGCCTCCGCGATCTCCTCCGTCGACATGACCTGCGCGCAGTGCTCGAGCACTTGACGCTCGCGAACACTGAGCTGCTCCACGACCAGTGGAGCCGAGGGGCTCCCGAGCCAGGCGTGCCTGTGGGCCATATGGGGCCGCAGCTCCAGAAGGTGCCGCACCCAGGGCCCCGCCTCGAGGAAGGGGCGCCGCAGAGTCTCGGGCCGGGCGGTGGAGAGGGCTTCGCCGAGTATGCGGTGCGCCGACTCGGTGTCCTTGGCGAGGAGCGCGGCATGGGCCCGTATCAGAAGGACGGCGACCCGTTGCCTGATGCCCGCGTCGCCCTGATCGTCCGGTGGTGGAAGGAGAGCGAGCGCCCGGTCGGCGTCTCCCGACGCGAGATGGGCGCGGGCAAGCGCGATGACGTGCGCCGACGCATCAGGCCCGGCTTCGCGCAGGGCGCTGATCGCCGCAGTGGGATCACCCCGGGCCAACTGGACGGCCGAGTCCGCGAGGGCGACGCGCTGCGCCGGCCAGGGCGGGAGCGAAGGCGGACGATCCTCGATCTCCGCGAGGGCATCGCGCCAGCGGCCTTGCGCGAGGTTCAAGTGGGCGCGCGCCACCAGCAGTTCGGTACGCGCGACCGGGTCGAGCTCCGCGTCGGGACACTCGGAACCGAGGTCGAGATGATGACGTGCGCCCCGGAGATCGCCGCGTTCGAGGGCGACGCCGGCCAGCGCGAGATGCCCGATCCCGGACCGCCGCGCCGGCGGCACGGAACGGTCGCGGGCGGTCGCGAGGGCCAACCGGGCATGTTTCTCGGCCTCGTTGAGCTCACCGCGGAGGGACTCCAGCAGGGCCAGCATCCCGAGACTGTGGTGCCGTACGACGTCGGTCGCGTCGGTGCGGCCGTCCGCCGCCGCGGCGAAGGCGGCGAAGGCGGCGCGGGCGGCGCCGAGACGCCCGGTGAGCAGCAGCCCGCGGGCCAGTCCGTACCGCCGTAGCGCCTCGATCTCCGGATGCTCCGCACGCCGCGACCGGGGCACGCACCCGGCGAGGTCCAGCGTCCGGTCTGCCTCCCGGGCAGCATCGCGGTCTCCACCGCCGGGCAAACTGAGCAGCCGGAGCAGGGAAAGAGCGAGCCGTGTCTCCGCAGACGGCTGTGCTTGGGCCGTGCGGATGTGCTCCCCAGCCCGGTCCAGTTGCGCCCGGCATCCCACGAAGTCGTACCGAGCCGCGGCACAGGCCCCCGCCACGAGCGCGGACGCGGCGTCGGGGAGATCACGCGGCATACCGGCAAAGCAGCCCTCCAGCCGCTGGGCCTCGGGACCGGTAAGCAGACGCCCGATCTCCAGATGCTCGACCACCCGGGCGCTGGCCCACTCCCAGTCCGCCGCCGCAGCCGCCTGCTCCACCGCCTCGGTGAGCCAGCCATGGTCGGCGAGCCAGACCGCGGCCCGGCGGCGCAACCGGGGTTCGAGCCCGGGATGATGGTGGCGCAGATGCGTGCGCAGAACCTCGGCGAACAGTGGCTGGAAACGGCACCACCTCGTCCCCGCCACGGACTCCACGAAGGCGCCCGCGCGGGCGAGCCCCGCCAGGATCCACTCCGCGTCCTCGCGCCCCGTCAGCGTGTTCGCCAGGTCGGGGTGCACCCGCTCGAGGATGCTCGAGCGCATCAGCAGGTCGCGGGTGGTCTCGGGCTGGGCGTCGAGTACCTCGGCGAGCAGGTAGTCGGCTACCGCGCTCTGGGATGCTGCGAAGGAGCGGGCGAAGCCGCTCGGGTCGTCGGACCGTTGCATCTCCAGGGCGCACAGCCTCAGACCGGCCGCCCAGCCTCCGGTGCGAGTCGTCAGGACGTCGGCGCTCTCCTCGCAGGACTCCAGACCATGTCCGCGCAGGAGCATGGAGGCCTCCTGCTCGGTGAACGCCAGATCGGCGCTGCGGATCTCACAGATCCGGCCCTGGGCACGGTAGCGGTGCAGCGGAAGCAGGGGGTCGACCCGGCTGATGACGACCAGGCGCAAACTCGGGCCCGCGTGGCTCAGGACGAAGTCCAGGGCCGAGGTCACCTCCCGTACCGGAACCTGGTCGAGACCGTCGAGTACGAACACGACCGGCCGGTTTCGGCGGGCCAGCCCGGACGCGAGTGTCGCGAGCAAGGAGTGCTCGACGAACTCGGCGGACCCGGGCCGGTCCGGATCCTCGGGCAGCTCGACCTCGTGATGGCGCAGCGCTTCGAGTACGTACGCCCAGAACTCCCCGGGCGCTCGGTCCTCATGCTCCGCGGTCAGCCACACCACCGGGCCCGGTGCCGTCCCCTCGGCCACCCACGAGGCCGCCAGCGTCGTCTTCCCAGCGCCCGCCGGGCCGGTGATCAGCGTCAGAGGACCGGCCGTACCCGCGGTGAGCCGGTCCAGCAGCCGCTGACGGTGTACGAGAGTCCGTGGCACGGCCGGGATCGCGAACTTCGCGGCCAGCAGCGGGTCGCCCGTCGGCCCCCGGCGCGCCTCCGCGCCGCCGCGGCCGGAAGCCGGGACGTTCGCCGAGGTATCGCGGGTGTCCCGTGCTGCTGAGGCTGTGTTGCGGGGCATGCCCACCGCCCTCTGGGTGTGGCCTGCGACATGGCTGAGGCCTCAGTTCCATCTGACGGCCCCATGTTCATGATCGCCACACGAGAGGGCGGGAGGCCGGTCCGCTCAGTCGGTGATCGTCCCTGGCCGTACCACGCACAGCGCCCAGATGACGAAGGAGTACAGGGCGATCGAGATGATCGACCAGACCGGGTAGTAGGGCAGCGACAGGAAGTTCGCGATGATCAGGAACCCGGCGATCGCCACACCCGCGATCCGTGCCCAGAGGGCGGCCTTGAACAGGCTGACACCGATGAGGACCCCCAGGAACCCGAGGATCAGGTGGAACCAGCCCCATCCGGTCAGGTCGAACCGGAAGACGTACTGCGGCGTCGCGACGAAGAGATCGTCGTCGGCGATGCCCATGATCCCCCGGAAGATGTCGAGGACACCGGCGATGACCAGCATGACCGCCGCGAACACGACCAGTCCGGCGGCAGCAGGCATCGTTTCGGGAGAGCGGCGGTGCACTGTCTGCGTCATGACGTTTCCTCGATTCGTCGGGCCCGCCTGCCTCAGGCGGGGATGTGCGCTTGCCTTCAGGTGAGGATCAGGACGATGAAGATCGCGCAGGCGATGATGTTGATGAGCCGGCCATGGGTCTGATCCACTCCTGTACCGTCGGCGCGGCTGACTCCGCCCGCCGGTGGAACAGGAGCCGGGCCAGCAGCGGGATCGCGGCCACCAGGACGGTCAGGGCGATGAACGGAAGCGCCCGCTCGTATCCCGAGTCGCTCTGTTCCAGATGCACACCGGCCGTCAGCATGATCGCGATGTCCGACGGCATCAGCAGGATGACGAGCAGCCCGACCTTGAACGCCCTCTTCGGGCCGGCCGTCATCAGCGTGCCGAGCCGTTTCGGCGGCTCGGCGGTGGCCCGTCCGAACCAGTTCTTCGCCGTCGAAGCCGCCAGCAGGCCGACGAGTACGTACTGGATGATCTTGCCGCCCGAGCCGTTGTCGTCTCTGCTGCCCAGGTCGACGGCGTTCCCCGGGGCGGCGGCGAGTCCCCACGCGAGGGCCACTCCTGCCGCCGTCGCGACCACCGCTACGCCGCCCAGGAAACCCAGGGACACATGAACCGCGCTCGGTGTCGTCACGAAGATGACCGCCGACATGATCTGCGGCCCGACCATCATGGTGATGGCCGGCGGAAGGATCTGGAGACCGTCCACGGCTCCAGCGTGCGGTCACCGCGGACATGAGCACTCACCCGGGACGGGTGATTGTTGCGGGTGGCGCCTGTTGCCGCGGGTCGTCAGGCCAGAGTCACCTCGACCGGCAGCTTCTTGATGCCGTTGACGAAGTTCGAGCGGACGCGGGGGACGTCGCCGGCCAGGCGGATGTCCGCGAGGCGCGGAATCAGCTCCTCGAACATGATGCGGATCTCGGTACGGGCGAGCAGGTTGCCCAGGCACAGGTGCGGGCTGCCCTTGCCGAAGGTGACGTGATCGTTGTTCTGCCGGGCGACGTCGAAGTCGTACGGGTTGCCGAAGACCTCCTCGTCGCGGTTCCCGGACGCGAACCACATGACGACCTTGTCGCCCTCCCTGACCTGCTTGCCGCCGAGTTCGACGTCGCGGGTCGCGGTGCGGCGGAAGTGGTAGACGGGCGAGGCCCAGCGCAGGAACTCCTCCACCGCGGTGGGGATCAGCGAGGGGTCCTCCTGGAGGCGCGCCAGCTGCTCGGGGTGCTGAAGGAGGGCCAGCATGGAGTGGGTGATGGTGTGGCGGGTGGTCTCGTTGCCGGCGACGACCAGCAGCAGGAAGTAGTTGTCGAAGTCCTGCGGTGAGAGCGGCACTCCGTCGCGCGGGGTGGTGTTGACGAGCTTGGACACCAGGTCCGTACCGTCGCCTCCGCGCCGCCGGCGGGCCAACTCCCTTCCGTACTCGAAGACTTCGAGTGAGGCGGGGGAGCGGAACGGCAGGTCGCGGTACTGCTCGCTCTCCTCGCTGTGCAGCAGCACATCGGCGTAGTCGGGGTCGGTGTTTCCGATGATGCGGTTTCCCCAGTCGATGAGCTGCTGGTTGTCCGTAGGAGGTACGTCGAGGAGGCGGGCCAGCACGTTGATGGGGAAGTCGGCTGAGATCTCCCTGACGAAGTCGAAGCTGCCCTTGGCCAGGGCGGCGTCCAGTGTGGTGGCGGTCAGGCCGCGCAGGAAGTCCGTGTAGCTGTTGATGACACTCGCGCCGAACTGGCGCTGGATCAGGCTGCGCAGGGCGCGGTGGCGGACGCCGTCGAGCTCAAGGATGGAGGCGCGCCTCTTGATCTGGTCGTCGTCGACCTCTTCGAGGTTGACGAACTTCGTCGAGGTGAAGGTCTCCGAGTCGCGGTCGACGGCGGCGATGTCCGCGTGCCGGGTCACCGCCCAGAAACCGGAGTTGGGGACTTCCTCCGGCTGCCAGTGCACCGGGTCCTCATGGCGCAGGGTGTGGAACATCCGCCAAGGGGTGACCCCGTCGGTGAAGTTGTCCAGGTCGGCGAGGTCGACATCGGCCAGCGGCATCGGTTCGCGTATCGCGTCGGTCGTGCTCGGGCTTGAGGTTGGGGTCGGGATGCTCATGGTGCGGTGGCTCCTCGGCGTCACAGGTGATAGGCGTACTCGGTGAACTCCCAGTCGGTGACGTGCCGTTGGAAGCGTTCGACCTCGTTGCGCTTGTAGCTCAGGAACGAGGTGGTGAAGTCCTTGCCGAGCACCTCGGTGAGGGCGGTGTCCGCCTCCAGCGCGTCGAGGGCCGCGGGCAGGTTCGTCGGCAGTACGGGGGACTTGGACGTGTCGTAGCCGTAGCCCTCCAGCGGGGCCGGGGGCTCCTCGCCCGCCCGGACGCCGAGCAGGGCGGCGGCGATCGTGCCGGCGATCAGCAGGTACGGGTTGGCGCCGGCGTCGCCGAGCCGCAGCTCCAGGCGGGCGCCGGAGCCCCGCTCGGGCGGGATGCGGAGCATGGCGCTGCGGTTGTCCAGACCCCAGTCGATCAGCCAGGGCGCGAGGGTGTCGGGTCCGAAGCGCTTGTACGAGTTGACCGTGGGATTGGCCAGCGCGGCGAGCGCGGGCGCGTGGGCGAGGATGCCGGCGACGGCGTGCCGGGCGGTGGCGGACAGGCCGTACGTGCCGGAAGGGTCGTCGAAGGCGTTGTGGCCGCCTTCCTCGTCGGGGGCCAGGCAGGAGAGGTGGAGGTGGAAGCCGGAGCCGCCGGCCTCACCGAAGGGCTTGGCCATGAAGGTGGCGAGCTTGCCTTCCGTGCGGGCCAGTTCCTTGACGGCGCTCTTGAAGCGGAAGGCGCGGTCGGCGGCGTCCAGGGCGCCCGAGTGGCTGAGGTTGATCTCGTACTGGCCGCCGTCGAACTCGTGGTTGCCGGTGATGACGCCGATGCCCAGGTCGCGCAGGTGCCGCAGGGTGCGCAGCAGGTGGTTGCCGGGGTCGGCGCGCAGTCCGGCGGTGTAGACGGCGCCGGTGGTCTCCGGTGCGCGGCGCCAGCCGGTGGGCGTGTCCGGGGCGGGCTCCAGCAGGTAGTACTCCAGCTCGGGTCCGACCACGGGCCGCAGTCCGTGTTCGGCGCACCGGTCCAGGACGCTACGCAGCAGGTCGCGCGGTGACTCGGCGGCGGGAGCCCCGGTCGCCGGGTCGACGACCTCGCCGAGGCAGGTGGCGACGCCGGGCTCCCAGGGCAGCGCGGCCAGGGTGGACAGGTCCGGGCGCACGCAGACGTCGGGCAGTCCCGCGTCCAGACCGCCCGCGACCGGGACGACGTCGCCCTGCGGGCTGGTGTGGTAGACGGCGCGGCAGAAGGCGAGGCCGTGCTCGCAGGCCGACGGCAGGTGGTCGAGCAGGACGTCGCGGGCGCGGTCGGTGCCGATCAGGTCCGGATAGATCACCCGGACCACGTCGATGCCCTCGGCGGCGAGCCGCTCCATGTGGCGTCGGACGTCTGGGGTGTCGGATGCGCTCACCGATGTCTCCTTGGGCGGGTGATGGGACACCCTCGGGCCCTTGGGGCGCTCGAAGGGGGAGTCCGGGGAGTCGGGGGACTTGGAGATTTCATTTGAGCCCGAACGGTATGGAAGCCAGTCGCCGTGCCGCAAGAGGCTGGCCCGAAAAAATTATCCACCTGGACAGGTATTGACCAGGGCGAGTGAGCTTCCTATGTTGTTTGAAGCCAAACGAGTCAGGGGTGTGGCTTCCTCGCATCCCTTTGGCAGAGGGGCCCGGCCGCGCGGCGCCTGAGCGCACGGCGGCCGGGCCCCTCCCACCGAACCGTCCCCGCCCTGCCCGACGCCCTCACCACCTGGAGGACCGGCCATGAAGGTCGTCGTCGACATGAACAAGTGCCAGGACCACGGCCAGTGTGTCTTCGCGGCCCCCGACGTCTTCTCGATGGACGACTCCGGCCACCTGGCGTACGTCTCCGATCCGGACGACGCGCTGCGCGACGAGGTCGAGGAGGCCGCGGACGTGTGTCCGCTGCAGGCCATTCGGATCGAGGACTGAGCACCGTGACCGGACGCATCGTCGTCGTCGGCGCCTCCATGGGCGGCCTGCGCGCCGCCGAGCAACTGCGCGCGGCGGGCTGGACCGGCGCGATCACCGTCGTGGGGGACGAGCCCCATATGCCGTACAACCGGCCGCCGTTGTCGAAGGAAGTGCTGGCCGGGAAGGTGCCGTTCGAGTCGCTGGCCTTCACGCCGAAGGCGTCGACGGCCGACGTGGAGTGGCTGCTCGGTACGAAGGTCGTCGCGGCCCGCCTCGCCGAGCGGACCGTGGAACTCGACACCGGATCGGCTCTCTCGTACGACGGTCTGGTCGTCGCCACCGGCATGCGGCCTCGTCGGCTGCGCTGCCCCGGCCTGCTCGGCGGCCGCCATACGGTCCGTACGCTCGCCGACGCCCAAGGTCTGCGAGCCGAACTGACCCGGCCCGGCGCCCGTGTCGTCGTGGTCGGCGCCGGTTTCATCGGCTGCGAGGTCGCCGCCACCGCCGTAGGACTCGGCGTTCGCGAGGTGACCGTCGTCGATCCACTGCCCCTGCCCATGGTGGGCCCGTTGGGCGAACTGCTCGCCCGCGTGCTGCTGAAGCGGCACGAGGAGCGGGGGGTGCGCTTCGCCCTCGGCACGGGAGTCGCCGGGTTCGAGGGCGACGACCGGGTGACCGGTGTCGTCCTCGACGACGGCTCCGTGCTGCCCGCCGATGTGGTCGTGGAGTCGGTCGGCTCGGTCGCGAACACCGACTGGCTTCAGGGCAACGGGCTCGACCTGTCCGACGGTGTGCTCACCGACGAGCACCTGCGGGCCGGCGGACATCCGGAGGTGGTCGCGGTCGGCGACGTCGCCCGCTTCCCCAACGCCCGCTACGACGGCGTACCTCGTCGGGTCGAGCACTGGTCGATCCCCACCGATACCGCCAAGCACGCCGCGAAGACGCTGGCCGCTCATCTGGCCGGTGCGGACGTGGAGTTGGCGCCCTTTGCCCCGCTTCCCACCTTCTGGAGCGACCAGCACGACTTCCGGCTCCAGTCGTTCGGGGCGCCCGGTCTCGGCCTCGATGACGTGCGAGTGCTGGACGGCGAGCCGGACGGTGACGTCCTCGTCGGCTATCACGTCGACGGACGGCTCGTCGGCGTCGTCGCGCTCGGCGGCCAAGCGGCCGCGATGGGTGCCGCCAAGTATCGCGCCCACCTGCTCAAGCAGCCCGCCCTCACCGCGTAAGGAGCTCCAAGTGGCCAGTCTCCGTGGTTACTTCCATCCCAAGACGGCGAGCGGTGCCTCGTCGCTGATTCCGTCGCCGCCGTGGCGTTACTCCGGTGATCTGCTGACCGTCGAGTACCGCACGGATCCCTCGCGGGTACGTGAACTGCTGCCCGAGCCACTGGAGTTGGCCGACGAGGACCCGGGTGCCGTAGCGCTGATCTGGGCCGACTGGCAGTCCTGCTCGGAGTCCCGGGACGAGCTGCTGGATCCGGTGCTGTCGCAGTACAAGGAGGCCTTCGCCGTCGTGCGCTGCAAGTTCCGGGGGCAGACGTACTCACGCTGCGTCTACATCTGGGTCGACAAGGACTTCGCCATCGCGCGCGGGCTGCACCAGGGGTATCCGAAGAAGCTCGGGTCCATTCACCAGACGCGGCCTCATCAGTACGGGCCCGCTCCGCGGGTTGAGGCGGGGGCTCGGTTTGGGGCCACGCTTGCCGCCGCTGACCGGCGGCTGGCGCAGGTCGTGGTGACGTTGCGGGAGCCGTCGGAGACGAACGGGTTCGTCAACGGGCATCCCATGGTGCATCACCGGTGGCTGCCGTCCATTGAGAAGGGCAAGGGGCTCGCTCTGGATGAGCTGATCGAGTCCGGGGCGGCGTCGTTTGAGGGCGGGCAACCGTGGGTCGGCGACGCCGAGTTGGAGTTGTTCGAGGCGCCTACGGAGGAGCTGGCGCGGTTGGAGGTTCGGGAGCCGATTGCTGCGTACTACCGGCAGGTTGGGGTGGTTTGGGACGGCGGGCGGCTGCTGGAGGTCGGTACGTCGGGAGCGTCTGCCGAGTGAGGTTCGTGGCCCGCTCCGGGTTGTTCGTGGCCACGCAGCAGAGCCGCATATCGATACAGCCCGCGCCCCTGATGGTGGCGCCCCACCCCGTGTTTGATTGGAGCCCTTTCCCTCATGCCTGACCACATCACCGTCGCCGGAGTCACAGTCGACACCCGGCACTGGATCGGCGGCCAACGCCTAGCCTCTCCAGGCACCTTCACCGACCTCTCTCCCATCGACGGAAGCGTCCTCGGTGAGATCAGCCGCGGCACCCCGGCGGAGGCCACCGCCGCCGTGGCCGCCGCCAAAGCCGCCTTCCCCTCCTGGGCCGCCACCCCCCGCGCCGAACGCGCCCGCATCCTCCACGCCATCGCCGACGGCGTGGAGAAGCGGATCGAAGAGCTGTCCATCGTCGAGACCAGCGACAACGGCGCCCTGCTCCGCTCCCACCGGCGGGGCGTCATGCCGCGCGTCGCCCACAACTTCCGTTTCTTCGCGGACTGGCTGCTGAAGCTCGAGCACGAGGACTTCGAGACGCGAGGCCACACGAACCACGTGAGCTGGGATCCAGCGGGCCCGTCGGTGCTGATCACCCCGTGGAACGCCCCGCTCATGCTGGCCACATGGAAGGTTGCCCCCGCCCTGGCGGCCGGCAACACCGTCGTCCTCAAGCCGGCCGAGTGGTCCCCGCTGACCGCCTCACTGCTCGCCGACATCGCCGCCCAGGCCGGGCTTCCCGCCGGTGTCCTCAACGTCGTCCAGGGTTACGGCGCCGAGATCGGCGACGCCCTCACCTCGCACCCGGACGTGCGCCGGATCAGCTTCACAGGTTCGGTGCCGACGGCGCGTCGTATCGCCGCCTCCGCCGCGCCGAACCTCACCCCGCTCAGCCTCGAACTCGGTGGTAAATCACCCCTGTTGGTGTTCGCCGACGCCGATCTGGACCTCGCGGTCGACCTCGCGGTGGAGCAGTACGACAACGCCGGGCAGGTCTGCCTCGCCGCGACCCGCATCCTCGTCGAGGAATCGATTGCCGAGGAGTTCACGCGCCGCTTCGTGGAGAAGGCCACCGCCTTGAAGCAGGGCGACCCGCGCGACGAAGCCACCGACATCGGGCCCAACATCCACCCCCGGCAGTTGGAGAAGATCGACGGTTTCGTGCAGCGGGCCGTCGAGGCCGGGGCGCGCGTCGTCATCGGCGGGCACCGCAAGGAAGGGCAGTACTACGCGCCGACGCTCCTCACGGATGTCGCCCAGGACTCGGAGATCGTGCAGGAAGAGGTCTTCGGGCCGGTACTGACCCTCCAGACCTTCGCCACCGAGGAAGAAGCCGTCCACCTCGCCAACGGCACCCGCTTCGGGCTCGCCGCCACCCTCGCCACCGGTGACAGGGAGCGCGCCGAACGCGTCAGCGACCAGCTCGTGGCGGGCACGGTCTGGGTCAACTGCTTCTTCGTACGTGACCTCCAGGCGCCCTTCGGCGGCTCCCGCCTCTCCGGTGTCGGCCGGGAGGGCGGCACCTGGAGCTTCGACTTCTACTGCGACCTGAAGAACACCGTGACCGCCCCGAACGGATGGAACAACCATGGGTGAGATCGTCGGGGCGGGCCTACTCGCCCACGTGCCCACCATCGTGCTGCCGGAAGCGGACCGGCTGGAGCTGAACGAGGGCAAGGAGATCACCCTCGTCACCGGCCTCCAGCAGCTCCGTAAGGACGTCTTCGAGCGCGATGCCGCGGACGCGTATGACACCGTCGTCGTCCTCGACTCCCACTGGGCCACCACCGTCGAGTTCGTGGTCACCGCCCAGCAGCGTCGCGCCGGCCTGTTCACCTCCGAGGAGCTGCCGCGCGGCATGTGCCGGATGCCGTACGACTTTCCCGGCGATCCCGAACTCGCGCACAACATCGCCTCGTTCGCCGACAAGCACGGCACCTGGATCACCGCGATCGACGACGACTACCTGCCGATCTACTACGCCACCATCAACCTGTGGAAGTTCCTCGGCGAGGGGCTTCCGGACAAGCGTTGGGTGAGCATCGGCGTCTGCCAGACCGGCGACATGGAGGACCACCTACGCCTCGGCCGTGCCCTGGCCGACGGCATCGCCGCCACCCCCGGGCGGCGCGTCCTGCTCATCGCCTCGGGAGCGCTGTCGCACACCTTCTGGCCGCTGCGCGAGATCCGCGACCACGAGGCCAGCGACCCGGTGCACATCCGCACGCCGGAGGCCCGCGAGGCCGACTATGAACGCATCGCGTGGTTCAAGGAGGGCCGTCACGACAAGGTCCTGGACACCATGGGGGAGTTCTGGAAGTTCAAGCCCGAGGCGAAGTTCTTCCACTACCTGATGATGGCCGGCGCGCTCGGCGAGCAGGCGTGCGTCGCGAAGGCCCGGCAGTACGGCGAGTACGAGAACTCCGTCGGCACCGGCCAGGTCCATCTGTGGTTCGACCGTCCGGCCGACGGCTGGACCGGAAACGGACTGCCCACCCCCGCCGCTCAGTCCTGACGAGGAGTACCGCCATGCCCGAATACCGCCGCATCCTGCTCGACGGCGCCGCCGTCGAGGTCACCGTCGACGGGGACGAACTCGTCGCCGGGGACGGCCGCCGCGTCAAGACCGAGGAGGCGCATCACCTGCCCCCGGTCGTCCCGTCCAAGGTGATCGCGGTCCACCTCAACCACCGCAGCCGCGTCGACGAGTTCCAGATCCAACTCCCGGACACGCCCACCTACTTCCACAAGCCGACCTCGGCCCTCAACGCGCACAAAGGCGCGATCGTCCGCCCCGACGGCTGCAAGTGGCTCAACTACGAGGGCGAGGTCGCCATCGTCATCGGGAAGACCGCGCGCAACATCGCGCCGGCCGAGGCGGGGACGTACATCGCGGGCTACACGATCGCCAACGACTACGGCCTGCACGACTTCCGCGACACCGACGCCGGCTCGATGCTCCGGGTGAAGGGTTCCGACACCCTCTGCCCGCTCGGCCCGGGCCTGGTAACCGACTGGGACTTCCACGGCAAGAGCCTGCGCACGTACGTCAACGGCCAAGTGGTCCAGGACGGTTCGACCGACGAGATGAAGTGGGACATGCACTACCTCGTCGCCGACATCGCGCGCACGATCACCCTGTACCCCGGTGACGTGCTGCTGTCCGGCACCCCTGCCAACTCCCGTCCCGTCCAGCCCGGCGACGTCGTTGAAGTCGAGGTCGAGGGCCTGGGCCGCCTCACCAACCACGTCGTCACCGGCCCCACCCCCATCCGCACCGACGTCGGCGCCCAGCCCACCGAATCGGAGGAGGTGCTGTCCACGGCGCTCGGCGGCGACTGGGAGTTCCGCGGCATCCGTCCACCCCGGCGGTGAACGGCGGGCGGGTAGGGTCACCAGCATGACCGAGTCCGCCGAGCAGCCCGAAGGTCGTGAGCCGCGCAGGCGCATGAACTACGGGGAGGGGCGCGAGGCCCTGCTCAACGCGGCGGTGCGGGTCGTGGCGCGGGGCGGGCTGCGCAAGCTCACCTACCGGGCCGTCGCGCAGGAGGCGGGGACCACGCACGGGCTGGTCGTCCACCACTTCGGCTCGCGGGACGCACTGATCGAGGAGGCGCTCGCCCATGCGATCCGCACCTCGCTGAGCACCAGCGCGCTCGAACCAGGGACCGGCAAGGTCGCCGACTTCTCGGTCGGGCTCTCCGAGATGGTCACGGCGGATCCGGACATACAGGCGTTCCAGTACGAGCTGCTGCTGGAGGCCCGGCGCCGGCCGGAGCTGCTGCCGCAGATCCGCGCGCTGTACGACGCCTACTTCGACGCCACCAAGCGCGAACTGTCCCGGATCCTGCCCCACGACGCAGACCACCCCTTGACCCGACTGATCTTCGCGGCCCTCGACGGGATCGTGCTGCACCAGCTCGTCTTCGGCGAGCCCGAGACCACCGACGCGGCCGTCGAGGAGCTGCGCCACCTGCTCCGGCTCCTCGAAGCCGAAGCCGAAGCCGAAACTGAAGCCGAAGCCGAAGCCGAAGCTGACGGCGACACCGGCTCGGCAGACCGCTAGTCAAGAAGCCCAACAGGACGTCCCGACTGGGCATTTGGGCCGCGTTCGCGCTGCCCGGAAACGCGCTGAGGACAACTCCGGCGGAAATCCCGGAGCACGTACCCCCTTGCCAAACGGATAGTTCCCGCCCACGATGAGGCAACTCGTTTGGCCTGAAACGACCCTCTCCCTTTCTCTGGCAGGTGATCCGAGTGGACAGTCAGACAGCGGTCGGCAACCAGGCCGCGCCCGACGCCTCCACCCAAGGCAAGCTCAAGCCCAACTCCCTCGGCGTCCTGGGCATCCTCTTCTTCGTGCTGTCCGCCCAGGCACCGCTCACCGGCGTCGCGGGCGCCGTCCCCCTCTCCGTCGCGCTCGGCAACGGACCCGGCGCCCCTGCCACCTATGTGGCGGCGGGGGTGATCACCCTGCTGTTCTCGGTGGGCTTCGTGGCCATGGGTCGGCATGTCGTGAACGCCGGCGCCTTCTACACGTACATCGGCAAGGGTCTCGGCCGGCACGTCGGCACCGGCAGCGCGGGCGTCGCGCTCTTCGCGTACTGCGCGATCCAGGCCGCCATGTACGGCCTGTACGGAGCGACCGTGAGCGGACTGCTGGCACACCACACCGGGGTGGACGTGCCCTGGTGGGTGTGTGTCCTGGTCACCATGGCGATCGTCCAGGTCCTGGGAGCCTCGGGCATCGAGATGGGTGCCAAGGTGCTGGCGGTCTTCGTGCTGGCGGAGTTCAGCATCCTCAGCGCCTTCGCGCTCGTCACCTTCGTCCAGGGCGGCGGACCCGAGGGCCTCGGCTTCAGCCAGTCCTTCTCGCCGGGGGCGGCCCTCGACGGCGCCCCGGGCGTGGCGCTGATGTTCTCCGTCGCCTCGATGATCGGCTTCGAAGCGACCGCGATCTACGGCGAGGAGGCGCGCGAACCCCGCAGGACGGTGCCCCGAGCCACGTATCTGGCCGTCGCCCTCGTCACCGGCTTCTTCGCCTTCGCCTCCTGGATGCTGATCTCCGCCTACGGCGCCTCGAACGCGACCGCGGCCGCCGGCAAAGCGCTGGAGAGCGGCGACTCGACGGCCTTCGTCTTCGCGCCCATCGCGGACCAGTTCGGTACCTGGGTCAACGACGTCCTGCCCATCCTGCTGGCCACCTCGCTCTTCGCGGGCATCCTCGCCTTCCACAACTCCGCCAACCGCTACCTGTTCTCCCTCAGCCGCGACGGGCTGCTGCCCCGAAGGCTGACGTCGATCAACCGTCACCACTCCCCAGGCGTGGCAGGCCTCGTCCAGACGGCCATCGCCGTCCTGCTGGTGATGCCCTTCGCGCTGGCCGACAAGGACCCCGTCCTGACCCTGTTCTCCTGGGGCAGCGGAGTGGCCGTCCTGGGAATCATGCTGCTGTACTTCCTGACCTCGGTCTCCGTGATCGCCTTCTTCCGCCGGGAACGCCTGGACGCCCGGCCCTGGAACACCCTGATCGCCCCGGCCCTGGGCGCACTGGGCATCGTCGGTGCGATCTGGCTGATCGTCGAGAACTTCACCACGCTCATCGGCGGCGAGCAGAGCACCGCTCTGTGGCTGGAGCTCACCGTCCCGGCCGTCCTGGTCGCGGGAGTGGTCGCGGCCCGGTTGACGCGCGGCAAGGCGGCGGTCGTCAACTGACATGCGGTAGGCGGTCGTTCGTCGGCTGGCGTACGGCCAGGAGGCTGCCGCGGAGGCGTACGCGCGCCCGTGCGGTCCGGTCCCGGCCGGGGCCGGACCGCACGGGCGCGGCTCTCCTGGGTCGCCGTGAGGAGTTGTCGGGGCTTGTAGACGGCCCTTGTGACTCATATCGTTTGAGATCAAATGACATAAACTGCTGTGAGCTGGAGGCCACGCATGCCGGACATCACCCACGACGAGTGGCTGCGCCGCGCCAAGACCTTCGAGGTGTCCGGTGCCCATCACATCGACGGCGCTGACGAGGATGGCGGGGGAGAGACCTTCGCGGCCGTTTCGCCCCGGGACCGCCAGGTCGTGGCCCGGATCGCCGACGGGGGCGCCGCCGAGGTGGACGCGGCCGTGGCCGCCGCCCGCCGGGCTTTCGACGCCGGTCCGTGGCCGCGCCTGGCGCCCGCCGAGCGGGGCCGCCTGCTGGTACGGATCGCCGATCTGCTGGAGGAGCGGCGCGAGACGCTCGCGCTCGCCGTCAGCCTGGAGATGGGTAAGCCGATCACGGACGCGTACGCGATCGAGCTGCGTGCCGTCATCAACACCTTCCGCTGGTACGGGCAGTTGGCGGACAAGCTCACCGACGAGTCCCCGCACACCGCACCGGACGCCCTCGCGCTCGTCACCCGGGAGCCCGCCGGGGTTGTGGGCGCGGTCGTACCGTGGAACTTCCCGCTGACACTGGCGGGTTGGAAGATCGCCCCGGCACTGGCCGCCGGCTGCACGGTCGTACTGAAGCCGTCGGAGAACTCGCCGCTGTCCGCGCTCCTCCTGGGCCGGATCGCCACCGAGGCCGGGCTGCCGCCGGGCGTGCTCAACGTCGTCAACGGCAACGGACCGGTCGCCGGTCGCGCCCTCGGCCTCCACCCCGACGTCGACGTCCTGGCCTTCACCGGCTCGACCGCCGTAGGCCGACATTTCCTGCACTACGCCGCCGACTCCAACCTCAAGCGCGTCTGGCTGGAACTCGGCGGCAAGTCACCCAACATCGTCCTTCCCGACGCCCCCGACCTGGAGAAGGCCGCCGCCACCGCCGCCTGGGGCATCTTCTTCAACCAGGGCGAGATGTGCACCGCCCCGTCCCGGCTGATGGTGCACTCATCGATTGCCGAACGCGTCGTCGAGGCCGTCGTGGCGCGAGCCCGGGATCTGCGGGTCGGAGACCCCCTCGACCCGGCCACCGAGATGGGCGCCCTGGCCGGCGAGGCCCACCTGAGCCGCGTACGAGACCACATCGACACGGGTCTGGCCGAGGGCGCCAGGCTGCGGACCGGCGGCGACCGCATCCTCACCGGCACGGGAGGCACGTACCTGGAACCGACCGTCTTCGACCGGGTGGGCCCCGGCATGCGGCTGGCCCGCGAGGAGATCTTCGGCCCCGTCCTGTCGGTGCTCACCTTCGACGACCTGGAGGAAGCGGTACGGCTGGCCAACGCCACCGAGTACGGCCTGGCGGCGGGCCTGTGGACCTCCGACCTGTCCACCGCGCACAAGGTCTCGCGAGCGCTGAAGGTCGGCACGGTCTGGGTCAACTGCTACGAGGAGGGCGACCTGACCGTCCCCTTCGGCGGCATGAAGCAGTCGGGCAACGGCCGGGACAAGTCCGTCCACGCCCTCGAGAAGTACACCGAACTCAAGACCACCTGGATCCGGTTGTGACCCGTACATGCGCGCGTCCCCTCATCGCGATCCCGGCCCGCTTCGCCGCCACCACCTCCGCACTGCGTTACGCCGCCGAAGTCAACGCCCGTGCCCTGATCGAGTCCGTATGGCGGGCCGGTGGCGAACCCGTGAGCATCCACCCGGCCGACCCCTCCGACACCGACGTGGCGGCCCGCCTCGCCCGCTTCGACGGGATCTTGCTCCCCGGCGGCGGCGACCTCGCCCCGAACCGGTACGGCGCCACCGACACACACGACAGCGTCTACGACGTCGACGACCTCCAGGACGCCTTCGACCTCGAAGTCGCCCGCCGGAGCCTGGACTTGGGTCTGCCCCTGTTGGCGGTCTGCCGAGGTATGCAGGTCGTCAACGTCGCCCTCGGCGGCACCCTGGAACAGGACATGGGCGGCCCCGAGCGCGAACACCGGCACCTCGTTCATCCGGTGGCGATCCGGCGCGGCACCCTGCTGGAACAGGCCACCGGAGCGGAGAAGGCGGACGCCTCCTGCTACCACCACCAGCGAGTGGACCGCCTCGGTGACGGTCTGGAGGTCACCGCACGGGCGGCCGACGGCACCCCGGAAGGCCTCGAACTCCCCGGAGCGCGCGGTTGGTTCACCGCCGTCCAGTGGCATCCCGAGGACACCGCGCACGAGGACGCCGCCCAGCACGGTCTCTTCGCGGCGCTGGTGCGAGCGGCCTACTGAAGCTCTCGCAGCGAAGACCTCTCAGCCTTTCGGACGCCGCCCGCTGCGGCGAGGAGCGGGCTCGGCGCCGTTCAGCAGTGACTGGCGGCGCTCCTCGCCGTTCTCCTCGACCTGCAGCACTACGCTCCGCAGGCCCTCGGCCAGGTTCCGGCACTCCTCGTCCGTCAACTGCCCGGTGACGAACGCCTCTTCCTCGTTGAACTCCGGGAACAGCCGCCGCATCAGCCGCTCACCCTCGTCGGTGAGGCTGAGCAGGACCAGCCTGCCGTCCGAGGGATGACCGGCCCGCCGGAGCAGCCCACGCGATTCCAGGGTGCGGGAAACACCGGTGAGCGTCCCCTTGGAGATCCCCGCCTCCTCGGCCACGTGCCGGGTCTCCGACTCGCCCCACACCCACACGACCCACAGCACCACGAAGGCCGTCCAGGTCAGGTCGGAGCTACGCAGCACCGAGTTCTCCAGGTGCTGGCGTACCGCCGAGGCGGCCCGGTAGATGTTGGCCACGGCCGCCATCTGGTCCCGGCGGATCGGGATGCCGCCGAGTTTCGCCGCGGCGAGCTTCTCGGCTTCGGTGATGGATCGCTGGCCGGGCACGGGCGCTCCCTCGTACTGCGTTGACCATTCGTACTGCATTGACCGTTCGGCCTCAAATTGTACGAAGGGAGTGGCCGAGGGCGGTGCCTGCCCTCGGCCACTCTTGTGGTGTCACGACCGCGTGGCGCTCAGCGCTCGTGGACGACACGTCCGTCGAACACCGTCAAGTCCACCTCCGCGTCCGTGATGTCGTGGGGGCCCAGTTCCAGCAGTGGACGGTCCATGACGCACAGATCCGCGACCTTGCCGACCTCGATGGACCCCTTCCACTCCTCCGCGAAGTCCTGACGGGCCGCGTTGACCGTGTACGCACGCAGGGCCTCGGCGAGGCCCACACACTGCTCCGGGCCGCTGCGCCGGCCGCTCGCCTTCGACTCCCGCAACATCATCGCGGCCACTCCTTGCCGCCAGTCGGGCTCCGTGATCGGCGCGTCGGAGCTGGCGCAGACCGCGATCCCGGCCTCGACGGCGGACCGTACGGGCCACTGGTAGGCGGAGCGTTCGGCACCCACCACCTCGTCCATCAGGTCGGAGATGGTCCACTTGATGGCCGGGTTCATGTTGATGCCGTAACCGTGCGCGGCGAGTTTCGCGAGGCTGCCGGCACCGATGAAGTCGCCGTGGATGACGTAGTGCCGGGCGTCGGGCCGGGGTGCCGCCTCGTCGGCCGCGACGAACGCGTCCACGACCGTGTCGATGGCCCGGTCGCCGGTGACGTGCACGCCCAGCTGGAAGCCCGCCTCGTGGGCGATCCGGATCATCTCGCGCAGCTCGTCGACCTGGAGTGCGGGAGTGTCGCCGTGCACGCACAGCGCGCCGTGGCCGCCGTCGGCGTACGGCTCGTTCATCCACGCCGTACGGTTCGGCGGTACTCCGTCGGCGAAGATCTTGACGCCGATGGCGCGCAGGAGCCGTGGGTCGGCCGACTCCGGGCGGCGCAGTTCGGCCAGGCCCTTGCGTACGTCGTCCGCGGAGCCGCCCATCGGCGCGGGCAGCAGCAGAACGCTGACCCGGGCTTCGAGGTCGCCGGTTGCCGCGAGGTCGGCGTACGCGGTCCAGTTGTCGGTGCTCAGCCCGCCGAACAGGGTCGTCGTGCCGCCGGGGCCGAGGCCGGGCTCGGTGTAGCTGGTGATGCCGCGCGAGTGGAGTTCGGCGATCACGTTCTGGATGGCCTGGCGGCGCTGGGCGACAGTGGGGGAGGGGAGCGCGGCCTGGACGAGTCCCTGGGCGGCCTCGCGCAGGATGCCGGTGGGCTCTCCGTCCGGGTCGAGGTCGATGACGCCGCCTGACGGGGGCACGATCGACGCGTCGATGCCGCACTGGCGCAGGGCCGCGCTGTTGACCCACACCATGTGCGAGGAGAAGTCGGTCAGACAGACCGGGTTGTCCGGCGCCGCGGCGTCGAGATCCCGGCGGTGCGGGAAGCGACGGGGGTCGGCGAGGCACTCCGCCAGGTAGCCGGGGTCCCAGCCGAGGCCGATGATCCACTCGCCGGGCCGGGAGGCCTCCGCCTGACTCCGCACGGCGGTGGCGATGTCGGCGATCGACGCGACCGCCGGATGGCCGACGGCGATGGCGAAGGGCGGCTTGGTCATGCCGTACGCGGCCCCGTGCAGGTGGGAGTCGTTGATGCCGGGCAGTACGGTCCGGCCGCCCAGTTCGACGACGCGCGTGCCGGGCCCGGCCAGGGCGCGGATCTCGGCGTCGGTGCCGACGGCGACGATGGTCCTGCCGCGCACGGCCACGGATTCGGCCACGGTGAAGCCGTCGTCGACGGTCAGGACCTGGCCGCCGGTCAGGATGAGGGTGGGGGCGTTGTCGCTCACGCGAAACCTCTCTTGGACGTGAAGGTCGTGGGAAGGGTCACCGCGTCAGCCGCGGACCGAAGTAGGCGAGCGCCGCGCCCGCCACCAGGGCGATGCCCTGCGCCATCTGCTGCCAGAAGGCCGGCACGTTCAGCAGCGTCAGCCCGTTCTGCAGACAGCCCAGGAACAGTACGCCGAGCAGCACCCCGAAGACGGAGCCCGAGCCGCCGGTGAGCGCGACTCCGCCGAGCAGGACGGCGGTGAGCACGGTCAGTTCGAAGCCGGCGCCCGAGGTTCCGGCGACCGCGCTGTCCAGTACGGACGCCTTGATCGCGCCGGCGAGGGCCGCCGCGACCGAGGTGACGACGAACAGGGCGAAGGGCGTACGGCGGACGCTGATGCCGGAGAGATGGGCGGCCTCCCGGTTGACACCGATGGCGAAGACGTGCCGACCGGCCGGGGTGAGCGCCAGGAACAGCGCACCCGCCACAAGCACCAGCAGCGCGATGACGACCGGTGCGTCGATTCCGGCGATCCGCGACCCTCCGAGCCAGGCGAACCCGGAGCCGAAGCCGCTCAGCGGCAGCGGGAAGAGCTGCTGAGCGAGTCCGCGTACCGCGGTCAGCATGCCCAGCGTCACGATGAACGAGGACAGCCCCAGATAGCAGCACAGGATGCCGTTCACGGCGCCCACCGCCGCCCCCACGGCGAGGGCGCCGAGCACGGCGACGACGGGTGACTGGTGCTGCTGCCCGGCGAGCCAGCCGGCGACAAGGCCGCCCAGAGCGACCGTGGAGCCGACCGACAGATCGAGATAACCGCTGATGACCAGCAGCGCCAGAGGCACGGCCACGAGGGTGAGGGTGGCCGCGTCCGTGGCGATCCCGCGGAGGTTGCCCCCGTCGAGGAAGCTGCCGGTCGTCAGCTGGAACACCAGCACCATCAAAGCGAGGACGACGAGCAGCGGATGCCGCCGCACGGTGGCGAGTCCGCTGCCGGCCAGGGTGCGCGGGCCCGGAACGAGGCGGTCGGCGGGGGAGGTGGTCGCGGTCGTCATGCCGCTCCTTCCGAGGTCGCGGGGGCGGGGTCGTGAAGGGCCGACAGGAGCGCGGCCTCGGTGAGTTCGGCGCCGCTGAGCTCGCCGACGATCCGGCCGGCGGAGACGATCAGGCAGCGGTGGGCGAGCGCGACGACCTCCTCCGGATCGCTGGACGCGAACAGCATGGCGGTGCCGCGCTGCGCGGCGAGTGAGGAGACGACCTGGTAGATCTCCTGCCGGGCGCCCACGTCGACGCCTTGGGTGGGCTCGTCGAGGAGCAGGACGTCGACGTTGTGCGCCTCGTTGATCCAGCGGCCGAGGACGAGCTTCTGCTGGTTCCCGCCGGAGAAGGCGGCCGCCGGCAGGCCCGGCCGGGCCGGGCGCAGCCCCACGGCCTCGCTGAGCGCGCCGAAGATCCGCCGCTCGGCGCGCAGCGCCCGTACGCCGCGCCGGGCGAGCGGACGGATCGCCGGCAGCAGCGCGTTGTCCTGCGCGCTCAGCACCGGGAACAGGCCCTGTCTGCGCCGGTCCGCCGGTACGAGGGCGATCCCCGCGGCCAGTGCGTCGGCAGGCCGGACGGCTTCGACGACACGGCCTTTGACGCGCACGGTCCCACCCGATGCGCGGCGCCTGCCGAAGAGGGTCTCCAGGACGCGCGTACGGCCGGAGCCGATGAGCCCGAACAGGCCGACGATCTCGCCTTCGGCCACGTCCACGTCGACGGGACCGAATCCGGGACCGCGCAGGCCGTCCACCGTGAGGCAGGGCGGGCGCGGCGCGTCGGAGCCGGCCGGGGCACGCGTCGTCGTGCCCGGCGAGAGGGCAGACGCCGGGCCAACGATCGCGTCGACCAACTCCTGCCGACTCCGTCCCGACACCTCCGACTGATGCGTCACCCGCCCGTCCCGCAGCACCGTCACGGCGTCCGCGAGCCGCTCCACCTCGGCCAGCAGATGAGTGACGTACACGATGGCCAGTCCCTGGGTGCGCAGGTCTTCGACCCGCTCGGCCAGCGCGTCGCTCTCGGCCCCGGACAGGGCGGCGGTGGGCTCGTCCAGGACGAGGACCGAGGCGCTGCGGCTGAGCGCCTTGGCGATCTCCACCAACTGCCGTTGCCCCATGGGCAGTTCGCCCACTCTGTCGCGAGGGGAGCAGTTCGCCGCCACCCGCTGGAGCAGCCCGGCCGCGACCTCCTCCTGGGCCCGGCGGTCGATTCGGCCGTACTTGGTCCATTCCTGGCCGAGGAAGATGTTCTCGGCCACCGTCAGAGAGTCGACGACGCTGAGCGTCTGGAAGATGATCGCCACTCCGGCGGCGATCGACTCACGCGGGCTCAGCCGTGTGTGGCTGCTGCCGCCCACCTCGATGGTGCCCGCGTCCGGCGGGAAGGCCCCGCCGAGGCACTTGATCAGGGTGGACTTGCCGGCGCCGTTGTGGCCGAGGAGGGCGTGCACTTGGCCCGCCGGGACGGTGAGGTCCACGCGGTCCAGCGCCCGGACCCCGCCGAAGGACTTGCTGAGTCCGCGGATACGGAGATTCGGTTCCGCCATGCCTGTCTTGCCCGTCATGCCGGCCGCCTAGGAGTTCTGCGCGAGCAGGTCGTCGATCCGCGCGGTGTCGGCGTGCTGGACGAGCGTGATCGGCACCTGCGCGCTTGGGTTCGCCTTCCCGGCGGCGACGGCCATGGGTACGTCGACGATGGCGTTCGCGATGTCCTGGGGCGCCAGCGCGGCGGAGGCCCGGTAGAACGTGCCCTGCTTGATGGCGAGGAGGGAAGGGGCCGCTCCGTCCTGCCCTCCCACGAAGGTCTTGGCGTCGGCCTTCACCCGCCCCGTCTGCTGGAGGGCCTTGAAGCCGCCGTACGCGGCGGCGTCCGTGACGCCGAGGAGGATATTGAGGTCGGGGTGCTTGGCGAGGATGGCCCGGGTCTTCGAGAGCCCGGTGTCCGGGTCGATGGCCTGCTCCTTCGCGACCACGTCGACACCGGGCGCGTGCTTGGTGAAGGCGTCGATCATGCCCTTCGTACGCTCACGGCCCAGCTGGATCGTGCTGTCGGTGAGGAACGCGATCTTGCCCTTGCCGCCGAGCCGCTCTTCGGCCCACTTCGCGGCGGCCTCCCCGAGCAGGGTGCCGCCCTCGAGGAAGCTGAACTGGATGTCCGCGCTCTGGTGTTGCAGCGTTCCGCCGTACGTCACCCAGATCAGCCCGGCGTCGAGGGCCCGCTTGGCGGTGGCCTCGGTGGCCTCGAAGACCATCGGGAACGACACGATGGCCGGGACCTTCTGCGAGACCCAGGCGCTCAGATTGGTGGCCTGAGTGTCGGCGTTGCTCGCGTCGCTCGTGGTCAGCAGGGTGATGCCGTGCTGCTTTGCGGCCTTGGTGGAGAGTTTCACCAGCGTCGAGTACAGGGGGAGCTGGGTGAACGGATAGTCCAGGCCGATCTTGGTGAGGGTCTTCGCCTCCGCCGACGAGCCGGCGGCCGCGGCTTTCGAGCTCGCGCCGTCGTCCGGCGCCGAACAGCCCGCGGCGGCCAGCGCGGTGGCCGCTGTGATGCCGCCGGACCATGCGAGGAACTGCCGGCGTGAAGCCGCGGAGGCGGCTTGCTGGAATCGGGTCATGGCGGGGTTCTCCCAGGGAAACGGGCCCGTCACGGCGGGCGTCCGGCTGTGCCGAACAGGAAAGCGCCGGGCCTTGTGCCCTGCCATCCGTACAAATACCGACTCTCCGAGCGCGCGGACGCCGAGCAGGAGGGGCCGGGTGCCGGAACGGTAAAAGCCTTGTCCGGGGCCCCGGACTCGCATATCGTTAGGGCCCAAACGATCGACCTCTGCAATCTTCGTAGCGCCAAGAGCCGTCGGGAGGTTCGCATGCTCGGCCCCCAGCAGATCGCCGCCGCGACGCGCATCGGCATGCTCACGCGCGAGCGCGACACCGCCACGGCCTGCGGCCAGGCCTTGCAGGAACTCGGCCGCGCCCTTCCGTTCGACGCCGCGTCCCTGCTCGGGATCGATCCTGTATCCGGGGCGCATGTGCAGATCGCCGGCGTCGGCTACCCAGCCGCGGCCTCGCAGTCCCTGGCCGCCGAGTTCGTCTCGACGCCGTGGTACGCCAACGTCGTACGACAGGAGCTGCCGCGCTCCATCTCCGAGGACGCCGACGATCCCGGACCGCGCTTCCGGCACGGCTGGTTCTACGCAGAGCGAGTCCGCCCCGCCGGCTTCCGTGACGGGCTGACCGGCGCGCTGCGCCACCAAGGCCGCCTCGTCGGCCTCATCCACCTCTCCGCGGAAGGCGCGGACATCTACGACACCGAGGCGCGACACCTGCTCGCCTCGATCCTGCCCGCACTGGGCGCCCTCGCCGACCCCACCGCACACGCCGGTGGCTTCCACGAACTCCCGGCGGGAGCGGCGGCGAACCTCGTCACTTCCGGCGGCGTCATCGACCTGCCGGGCCGGGCGCCCGCCGAGGCGCTGGACGACGAGGACTTCCGACGGATCACGGAGGCGTTCACCCTCTCGCGGGGCCTGCGGCTGCGGGCGTTGTGGCCGGTCGGCTCCGGATGGTGCCGGGTGGTGCTGCAACGGTGCACGGCGGGTCCGGCGGCACGCGAGGCGGTCCTGGTGTCCGAGGAGCGCGCCGAGCTGCCGTACGGCCTGAGCCCGCGCGAACTCGAAGTCCTCACGCGAGCCGCCCGGGGCCAGACCAACCAGGCCATCGCGCAGGCCCTGTTCCTGTCGCCACGCACCGTGCACAGCCACATCGAGCACCTGCTGCGCAAGACCGGCTGCACCTCGCGCGCCGAGGCGACGGCGCTCGCCGTACGCGACGGTGTGCTGCGGCCCGCGCCCGAGGACATCGAGTACTTCGTGGAGAGGGAACCCAGATGACGTCCCCTGTGACCACCACACCCCGCATGCTGCTCGTCCTCAGCGAGAACTGGACCCTGACCGGCGGCCGCGCCGACCTGCCCAGGGCGGTCCGGTGGGCCCGCGAGGCCGAGGACGCCGGCTTCGACTCGGTGATGGTCAGCGAACACATCGTGCTCGGCCCCGACGCCGGTGCCGACGGCATCATGGGCAACCCCCGCGACTACGCCCTCCCGGGCAACCAGGACCCGTACACACCCTGGCCCAACTCCCTGCTCCTGCTCGCCGCCATCGCCTCCGTCACCGAACGCCTGCGCCTCGCCGCCGCGGCCGTCCTCGCCCCGCTGCGCCATCCGCTGCTCATGGCGCGGGAGTTGGGCACTCTCGACCTGATCAGCGAGGGGCGGCTGCTGGTGCAGCCCACGGTCAGCTGGAGCAGGGACGAGTACGACGCGATGGGAGTGCCCTTTGGCAGACGAGGCCGGCTGCTCGACGAGCACCTGGAGGTCTGGGCGAAGGCATGGGGACCGTCCCCGATCTCGCACGACAGCGAGCACTACCCGTTCCGGGACGTCTACTTCGAGCCCAAGGCATACCGACCGGAGGGCCCACGGCTGTGGTTCGGCGGCCAACACCTGCACGGCCCCGTCCTGCGTCGGCTCGTCCAGTACGGCCACGGCTTCCACCCCCTGGGCCGGCCCACACCGCAGGACATGCAATTGCTGAAGGAAGCCATGGCGGCGGCCGGCCGGGACGTCACCGACCTGGAGATGATCGGCGGCACCCAGGCCGTGTTCCCCGACGACCGCTCCACGGCGGATCTCGGCGCGGCCCTGGCATCGATCCCGGAACAACTGGAACAGGGCTTCACGACCTTCTGCATCAAGCCGAACCAGTTCATCGACGACCCGGACGGGGTCGGGACGTTCTGCCATGACGTGATGCGCCGGGTGACAGCGCTGACCGCGTAGTGCGGGCCCTCTCAGCGACTTGCCCGGGTGGGCTGCGCTGTGGTGAGGATCTCGGTGTGCCTCGCGAAGCCGTTCCGTACCCTGGTCCGGAGAAATAGCCCTTGACCTGCAAACGCAGGCAGGGAGCCGAATTCTGGGAGCGCCCAATGCTGCGTACCATGTTCAAGTCCAAGATCCACCGCGCCACCGTCACCCAAGCCGACCTGCACTACGTCGGGTCCGTGACCATCGACGCCGATCTGCTCGACGCCGCCGACCTGTTGCCCGGCGAGCTGGTCCACATCGTCGACATCACCAACGGCGCCCGCCTGGAGACGTACGTCATCGAAGGCGAGCGCGGCTCCGGCGTGATCGGCATCAACGGTGCGGCGGCCCACCTGGTGCACCCCGGCGACCTGGTGATCCTCATCAGCTACGCCCAGGTCTCCGACGCCGAGGCCCGCGCCCTACGGCCCCGGGTCGTGCACGTCGACGCCGGCAACCGGATCGTCTCGCTCGGCGCGGACCCCTCCGAGCCGGTTCCGGACTCGGACCAGGAACGCAGCCCGCAGGCCGTGCCCGCGGTCACCGTCTGACCCTCCATCCGGGCCCCGTACGTCCCGCGACGGGGTGAGTGGGCGTACGGCGCACGGGTACGCGTGGGACAAGTCCAGGGCCGAAGTTCCACATGGCTGGAGGACACGATGACCCACCCGAACCCCGACCCCACGCGCCCCGGCCCTCCTCCGGGCCCCGGCCCCGACCGCCCGGAACCCCTCCCGGATCCGATCCCCAACCCCAAGCCCCACCCGGTACCGGACCCCAGCCCGTCCCCGGTCCCAGAGCCTCCGGGCCCCGAACCACTGCCGAAGCCCGGGCCGCTGCAGCCGTAGGGGGCGAACAACACGGTGGCCCGGTGCGGAAAGCTTCCGCACCGGGCCACCGTGACAATTCCGGTTCAGGCGTGGGCGCGCCCCCGTAGGGGCGCGGGGCTGTACCGGGCCACTGTGTCAGCTCCGGCTCAGCACGGGCACCCTGTTGGGGCGCGGCGCTGAACGGGGCCACCATGTCAATTCGGGTTCAGACAGGCGCCCTGTCAGGGGCGCGGGGCTGTATCAATTTGCGGCTCCGCCGCGATGGGGGTCCCCCCGCTCGAGCGAAGCCGAGAGTGGGGGAGCGACAAGCCACGACGGGCCCGCAGCCGCCCACCCCCAGAACCTCCCGAGCTACTAGCCAGCCACCTCAGACCGATCCCCACCCCACAACGTGTGGAACGACCCCTCCCGATCCACACGCCGATACGTGTGCGCCCCAAAGAAGTCCCGCTGCCCCTGCGTAAGCGCCGCAGGCAACCGCTCCGCACGCAGCGCGTCGTAGTACGACAGTGCCGCGGCGAACCCCGGCGTAGGAACCCCCTGCTGAACCGCCGTGGCAAGGACGGCCCGCCAGTCGTCCTGAGCCGCCCCGATCTCCTGGGCGAAGGTGGCGTCGGAGAGCAGGCTGGGCAGATCCGGCCGAGTGTCGTACGCGGACCGAATCCGGTCCAGGAACGCCGCGCGAATAATGCACCCACCGCGCCAGAGCGAGGACACCGCACCCAGATCGACGTTCCAGTCGTACTCCGCGCTGCCCGCAGCGATCTTGTGGAAGCCCTGCGTGTACGACACGATCTTCGAGGCGTACAAGGCCTGTTCCACCTGGTCGGCGAAGGCCCCCGCCGCGGCGGAGTCGAGCGGCGCCGCCTTCGGCCCGGCGAGCCCCCGCGAGGCCTCGCGCAGCTCCGTGTGGCCCGACAGCGACCGCGCGAAGACCGCCTCCGCGATGCCCGACACCGGCACGCCCAGGTCCAACGCGATCTGCACGGTCCAGCGCCCCGTGCCCTTCTGCTCGGCCTGGTCCTGCACGACGTCCACGAAGGGCTTGCCCGTGGCCGCGTCCACGTGGGAGAGGACCTCGGCGGTGATCTCGATCAGGTAGGAGTCAAGGCGTCCGGTGTTCCAGGTGCGGAAGATGTCCGCGATCTGCGCGGGGGAGTAGCCCGCCACATCACGCAGCAGCTGGTATGCCTCGCCGATCAGCTGCATGTCCGCGTACTCGATGCCGTTGTGCACCATCTTCACGAAGTGACCGGCACCGTCCGGACCGACGTGCGAGACGCAGGGCGAACCGTCGGCCGCCTTGGCCGAGATCTTCTCCAGCATCGGGCCCAGCGAGTCGTACGACGCTTTCGGGCCGCCCGGCATGATGCTCGGCCCGTTCAGCGCGCCCTCCTCGCCACCGGAGACGCCCATGCCGACGAAGTGGATGCCCTGCTCGCGCAGGTCGCGCTCCCGGCGCCGGGTGTCCGCGAAGTGGGCGTTGCCCCCGTCGATGATCATGTCGCCGGGCTCCAGGAGCGGAGCGAACTCCTGGATCACCGCGTCGGTCGGGTCGCCGGCCTTCACCATGATCACCAGTCGGCGCGGGCGCTCCAGGGCGGCCACGAACTCCTTGGCGGTCTCGGCCGCGATGAAGTTCCCCTCGTTGCCGAACTCTTCGACCAGCGCGTGTGTGCGCGACGACGTCCGGTTGTGCAGGGCGACCGTGTATCCGTTGCGCGCGAAGTTGCGGGCGAGATTGCGCCCCATGACCGCGAGACCCGTCACGCCGATCTGCGCTGAAGTGCTCATACGGTTGGCTCCTAAAAGGTCCTGAAAACGGTGGTGCTCGTCAGTATCGCCCCACTGACCATCCTGACTTGCCGACGATGTGTACGCATGGCGTGCCGTTCTGCCTCAGCCGACGCGCAACAAGGGTGCATTCCCGGTCACTTGACGGGACAGAGCGGCTGATTGCCGCCTTGTCATGGCCTGTTCGCTGCGTTTACTTTTGCCCCCGCTGACGCATGTCGAGGGGGCATACTCCATGGCCGTACGGGGCCGGCACCGCCGGTATCAGCCGAACAGGATCAACCGCGCTTCGCTGACGGTCACGGCGGGCGGCGCCGGAATGGCGATGCCGCTCATAGCCACCGGGGTTGCCGACGCGGCCGACGTGGACACCTGGAACAAGGTCGCCGCCTGCGAGTCCAGCAACAAGTGGGACATCAACACCGGCAACGGCTATTACGGCGGGCTGCAGTTCAAGCAGTCCACCTGGGAGGCCTTCGGCGGCACGGCCTACGCGGCCCGCGCCGACCTCGCCACCAAGGACCAGCAGATCGCCATCGCCGAGAAGGTCCTCGACGGCCAAGGTCCGGGCGCCTGGCCGGTGTGCTCCGTGCGCGCGGGCCTCACCCAGGGCGGCGACACCCCCGACATCAACCCGTCGGGCACCACGGACCGCAAACCCGAGCGCAGCGTCCGCGACGTACAGCCGCAGACCACACCCCAGTCCCGCGCGGGCACCGCCGAGATGTACACCGTCGTCCGGGGCGACACCCTGTCCGGCATCGCCGGCACCCGTGAAGTCCAGGGCGGCTGGCGGCAGTTGTACGACGCCAACCGCAAGACCATCGGCGCCGACCCGGACGTGATCGTCCCCGGCCAGCGGCTGAGCCTGCGCACCAAGGCCCCGGACAAGCCCGCCGCCCCTACGCCGGTGTCCAACCCGACCGCCCCCGAGAAGCCCGAGAAGAGGGAAGAGCAGACCGAGAGCAAGCCCCGCGAGTCGGCGCGTACGCTCACCGCCCCGGTGGACGCGGGCGCCGGAACTCCCTACCGCGCGACGGGTGCTTCCTGGTCGAAGGGCTATCACACGGGCGTCGACTTCCCGGTGCCGACCGGCACCTCGGTCAAGTCGGTCGCCGCGGGTCAGGTCGTGACCTCGGGCTGGGGCGGATCCTTCGGCTACCAGGTGGTCATCAAGCACGCCGACGGCCGCTACAGCCAGTACGCCCATCTGTCGGCGATCTCTGTGAAGGACGGGCAGAAGGTGGTGCCCGGACAGCGCATCGGCCGCTCCGGCTCCACGGGCAACAGCTCGGGCCCGCATCTGCACTTCGAGGTGCGGACGGGGCCCGAATTCGGCAGCGACATCGATCCGGTCGCCTATCTGCGCAAGGGCGGCGTCAGCCTCTGACGGCTTCGCCGCGTACGCCTGATCTCAGGTTCTGATGCGGGAGCCGGCCACCACCGGCACCGGAAGCAGCGGGATGTAGAGGCCGGCGTACGGACTTGGCTGCCTCGCCGATTCGTCCGCGCCGTCCCGCGTATCGTCGCGCGGCGGCGGCCCGTTGGACCCGATGCGCGTCAGACCGGCCGCCTCCCGTATGGCCACCGGCGTCGGCACGACGACCGCGGCGGGCGCCAGCGGCAACTCGTGCCGTACCGCCTCGGCCCCTTCCCCTACCGGTGTCGCGGCGGCGACCAGCGCCGCCGCCTCGACGGTCCGCTGCTCGGGCAGCGCGACAAGCTCGGCGGCCGGGATCAGGGCGGGCTCGTCCGCAACCGGCTCCGTACGCTCCGTGCTGGTGATCCGCTCCGACGTCAGGAGGATCAGTCCGCCCGCCGCGATGACACCGCAGCCCAGGGCGAGAACGGTGCCCGTCGAGCCGTACCGGAAGGTCTCGCCGAACATCGTGATGCCGACCGCGGCCGCCACCACAGGGTTCACCACCGTCAGCGTGGCCAGCGGCGCCGCGAGTCCCGCACCCCGGTAGGCGGCCTGCGAGAGCAGCAGGCCGGCCGTGGCCAGGACGCCGATCGCCGCCAGAGCGGGCAGCTGGCCGAGCGCGAAGCCGCCCGTCCAGTCCACCGCGACCGTCTTCGTGAACACCGACGACATACCGAACGCGACACCGGAGGCGATCGCCAGCAGCACACTGCGCACCGCGGGGTGCCGGTGTGCCGCGCGGGCCGCCATCATCAGGCCCACCACCGCACCGCCCGTGGCCAGGGCCACCGCCAGCTGCTGGGAGTTGTTCAAGGACTGCGAATCGGCCGTGCCGACCAGCGACAGCAATCCGGCCAGTCCGACCGTCGCCATGATCGCGCCACGCCAGGCAGTCGCACCGGCCTTGCGGCGCACGAAGAGAGCCGCCATGGGGAGCGCGAACACTATGGTCAGCGCGCCCAGCGGCTGCACCAGACTGAGGGGCCCGAAGGCGAGAGCGACGACGTGCAGCAGGCCACCGAGGCCGTTCAGACCCACCGCGGCCCACCAGGCGGGGCGGCGCATGGGCGCGTACGACTGGTCCGGTGTCTCCACGGCGACCCGTTCCTGCACGATCGCGCCACCGGCGTAGGCGACGGCGGACACGAGCGAAAGCAGCACAGACAGTGCGAGGGCGCTCATGGGTCCCTCCTCTGCGTCTGGCTGGCGCGCTCCGGCCGGCGAGGAGTCCGGCGCGGCGAACGGTCGGTTTTCATGCTGAATACGATGCCTTTCAAAGGCGTTCGCGTCGTCGTCCTTGAGCAGGCATTGAGTCCTACTGCCGATGGAGTACGACGGGCGCTCTGTCCTCCCCTGGTTGGGTGACGTCCCCTACAACTTCCATGTTCCGGCCGGTATGCCCGTTTGGGCCACTTGAATTTCGTGCGTCTCGGCCGGATCCCGAACCTGGCCACGTTCCGTGT
Source organism: Streptomyces sp. NBC_00286 (assembly GCF_036173125.1). Lineage (NCBI taxonomy): Bacteria > Bacillati > Actinomycetota > Actinomycetes > Kitasatosporales > Streptomycetaceae > Streptomyces > Streptomyces sp. NBC_00286. The sequence goes on from NZ_CP108054.1 coordinate 9,048,056, forward strand.
CCGCGGGGTCGCACGCTGGTTCGCTTCGCCCGCCCGTCATGCCGTTCCCACACCGCTGTCACTTGCGGTCTTCCCCATAGGGCCCGTTCTGGGTGACCATGGGGGAACCAGCCGCTGAGACAGGGGGTAACCGGGTGCGAGTCGGCCTGCTGACCCGGGAGTACCCGCCGGACGTGTACGGCGGCGCGGGCGTCCATGTCGAGTTCCTCGCCCGGGAGCTACGACCCCTGACGGACCTGGATGTCCACTGCTGGGGCGAGGGCGCCGCGGGCGGAGTCGTACGCCACCGGTCCTGGCCCCTGCTCGACGGCGCGAACGACGCGCTGCGCACCTTCTCCGTGGACCTCGCGATGACCGCCGCCCTCGAAGGCCGCGAGCTCGTCCACTCGCACACCTGGTACGCCAATCTCGCCGGCCACCTCGCGAAAATGCTGTACGGCATTCCGCACGTGATGACCGCCCACTCCCTGGAGCCGCTGCGCCCCTGGAAGGCCGAGCAACTCGGTGGCGGTTACGCCCTGTCGAGCTGGGCCGAACGCACCGCGATCGAGGCCGCCGACGCAGTGATCGCCGTCTCCGGAGCCATGCGCGAGGACATCCTCGGCTGCTACTCGGCCCTGGACCCGGCGAAGGTGCGCGTCGTGCACAACGGCATCGACACCGCCCTGTACCAGCCGGACCACGGCACGGACGTCCTCGAACGCATCGGCGTCGACCCCGACCGCCCGTACGTCCTGTTCGTCGGACGCATCACACGCCAGAAGGGCGTGCCCCAACTGCTGCGCGCCGTCCGCGACATCGACCCTGCCGCACAGGTCGTCCTGTGCGCGGGAGCCCCCGACACCCCGGAGATCGACCGGGAGTTCCGCGATCTCTTCCAGGAACTCAGCGGCGTACGCCAGGGCGTGTTCTGGATCCCGCAGATGCTCCCGCGCCCGGACGTGATCCAACTCCTCACGCACGCCGCCGTGTTCGTATGCCCCTCGGTGTACGAGCCGCTGGGCATCGTCAACCTGGAGGCGATGGCCTGCGGCACGGCCGTGGTCGCCTCACGCGTCGGCGGAATTCCCGAGGTCGTCGAGGACGGCGAGACGGGTCTGCTCGTATCCGTCGACGAGAACGCCGAGCAGCACGCGGCACAGCTCGCGCGGGCCCTGGACGCACTGCTCGCCGACCCCGAGACCCGCCGGCGGATGGGCGAGGCGGGCAGGGAGCGGGCGGTGCGGGAGTTCGGCTGGGACGCGGTGGCGCGGCGCACGGTCCAGCTGTACGAGGAACTCCTCAAAGAGGGGTAAGCCTCAAGCAGGTGAAGTACAAGAAAGTGGCACAACCGGGCGGTAGAGGGGCGGCACGGCATGCGACGCGGTGGACCTTCGGTGCTGGGAATCGTACTGGCGGGCGGTGAGGGCAAGCGCTTGATGCCCCTGACCGCCGACCGGGCGAAACCCGCGGTCACGTTTGGCGGAACGTATCGCCTCGTGGACTTCGTTCTTTCCAACCTTGTCAACGCGGACATCCTGCGCATCTGCGTACTCACGCAGTACAAGTCGCATTCGCTGGACCGGCACATCACCACGACCTGGCGGATGTCCAGCCTGCTGGGCAACTACGTCACGCCGGTACCGGCCCAGCAGCGGCTCGGCCCGCGCTGGTATCTCGGCAGCGCCGACGCGATCCTGCAGTCACTGAACCTCATCTACGACGACCAGCCCGAGTACGTCGCGGTGTTCGGTGCTGACCACGTGTACCGCATGGATCCGCGGCAGATGCTCGCCCAGCACATCGAGAGCGGGGCGGGCGTGACCGTCGCCGGGATCCGGGTGCCGCGGGGCGAGTCGTCCTCCTTCGGCGTCATCGCTCCGGGAACCGACGGTCTGACCGTCGACAGCTTCCTGGAGAAGCCTGCCGACCCGCCGGGTCTGCCGGACGACCCCGAGTCCGTGTTCGCCTCGATGGGCAACTACATCTTCACCACCAAGGCCCTGATCGAGGCCCTCCAAAGGGACTCCGAGGACGAGAACTCCGTACACGACATGGGCGGCTCGATCCTGCCGCAGCTCACCGAACGCGGCGAGGCCCAGCTGTACGACTTCAGCGCCAACCATGTGCCCGGCGAGACGGTACGAGACCAGGGTTACTGGCGTGACGTCGGCACCCTCGACGCGTACTACGACGCTCACATGGACCTGATCGCCGAGCGGCCCGTCTTCAACCTCTACAACCGCCAGTGGCCCATCTACACCCACTCCGGCCAGCTCTCCCCGGCCCGCTTCAACGCCGGCGGCATCGCCAGCGAGTCGATCATCAGCGCCGGCTGCCTCATCCGCGGCCAGGTCACCCGCTCGGTGCTCTCGCCGGGCGTGGTCGTCGACCCGGGCGCCGTCGTCCAGGGCTCGGTACTGCACGACAACGTCCACATCGGGCGGGGTGCGGTGGTACGGGGCGCGGTGCTCGACAAGAACGTACAGGTGCCGCCGGGCGCGACCATCGGCGTCAACCCGGAACGGGACCATGAGCTCTACACGGTCTCCAAGGGCGGGGTGATCGCCCTGGGCAAGGGCCAGCAGGTGTCGTAACGATCACCATGACGGCCTCGGTGCGGAATACGTACCGGGGCTTTGTCATGTCCGTGGACAAAGTGCGGGAATCCGTGTTGTCATGCCAACTGCCGTTCCTGACAACGTTATCCAGGCCGACCGGACCGCAGCCGGCCAGGAGCGACGAGCCGCCACTTTCCTCAACCAAGGAGGAACCCGTGCGCATCAGAAGAACCGCAAGACCGGCAGGACCCGCCAGACCCCGCCGGCACAGAGACCGCCTCGCGTTATTCCTCGCCGTGGTCCTCGGCATCGCCGGACTCACCGCCGCACCGGCCGCGACCGCGGCCGCGGCCGACGACTCCGCTGAGATCCATGGCCTGAAGGGCGAGTACTACACCCAGTCCACCCCCGGCGCCTTCGACTTCCACGAGCTCAAGGCCACCGGATTCGACCGGCAGCTCGACTTCGACAACCTCGAACCACGGCTGGACTTCGCCACCGGACAGTCCGACGACGTCAGCGTCCGCTGGACCGGGAAGCTCGTACCGGAGAAGACCGGCCCGCACACCTTCTCGATCATCGGCGACAACGGCTTCCGGCTGTGGATCGACGACGAACTCGTCATCGACCACTGGGTCGACGACTGGGACCGCGAACAGACCGCCCCGCCCGTCGAGTTGACGTCCGGGCAGGCCTACGACATCAAGGTCGAGTACTTCGAGCACTACGGCGGCTCGAATCTCCACCTCCGCTGGACCCCGCCCGGCGGCAGCAAGACGGCCGTCCCGCAGTCCGCGTTCCGCCTCCCCGACGGCTACGACTACGACGGCGCTCTCGCGGCCACGGTCCTGGGGGACGGCCGCACCCTGAAGCTCGACTTCGCGCAGCGGCTGACCGCACCCGCGGCCGGCCTCACTGATCACCTCGAGGCGGTCATCGGCGGTGCCGAATGGCCGCTCGGAACAGCCCAGTTGGACCCGGCCGACCCGAAAGCCCTGCTCGTCGCGCTCAAGGAACCCGTCGTCGGCAACAAGACCGGCACCGCCCGCGGCACCGTCGACCTCCGCTACGACGGCCAGGGTGGCCTGTCCGGCTCGGACGGCAACGTTGTCGAAGCCTTCTGGAGCAGCGGCCCCAACCGCTCCACGTACCAGCTGCGCACCCAGTGGGCCGACGAGGTGGGCCCGGGCAACGCCCATCCCGAGTACCCCAGGCCGCAGCTGACGCGTGACGCCTGGCGCAACCTCAACGGACGCTGGCAGTTCGCCGCGGCCGAGGCCGGCGAGAAGCCCCCGGTCGGCAAGGACCTCAAGGAGCGGATCCTCGTCCCGTATCCGGTGGAGTCCCAGCTCTCGGGCATCGAACGGCACGAGGACCGCATGTGGTACCGCCGCACCTTCACCGTCCCCGCGGACTGGAAGATCGGCTCCGGCAAGCGGCTCAAGCTCAACTTCGGCGCCGTCGACTGGCACTCCGAGGTCTACGTCAACGGCACCAAGGTCGCCGACCACAAGGGCGGCTACGACAAGTTCAGCGCCGACATCACCGACGCGCTGAAGCCCGGCCGCACCCAGGAACTGATCGTCGGCGTCTACGACCCGACCGACTCGGCGGGCGGCGAGAACCCGCCCGTCGGCAAGCAGCGCCTCGACCCCAGCGGCATCTGGTACACCTCGTCGTCCGGCATCTGGCAGACGGTGTGGATGGAGCCGGTCGCGGCCGACCATGTCGACTCGCTCAAGCTCACTCCGGACGTGGAGACGGGCCGGCTCACCGTGGAGCCGAGGGGAGTGCGTGACGGAGTTCCGGTCACGGCAGTGGCGTACGAGGGTAAACGGAAGGTCGCCACGGCGAGCGGCCGTACCGGACAGCCCCTCGAACTCAAGATCCCGAAGCCCCGGCTCTGGTCACCCGACGACCCCTTCCTCTACGACCTGAAGGTGAGCGTCGGCCGCGACCGCGTCGGCAGCTATTTCGGCATGCGGTCCATCGCCGTGAAGCAGGTGAACGGCACCCCGCGTACCGTCCTCAACGGCGAGCCCGTCTTCATGATGGCCACGCTCGACCAGGGCTTCTGGCCCGACGGACTGCACACGGCGCCCACCGACGAGGCCCTCGCGTACGACCTGAGGATGCACAAGGAGATGGGCTTCAACTCGGTCCGCAAGCACATCAAGGTGGAGCCGGACCGCTGGTTCTACTGGGCCGACCGGCTCGGTCTGCTGGTCTGGCAGGACATGCCCGCGATGACCGCCGGGCTGAATCCCGATGCCGCGTCCCGTGCCCAGTACGAGCGCGAGATGAAGCAGATGATCGACGAGCACATCAGCAGCCCGTCGACCGTGATGTGGGTGACCTTCAACGAGGGCTGGGGCCAGTACGACATGGGCCGCATCGCCGAGCAGGCGAAGGCCTGGGATCCGACACGGCTGGTCAACGGCCAGTCGGGCCTCAACCTCGGGGCCGACGGCGGCACCGGCGACCTCATGGACGAGCACGGCTACCCGAGCCCGGCGCTACCAACGGCACCCGACGGAAAGCGGGCGCTGGTCAGCGGCGAGTACGGCGGCCTCGGCCTCGCCGTGCCCGGGCATGCCTGGTCGGTCCAGCAGTCGTACGTCGACGTCGACCCGGCCACCTACACCGACGACTACCTGACGAAGCTCGACGAGGTACGCGCACTCGTATGCCGGGGCAGCAACGGCGCCGTCTACACCCAGATCTCCGACGTGGAGGGGGAGCTGAACGGTCTCCTCACCTACGACCGCGAGGTGATCAAGCCCGATGTGCCCCGGCTGAAGGCCGCACACGAGGCACTGATCCGGGACGCGTCGCTGCCGACCCCTGCGGGCTGCCCGGCCGCGTGACGGCCATCCGGCTGAATCCTGCGACCGGCGTGCCGTGAAGACTCCGCCCGTCCACCTCCGCGGTGGGCGGGCGGGGCCGCACCGCCGTATCCGGCCCCGAAGCCCCCTTCGACCACCCTGAAATGCCCCCGTGAACCCCACCGGTCCCATCCCTCACATGGGCGATAGGACTTAATCTGCTGTTAACTGAGCGTAGCTTGATCGTACTTGACCGTAATCGCTTGTCAGGGGTTGACTGCTTGCTCACCCGTCGTCGACGCGAGAGCAAGCCATTGACCTCCGACCTGCTTGCACCACTCGACCTGGCGTTCTGGAACATCGAGTCCGCCGAGCACCCCATGCATCTCGGCGCCCTCGGCGTCTTCGAGAGCCATTCGCCCGCAGCGGGCGCGCACGCCGCCGATCTGCTGGCGGCCCGCGCCGCGGGTGTGCCGGGGCTGCGGATGCGGATCCGTGACGTATGGCGGCCGCGCTCCTTCGGGCAGCCGCTGGCCTTCGGCGGCGCGGCCCGTGAGCCCGTCCCCGACTTCGACCCGCTCGACCATGTCCGGCTGCACGCGCCGACCGCGGACTTCCACGAATCGGCGGGCGCGCTCATGCAGCGCCCGCTGGAGCGCGGCAGGCCGCCGTGGGAGGCGCATGTGCTGCCCGGCGTGGACGGCACCTCGTTCGCCGTGCTCTTCAAGTTCCACCACGCCCTGGCCGACGGACTGCGCGCGCTGACGCTCGCGGCGGCGGTCATGGACCCCATGGACCTGCCCGAGCCCCGCCCCCGCCCCGCAGAGCCCGCACGCGGCTTCCTCCCGGACGTACGCAAACTGCCGGGCCTCGTCCGCGGCACCCTCTCCGACGTGGGCCGGGCCCTCGACATCGGCACCTCCGTAGCCCGCGCCACTCTGGGTGTCCGCTCCTCGCCCGCCCTGGTGTCGGAGCCGACCGGCACACGCCGTATCGCGGGCGTGCACCTCGACCTCGACGAGGTGCACAAGATCCGCAAGAGCGCGGGCGGCACCGTCAACGACGTACTGATCGCGATCGTCGCGGGCGCCCTGCGCCGCTGGCTGGACGAGCGCGGCGACGGCAGCGAGGGCGTCGAGCCCCGCGCCCTGATCCCCGTCTCCAAGCGCCGCCCGCGCACCGCGCACCCCCAGGGCAACCGGCTCTCCGGCTACCTGATCAAGCTGCCCGTCGACGACGCGGACCCGCTCGGCCGGCTCGACACGGTGCGTACGGCCATGAACCGCAACAAGGACGCGGGCCCCAACCGGGGCGCAGGCGCCGTGGCCCTGCTTGCCGACCATGTGCTGCCGCTGGGGCACCGGCTGGGCGGTCCCGTCGTCGGACAGGCGGCCCGGCTGCTCTTCGACATCCTGGTCACCAGCGTGCCGCTGCCCAGCCTCGGCCTGAAACTCGGCGGTTGCCCGCTCACCGAGGTCTATCCGCTCGCCCCGCTCGCCCGCGGCCAGTCCCTCGCGGTCGCGGTCTCCACGTACCGAGGACGTGTCCACTACGGGCTCGTCGCCGACGCGGAGGCCGTGCCGGACCTGGACCGGCTGGCCAAGGCGGTGATCGCGGAGGTGGAGGAACTGAACGTCGCCTGCGCGCCGTGACGGGAGTCGTGATCACGCCGGGTTTGGTGCCTTCGCCCTGCGCTCCGTAAAATTCCGCCTTCGAAAGCGAGCGCGGTTCGAGCGCGGCGCGGAACCCCGAGGAAGCAACGGCGATGACGGTGATACAAGACGGCCAGGCGACCCCCGCCGTGGACACGGCAGAGGTGGCCAACGCCTCGTATGGTCCCGGCATCGACCCGGAGCGGCTGGCGGTCTGCCTCAGCGTGCTCGAGGAGCTCGACAAGCTGGAGATCGACCACCCGGACGCCGTGGCCGTGCGCCGCGCCACCGCGGGCGTGTACCGCACGGTGAAGCAGCGCCGCCGCCAGGAGCGCAGGGCCGCCAAGACCGCCCACGACAAGGCGGTCACGGAGGCGACGGCGACGGGTTCCGCCCAGCGCATCGACGACGAGACCGAGGGCATCCTGCCCTCGTCCGCCGTCGAGGCCGGGCAGATCGCGGGGATACTCCAGCGCCCGCGCTCCTGCTACACCTGCAAGACCCGGTACGTCGAGGTCGACTACTTCTACCACCAGCTCTGCCAGAACTGCGCCGCCGAGAACCGGGCCCGCCGCGACGCCCGCGCGGATCTCACCGGCAAGCGCGCCCTGCTCACCGGTGGCCGCGCCAAGATCGGCATGTACATCGCGCTGCGCCTGCTGCGTGACGGTGCGCACACCACGATCACCACACGCTTCCCGAACGACGCGATCCGCCGCTTCAAGGCCATGCCCGACAGCGACGAGTGGATCGGCCGCCTGAAGATCGTCGGCATCGACCTGCGCGACCCCGCCCAGGTGGTCGCGCTCGCCGACTCGGTCGCCGCCGCGGGCCCGCTCGACATCCTGATCAACAACGCGGCCCAGACGGTACGCCGCTCCCCGGGGGCCTACAGCGAGCTGCTCGCCGCCGAGTCCGCCCCGCTCCCGTCGGGCGAGCTGCCGCCCGCCGAGGTGATCGGCACCTTCGGCTCCGGTGCCGTGGCCGCGTTGCCGGTGGCCGGGGGCGGCGAGCTGACCGCGCAGGACGTCACGGACCTCGCGCTGGTGTCCGGCTCGGCGTCCCTGGAGCGCATCGCGGCCGGTACGGCGATCGACGCGGGCGGTCTCGTGCCCGACCTGCACGACACCAACAGCTGGATCCAGTCCGTCGAGGAGATCACTCCGGTCGAGCTGCTCGAGGTCCAGCTCTGCAACTCCACCGCGCCGTTCATCCTCATCAGCCGCCTGCGCGCCACGATGGCGGCCTCGGGGGCGAACCGCACGTACATCGTGAACGTGTCCGCCATGGAGGGCGTCTTCAGCCGCGGCTACAAGGGCGCGGGGCACCCGCACACCAACATGGCCAAGGCCGCGCTCAACATGCTCACGCGCACCAGCGCGCAGGAGATGTTCGAGAAGGACCGCATCCTGATGACCGCCGTCGACACCGGCTGGATCACCGACGAGCGGCCCCACCCGGACAAGATGCGCCTCGCCGACGCGGGGTTCCACGCGCCGCTCGACCTGATCGACGGGGCGGCCCGGGTGTACGACCCGATCGTGCGGGGCGAGCAGGGCGAGGATCTGTACGGGGTGTTCTTGAAGGACTACGCGCCCGGCAAGTGGTAGGGCCGCCTGCCCGCGGTAATCCGGTGGCCTGCGCGGGAGCCGCTGTCCTACCGTGAGGGTGCCCGGTGCGATGGCAACGCGTTCTTCGTGGTTCGACTCCGTGCAGGCCCTGCGCGGGCCTGTTGCCCTACTGGGGGCAAGCGCGTCGCCGCCTTGATCTCGGGCACCTCGCACACACCGTGTCGTGGTCAGCTGTGTCAGGACACGGTGCCGCCGGTATCCGGCGGTGCCTGTGACCGCAGGCGTTCGTGCACCGCGTACGCCTGCGGCATGGCCGCCGCCCGTACCCTCGTACCGCCGTCCACCAGCAGGTCCGCCCCTGTGATCCACTCCGCCGCGTCCGAGGCCAGCCATACGACTGCTCGCGCGATGTCCTCGGGCTCGCCGATGCGGCCGAGGGGGAGTCCGGCGGCCACCTCGTCCTCCGCCCGTTCCCAGACGAAGCGGGCCATCTCGGTGCGGACCAGGCCGGGGGAGACGGAGTTGACGCGGACCTTGGGGGCCAGCTCGCCCGCGAGCTGTTGGGTGAGGTGCAGCAGGGCGGCCTTGCTGGTGCCGTACGCGCCCACGTTGGGGCCGACGTGCTCGGCGCCCTCCGTGCAGATGTTGACCACAGCTCCGCCGTGCTCGGCCATCCATGCCCGCCAGGCCCATTGCACCAGCCGTAGCGGCGCCTCGACGTTGACCGTGAACGCGTCGCGCCAGCGGTCCGGGTCGGCGTCCATGAGCGGGCCGTATGGCTCGTTGGTCGCCGCGTTGTTCACCACCAGGTCGATCCGGCCGAACTCGCGCAGCGTCAGCTCCGTCAGTGCCTGTAGATGCGCCGGTTCGGCGACCGAGCCCGCGAGTCCGACGGCCCCCAGTTCCTTGGCGACTCGGCTTACCCCGCCGGGATCACGCGCGGTCACGCACACCCGCGCGCCCGCCTGGACGAGCGACTCCGCGACCGCCCGTCCGATACCGCGGGTAGCTCCGGTGACGATCGCGGCCTTGCCGGTGAGCCCGTACGGCGAAGTCATCCGCGTACGTTCTCATGACGGGCCGTCAGCTACCAGGGGTGTGCGTCAGCGGCGGACGGTGGCGCGTGCCGCGACCAGCTCCAAGACCGTGCGCCAGTCCTCCAGCACGCCGGCGTTGAGCCCGGCGACCTTGCCGGCCTCGTCCGCCTGCCGCAGGGACAGCACGTCGTCGTCGAACGGGCCGTCGTCCCACGGTGCCGCACGCAGGCGTACGAGACAGGCGACGCGCTCGCCGAGCAGGGACCGCACGGCGTCCGCCGCGTGGTCGGCGTGACGGGCCTCGTCACCGGGGTACAGCAGCTGACCTATGCCGTGCACCAGGCCGGCCACCTGGAGTTCCTTGTCACTGGGATGACCGCGCCGCAGCAGCGCGGCGGTCTGCAGTGCGTGATCGTGCAAATCGAGTGCGCTGCCGGCGGGTGACCCTCCCCTTTGGCGTGGCTTCCGGTGGGGGACTGCCGAGGCGCCCCAGGCCCCTCGGCAGGCGTGCAGCAGATCCATCAGCTCGTCGACACTGCGCAGCTCCATGCGCCAGTCCTCCCTGCCCGCGAGAAAGGCCGTTGTCCCGCGCCAGCAGATCATGGCCAGCTTTCAACGGAACCAACAGGATCTGAACCTTGATGAAGTCCGGTGCGGAATCGCGCCCCGTAAGGGGCGCGGGGCTGTGTCAATTTGCGGCTCCGCCGCGATGGGGGTCCCCCCGCTCTGGGGGTCCCCCCAGGCCCTTAAGGCACCCTTAAGGCACTGGGGGAGCAGCCGAGAGTGGGGGAGCGACCAGCCCCCACCGGCCCGCAGGCTCATCCCACTCCCAGCGGAGCGCTCAGTGACCCCGGTCTATCCACTCCTTCAGGTGCGGAGCTTCGGCACCGATCGTCGTTGAGTCGCCGTGGCCGGTGCGGACCTCCGTTTCGGGAGGCAGGGTCAGCAGGCGGTCGCGGATCGAGTCGATGATCGTCGGGAAGTGGGAGAAGGAGCGTCCCGTCGCGCCCGGCCCGCCCTGGAAGAGTGTGTCGCCGCTGAAGACGGTGCTCAGCTGGGGGGCGTGCAGGCAGACGGCGCCTGGGGCGTGACCCGGGGTGTGCAGCACGGTCAGCTCGGTGCCGGCCACCGACAGCCGTTGCCCATCGGTCAGTTCACCGTCCGGCAGGCGGTTCGGGTGGGTCTGCTTCCACAGCGGGAGGTCGTCGGAGTGGAGGAGGATTGGGGCGCCGGTGCGGGCGGCCAGCGCCGGAGCCGCGTCGATGTGGTCATTGTGCGCGTGCGTGCAGACGACGGCCACGAGCCGGCGGTCGCCGAGCGCCTCGGCTATGGCGTCGGCGTCATGGGCGGCGTCGATCACTATCGCCTCGGAGTCGTCGCCCACGATCCACACGTTGTTGTCGACGTCCCATGTACCGCCGTCCAGGCTGAACGTGCCGGAGGTGACCAGGTGCTCGATACGGGCGGCCATCACAGCACCACCACCGAACGCAGCACATCGCCCTGGTGCATCCGGTCGAAGGCCTGCTCCACCGCGCCCAGCTCGATGGTCTCGGTGACGAACGCCTCCAGATCGAGACGCCCCTGCTGGTGCAGATCGACCAGCATCGGGAAGTCACGCGAGGGCAGACAGTCCCCGTACCAGGAGGACTTGAGCGCGCCGCCCCGGCCGAAGACGTCCAGCAGCGGCAACTCCAGCTTCATGTCGGGTGTCGGGACGCCGACCAGGACCACCGTGCCCGCCAGGTCGCGGGCGTAGAACGCCTGCTTGTACGTCTCCGGGCGGCCCACCGCCTCGATGACCACGTCCGCCCCGAAGCCGCCGGTCAGTTCGCGGATGGCCTCGACCGGGTCGGTCTCCTTCGAGTTCACCGTGTGAGTGGCGCCCATCGTGCGGGCCGTGGCCAGCTTCTTGTCGTCGATGTCGACGGCGATGATGCGTGCCGCGCCGGCCAGATTGGCCCCGGCGATCGCCGCGTCGCCCACGCCGCCGCAGCCGATGACGGCCACCGAGTCGCCACGTGTCACCGAACCGGTGTTGATGGCCGCGCCGATCCCGGCCATCACTCCACAACCGAGCAGACCCGCGACCGCGGGCGACACGGTCGGGTCCACCTTCGTGCACTGACCGGCCGCGACCAGGGTCTTGTCCGCGAACGCGCCGATCCCGAGGGCGGGCGAGAGCTCCGTGCCGTCCTCCAGGGTCATCTTCTGCTTCGCGTTGTGCGTGTCGAAGCAGTACCAGGGCCGCCCGCGCAGACAGGCCCGGCAACGGCCGCACACCGCACGCCAGTTGAGGATCACGAAGTCGCCGGGCGCCACCTCGGTCACGCCCTCGCCGACCGACTCCACGATCCCGGCGGCCTCGTGGCCGAGCAGGAACGGATACTCGTCGCTGATCCCGCCCTGCTTGTAGTGCAGGTCCGTGTGGCAGACCCCGCAGGCCTGCACCTGGACCACGGCCTCGCCCGGGCCCGGATCCGGGACCAGGATCGTGCGGACCTCAACCGGCTGGTTCTTGCCGGGGGCGATGACACCCCGTACCTGCTGGGCGGCCATGTCGGGCTCCTTCGCGTGAAAGTGGCGCGTTCGATCATGTTGGCACAGGGGCGGACGACTAGCTCCGCGCCTGTGGATAACCAGCTGAGAACCAAAAGAGGTCAATGTGCTTCAAGTCCCGTTTGTCGCGGAACGATTCGAAACGGTTACCTGTTGTTTTCGGCCCCATCGAGCGGACCCCCGCTCATTTGTGTACCCTGTATCGGGCGGACAGTGTAATCGGGTGCCACCCGCACCCATGGTCCGTCCCGGGACAAGCCGGTCACCACGGCCTGCTCTCGCTTGAGTTACCGGCGCCACCGCGTCCGTACTGCCTGTAATCCAGACCCAAGCGGGCCTTAGGCGACCGGCGGTAGACCGGTCCTGCAAGTCCCGAGGGTGATCCGACACATAAGGAGTGCGCGGTGACACCGGACACGAAGAACAGCGATCAGCGCCCCAAGGAACGCACGGAGCGCGACGGCAGTGGGCCCGAGGACATGCTCGGCAGCCTCGAAGTGTGGTCCAGGTCGGCGCCGATTCGGTTGGCGGGGTATGAGGACGACCTTGCGGAGCCGCACATCCTGCCCAGCGTGGACTGAGCGTTCATCGAGGGATCAGCGCGATTGCTGACGGCATGGGCGTGTCTAGACTCGCGCCCATGCTGATCAGAGAAGCCGCGGCCGATGATTGGCCGCGGATTTGGCCTTTCTGGCGGCGGATCGTTGCGGCGGGTGAGACGTACGCGTGGGATCCGTCGACTTCTGAGGCCGATGCGCGCGGTTTGTGGATGGCGCCGGGTAAGCGCGTGTACGTTGCCGAGGACGCCGCCGGCGTTGTCGTTGGCTCGGCTTACGTCGCGCCCAACTACGGTGGGCCCGCGGGCCGTATTGCGAACGCCGGGTTCATGGTCGATCCGGACCATGCGGGGCGCGGCGTCGGGCGTCGCCTTGCCGAACATGTCCTGACCGCGGCGAAGGCCGAGGGTTACCGGGGCATGGTGTTCAACGCTGTTGTGGAGACGAACCCTGCGGTGCGTCTGTGGACGGCGCTTGGCTTCACGGTCCTGGGGACCGTGCCGGAGGCGTTTGAGCATCCGCGGCATGGGTTGGTGGGGTTGCACATCATGTACCGGTCGCTGTGACCCTCCGCTGGGTGCGTTTTTGTCTGCGGGTGCGTGGTGGTTGCTCGCGGGGTGCCTCCGGCGGTTGGGTTCGTTGTCGGCTGGGGCGCCGTCGTGGCTGGTCGCTCCCCCACTCTCGAATTCGCTCGAGCGGGGGGACCCCCATCGCGGCGGAGCCGCAAATTGACACAGCCCCGCGGGGTGCCTCCGGCGGTTGGGCGCGTGCGGGTGCGTTGTGGTTGCTCGCGCAGTTCCCCGCGCCCCTTGGGTTCGTGGTGGGTGCGGGGCCGCGGTCCGGTGCGTCAGCCCGTCGCCAACAGGGCATACGACCCCTTGCTGACACAGGGCGTAGCTGTGCCCAGACCGAAGCTAAGCAACGGGCATACGACGCACCGGCCCACGACCCCTCCCACCGGTGGGCAGGTGACGGGTCCGTTGTGGCTGAGGGCTCCGGGAGCGCCCCATTAGGGGCGCGGGGAACTGCGCGACCAGCCACGACGCACCCGCAGCCGCGACACGCGTGTCACTCCCCACCCCCTGGCGGGGCCTGGGGCGCAGCCCCCCACGCGGCGGAGCCGCAAATTGATACAGCCGGGAAGGGGCGGGACTGGGGAAGAAACCGCGCGTGCCCACGTCCAGTGTGGCGTGGGTCTGGGCCGCCTCGTCCCAACGGCCGTAGGAATACGGGGCGATGGCGTCCCAGTCGGCGTCGGTCGCGGTGCCGGTCAAGGCCGCTTCGAAGGAGGCGCGAGGTTCCCTCTAAGCCAGTGGTGCCGTTCGTCGCCACGGTCGCAGTTCCTCCAACTGACCGGCCAGGGCCAGGAGATCGGTCTCCGAGCCGGGGCGGCCCACCAGTTGTACGGCGCACGGGGCGCCTGACGGCAAGGTCCCGAACGGCACCGCCATCGCCGGCCAGCCCGTCAGGTTCCACGGGGGAGTCAGCGGTGAGTAGTTCGTGTTGGCCAGCAGGTTGCGTAGCCAGCCGCGTTCGTGCCAGTTCGCGGCGGTGGGCGCGCGTCGGGCGAGGGCCGGGGTGAGGAGTACCTCGTGTTCTGCGAAGAACGGTTCCATGCGTGTGCGCAACTGTTCCCTGCGGGCGCCGCGGCGTACCGAGGCCACGAAGCGGCGGCCCACAGTCGCGTGCACGCGCGTTCGCCGCGTGAGTTGTCGCGGGTCCAGGCCCGCCGCGTCCACCGCCGTGCCCGCCGTCCAGTGCGCTAGCGAGGTCGTGCCCAGCCACAGGGGGTACGGCGGGTCGGCGCGGCGTACCCGATGGCCCGCCTCGGCCAGCAGTTGAGCTGCCTCGCGGGCCGCGGTCGCGTAGGGGCGGCTGATCGTGACGCCGAGCAGTGGGCTGCGTACGGAGACGGCGATGGTGCGCGTGACGGGTTCGGGGGAGCGTACGACCTCGGTGGCGGCCAGGATCGAGAACATCAGGCGGGCGTCCTCGACCGTGGTCGCCAGGGGGCCGTTCTCCGACATGCCGAACCAGTCGCCGTTGCCGATGCCCGCGGGGATCGTGCCGAAGCCGGGCTTGAGGCCTATCAGGCCGCAGTTGGCGGCGGGTATGCGCAGGGAGCCCATGCCGTCGTTGCCCAGCGCGATCGGCACCATTCCGGCGGCGACCGCGGCCGCGCTGCCGCCGGACGAGCCGCCCGCCGTGCGCGTGGTGTCCCAGGGGTTGCGGGCGGTGCCGTGGACGCCCTCCGTGGTGCCGAAGACGCAGAGTTCCGGGACGTTCGTGAGGCCTACGACGATCGCGCCCGCCGCGCGCAGTCGGGCCACCGTGACGTGGTCGTGGTCTGCTGGGGTGTCGGGGGTCGCGGCGGAACCCAGGCGGGTCGATTCGCCCTGTACGGCCAGGTTGTCCTTGACCGCCAACGGCACGCCTGCCAGGGGGAGTTCGGCCAGGTCGGCGCGGGCTGCCACCTCTTCGGCCTCGGCGAGTGCCTCCTTCGCGCGCAGTCGGCGGAAGGCGCCCACGCGGGCGTCGAGCAGCTCGATGCGGGCGAGGTGCTCGGCCACCACCTCGCGGGGCGTGGCCCGCTTCTCGCGTACTGCTGCGGCGATCTCGGTGGCGGTCCGGCCGACCCAGTTGGTCACGGAGGCTCCTTCTGTAGGGGTGACACGTGAACTTACTCACTGGTATGGGGAGCACTGTGCCCCGGTCGGGGCGCCACGTCGAGGGGTTGTGGGCAGTGGGTGGCCAACTGCTGCCGAGTACTTGACCTGCGTCTACTCGGTGCTGGAGGTGGGGGGAGAGGGTGCCATGGAGGTGCGCGACGGCGGCAGCTGGCAGCCTGTGGCGCCGGGGGCGTGGATTACGCGGTCGCGCGGGCCCAGTCGTATCGTGCGGTTTCGCGCTGTATCGCTGACGGGTCGTGAGCGTGTGTGACGCGAATCACACGGCGGATAAGAAAATTTACCGGGTGCAATGATCGCTCCAGCGGGTTCGTCCGTACCTTCTGGCGTCAGCGCCAGTCACGCCAGGAGGATGTATGCGCATATCACGGAACATTGCGGGAACTGTTTTCGTGGTCGGCGGCATGACGATGACGATCGCCGCACTCGCCTACCCGGCGATGCTGGGTATCGAGAACACGTCCGCGAATCAGGAGCGTGTCATCGCCAACACCCGTTACGGGCCGCTGACGGAGGCAGACCGCGACTTCGTGGTGAAGGTGCGCGCGGCAGGCTTGTGGGAGTACCCCCTGGGCGAGTTGGCCATGGAGCGTGGCACCACCGAGGCGATGAAGGAGGCCGGCAAGCATCTGGTCGTCGGGCACGGCGGCCTCGATGTGATGTGCCGCCAGATCGCCCCGGAGTTGGGCATCACTCTGCCCAACCAGGCGTCCCCGCAGCAGCAGCAGTTCGTGGCGCAGGTGGACGGGAGCACCGGCAAGCAGTTCGACTCCACCGCGGTCAGCATCATGCGCGTGACGCATGGTCAGATCTTCCCGACCATCGCGAAGATCCGCGCCTCCACCCAGAACAGTCTGGTACGGCAGCTCGCCGACCTGGCCAATGCCACGGTCCTCGACCACATGACGATTCTGGAGAAGACGGAGCTGGTGAACTTCGAGCAGAACAACTTCCAGCAGACCGCCCCGCCGAAGCTGCCCAAGGACAACACCACTCCGCCCCCGCCTGCGCCGGGAGCGCCGGTCCTGGCCCTCAAGCCGCGTCCGGACCTGAACATCAAGACGCCCGGCCCGCCGACGCCCGGGGCGTCGGTCAACTCGACGTCCAACCCGTCGTTGGATGGTGGGTGACGGCTGTCGGCCCGCCCTCGGCTCGTACGAGGGCGGCCGCACACCTGCGGTACAAAGGTCCCGCAGTGGCGGCATAGAGTTCAGGCTCCGCGTCCCAGTTCGACGTCCGCCCAGCTCGGCGGCCGGCACTCGGGATCGTCCGCCGGTGCGGGAGGTTCGCCGCCGGCCTCGTTGAAGGCGCTGAGCGCCTCGATGAGGCCCATCCGCTGCTCGGGCTCGAGCCGTCTGACGATCTCGGCGAGGTCGGCGCGACGCCGGGCCATGACCTCCCGCACCGTGCGCCGGCCCTCGCCGGTCAGCCGCAGCAGGGTCACCCGGCGGTCGGCGGGGCTGGTCTGCCGGTCGGCGAGACCGGCCGCGATCAGCCGGTCCACCATGCGCATGGCCGTGGACGGCGCCACATGAAGCAGGTCGGCCAGGGCGACCAGCTTGGTGGCGCCCCGCGTCGACAACACCACCAGCATCCGGAACTGAGGAAGCGTCACCCGCTCCTCGACCGCGGACAGTGAGCGGGCGGACACCGCGACCAGCAACCTCGACGCGGTCAGTACCGCGCGGGTCACCTCGTCGACGTCGTCCACGCCCCTCACGGGCGCCTCACGCTCCGGCATGGGTCCTTTCTATCGCGTCGATCCACTTCAGTCGCCACTGAGGTGAAACGATTTTCGACTCCCTTGACCCTCGAGTCGTCGCAGCGTAGGCCCGTGCGGGTATCACGGCCCCTGTGTGTCACGCACCGTTACTGACTGAGCTGGGTTCGTAGCCACTCCTCCACCTCGCCCACATGCGCGGCGGCAGCCGCCCGGGCCGCCTCCGGATCATGGGCGAGCAGCGCGCGATGGATTGCCACATGCTCGCGGCGGGTGCGCGCGAAGGCGCCCTCCTCCTGATAGCCCCGCCAGACCCGGGCACGGAACGTACGCGAGGACAGGCCCTCAAGGATCGCCGCCATCGTGTCGTTGCCCGCCGCCGCGACGATCGCGCGATGGAACGCCAGGTCGTGGGAGAGGATCTCCTCCGGGTCGTCCGTCGCGTGCATGGCCGCCAAGTGCTTTTCCACCTCGGCGAGTTCACCAGGGGTGATCCGTGCGGCGGCCAGCGCCGTCGCCGTCGACTCCAGGATCCGCCGCACCTCCAGCAGCTCCACCAGCTGCGGCCCGCGGGAGAGATCGGCGACCACACCGAAGGTCTCCAGCAGATCCCCGGCTTCCAACTGTGTTACGTAGATACCCGATCCGTGCCGGGCCTCCAGTACCCCCAGGACGGTCAGCGCGCGGATCGCCTCACGCATCGAGCTGCGTGAGATGCCCAGCTGGACCGCCAGCTCACGCTCGGTCGGCAGCCGCGCGCCCGGCTCAAGGCGCCCCTCGCCGATCATCGCCTTGATCTGCTCGATGGCGCGCTGCGTCACGGTGCCCTTCTGCGCTGTGGGCTCCGTCTGCCTGGGCAGGGTCTCGTCCACGCCACTCCTCCTGTCACCGGTGTGCCGCAGTCTAATCAGCACAGTGGTCAGACCACTACGCTCAAAATGGCGGAAGTTTGGTGTCTGAGGGTGTTGTCAGGGGGAAGTGGTCTGATAAATATGCGGGCATCTGCTCGATCACGCTCGATCGGGCACCTGCTCGATCTCGCTCGATGAGGAGCCGACGGATGAGTCGACAGACAGCCGGTCCGAGACTGCGGAAGAGGCGGACCCCCCTACGAGCGGCGGCCGCGGCCGCCTGCGCCACCCTCGTGCTCGCGGCGTGCGGCAGTACCGAGGACAGCGTCGCCTCCGGTGGTGAGGGCGGCGGCGAAGGCAAGGTCGGGGTGATCCTGCCCCTGCTGACCTCGCCGTTCTGGCAGTCGTACAACGACTACGTGCCGAAGATGGCGAAGTCCGAGGACGTGGACGCCCTCAAGACCGTCAACTCCAACAGCGACCCCTCGCAGCAGATCACCGACATCAACAACCAGCTCAACCAGGGTGTGAAGGGCCTCGTCGTGGCCCCTCTGGACAGCGCCGCGATCTCCGCCGGGCTCGACCAGGCCGAGCGCAAGGGCGTGCCCGTGGTCGCCGTCGACGTGGCGCCCGAGAAGGGCAAGGTCGCGATGGTCGTACGTGCCAACAACGTCGCGTACGGCGAGAAGGCCTGCGAGTACCTCGGCAAGCAGATCCCCTCCGGCAAGGTCGTGCAGATCATGGGCGACCTCGCCTCGGTCAACGGCCGAGACCGCTCCGAGGCGTTCCGCTCCTGCGTCAAGAAGAACTACCCGAAGCTGAAGGTCCTGGAGATCCCCGCCAAGTGGGAGTCCGACGCCGCGGCCTCCAAGCTCGACACTCTGCTGAACGCCAACCCCGACATCAAGGGCATCTACATGCAGGCGGGCGGCGTCTACCTCGCGCCGACGCTGCAGACCCTCAAGTCCAAGGGAATGCTGAAGAAGGCCGGCGAGAAGGGCCACATCTCGATCGTCTCCAACGACGGCATCCCGCAGGAGTACGACGCCATCCGCAAGGGCGAGATCGACGCCACCGTCTCGCAGCCCGCCGACCTGTACGCCAAGTACGGCATGTACTACATCAAGGCGGCGATGCAGGGGAAGACGTTCAAGCCGGGTCCGACCGACCACGGCTCCACGATCGTCAAGCTGCCGAGCGGCATCCTCGAGGACCAGCTACCCGCGCCGCTGGTCACCAAGGAGAACGTCGACGACCCGAAGCTGTGGGGGAACACGGTCGGATGAGCACACCACTCGTGGAGGCGCGTGGGATCACCAAGCGATACGGTCCCACCGTCGCCCTCCAAGACGGTCAGCTCACTGTCCTCCCCGGCGAGTCCCACGCCCTCGTGGGCCGCAACGGCGCGGGCAAGTCCACACTCGTCACCATCCTCACCGGACTCCAGGCCGCCGACGAGGGCACCGTCCGCTTCGACGGCGAGCCCGCGCCCGCGCTCGCCGACCGGGACGCCTGGCGGCGCAAGGTGGCCTGCGTCTACCAACGGCCCACGGTGGTCCCGGAGTTGACGGTCGCCGAGAACCTCTTCATCAACCGGCAGCCCACCGGCCGCGGCGGCCTCATCAGCTGGCGCCGGCTGAAGGAGCAGGCGGCCGAGGTCCTCGACACCTGGGACGTGCACGTCGACCCGGAGGCGCGTACCGCCGATCTCAAGGTCGAGGACCGTCAAATGGTCGAGATCGCCCGGGCGTTGAGCTTCGGCGCCCGGTTCATCGTCCTCGACGAACCCACCGCGCAGCTCGACAACCGGGAGATCGAGCGCCTCTTCACGCGCATGCGCGCGCTCCAGGAGTCCGGCGTCACCTTCCTGTTCATCTCGCATCACCTCCAGGAGGTGTACGAGGTGTGCCAGACCGTCACGGTGCTGCGCGACGCCCGCTGGATCACCACCGCGCCGGTCGCCGAACTGCCGCGCGGCGCGCTGGTCGAGGCGATGGCGGGGGAGGCGGTCGCCGAACGGCAGGCGGCCGCCGCGGAAGCGGTGCTGGAACACGCGGACACCGTGCTGGAGGACAAGGGTGCCGACGCGCCGGTCGTGCTGGAGGCGAAGGGTCTGACCTCCGACACGTACGAGAACGTCGATCTGACCGTTCGCCGCGGCGAGGTCGTCGGTCTCGCCGGTTCCAGCGCCAGCGGGAAGATCACGCTCGCCGAGTCCTTCGCCGGACTGCACACCCCGACCTCGGGAACCGCCCTGCTGGACGGCACGCCGCTGCCGTTCGGCGATGTCCAGGGAGCACTGAAGGCCGGCGTCGGCTGCGTGCCGCGCGACCGGCACGGACAAGGGCTCGTCTTCGGGATGACCATCGGCGACAACGCCACCATGAGCATCCTGGACCGGCTCGGGAAGTACGGGTTCGTGGGCACCGCTCGCAAGCGTGGCTTCGCCACCGAGCTGATCGACCGGCTGGACATCCACGCCGAGGGCCCCGACCAGCCCGTATCCGATCTCTCCGGCGGCAACGCGCAGAAGGTGGTCATGGCCCGCGCCCTCGCCTCCGACCCGCGGCTTCTCGTCCTCATCAACCCCACCGCGGGCGTCGACGTGAAGTCCAAGGAGTCCCTGCTCTCCCGCGTGGACTCGGCCCGGGACGACGGGACCGCCGTGCTCGTCGTCTCCGACGAACTCGACGACCTGCGCCGCTGCGATCGCGTTCTCGTCCTCTTCCACGGCCGCGTCGTGGCCGAGCACCCCGCGGGCTGGCGCGACCACGAGCTCATCGCATCCATAGAAGGAGTGGATCAGGACCATGGCTGACACGAAGGCCCCGTCGGCCTCGCCCGCCACCTCCAAGCAGGCGGTGGTGAAGGGCAGCGCCAACGCCAAGTCCGTACTTCTGCGCAGGGCCCGCGAACTCGCCCTCGTACCGGCGCTGTTGCTGCTCCTCGTACTCGGTGCGTTCGTCAACGACTCGTTTCTCACCGAGCGCAACCTGATCTCGATCCTCGGGGCCTCCGCGGCACTCGCGATGGTGGTACTCGCCGAGTCGCTGGTGCTCATCACCGGGAAGTTCGACCTGTCCCTTGAGTCGGTCGTCGGCATCGCGCCCGCCGTCGGCGCGCTGCTCGTGCTGCCCGCCGCGGCCTCCGGCTGGGGTACCGACCTGCCAGCGGGGCTCGCCCTGCTGGCGATCCTGCTCGTGGGCGCGGCGATCGGCGGCTTCAACGGCGTGCTCGTCGTGAAGTTCAAGCTCAACGCGTTCATCGTGACGCTCGCGATGCTGATCGTCCTGCGCGGTCTGCTGGTCGGCGCGACCAAGGGCAAGACACTGTTCGGCATGCCCGACGCCTTCTACACGCTGGCCACCACCACCTTCCTGACGGTGCCCATCTCGGTGTGGCTGGCGGCGGCCGCGTTCGGTGCCGCGGGCCTCATGCTCAGGTACCACCGCTGGGGGCGCGCCCTGTACGCGATCGGCGGCAACGCGGATGCGGCGCGGGCGGCCGGGATTCGGGTCGATCGCGTGATGCTCGCGGTGTTCATCATCGCGGGGTCGCTCGCCGCGGTGGGCGGGCTGTTGCAGACCGGGTACGTCGGCGCGATCAACGCCAACCAGGGTCAGAACATGATCTTCACGGTGTTCGCCGCGGCGGTTATCGGGGGGATCAGCCTCGATGGCGGCAAGGGCACCATGTTTGGCGCCCTTACGGGCGTCCTCCTTCTTGGGGTTGTCCAGAACTTGCTGACGCTTGCGCAGGTTCCGTCCTTCTGGATTCAGGCCATTTACGGAGGAATCATTCTGGTTGCCCTCATGATTGCCCGTGTGACGACGGGCCGTGCGCAGGACTAAGCACGGATTGCAGCTGCGAGTGCGTCGTGGCTGGTCGCGCAGTTCCCCGCGCCCCTACGGGGCGCGATGGCGCACCGAACTCGGCAAGTTCGCTCCCTCTGTCCCTGACCGAAAGGCACCTCTGTGTCCTCATCTGCCGCACCCCGTATCACCGCGGTCGACACCTTCGATATTCGCTTCCCGACCTCTCGCGAGCTCGACGGCTCCGATGCGATGAATCCGGACCCCGACTACTCGGCCGCGTACGTCGTGCTGCGTACCGATTCGGAGGACGGGGCGGAGGGGCACGGGTTCACGTTCACCATCGGGCGGGGGAACGATGTTCAGGTTGCCGCGATCGATGCTTTGCGGCCGCATGTTCTCGGGCGGGCGGTGGATGAACTGTGCGCGGATCCGGGGTCGTTGGCCCGGGATCTGACCGGGGACAGCCAACTGCGGTGGCTCGGGCCCGAGAAGGGCGTGATGCACATGGCGATCGGCGCCGTCGTGAACGCCGTATGGGACCTCGCCGCCAAGCGCGCCCAGAAGCCGCTGTGGCAGTTGCTCGCCGATGCCACCCCGGAGTTCCTCGTCTCTCAGGTCGACTTCCGCTATATCGCGGACGTCCTCACCCCCGAGGACGCGCTCCAACTGCTCAGACGCGGCAGAGAGGGCGCCGCGGAACGCACCGAACTGCTCAAGGAGCGCGGCTTCCCCGGCTACACCACCTCACCCGGCTGGCTCGGCTACTCCGACGAGAAGCTCACCCGCCTCGCCCGCCAGGCCGTGGCCGACGGCTTCACCCAGATCAAGCTGAAGGTGGGCGCGGACCTCGCCGATGACGTACGTCGCTGCCGGGTGGCCCGTTCCGTCGTCGGCCCGGGCATCCGGATGGCCATCGACGCCAACCAGCGCTGGAACGTCGACGAGGCCATCGAGTGGACCAAGGCGCTCGCCGACTTCGACCCGTACTGGATCGAGGAGCCCACCAGCCCCGACGACGTCCTCGGCCATGCCAAGATCCGCGAGGCCGTCGCACCGGTCAAGGTCGCCACCGGCGAGCATGTCCAGAACCGGATCGTCTTCAAGCAGCTCCTCCAGGCCGGGGGCATCGACGTCCTGCAGATCGACGCGGCCCGCGTCGGCGGCGTCAACGAGAATCTCGCGATCCTGCTCCTCGCGGCCAAGTTCGGCGTCCCCGTCTGCCCGCACGCCGGCGGCGTCGGCCTGTGCGAACTCGTCCAGCACCTCTCGATGTTCGACTACGTGGCCCTGTCCGGCACCACCGAGGACCGCGTCATCGAGTACGTCGACCATCTGCACGACCACTTCCTCGACCCGGTGGTGATCAGGGAAGGTCACTACATGGCACCCACCGCGCCCGGCTTCTCGGCCACCATGCGACCCGAGTCCCTCGCCGAGTTCACGTTCCCCGGCGGCACATTCTGGGCCGCCGACCTCGCCCAGCAGGCATCCACCGATCAGCGGCTCACCGGCCGGAAAGGGGCAGCGGCATGACCGACACCCAGGACTTTGCGGGGCTCAAGGCGCTGGTGACGGGCGGCGCGTCCGGCATCGGCCGGGCCACCGCGGAACTCCTGGCCGCCCGCGGCGCCCAGGTAGCCGTCCTCGACCTGGACCCGTCGAGCGTCGACAAACCCCTGCTCGGATACCAGGCGGACGTCAGCGACGACACCTCCGTACGCAGGGCTGTCGCGTCCGCCGTCGCCGACCTCGGCGGCCTTGACGTACTGGTCAACAACGCGGGCATCGGCGCCCAGGGCACCGTCGAGGACAACGACGACGCCCAGTGGCACCGGGTCCTGGACGTCAACGTCCTCGGCATGGTGCGCACGGCCCGCGCCGCCCTGCCCCATCTGCGCGAGTCCGCACACGCGGCCATCGTGAACATCTGTTCCATCGCCGCCACCGCGGGCCTGCCGCAGCGCGCCCTGTACTCCGCGTCCAAGGGCGCCGTGCTGTCGCTGACCCTCGCCATGGCCGCCGACCACGTCCGCGAGGGCATCCGCGTCAACTGCGTGAACCCCGGCACCGCGGACACCCCCTGGATCGGCCGCCTCCTGGACGCCGCCGAGGATCCCGCCGCCGAACGGGCCGCCCTGGAAGCCCGCCAGCCCACCGGCCGCCTGGTCTCCGCGCCCGAAGTCGCGGGCGCCATCGCCTACTTGGCGAGCCCGCTGTCCGGCGCGACCACCGGTACGGCACTCGCCGTGGACGGCGGAATGCAGGGGCTGCGGCTGCGGCCCGTGGGGCAGTGATGCGTACGCCGATCCGGTCCCGGGTGCTGGGACGGTCCGGCGTCGAGGTCACCGAGCTGGCCTTCGGTGCCGCGGGCATCGCGGGCCTGTTCACGCCGGTGAGCGACGAGCAGGCGTACGCCGCACTCGACACGGCTTGGAACGCGGGGATCCGCTACTTCGACACGGCCCCGCACTACGGGCTCGGCGTGTCGGAGCGGCGCGTCGGCGCGATGCTGCGCGGGCGGTCCGGGTACACGGTCTCCACCAAGGTGGGCCGACGTCTCGAGCCTTTCAGCGGGGGAGGCGACGACCTCGCAAACGGCTTTGCCGTGCCCGCCACCCACCGCCGCGTGTGGGATTTCAGCGCCGACGGCGTACGCCGGAGCCTGGAGGAGAGCCTGGAGCGGCTCGGCCTAGACCGTGTCGACGTCGTCTACCTCCACGACCCGGACGACCATGCCGAGCAGACCTTCCGTGAGGCGTATCCAGAACTGGAGGCGATGCGTGCGGAAGGTCTGGTCGGTGCGATCGGCGCCGGTATGAACCAGGCCGAGATGCTCACCCGCTTCGTCCGCGACACCGACGTCGACGTGGTGCTGTGCGCGGGCCGCTACACACTCCTCGACCAGCGGGCCCTGACCGAACTGCTGCCGGCCGCGCACGAACGCTGCACATCCGTCGTCATCGGCGGTGCCTTCAACTCCGGCCTCCTGGCGGACCCGAAGCCGGGAGCGACGTACAACTACGCGTCCGCACCAAGAGAGTTGCTGGACCAAGCCCTGCGGATCAAGGCGATCGCGGAACGCCACGGCACCACCCTGCGCGCCGCCGCCCTAGCCTTCCCGCTCGCGCATCCCGCCGTCGCGAGTGTCCTCGTCGGTACCCGCTCGGCGGACGAAGTCCGCGACACCGTACGGCAGTTCGCCAGGGACGTACCGGCGGAGTTCTGGCAGGAGCTGCGGGAGGCCAAGCTGCTGCCCGAGGAGGCCCCCGTGCACGTATCGGAAGAGGAGCCGTCGTGAGAATCGCCCTGCACACCAAGGTCCGCGCCGACCGCATCGCCGAGTACGAGGCTGCCCATCGCGAGGTGCCTGTCGAGCTCACGGACGCGATCCGCGCCGCCGGTGCCACCTCCTGGACGATCTGGCGCAGCGGCACCGACCTCTTCCATGTCCTGGAGTGCGAGGACTACGGGCGGCTCCTCGCCGAGCTGGAGAAACTGCCGGTCAACATCGCCTGGCAGACACGCATGGCCGAGCTGCTGGACGTAGTGCACGACTACTCGTCCGAGGGCGCCGAGGCGGGCCTGCCGGTCGTCTGGGAGCTGCCATGACGGAACGTACGATCGTCGATGCCCACCACCATGTGTGGGACCTCTCCGTACGTGACCAAGACTGGATCACCGGGACCGAACTCCAGCCGCTGCGGCGGAACTTCATCCTCGCGGACCTCGAACCCGAGACGCGCGCCGCCGGAGTCGGCCGCACCGTCCTGGTGCAGACGATCACCGTGCCCGAGGAGACCCCGGAGTTCCTGGCCCTCGCCGAGGACACCGAGCTGATCGGGGGAGTGGTCGGCTGGACCGACCTGACCCGGCCGGACGTCGCCGACGAGCTGGCACGCCTTGCGGAACTCCCGGGCGGCGCGTACCTGCGAGGCATCCGCCACCAGGTCCAGGGCGAGCCCGACCCCCAGTGGCTGCTGCGCCCGGACGTACGCCGAGGACTCACCGCCGTCGCCGCCGCGGGCCTCGCCTACGACCTGGTCGTCCTGCCGCACCAGCTGCCCGCCTGTGTGAAGGCGGCTGAAAGCCACCCCGAACTCACCTTCGTCCTCGACCACTTGGGCAAACCGCCCATCGCCTCGGGCGAACTCGAACCCTGGGCCAGCCAGGTCCGCGCGCTCGCCGCGCTGCCCAACACCGTCTGCAAGCTGTCCGGCATGGTGACGGAGGCGGACCCGAAGAGCTGGACGGTGAGCGATCTGGCTCCTTACGCGGACACGGTGCTGGAGGCCTTCGGCCCGTCCCGGCTGATGTTCGGCTCGGACTGGCCGGTGTGCACACTGGCCGCCACGTACGGCCAAGTGCTGGACGCCACCGGGGAGTTGACGTCCGGGCTGAACGACAGCGAGCGCGCCGAGGTCTTCTCAGGTACCGCGAGCCGCGTCTACGCCCTCTGAACGGAGACCTCAAGCCGTGCGGGCGGCAGGAACTCCCGCACGTACGTCCGCTGCCAGCAGGCGCGCGTCTCGCGCAGCTCCCGCCAGGTCGTGTACCGGTAGCGGTACAGGCTCGCGCGTACGTACCTGGGCGGCCGATCCGCCGGGAACGGGGAGCGGCGCAGCAGCCGCAGGGTGTCCCGGTCGTTCTCCAGCAGCCGCTCCACCAGGGCGCCGAACCAGGAGCCGGCGTACGCGGGGGAGAGCCCCACGAACCACATCAGCCAGTCGAGCCGCAGATGGTACGGGGCGAACTGGCGCGGCCAGTGCCGGGGATCACCCGGCTTGCCCTTGAACTCGTACTCCCGCCAGTCGGAGTCCGCCCGCGGCAGCTCGTCCAGCGTGCCCTCGAGGACGACCTCGTACCGCTGCCGGCTGACGCTGCCGAACGCCCCGTAGGTGTTGACGAGGTGGAGCGGGTCGAAGGAGCGGTTCATGACCTGATGGCGGGAGACCAGGTTGCGGGCCGGGCGGTAGCTGAGGGCGACCAGTCCGGCGGCGACGGCCAGGACCACGATCTCGTACCAGAGCGGAGCGTCCGACGGCCCGCGCGTCACTCCGTAGTCCACGGCCGACAGCGCGACCACGATCGTGATCCAGTTCAGCCAGGCGAAATTGCCCGACAGGACCAGCCACAGCTGGGTGACGATCATCAGACCCGCGGCGGCCGTCGCGATGGGCTGCGGGGCGAAGAGCAGGACGGGGACGACGAGCTGGGTGAAGTGGCTGGCCGCCACCTCCACCCGGTGCAGAGGCTTCGGGAGATGGTGGAAGAACCAGCTCAGCGGGCCCGGCATCGGCTGGGTCTCATGGTGGTGGTCGAGGCAGGTCAGCTTCCGCCAGCAGGGGTCGCCGCGCATCTTGATCAGCCCGGCCCCGAACTCGACGCGGAACAGGAGCCAGCGCAGCAGGAAGAGCATCACGATCGGCGGGGCGACCTCGTCGTTGCCCAGGAAGACGGCGAGGAAGCCGACCTCCAGGAGCAGGGACTCCCAGCCGAAGGAGTACCAGGTCTGCCCGACATTCACGATCGACAGATACATCACCCAGGGGACGAGCCACAGCAGCATGCCGCCCCAGAGCGGCAGTTGACCGTCCAGGCCCGCGATGAGCGCGACCGAGACCGCGCAGCCGGTCCAGGCCCAGGCCGCGAAGAAACGGTCGGAGTAGTGGAAGTGGAACACGCTCGGTGCCTGCCGGAAGGGCACCCGGGCGACGAAACGGGGCACCGGCAGCATGCCGCGCTCGCCCATCAGCGCGCGGAACTGCAGCGCCGCGCTCAGGAAGGCGAAGAGATACACGACGGCCAGCGCCCGCTGGAAGACCAGCCGGCTCATCCAGTACTCGGGTGCGGTGAACCACTCCATCTCGCCGGCTCCCTTCTCGCCCATCGTGACGCTGCGTGACGCCTTCGTTTATGGGGTTCCCAGGACCGTCGCGAGCAACTCGATCCGCTCACATTTCAGTGGTGACGAGAAGTCGAAGATTTGGCCAAACCCTGGCAAGGTAAGGCCCATGGTTGATCGGGGAGCGAGCGCCCTGTCACTCCCGGACGACTGGCCCGCCCACCCGGACCCGATCCTGGCGCTCAACCGTATGGGCAGCTTCGACTGGGACCTGGACACCGGCATCATGCAGATGGACCCCCAGGCCCACGAGATCTTCGACATGTCTCCCGACGAGTACGACGGTCGCCCCGAGACCCTGTCCGTGCGAGTCCCCCCGACCGAGTCCCACCGCCTGGACACCCATGTCTCCCAGGCCATCAAGGACGGCAGCGAGAACTACGGGGCGTACTTCCGCATACGCCGCCGCGACGGCACCCTCCGCTGGACCCACACCCAGGGCTACATCCGGCGTGACGAGACGGGCCGGCCACGCCGCGTCATCGGCATCATCCGCGACGCCACCCAGGAACTGATCGAGAGCGAGGCCCAGCGCGAACAGGCGGCCCTGGACGAGTTCCGCCGCCGGCAGACGAACGTCGTACAGATCGCCACCGCCGCGCTCGCGCACGCCCGCACCGTCCAGGACGTCATCGACGTCCTCACCGACACCCACGGACTCCCCCGCCTCGGTGCGACAAGCCTGGTCATGGGCCTGGTGGAGGCAGGCAGGATACGCCTCGTCGCGGAAGGGCCCACGGGCAGCTTCGTCCCCGGCACCCGGGTCACGCGCATAGACGAGCAGTACCCGATGAGCGAGGTCGTCCGCACCCTCACCCCGCGCTTCATCGAGTCACCGGAGGACTTCGCCGAGTCGTACCCCCTGCTGTGGCCGCACATAACCGACCTCCACATCACCTCGGCCGCCTATCTGCCGCTGATCGCGCAGGCTCGCCCCATCGGCGCGCTCGGCCTGCTCTACCACGACAAGCGGGGCTTCACGGCGGAGGACCGCAACGTCCTCGTCGCCCTGGGCAGCAGCATCGCGCAGAGCCTCCAGCGGGCCATGCTCTACGAGCAGGAGAAGGACCTCGCCCAGGGCCTCCAGCAGGCCATGCTGCCGCGCTCCATCCCCAGCGTCCCCGGTGCCGACATCGCCGTCCGCTACCGCTCGGCCTCGCTGGGCCGGGACATCGGCGGCGACTGGTACGACGTCATCCCGTTGCCCGGCGGCCGGGTCGGCGCCGTCATCGGCGACGTCCAGGGCCACGACACCCACGCGGCAGCCGTCATGGGCCAGTTGCGCATCGTGCTGCGCGCCTACGCCGCCGAAGGCCACACGCCCGCCACCGTCATGGCCCGCGCCTCGGTCTTCCTCGACGAACTCGACACCGAACGCTTCGCGACCTGCACCTACGCGGAGGCCGACCTGTCCACCGGAGTGGTCCAGATCGTACGGGCCGGCCATATCGACCCACTGATACGCGACCCGGACGGCAGCTGCCACCGTCTGTTCATAGAAGGGGGACTGCCGCTCGGTCTGTCCGCCGAGTTCGGGCGGCTGCACTACCAGGTCGACACCTTCGAACTCGAGCCGGGCCAGAGCCTGCTGCTGTACACCGACGGTCTTGTCGAACAGCCGGGAGTGGACCTCGACGAGGGCATGAAGACACTCCAGGCACTCGTGCACACGGGCCCCGACGACGTACGCGACCTCGCCGACCGCCTTATCGACGTGGCCGACGAACGCGGAGGTGAGGACGATGTCGCGCTGCTCCTGCTGCGCCGCCTCGGCCATGTCGCGCAGCAGTCCGGCGGACGGCTCCAGCAGCACATCGGGCCGGGCGATCCGGAGGCGCTCGCCGGGGCCCGGCACATGATCCGCGCCGCGGTGGTGGCCTGGGGCGCCGAGGACCGCGCCGACGAGGTCGAGCTGGTCGCCGACGAGGTGATCACCAACGCCCTGATGCACACCGAGGGTTCCGCGATCGTCACGCTGAGGGCCCTCACCGGCTCCGACCGCCGCCTGCGCGTCGAGGTCGAGGACGCCTCCAGCGCCCTGCCGCGCCGCCGGGAGGCGGGGGAGTCCGGGGTGTCGGGGCGCGGACTGCTGGTGGTGGACCGGCTGGCGGATGTGTGGGGCGTGGACGCACGCGGCGGCGGCAAGTGCGTGTGGTGCGAGTTCATCGTGCCGGAACGCAACTGACAACCGCCGCGCATGGCACGGTCAGCACCGGGTGGCACTCTGGACGTATGCCGGAACTTCCCGAGGTCGAGGCGCTCAAGGACTTCCTGACCGAGCACCTCGTCGGCCGCGAGATCGTGCGGGTCCTGCCCGTCGCGATCAGCGTCCTGAAGACGTACGATCCGCCGCTCGCCGCCCTCGAGGGCCGCGAGGTCACGGCCGTGCACCGGCACGGCAAGTTCCTGGACCTGTCGACGGACGGCGGCCCGCACTTCGTGACGCATCTGGCCCGCGCGGGCTGGCTCCAGTGGAAGGACCGCCTGCCCGACGGCCCGCCCCGCCCGGGCAAGAGCCCGCTGGCGATGCGGGTCGCCCTGGAGACCGGCGAAGGCTTCGACCTCACCGAGGCCGGCACACAGAAGCGGCTGGCCGTGTACGTCGTACGGGATGCCGGCGAGGTCCCGGGAGTCGCCCGGCTCGGCCCGGATCCACTGGCCGCCGACTTCGACGAGAGACGCTTCGCCAAGCTGCTCGAGGGGGAGCGCCGCCAGCTCAAGGGCGCGCTGCGCGACCAGAGCCTGATCGCGGGCATCGGGAACGCCTACAGCGACGAGATCCTGCACGCCGCCCGGATGTCCCCCTTCAAGCTGGCCGCCTCACTGACCGCAGAGGAGACCCACCGCCTGTACGAGGCGCTGCGCACCACCCTCACCGAGGCCGTCGAGCGCTCGCGCGGGGTGGCCGCAGGACGGCTGAAGGCGGAGAAGAAGAGCGGTCTGCGGGTGCACGGCCGCACGGGGCAGGCGTGCCCGGTGTGCGGCGACACCATCCGCGAGGTCTCCTTCAGCGACTCGTCCCTGCAGTACTGCCCGACCTGCCAGACGGGCGGCAAGCCGCTTGCGGACCGCAGGTTGTCCAAGTTCCTGAAGTAGCCCCGGAGATCAGAAGTGCCGCGGGGGATCAGGGGGCCTTGAGTTTCACGAGCGTCTCGTCGCCCGTGCGCACCTCGTACTCGATGATCTCGTCGGTGTGCATGGACGCGGAGGCCTGCATGGGGGTGGGTTTCCCGCCGCCGCCCGCCTGCCAGTTCATCAAGGTCTCCTCCGAGCCGTCGCCGCCGATGGCGACGAGTTCGCAGGGCTGGGGCTTGGAGATGCCCTTGACCATAAAGTCCACGTCGCTGCCCCAGGCACGGTCACGGCTGGTGACCTCGGCCCACACACCCGTACCGGGGTCGGTCGCGGCGACCCGCTGTGCAGCTGCGTCCGAGCCGCCGGAGAGCACCGCCACCGCTGGCCCGCCCACCGCGATCACGACCGCGGCGGCGACGGCGAACAGCCAGCGCGTACGCCCCTTCCGGCGCCGCTTGCCCACATCCTCGAGCAAGCGGTCAAGAAGCGCCGGGCCGGGCCTGGTCATGGGATTCACGGTGCGCGGCGTCGCCTCGGCGTACGCCCGCAGGGACCGTGTCGTGGGGGCGAGTTCGTGTATCTGCATCGCGCACTGAGGGCACTCCATGAGGTGGTCCTCGAAGCGGAATGCATCCGCAGCGTCCAGCACGCCGAGCGCATAGGCGCCGACGTCGCGATGGCGTTCCAGGGACCTCATACCTCATCCTCGTGGCGATGGTGAGAGCTAAGTAGCTGCTTGCCCATCGGTACGCACGAGAACGAAGAATCACTCAAGCCCCGCAGGAAACCAACCAGGAGATTCGGAGCCGTCGCGCCCGCGGATTGGTCCGGAACCAAAAAAAGTCGCGGATCAGAAAAGTTCGGAGTACGGAAAGATCACGGATCAGAAGAGGTGGATCGCGAGGTGCCCCAGCGGCAGGCCGAGCCGCCAGGCCGGCGTCCACACCTTCGGGCCGTCGTCCTCGCCGATCACCGGGCCTCCGCCCGGCACCGCGTCCAGGTCCGGCGCGAGGAGCTCGGTCTCCTCCAGCCAGCGCCAGGCCGCCGTCGCCAGCTCCAGGTCCGGCGCGGGGCCGCCCGATTCGACCGCCTCGGCCGCCTGCGCCGCGAGCCGCTCGCACACCCAGTCCTGCCACGGCTGGTCGTACGCCGTCAGCGAAAGCCAGGTCTCCATCTGCGAGACGACACGGATGCCGGAGAGCTCACCGCTCGTGTCCGACAGGAAGATGGTCAGCGCCAGCGCATCGCGTCCGGCGCGGAACTCGAATGACGTCGGCGGCATCAGGTCCCCGGTACGCAACAGCTCGTCGGCGATGTACTCGGCGTACAACCACGCCATGGGAACGACGAGTTCACCGCCGCCGGTGCCGTCCGTGCTCTCGTGGCCTCTGTGCAGCATCCTTTCCTGCCTTCCTCCGGTACGTGCGCGTTGCCCGACCCCGGGCCCCATTCCGGAACACGGATGAGGACAGCCGATTACTCAACAGAGGGTCTCGGCAAGGCGCTTTACGGAGGTTTGACTCGACCGTTGGTTTCACCGCAGGTCGGGCGCGTATCCCGGAAGTACCCGGCGCAGGGCGCGCAGCGCGTAGTACGCGCGCGACTTCACGGTACCGGGCGGGATGCCGAGCTCCGCGGCGGCTTCCGCAACACTCGCACCGCGGAAATACACCTGCACCAGAACTTCCCGGTGCTCGGGAGTGAGTGTCTTCACAGCCTCCCGCACATCGAGCGTGGCCGCTGACCTTTCCGCGTGATCGGCGCAAACCCGCGCGCTCTCCAGTACGGCGTCCCCGACTTCGGCGGGCCGCGCCTGACGGGCCCGGCGCGCGTCGATGGCGAGCCGCCGCCCGACGGTCAGCAGCCAGGGCCGTACGGATTCGAAGTTGTCGGCCCGCAGCGCTTCGGGGTGCTGCCAGGCGCGTACGAGTGTTTCCTGCACCAGGTCCTCGGCGCGCTGCCGGTCTCCGTCCGAGAGCCTCAGCAACAGGGCGAAGAGCGGTGCGCCGTGCTCCCGCTGCAACTCGGCCAGCTCGTGCTCGGCGGTCGTCGTGCTCGTGATGGTCGTGGCGGCCGTCATGGCCGTATGTCAGCGCAGGTCGCTCCGCCGGGACAGGCCATGGACGCGGATCGTCGGCGGACGGTCGAAGCTGTCGACGAACGGTGCGATGAACGGTCGATCGGGGACGGCCGGTGGCCGGCTCCCGAGCCCTGCGGCTGGCCGGAACGGCTCGCTCGCGGGGGCCGTTTCAGCGACCTGGCCGGAATGGCTTCTTGATCCCTGTGTCACTTCTGCGTGGATTCGTAGCGATTATTCATCAAATACGACCACCTGGGAGCCGACTTGAAGAGCGCACGCAGGAGACGCACGACACTGGCCCTGACGGTCCTGCTTCTCACCGCAGCCGTCGGCTGCCAGGAAGGGAAGCTGAACCCGGAGCCGCCCGCGCGGACCGGAGATCCCGCGCCGCAGGGCAGGGACGCCCGCTTCACGCTCGTCGCCTCCGGCGACGTCCTGCCGCACAGCTCGGTCATCCGCCAGGCGAACGCGGACGCGGGCGGCAGCGGCTACGACTTCCGGCCCATGCTCGCGGGCGTCCAACCCGTCGTGGCCCGGGCCGACCTGGCGATCTGCCACATGGAGACGGTGTACGGCGCGGACGGCGACTACTCCGGCTACCCCCTCTTCAGATCGCCGCCCGAGGTGGCCGCGGGCCTCGCCGCCACCGGCTACGACGCCTGCTCGACCGCCTCGAACCACACCCTCGACGACGGCGCCGCCGGCATCCATCGCACGCTCGACGCACTCGACCGGGCGGGCGTACGGCACGCCGGATCCGCCCGCACCGCCGAAGAGGCACGCACACCCACACTCCTGCGGGCGGGCCCCGCGAAGGTCGCCCACCTCGCGTACACGTACGGCACGAACGGCATCCCGCTGCCCGAAGGCAGGCCCTGGTCGGTGAACCTGATCGACCGTGACCGGATCCTCGCGGACGCCCGCGCCGCCCGTAAGGCGGGCGCCGACGTCGTTGTCCTCTCCCTGCACTGGGGCAGCGAATGGCAGGACGCCCCCGACGCACAGCAACTGCGGCTGAGCCACGAGCTCACCGAAGCCCGCACGGACGGCCGCCCCGCCATCGACCTGATCCTCGGCACCCACGCCCATGTCCCGCAGGCCTACGAGAAGGTCAACGGCACGTGGGTCGTCTACGGCATGGGCGACCAGATCGCCGGAGCGATGGTCAACCACAGTGGCGCCCACGACCCGCGCGGCAACGAGAGCACCATCGGCCGCTTCACCTTCGCCCCGCCCGCCGAACCCGGCGGCCGGTGGAAGGTCGAGAAGGCCGAGTTCGTACCGCAGTGGTTCGACACCGGCACCCATCGCGTCGTGAACCTGAACGAGAGGCAGGACCAGAGCGCCGTACGCGACCGGATCCGCCAGGTCGTCCTCAGCCGGGGTGCGGCCGAGGACGGGCTCGTCATGGGGAAGTAGGCCCGGCCTACCGCGAAGAAGACCGTCGCCGCGCCCGTGAACGCCCCGCCGACCCCGTACGGGAAGAACGGGTTGTAGTTCGCCGTGTCGATGTGGAAGACACCGACGCCGATCACCAGGAGCACGACCAGGACCTTGAGGATGACGACGATCATCTCGAAGCGGGCCGCGTTCTTGATGCCGAGAGTCAGCAGATAGGCGATGAGCAGGCACAGCACGGCCGCGAAGAGGTCGACCTTGTGCCCGTCGCCGGTGCCGGGTGCGCCCAGCATCCAGTTGGGCAGATCGGCGCCCATCTCGCCGACCAGGAAGCTGAAGTACCCGGAGATTCCGATCGCGACCACCGCGACGATCGCCGTGTACTCGAGGAGCAGGTCCCAGCCGATGAACCAGCCCGCGAACTCGCCGAGCACCGCGTAGCCGTACGTGTAGGCCGAGCCCGCCTTCGGGATGAGGCCCGCGAACTCCGCGTAGGACAGCGCCGCCGCGGCGCTTGCGACGCCCGCGATGAGGAAGGACACGAGGACCGCGGGCCCGGCCGTCCCGTTCGCACCGTGCCGGCGAGCGTGAAGATGCCCGCACCGATGATGCCGCCGACGCCGATCGCGGTCAGTTGCCACAGGCCGAGCGAGCGATCGAGGCGAGCGCCCTCGCCGGCCTCCGTCTCCTCGATACGTTCGATGGGTTTGCGACGGAGAATTCCCTCGCCCATTCTGAGCCCGGCCATGCGCCTCACCTCTTCGCAGATGGTAAACGGCTTTTGGCAGGTTCAGGATGAACCTGGGGCGGCGGTGACGGAAGGGGCTACGCGTCGGTTACGGCACAACCGTCACAGGCCATCTACCGGCCTTCACGAGGCGGACGGCCACCGAGCCGATGAAGCGGTGCCCCGACTGCTCGGACGCCCCCACCACGACGGCGTCCGCCTTGAGCTGGTCCGCAGCGGTCACCAGGCCGTTGTACGCGTCGCCGCGGAAGGTGTGGAACTCCCAGCGGATGTCGAATATGTCCTTGACCTGCTCGGTCGCCTCGCGCATGTCCCGGACGAGTCCCTTGGCGATCTCGTCGGTCGTGTCGGCGACCGGGGCTCCGGCGGCGATGCCCGCCGCCAGCACCGGCTGGACGTACACCACGGCGAGCAGCGCCCGCTGCCGCCGGGCCAGACCGGCTGCGTAGGCCACGGCGCGCAACGAGGAGTCGGAACCGTCCACGCCGGCCACGATGACCTTCGGCCCGTCCGTGCCCCGCTCGAACCCCGAGTGCCCTGGTGATTGCTGTTCCGTCACGGCGCCGAGGCTATCGGAGGGCGCAGGTCCCGCCACGCTCGGGGAACCGGCCGAGCACATGCACTGACGGTGCGTGAAGAGACGCTACCGTTTGCGCTCGTGTGCCTTGCCAAAGTGATCCCAACGGGTGTTTTCGTGCGGCCGTACCGGTGTCTGTGTGCGGTTCTGGGCGACGGCCGGGTGACTGATTAATCATGAATAAGGATCAAATGCTCTCTCGGCGCAAGGCGTTGCTCGTCGGGAGCGCCGCCGTCCTGGGGGCGGCGGGAGCGGCCGGTACGGCTCGCCTCCTTGCCGCGGATCCAGCCCCGCCCCCGGGTGGACCCGCCGCTACCCCCGCCGCGGGCGCCCCACAGACCGGAGCCCTGCGGCCCTCCGCCTACCGGCTCCGGCCCATCGCCGGATACGGCCCCGTACGCGGCACGGCGGCACGGACCCTCGTACGGCATGAACCGTTCCTGCGTATCGTCGGACGCGGCCCCACCATGGTGCTGACCTTCGACGACGGCCCCGACCCCCGCTACACCCCCGCTGTCCTGCGTACCCTCAAGACCCACGACGTCCGTGCGATGTTCTTCGTGTGCGGCGCGATGGTCGCCGAGAGCGCCGAGAACAGGGACATGCTCCGGAAGATGGCCTACGAGGGACACATCGTCGGCAACCACACCTGGTCCCACCCGCTGCTGACCCGGCTGAGCCGGTCCGCGATCCGCTCCGAGATGGAACGCACCAGCGAGATCATCGAGAAGACGTACGGGGAACGGCCCGGCTGGTTCCGCGCACCGTACGGGGCCTGGAACCGGGCCGTCTTCGAGTTCGGCGCCGAACTCGGCATGGAACCGCTGGGCTGGACCGTCGACACCCTCGACTGGAAGGAACCCGGTGCCCGCACCATCGAGCGCCGGGTCATGAAGGGCGCGGCCCCGGGTGTCGTGGTCCTCGCGCACGACGCGGGCGGCGACCGTTCACAGAGCGTCCGGGCCTTGCGCGACTATCTGCCGCGACTGCTGGACTCGGGCTATCACCTCACGGTGCCCCGGCGGCAGTTCACGTGACCCGATGAGGATCTGAGCATGCGTGAATCCGCGGATTCGGAGGAGAATCCGCGGATTCAATGAGCCGGCCAGTGGAATTCTCCACAGGGATTTCGCCCGTCCTGCCCGGGTAACGCTCAGCGAACCTCGACCAGACGGGCAAACACGACGACGTTCCCGTCGTAGCCGTTCTGCGGGGAGAAGCCGCCTCCGCAGGTGATGACGCGCAATTCGGGAACTCCGGTGTCGCCGTAGACGCGGTCGCCGGGGAAGTTGTTCTTGTCGAACACGTCGACTCCGTAGATGTCGAAAACGGCGAGCTTCCCGTCCTTGCGCTTGACCTCTACGCGATGTCCCGGTTTGAGGGCCCCGAGACCGTAAAAGACGGCGGGACCCTGCTTGTTGTCCACATGGCCGACCATCACGGCCGTGCCCTTTTCGCCGGGCGAGACGGCGCCGGTGAACCAGCCCGCGAGATTCGGGTCCTCGGGCGGGGGCGCGTCCACCCAGCCCTCCACGTCGAGGCCCACCGGCATGACGGGGGCGTCGACCTGGATCGCGGGGATGCTGATGCGGTCGGCCACGGAGAACGGGAGGGGGGCCGGTCCGTTCGAGCGGGCGATGGAGGGGGGCCGGCTCTTCGCGGCTGCCGCCGTCGCGGGCTGCGGAGGACCCACGTCGAATTCCCCCGAGCCATTGCGAATGAGCGCGAGACCGGTCAGCAGAACAAGTGCCAGCACGCCCCAGGGAGCGCGCTTCCTCTGCCGCTCCTCCTCTTCGGCCAGCTTTGACGCAGACATTCGCAAACCCCTCTCGACGCGGCCGTCGCCGCGTCACTCGCGCATACGAGAACGCTAAGTCCAAGGCTCCCGGCAGGCGACGGGAGACGCGCGAACGGGTGGCCGTTCCGGGGCCCGTGCCCCATCCGGGTCTCCACCGTCCAGAAATTTCTGACGGTCCGTGACCTGCGGCAATATCAGAATGCGAACCCTATCCGCGGCGTATCCCCTCACCAGGACGGACCATTCTCGAAATGCGCACCCGAACACGACATCTGAGGGTTCGTCTGGGAGGCGTTTTCTCGCCGATTCGACCTGGGGACGGTTCCCGGGGCGCCTTCCGCGGAGGATCACATGCGTACCACTCGTGCCCTGGCGGTCTCAGCGACAGCCCTCCTCACCCTCGGGCTCGCCGCCCCCACGGCCACGGCCAGGGACGGCTTTCACCACCCGAGCAACATCGTCGCCATGCCCAGCGTCATCGCCCCGGGTGGGCAATTGACGGTCACAGTCAACGGGTGCCCCAAGGGCGGCCACATGACGTCGGACGCGTTCCCGAGGACGGAACTCAGGCCGATCCACCACAGCAGCGACACGGCCAAGGGGGTTGCGACCGTCCACCGGGACGCCAGGCGCGGTCCCCACCACATCACGGTCGACTGCGACGGAAAGACGCTCACCAAGGACAACGCGTTCACCGTCATCGGTGGCGCCCAGGGCGGTATCGGCGGCAGCAGCTCCAGTGGGGCCACGCCCACCGACATGGCGATCGGCGGCGGCCTGATGGGCCTCGCGCTCGTCGGCGGCGCGGTGTTCTGGATGCGCCGCCGCTCCGAGAACCAGGCCTGACGGAGTACGCGCCTCACGCCTTCCAGCGCTTCGCCCCGGACCGTACGTACGGTCCGGGGCGAAGCGCTGGAAGGTCAACGCCAGTTGTGTCCGGGGCAGTTGCTGTCCTCGTCGGCGGTGCGGCGATGCGACCAGTGGTACGCCGCGCCGACCGAGCCCGCGACGAGTGCGAGGCCGAGGCCGATATCGCCGACGTCGAAGCCGGCGAAGGTGCCACCGGCGCCGGCCTTGACGCCCTTGTCGGCGTACGTGCGCGACTCGTCCCGGACCGGCTCCTCGGCCTCGACGGTGAGGTCCTTGGTGCCGTAGTCCTTCCCGCACTGGAAGGTCACCTCTTGCACGCCGGGCTCGGCGTCCCAGCCGACGGTGGCCGTGGCCGAGTTCTCTCCCTTGGGGATCACCATGGGGTCGAAGGCAGCCGAGAACACCTTGACCTCGGTCTCGCAGCCCCACACGTCCAGCGTGACGTCGTCGCCCGCGGCGACGGTCGTGGGTGACACCTTGAAACCGAAAGAGTGGGTCCCGCGTTCGCCGCTCTGAGCGGCGACGGCCGCCGGTGCGGCCAGGGCCAGGGCGCCGGCGCCCAGCAGTGCGACCGAAGCGAGGCGTATCGCGCGCATGGTGAATCCTCCGGGTCCCGAGGAGCAGCCGCGGACCTCTTCCGCTTGCGCCGTACATGCACCTCGATGGTCGAAACGCTAAAAAGATCCGCACGCGCGCGCGATCGCAGTGGCCCGAATGGGGCACCGGACGCCGTGGCGACGGGGGGAGAGCGGCGAGAACAAGCCATTTCGGGGCCGACGGGCTACCGGCGAGTCACATGTGGCGCAGGGTGCGCAGGCGTCCGCGCACGGTGCACAGGCGTCGTCTCACGGTGCACAGGCGTCACTGAAAGAAATTTGTAAGGCGGTTGAACGCTCTCCATGTTCTCACCCGTACCTAGGGCCATACGCGGCGCGGTGGTGCGCCGCAACATCTGAGTGATTAGCGGGGAGTTACCCAACATGAAGACCTCCTGGCGGAGCGCCTCCCTCGTAGCGGTCGCTGCGGCCCTGGCGCTGACGACTGCGTGCGGCTCGGACACTCCTGACACGGGAAGCCAGAACGTGGGGGCGGCCCCCGCCGCCAACGGGGTTGGCAATGACTACGGGGCCGGTACGAGCACGCCCACCCCGGGTGCGGACCAGGCCGGTGCCGGTGCGCAGGCGCAGACCGCCGGCCAGCTTGCCGTGAAGAAGAACAAGGCCCTCGGCGAAGTGGTCACGGACAGCGCCGGTATGACGCTCTACCGCTTCGACAAGGACACCGCTTCGCCGCCGAAGTCGAACTGTGACGGCGACTGCGCCACGGCCTGGCCCCCGGTCCCGGCCTCGGACGCCACCGCTGCGGCGGGCATGGACAAGACGCTGCTCGGTGAGGTCACCCGGGCCGACGGTACGAAGCAGCTCACTCTGGACGGCTGGCCGCTCTACCGGTACGCGAAGGACACCAAGGCCGGTGACACCAAGGGCCAGGGTGTGCAGGGCACTTGGTACGCGTCGGCGCCCAGCGGCAAGAAGGCGGCGGCCGACGCCGCGGAGGCCGGAGCCGGTGATGAAGCCGAGGCCGGAGCCGGGGCGGAGGCCGGTGACCTGCCGGGTCTCTCGACCCGCGAGGACCCCGAGCTCGGCGAGGTCGTCGTCGACAAGAACGGTATGACGGTCTACCGCTTCGAGAAGGACGTCCCGTGGCCGATGAAGTCGAACTGCGTCGGTGAGTGCCTGGCGAAGTGGCCCGCCGTCGAGCCGGTCGACGCCGCCGACACCAAGGGCATCGACAACAAGGTCGACGGCCGCCGTGGCTACGTCGTCCTGAACCGTCCGGACGGAATCAAGCAGCAGAGCATCGACTGCTGGCCGATGTACACCTTCGCGGGCGACAAGAAGCCCGGCGACACCAACGGCCAGGGCGTGGGCGGCACTTGGTACGCCATGGCCCCCGACGGCAGCGCGATCAAGAAGAAGTAGACAGCGGCAGCCGGCAACCGAGCACGACAGACCACACAGCACTCGATCCACGGAAGGGAGTGGTCGCCAGGAAGCAGACAACTGACACGCCGCAAGGAACTTGAGCAACCGCTCAACCCCCGGTCCACCCCCTCCGCACCGCACGGAGGGGGTTGGCCGTTTTTCGCCGCTCTCAGGGTTTCGGAACGATTTTGTGCGACATCACATCCGCATGTGCCCCAGGCAGTGACCGGGAACGGATGGTCAATTTCCGTTTCCGCTCGCCCCGTTGGCGGGCGATCAGTAGCCTCAGCTCGAACACCGGATCGCCTACGCCTGGAGAGACACATGGAGCGTCCCGCCTGGGCCCCGCGTGGCATCGACATCTCGGTGCCCAGCGTGAGCCGCATCTACGACTACTACCTGGGCGGATCGCACAATTTCGACGTCGACCGGCAAGCCGCCCGTAAGGCGATGGAGTTCATGCCGGGACTTCCGAAGATCATGCAGGCGAACCGGGCCTTCCTGCGCCGGGCCGTCCGTTTCGCGGTGGACGAGGGCATCACCCAGTTCCTGGACATCGGCTCCGGCATCCCCACCTTCGGCAACGTCCACGAGGTGGCCCAGAGCGCCCGTCCCGGAACGCGTGTCCTGTACGTCGACAACGACCCGGTCGCCGTCGCGCACAGCGAAGCCGTACTGGAGGGCAACGAGGACGCGGGCGTCGTCGCCGCTGATCTGCGCAAGCCCCAGGAGATCCTGGCGAGTTCTCAGTTTGAGCGTCTGATCGACCAGAATCGGCCAGTAGCGCTTCTCCTCGTTGCCATACTTCACTTCGTGGAGGACGAGGACGACCCGTACGAGGCGGTGGCACAGCTGCGCGACGCGCTCGCGCCGGGCAGCCTGCTCGTCGTCACGCACGCCTCCTTCGAGGGCATCCCGCTTCCCCCAGAGCGGGCCGAAGGGACGGTCGACGTCTACAAGAACATTCGCAATCCGCTGATCATGCGCTCGCGCGACGAGATCGCGCGGTTCTTCGAGGGGTACGACATGGTGGAACCCGGACTGGTGCCGATGCCGGAATGGCGGCCCGACACGGCACTCGAGGACGAGGATCCGTATGCCTTTTCCGGGTTCGCCGGCGTGGGGCGCACGGCGTGACCCCGGAGCCGGACGGGCCGGAGGACAGACTCCGCAGATTCGCGACTATCTGGAGCCGGGCGGTCTTCCCGCACACGGCGACATCGCTGACCCGCCCCGAGCTGGAGCAGGAACTGCTGCCGCTCGCCCGGCGGTTGAGCGAGGCGCTGCGAGCCAGGACGTTCGACGCGGCCGAGGCCCGGGCGGTCGGCGCCGCGCTGATCGACGCCCACTGCACCGAGCCGGAGGCGCTCAGCCGCGCACTCGACTGCGTGGACGCCTACCTGGTGCTCTACTGCGGCGGGGACGGCCCGAAGGAGGACCTGCGCAGCCGCTCGGCACGGTTGCAGCACGCCATGGCCGCCGGGTTCGCCGAGGCGCTGCGGGAGCGGACGCTGGCCGAACAGGAAGCCATCGCGCGAGCGGCCCTCCAGGCCCAGGGAGTGGTCGCCCAGGCGCTGCACGCGACCGAGGCGCGGCTTCGTGCGGTGTTCGAGGGCGCGGCCATCGGCATCGGCATCGCGGACCTCGACGGCAACATCGTCCAGGTGAACAAGGCCCTGCTGCGGATGTTCGGCGGCACCGAGGAAGGGATGCGCGGCCGTAACGTGGTCGACTGGACGCACCCCGACGACGCTCCTCAAGTCTGGCGTCTGTACGAGGAGTTGGTGCGCGGCGACCGTGAGCACTACCACGTGGAGAAGGCGTTCTACCGGCCTGACGGAACGGTTCTGTGGACCAATCTGACGGTCTCTCTGCTGCGTGACGCCGACGGGGAGCCCCAGTACCAGCTCGCCCTCATGGAGGACACCACCGAACGCCGGCTGCTCAACCTCCGGCTGCGGTACGAGGCGACCCATGACGCCCTCACCGGACTGCCCAACCGCACGCTGTTCTTCGAGCGGCTCGAGAAGGCGCTGTCCGCGGGCGAGGGCATGCGTTTCGGGCTCTGCTATCTCGACATCGACGGCTTCAAGACCATCAACGACAGCCTCGGGCACGCCGCCGGCGACCGGCTGCTCGTCGAGGTCGCCGACCGGCTGCAGTCCTGCGCGACCGCGCCCGGCGAGATGGTCGCCAGGCTCGGCGGCGACGAGTTCGTGGCGCTGACCACCGGGCCCGA
This sequence comes from Streptomyces sp. NBC_00286, assembly GCF_036173125.1. Lineage (NCBI taxonomy): Bacteria > Bacillati > Actinomycetota > Actinomycetes > Kitasatosporales > Streptomycetaceae > Streptomyces > Streptomyces sp. NBC_00286. The sequence goes on from NZ_CP108054.1 coordinate 9,090,542, forward strand.
CACCCAGACCGAGGTCGACGCGCTCGCCGACCGCATCATGAACGCCCTCGTCACCCCGGTTCGTATCGACGGCCGGGAACTGACCGTCCGCGGCAGTATCGGCATCGTCGAGGGTCCGGCCGGCGAACGCGGCCCGGCGGAGGTGCTACGTAGCGCCGACATCACGATGTACCGCGCCAAGTCGGCGGGCGGCAACCGCTACGAGCTCGCCGACCCCGAGGCCGACGCCCGCGCCATCACCCGCCACGGACTCACCACGGCACTGCCCGCGGCCCTGGACCGGGGCGAGTTCTTCATCGAGTACCAGCCGCTCGTGCACCTCGGCGACGACAGCGTACGAGGCGCCGAGGCCCTCGTCCGCTGGCTGCACCCCCAGCACGGCGTGCTCGGCCCCGACAAGTTCATCCCGCTCGCCGAGCACACCGGCCTCATCGTCCCGCTCGGCCGCTGGGTGCTGGAACAGTCGGTCCGCCAGGCCCGCGACTGGCAGGAACGTCACGGCGAACAGGCGGGCCCGTTCCGCATCAACGTGAACCTCTCGCCCTGCCAGCTGACCCACCCCGGCCTGGTCGCCGACACGGTCGACATCCTGGAGCGCGCCGGTCTCGAACCGAACTCCCTCTGCCTGGAAGTCACCGAGTCCGCCCTGATCGGCGCCGACGACGACCTCCTCAAGCCACTGCGCCGCCTGGCCGAGATGGGCGTGGACATCGCCCTCGACGACTTCGGCACCGGCTACTCCAACCTGGCCAACCTCCGCCGCCTCCCGGTCAGCATCCTCAAACTGGACCGCTCCTTCACTCAGAGCATGCAACAGTTCCCGGCGGACCCGGTAGACCTGAAGATCGTCGACGGAATCGTCTCCCTGGCCCACAGCCTCGACCTCACGGTCACGGTAGAGGGAGTGGAAACGGGTGCGCAGGCCGAGCAGTTGCGGCTATTGGGCTGCGACACGGCCCAGGGGTGGTACTACGCCCGCCCGGGTCCGCCGGAGCGCCTGCACGAACTGGCGTTGGTGGACGCGACGGGCTGAGGGTTCGGTAGAACCGGTGCGGCTCCGCCGCGTGGGCGCGACGGGCTGGCGGTTTCCGTGAAGCCGCGGGGTTCCGGGGGCGCCCCATCAGGGGCGCGGGGAACTGCGCGACCAGCCACAACGGACCCGCAATCCCGAACGGCGATTCAAGCGCTACGGCGCTCCAGGGGACGGCACGACCCGCGAAAGGTCAACGTTCAAGCAGCATCCGCTGAAGCTCCCGAGCTGCCCGAGGCGGAGCCACATCGCTGCGGTGCGCCAGCGCGATCGTCCGGTGCAGCCCCGGCGGGGCCAGGGGCGTCACCCTCAGCCCGCGCCCGGACCGCGTGGCCACCACGCGCGGCACCACGGCGACGCCGAGCCCGGCCCGCACGAAACCCAGCACGGCGTCCATCTCCCCACCCTCCACCGCGAAGTCCGGCTCAAACCCAGCGGAGCGACACGCGGCGACGGTCAGCTCCCGCAGGTCGTACCCGTACCGGAACATGACCAGCCGCTCACCCTCCAGGTCGGAAATCCGCACCGTACGACCCCGCCCCGGAGCCGGTGCGTCCGGGGACGACACCACCACCAGGTCCTCCCGCAGCACCTCGACGGTGGTCAGCGCGGGCGACGGCGAAGGCAGCGGCAGCACGACGAGGGCGAGATCGAGCGCCCCGCGAGCGAGTTCTCGTACGAGATCATGCGAGCCGCCCTCCTCGATCAGCAGCCGGATGCCGGGATACCGGTCGTGGAAGGTGCGCAGCACATCGGGCAGCAGCCCGGTGCACACGCTCGGAGTCGCACCCAGCCGCACCCGCCCGCTGCGCAGCTGAACCAGTTCCCCTACCTCGTGCCGGGCCGTCTCCGCGTCGGCCAGGATGCGGCGGGCCAGCGGAAGCAGTGCCTCGCCGGCGTCCGTGAGCGTGATGTTGCCGCGTGCGCGCAGGAACAGATCCGCCCCCAACTCCCGTTCCAGCGCCTTGATCTGCTGGGAGAGGGACGGCTGCGCGACATGGACGAGGTCCGCGGCCCGGGTGAAGTGCCGGGTCTCGGCGACGGCCACGTAGTACTGAAGCTGCTGGAACTGCATTCCGCCACCATAGGCCTTGGCTATTGAAACCAGCCAGACCATGTCTTGGACCGATCGGGACCTCTGGTCCTAGCGTGCGTGCCATGGCGCTGCTAACGCGGACGGACCGAAAACCGTCCATGACCCGCACGATGTGGGACTCCTCCGTCGGCAAGAAGACGGTCATGGCCGTGAGCGGTCTGATCATGCTGGCGTACCTGGTCGTCCATATGCTGGGCAACCTGAAGATCTTCTTCGGCTCCGACGAGTTCAACGAGTACGCGCACGCCCTGCGTACCCTCGGCGAACCCTTCCTGCACTACGAGTGGGCGCTGTGGATCATCCGCGTCGTCCTGGTCGCCGCCGTCGTCGCGCACGCTGTCTCCGCGTACCAGCTGAGCCGCCGTGACATCAAGGCGCGGCCCACCAAGTACGTGCACAAGAAGCCGCGGGCCAGCTACGCGACACGGACGATGCGCTGGGGCGGGATCATCCTCGGCCTGTTCATCGTCTGGCACATCCTCGACCTGACGACCGGCACCGTGCACCCGGGCGGCTTCGAGGCCGGACACCCGTACCAGAACGTGATCGACACCTTCTCCACCTGGTACGGCAACGTCATCTACATCGTCGCGGTGCTCGCGCTCGGCCTGCACATCCGGCACGGCTTCTGGAGCGCGGCGCAGACCCTCGGCGTCGGCAGCCGCACCCGCGACCGTGCCTTCAAGACCATCGCCAGCGTGCTCGCGCTGGTGCTGACGGTGGGCTTCGTATCCGTACCCGTGGGCGTGATGACCGGAGTGGTGAGCTGACATGACCGCTGAGTACGCCGACTACGCGACCGGGGAGCCGGTCGTCGACACCAAGGCCCCGTCCGGACCCGTCAACGAGCGCTGGGACACCCGCCGTTTCGAGGCCAAGCTGGTCAACCCCGCCAACCGTCGCAAGCACACGGTGATCGTCGTCGGCACCGGCCTCGCGGGCGGCTCCGCGGGTGCCACGCTGGCCGAACAGGGCTACCACGTCGTGCAGTTCTGCTACCAGGACTCCCCGCGCCGCGCCCACTCGATCGCCGCGCAGGGCGGCATCAACGCCGCGAAGAACTACCGCAACGACGGCGACTCGATCCACCGGCTGTTCTACGACACCGTCAAGGGCGGCGACTTCAGGGCCCGCGAGTCCAACGTCCACCGCCTGGCGCAGATCTCGGTGGAGATCATCGACCAGTGCGTGGCGCAGGGTGTGCCCTTCGCCCGCGAGTACGGCGGCCTCCTCGACACCCGGTCCTTCGGCGGCGTACAGGTGTCCCGGACCTTCTACGCCCGCGGGCAGACGGGCCAGCAGCTGCTGCTCGGCGCGTATCAGGCGCTGTCGCGGCAGATCGCCGCCGGCAACATCGAGATGCATCCGCGGACCGAGATGCTCGACCTGATCGTCGTCGACGGCCGGGCGCGCGGCATCGTGGCGCGTGACCTGATCACGGGCCGTATCGACACCTACTTCGCGGACGCCGTCGTCCTGGCGAGCGGCGGTTACGGCAACGTCTTCTATCTGTCGACGAACGCCATGAACTCCAACGCCACCGCCATCTGGCGGGCGCACCGGCGCGGAGCGTACTTCGCGAACCCCTGCTTCACACAGATCCACCCCACGTGCATTCCGCGCACCGGCGAACACCAGTCGAAGCTCACGCTGATGAGCGAGTCGCTGCGCAACGACGGCCGGATCTGGGTGCCGAAGGCGCAGGGCGACCAGCGGCCCGCGAACGAGATCCCCGAGGACGAGCGCGACTACTACCTGGAGCGCATCTACCCGTCCTTCGGCAACCTCGTGCCCCGTGACATCGCCTCCCGGGCGGCCAAGAACGTCTGCGACGAGGGCAGGGGAGTGGGCCCCGGCGGCCAGAACCAGAGGGGCGGAGCCGAAGGCTCCTCGGTTGAGGGCGGTGGTGGGAGACGGGAGGGCGTCTACCTGGACTTCGCCGACGCGATCAAACGCATGGGCCGCAAGGCCGTCGAGGCCAAGTACGGCAACCTCTTCGACATGTACCAGCGGATCACCGACGAGGATCCGTACGAGGTGCCGATGCGGATCTATCCCGCCGTGCACTACACGATGGGCGGGCTGTGGGTCGACTACGACCTGCAGACCACCATCCCCGGCCTGTTCGCGATCGGCGAGGCCAACTTCTCCGACCACGGGGCGAACCGGCTCGGCGCCTCGGCGCTGATGCAGGGACTGGCCGACGGCTACTTCGTCCTGCCGTCGACGATCAACGACTACCTCGCCCGTAACCCGCACCACGAGCAGGTCTCGGCCGAACACCCCGTCGTCCAGGAGGTGCTGGCCGATACCGAGGACCGGCTGAGCCTGCTCCTCGCCGTCGACGGCGACCGCACCCCCGACTCCTTCCACCGTGAACTCGGCGAGCTGATGTGGGAGTTCTGCGGAATGGCCCGTACGGAGACGGGGCTGCGCAAGGCGCTGGAGCGTATCCCGCAGATCCGTGAGGAGTTCTGGCGGCGCATCAAGGTTCCCGGCACCGGCGAGGAGTTCAACCAGTCGCTGGAGAAGGCGAACCGCATCGCCGACTACCTGGAACTCGCCGAGCTGATGTGCCTCGACGCGCTGCACCGCGGCGAGTCCTGCGGCGGCCACTTCCGGGAGGAGTCCCAGACCCCGGACGGTGAGGCGGAGCGCCGGGACGAGGAGTTCTCGTACGCGGCGGCCTGGGAGTTCACCGAGACCGGCCAAGCGCCCGTCCTGCACAAGGAAGACCTGGTCTTCGAGTACGTCCACCCCACTCAGCGGAGCTACGCATGAAGCTCACCCTGCGCGTCTGGCGGCAGCGGAACGCCGACGCCGACGGAGCGATGTCCACGTACGAAGTGGACGACATCTCGCCCGACATGTCCTTCCTGGAGATGCTCGACACCCTCAACGAGGAGCTCATCCTGCGCGGCGAGGACCCCGTGGCCTTCGACCACGACTGCCGGGAGGGCATCTGCGGCGCCTGCTCGCTCGTCATCAACGGCGACGCGCACGGTCCGGAGCGTACGACCACTTGTCAGTTGCACATGCGGTCCTTCAAGGACGGCGACACGATCGACATCGAGCCGTGGCGGGCCTCCGCCTTCCCGGTGGTGAAGGACCTCGTGGTCGACCGGAGCGCCTTCGACCGGATCATCCAGGCCGGCGGCTACATCACCGCTCCGACCGGCGCCGCGCCCGAGGCCCACGCCACGCCCGTACCGAAGCCGGACGCGGACTTCGCGTTCGAGCACGCGGAGTGCATCGGCTGCGGGGCGTGTGTGGCTGCCTGCCCCAACGGGGCCGCGATGCTGTTCACTTCGGCCAAGGTGAACCACCTGAACGTTTTGCCGCAGGGGGCGCCGGAGCGCGAGACGCGGGTGCTCGACATGGTTGAGCAGATGGATGAGGAAGGGTTCGGTGGGTGCACGTTGGCTGGTGAGTGCGCCACCGCGTGCCCGAAGGGGATTCCGCTGGTTTCCATCACGAGCATGAACAAGGAGTGGCTGCGGGCTACTCGCAAGGCCGCCAAGCGGTAGCGCCGTAGGGGGAATTGCCGTCTTCGGGCTGCGGGTCCGGTGTGGCTGGTCGCTCCCCCACTCTCGAATTCGCTCGAGCGGGGGCCCCCATCGCGGCGGAGCCGCAAATTGGCACACCCCCGCGCCCCTACGGGGCGCGTATGAACGTTCGCCGTACAGGTGCGGACGGGCGGGGCCGGGAGTGGTGCTCTCCGGCCCCGCCAAGCTTTGTCAGGGCCGCCGCACCCGGGCATTCAACAAGCCCACATCCCACCTCTCTGCGTAGGTTACGCGCCGGTCAGCCGGCGTCGGGAGAACAGGAACGTGCACGCCGTACCCAAGCGGTCTGCTCACCTTCCGCTCCGCTCACCTCCCGCCGCACACCGGCCAACGTCCCCAGGAGAGAGCCAGCCATGACCGGCGTAACCACGCTCGCCAGCCCGCCGCAGGCGACCGCACCCACCCGCTACACCGTCACCCTGGCCCGCGACGAGGCGGATGTGCGGGCCGCGCAGCGGCTGCGCCACGACGTCTTCGCCGGGGAGATGGGCGCCCTGCTGTCCTCCCCGCAGCCGGGCCTCGACATCGACGCCTTCGACGCCTACTGCGACCACCTGCTCGTCCGCGACACGGTGACCGGACAGGTCGTCGGCACCTACCGGCTGCTGCCGCCGGAGCGTGCCGCGATCGCCGGACGGCTGTACTCGGAGAGCGAGTTCGACCTCGGGCCGCTCGCCGGGATCCGCTCCGGGCTCGTCGAGGTCGGCCGCTCCTGCGTCCACCCCGACCACCGGGACGGCGCCGTCATCGGCCTCATCTGGGCCGGTATCGCGCGCTACATGGTCGAGGGCGGCCACGAGTGGCTCGCCGGCTGCTGCTCCATCCCGCTGGCCGACGGCGGCACGCTCGCCGCGGGCACCTGGGACCGCGTACGGGAGAAGTACCTGGCGCCCGAGGAGTACCGCGTACGCCCGCTGCTGCCCTGGAACCCGGAGGGCATCCAGCGCCCGGCCCGCACCGAACTCCCCGCGCTCCTGCGCGGCTACCTCCGCCTCGGCGCCTGGGTCTGCGCGGAACCCGCCCACGACCCCGACTTCGGCGTGGCCGACCTGTACGTGCTGCTGCCGATGCACCGCGTCAACTCCCGCTATCTGCGGCACTTCCTGTCGCTCGTCCCGGCCTGATGGACGCCTCACGGGTGACTGTGACGGGTGCGCTGCGCACCGCGGTGCTGCTCCGCCCGCGGCGCGGCGCGGCGGCCCTCGCGAGCCCCGGCGCGGGCGCGGCCGCGCTCCCGGGGCGCCGGGCGGTACCCCGGCCCCGCGTACGCCGTGCCGCCGGGACGCAGGTCGCGGACCGTCCCGCTGCGCCGGGCGCCGCCCCGGCCAGTGCCTGGCTGCCCAGCGCCCCGTGTACACCGCATGCCTGCGTGGAGTCGATGGGGTCCCTGGCCGCCGTACCGCGGGCCGTGCTGCGGCTGATCGTGGTTCTGAGTGTGCTCCTCGTCGGGATCGTGCTGATCCCGGTCGTCGGACGGTTCGAGAGTGCGCGGCGCGATCGTGCCATCCGGCTCTGGTGCCGGACGATCGTGCGCGCGGTGGGCGTACGCGTACGGACATCCGGAGCCGCCCCGCCCACCGGCGGGCTGCTGCTGGTCGCCAACCACATCTCCTGGCTGGACATTCCGCTCCTCGCGGCCGTCCGCCCCGGGCGGATGCTGGCCAAGGCCGAGATCCGGCAGTGGCCCGTGGCGGGCGCGCTGACCGCGAGCAGCGGCGCCCTGTTCATCGAGCGCGACCGGCTGCGCGCGCTGCCGACGACGGTCGCGCGGATCGCGGACACCCTGCGCGACGGCGCCGCGGTCGTGGTCTTCCCGGAAGGCAGTACCTGGTGCGGCCGGGCCCAAGGGCCGTTCCGCAGGGCCGCGTTCCAGGCTGCACTGGACGCCGCCGCACCCGTCCAGCCGGTGCGCCTGCACTACCGGCTCGACGGGGGAGCGGCGACCACGGCACCCGCGTTCGTCGGAAGCGACTCGCTGCTCGCCTCGGTGTGGCGGGTCGCGTCGGCACGCGGTCTGGTGGCCGAGGTACACGTACAGCCGCTGCTCGCACCGGACAGCGCACCCGACCGGCGGACCCTGGCCCAGGCCGCCCAGGCGGCTGCCACGCACCGGACGTGCGCGAACTCGGAAGGGGATCACGGAGCGGCGTCCTAAGCAGGCCGGCGACGTCCGATGCGGTTCGGGCAGCGCCCCAAAGGGGCACGGGGCTGCGCCAATTCGCGGTTCCGCCGCGATGGGGGAGCGACCAGCCACCACGGACCCGCGGGTGACGCACCGGACTTCCAGCGAATCGCTCAGGCCGGGCCCGCGCCGCCCAGTCCCGCGAGCCGGGCCAGTCTCTCGTACGAGTCCAGGAGGGCGTCGCGGTCGTACGTACTGGTCGTGACCAGGACCTCGTCCGCGTCCGTCTCCTTGAGCACCGTCTCCAGTTCGTGGGCGACCTGCTCCTCGGTGCCGGCGATGTGACCCCTGAGGCCGGACTCGTAGAAGCCGCGCTCCTTGTCGCTCATCGTCAGTGCCTCGACGCGCTCTGCGGGCGGCAGCGGCGGGAACGTGCCGCGGGTGCGGGAGTGCGCCATCGACCAGGCCTCCGGGAGCAGCAGGCGGCGGGCCTCCTCGGGGCTGTCCGCGACCGCGATCGTGCCGGAGATGACGACGTACGGCTCGCTCGCCCAGGCGGAGGGCCGGAACGTCGCGCGGTAGTGGTCGATGCCGCGCCGCATCTTGTCGCGACCGCGTAGGTCGCCGATGACCATCGGCAGGCCCGCGCGGGCGGCGATCGTGGCGCCCTCGCCCATGGCCAGCACGAACGGCGGCACGGTCAGCCCCTCGGCCGGACGCGCGTGCACTCCCGTCGGAGAGGTGCCGCGGAACCAGCCCAGCAACTCCTCGAGCTGCCCCGCGAAATCGTCGGCGACGTCCTTGTCCCGGCCCAGTGCCTTCCGTACGCCGTCGGTGAAGCCCACGGAGCGGCCCAGACCCATGTCGATACGTCCCGGGAACAGGGACTCGAGGACGCCGAACTGCTCGGCTACGACGAGGGGTTGGTGGTTCGGCAGCATCACTCCGCCCGTGCCGACCCGGATCGTGCGCGTCGCGGCGGCGACCGCGGCGGCCAGCACGGTGGGCGCGGAACCGGCGACTCCCGGCACGCCGTGGTGTTCCGAGACCCATATCCGGTGGTAGCCGAGCCGCTCGAGTTCCTGCGCCAGCCCCACGGTGTCACGCAGGGACTCGGGGCCGTCGTGTCCCTCCCGGGTGCGCGAGCGGTCCAGGACGGAGAAGCGGGTCGCTTGGACACGAGAGCCGCGGTTCTCGCGGGCGTTGGGATGGTGCTGGTTCGACATGGCTGCTCCGCTGGAAGTGGACTCCCTTGTCTCAACCGTCGTACGGCTGATTTCTTCCGCGGTGCCATGATCGGTTCGGGGTTCAGCGCACTCGCCGCTCCTCCAGGGGTGCGGCCCGTAGCCGTCCGGCGGCCTCTCCCGGCAGATGCGGGGTGTGTCCCACGAGCCGGGCGGAGTTGGCGACCACGGCGATGCTGCTGGTGTTGTGCAGCAGAGCGGCCAGTACGGGGTTGACGGAGCCGCCGGCGCCCGCGACGAGGCCGACGAGGTTCACGCCGATGGCCAGGGTGTAGTTCTGCCGTACGACGCGCAGGGTGTGCCGGCTGAGTTCCACGACGGCGGCGACATTGCGCAGGTCGTTTCCGGCGAGGGCGATGTCGGCGGTCTCCAGCGCGACATGGGAGGAGTGGGAGCCCATGACGATGCCGACATCCGCGAGCGCCAGCGCTGGGGCGTCGTTGGTGCCGTCGCCGACCATCGCCACGCTGTGCCCCTCCGCCTGGAGGTCGCGGATCAGCTGGAGTTTGGCCTCGGGCAGCGCATGGGCGTGCACCTCCGTGATGCCGAGGGTGTCGGCCACGGCCTGGGCGGTCTCCGGCGCGTCGCCGGTCAGCAGCACGATGCGGGTCACCCCGAGGTCGGTCAGCTGGCGGACGACGGTGTCGGCTCCGCCCCGTACCGCGTCGGACAGGCCGAGCATGCCGATCAGCTTCTCGTCGTGGGCGAGGCAGATGACGGTCTCGCCGACGGCGCGCAGCCGGCTCGTCCATGCCTCGGCCACCTCGGAGAGGTCCAGGCCGTGGCGGCGCAGCAGGGCGGGGCTGCCCACCAGCAGGCGGGTGCCGTCGAGTTCGGCGCGTACACCCATGCCGAGGACGACCTCGCAGGCCTGGTGGATCGGGATGTGCAGGTGCTGTTCCTCGGTACGCCGGACGATGGCCTCGGCGAGCGGGTGCCGTGCGTGCATCTCACCGGAGGCCGCCAGGCTCAGGATCTGATCGGTGGTGAACTCCTCGTCGAGCTGCACCACGCTGGTGACCAGGGGACGCCCGAGCGTGAGGGTGCCGGTCTTGTCGAAGACCACGGCGGTGACCCGGCCGATCCCTTCCAGGTGGGTGCCGCCCTTGATGAGCGTGCCCCGGCGGGCGCCGTTGCCGATGGCCGCGCTGATCGCGGTCGGCGTGGCCAGGCCCGCGGCGCAGGGGCAGGGGATCAGCAGCATGGTCATCGCACGCCTGGCGTCCCGCGTCAGCACGTACGTGATCCCCGACAGGGCGAACGAGACGGGCACGAAGCGGCGGGTGAAGGCGGCGGCGACGGTCTGGATCGGCGCCCGGTCGGCCTGCGCCTCCTCGACCCGGGTGATGATCCGCCCCACGACCGTGTCCTGTCCGACGGAGGTGGCCCGTACGGTCAGGGAGCCGGTGGAGACGAGGGTGCCCGCGTACACCTCGCTGCCGGGATGCACGTACACCGGGAGCGCCTCACCGGTGATCGCCGCCTGGTCGACCAGTGCCTCGCCGGACTCGGCGATTCCGTCGACGGGGATGCGGTGGTGCTCGTACACCGCGACCGCGTCCCCGGTCCTGACCTCCGTGAGATCGACCTCCACCTCCACGCCGTCGCGGACCAGCCAGACCCGCTCCTCGCCGATGGAGAGCAGTTCCTCGATGGCGCGCCGGGTCCGTCGCAGGGTGATGGCCTGCAGGAACTCGCCGATGTTGAGCAGCCACAGCACCATCAGCGCGACCACGTTCTCGCGCAGCACGAGCGAGATCACGGTCGCCGTCGTCACCAGCAGATCGGTGCCGGCGTGGCGTCTGCCGCCGAGGGTGCGGGCGGCGCCGCGGAAGAACGGCAGCCCGGTGAAGACGGTGACCGCGCCGAGGAAGCCGGACGCGCCCCCCGGGGTCCACGGAGGCCGGCCGAGCAGTCGCCGCAGTCCCACCAGGGCGAGCACCGCACCGCCGACGACCAGGCGCGCGACCTCGCCCGTGGAGGAATCGGGTACGGACCGGCTGGCTCGGGCGGGTGCCTCCGGCGGCGGCGCCTCGGCAAGGGCGGCGACCAGCCGCTCCACGTCGACCAAGTCGGGCTGCACCCAGACGATCACGGCACCCGTCCGCGGAAAGATACGCAGCGCCCTGAACCCCGGCAGATCGGCGAACCGCTCATCGACGAGCCCGGCACACCCGGGCCGCGCCCGCAGCCAGGGAACGAGCAGCCGTACGCGGCCCGCGGCGGCCGACCGCACCATCACCCCGGAGCCGGAGCCGGAGCCGGAGCCGGAGCCGGAGCCGGAGCCGGAGCCGGAGCCGGGATCCGGACCGGGCGTGGGAATGTCGCCGGGTGCGGACGTGCCGGACATAGCGACCACCTCTCAGATGCCCTCTCAACGGCCTTGGTGAAGTGGTGCGGTACCGCGCCCCGTAAGGGGCGCGGTACCTGCGCGATCAGCCCCCACCGGCCCGCTGGTTCACCACCGTCCTTCCAACGGAGCGCTTAGTGCTCGTGGTCGTGGGCGTGCTCCTCGACGCCGACCGCCGAGGGCGGCAGCGCCTCCTCGCCCAACTGCTGCTTGGCCTCCGCCAGCAGGTCTCCCGCTTTCAGGCGGGCCTCCTCGGCAGCCGCCCCGAGCCGTCGCCCCGTCGTGATGCCGCCCGCGATGCCGCTCACCAGAAGCCTGCGTGCCGCGGGCTTCGCCTTGGGTGCGACCTTGGCGGCTCCCCGCAGAACCAGTACGCCGGCGGTTCCGGACAAGGCGTAATGCGTGATGCGGCCCGCGACCGCACCTGCGAGAGCGGCTGGATGCATCATGATCTCCTTCCGCGGGCCGGATTCGGCAGGCTTTGTGTTTCTTTGATGCGGTAAGTCCATTCTCGCCCCATGGTGGATGCCGTGCATCAGCCGTACCGGAGGGGTGGTCGGCCCCCTCCGTGAACGAGGCGTGAACGAGGGACAGATGAAAACGATTATCATGTATTGTCGGGGCGTTCCGGGACCTGAGAAGAAGAGAAGCGAGGGCATCGATGCTGCGCTCCCCGTCGAGATTCGTCCGCAGTTGGATCACCGCGGTGATAGTGGGGTCTGTACTGGTCGGATGCGGCGAGTCCAACGAACCCGCGAGTGAAGGCGCCGCCGCGGCCGGTGCGAAGACCGATGTCACCGTGCAACCCATCAAGGCGACACAGGAGTTGACGGACGCGAAGGGCGTCAAGATCTCCCTGCAGAAGGAACCGCAGCGTGTCGTCTGCCTGTTCGCGCTCTGCGACGACATCCTGACCGAGCTGGGCATCGTCCCCACGGCCACCAACAGCGCGCTTCTCGCCCACCCGGACTTCCTGGGGGAGACGAAGGCGAAGGAAGTCGACGTCATTCCGGGCGGGTTCATCGCCCCCGAGGTGGAGGCGATCCTCTCCCACAAGCCCGATCTGGTCATCGGCCTCGAGGACACCCACGGCAAGCTCGCCCCGGCCCTGAAAAACGCCACCACCTTCTGGCCCATGCAGCCCGAAACCTGGCAGGACAGCGTGGGGTACCTGCGCGATGTCGCCGCGCTCACCGGCCGTACCGCCCAGGGCGAGAAGGCCGAGAAGACCTTCCGCACCAAGCTCGCCGAGGCCGAGCAGAACAAGAGCGACAAGACCGCGCTCGTCATCTACGGCAGCGACGAGAACTTCGGCGTCGCCACTCCGGGGACGGACGTGGCGGGCGGGCTGTTCCCGAAGCTGGCGGACTACCCCTGGAAGTCCCGTGGCGTGGAGGGCAGTTACAGCCTCGAAGAGATCCTCGCGCGGGACGTGGACGTACTGTTCGTCGAGACGATCGCCTTCGGCGAAGCGGACGGCAAGCTGTCGGAGAAGCTGGCGAAGAACCCGCTGTGGGAGAAGATCACGGCCGTCCAGAACGGGGACGTCCACGAGGTGAACTCCGAAGTGTGGGCCAAGGGTCGCGGCACCCGTTCCCTGGGCATCGTCCTCGACGAGGCCACGGCCGCGCTCCGGTGAGCGCGCCCACCGCGACGGCGGTAGAGGGGGCGAGGTCGGGAGGGCGGCTCCCGCGGTCCGGTGGGATGTGGCAACTCGCCTTGGTCATCGGGCTGTTGGTCGCCGCGTCCGTCTGCGCGCTGAGTTTGGGCACGCCGTACGTTCCCCTGTACCGGCTGCCCGATGCGCTGCTCGACGCGGACAGTACGTTCGCCGGGGTCGTCGTCACCGAACTCCGCGTGCCTCGGCTGGTGTTGGCGCTGGTCGCCGGGGCCTGCCTGGGTGCGGCAGGGCTCGTACTGCAGGAGGCGCTGCGCAACCCGCTCGCGGTCCCTGAGATGCTGGGCCTTTCGTCCGGGGCGGCGCTCGGGGTCGCCGCGCCGCTGGTGCTGGCGGTGTCGATCCCGGCCGCCGTCCAGCCCTTGCTGGCCATCGGCGGGGCCGCGCTCGGCGGTGCCCTTACGCTGCTCGCGGCAGGGGTGGGGCGCAGCCCATCCGCCGTACTGCTCACGGGCGCCGCGGTCGCCGCCGCCCTGCAGGCCGCGCTGCTCGTCCTCATGGTGATGGCCGATCAGCTCGACCTTCAGCTGATCTACCGGTATCTGCTCGGTTCGCTCTCCGCCCGCACCTGGGAGGACGTCACCGGGCTGTGGCCCTGGCTGCTCGTCGCCGCGCCCGCGCTCGTGCTGTGCGCGCCGGTGCTGTCGGTGCTGCGACTGGGCGACGAGGACGCAGAGGCGCTGGGCGTGCGCGCGCAGTGGGCCCGGTTCGCCGCGCTGGCCATCGCCGTCGTCCTGATCGCACCGGTGACGGCGGTGTGCGGGCCGGTGGCATGGGTCGGGTTCCTCGCCCCGCACCTGGCACGACGGCTCAACCCCCGTGCCGACGCGGTACGTTGGCTGCCCTGGTCGGCGGCGTGGGGCGCCGTAGTGGTGGCCGTCGCCGACGTACCGGCCCGGCTCGCACTGGCGCCCGTGGAGACACCGGCCGGCGCCTGGACGGCTCTGCTCGGCGTGCCCGCCGGTGTCGCACTGCTCCGGTCGGGCCATCGGAGGCCGACGGCGCGGCGACGGGCGGCGGGATCGGATGCCGCGCGGGCGGAACAGCGGGAGGCGGGTCCCGCAGCTGGACGCTCAGAGGCACCGGGGGTGGAACCTCGCCGCGAGGCGCGCGCGACCCCCGCTCCCGAGGCCCCCGCTCGCGAGGCCGCTGAGACCCACGAGATCCGGGTGGCCTCCGGCTCCGAGGCCATTGAGGTTCGCGATGCCAGCGAAGCTCTCGATGTTTGCGAGGCTCCCAAGTCCCGCGAGGCATCGGAGGCAAGCGGGGACTCCGAGGCCATTGAGGTTCGCGATGCCAGCGAAGCTCTCGATGTTTGCGAGGCTCCCAAGTTCCGCGAGGCATCGGAGGCAAGCGGGGCATCAGAGGTCCCCACTCCCGAGGCCGCCCCGAACCTCGAGGTCCCCGAAATCCACGAGGTCGCCGAGACTTTCGAGGCGGCCGATGCCCCCGAGGCCTCTCAGGCCCCTGACGTCCGAGGGCCCCTCGGGGAGAAGCCCAACCGCGACGGTCCTTCCGACGTCCATCCCCTGCCCCGACCCGGTGGGACGACCGCCCCGGAGAAGTCCCGATGAGCCGGCGTTTCGGACTCCTCGCTGCCCTCCTCGTCGTCTGTGTCTGCGCGGAACTGCTGGCCGGGCGTGGCATGTCGCCCGCCGTCGTCTGGGACGTCCTCGGCGGGGGAGGAGGCGCCACGGAACGGCACATCCTGCTCCAACTCCGCCTGCCCAGGCTGCTGGTGGCCCTCGGTGCGGGGGCGTGCCTCGGGGTGGCGGGACTGGTTCTGCAGTCCGCCCTGCGCAACCCGCTCGCCGGGCCCGAGGTCACCGGCGTGACGCCGGGTGCCGTGCTCGGGGCCGTAGCCGCGACCGGTCTCGGGCTCGCGGGGTGGGAGTCGCCGCTCGCCGTTGTCGTCGCCGCGTGCGTGGGCGGCTGTACCGGGGCCGCGTTGCTGTGGCTGCTCGCCGGGCGGGGCCGGGGCGACCCCGCGCAGACCGCTGTGCACGGGGTGCTCGTGTCGGCCGTGCTCGGCGGGCTCACCGCCATGGTGCTGCTCGTCGCGCCGGGGGAGCTCGGCAGCGTCGTGCAGTGGCTCGTCGGCACGACGGACGGCCGGGTGTGGCAGCACTGGAACCTGCTGTGGCCCTGGGCGCTCGTATGGGGTGCCGCGGCGTGGCTGCTGGCCGGGCCGCTGACCCTGCTGCGCTGCGGTGACGAGATCGCCGGCGCCGCCGGACTGTCCGCCGCACGGGCCCGGACCCTCGCCCTGCTGTGCGCGGTGGCGCTCACGGCCGGTGCGGTCGCCGCCGTGGGGGCGCTGGGTTTCGTCGGGCTGCTCGTACCGCACCTCGCGCTGGCCGTGTTCGGCGCGGACCTGCGGATCGCACTGCCCGGCGCCGCCCTCGTGGGGGCCGCCGTGGTGTGCGGGGCGGACGCGGCGGCGCAGCTCTCCTCGCGGCTGCTGGCGGTCGCGCTGGACTCCGACCGGCTCACCCTGCCGGTGGGAGCGCTCACCACCTGCCTCGGGGCCGCGCTGCTGCTGCTCGTCGTACGCCGCGCACCGAGCCGGACGTTCTGATGTCGACGAAGGAGACGAAGGAACAGAGCATGACCGAACCCCTGGGGATCCATGTCGAGGGAGTCCACTTCGGTTACCCCGGCCGCCCCGTGCTGCGCGGCGTCGACGTGACCGTCGAGCCCGGCGAGCTGACCGCGCTCATCGGCCTCAACGGCTGCGGAAAGTCGACCCTGTTGCGGCTGGCCGCCGGGCTGCTGCGGCCGGAGGAGGGGCGCGTACGGCTCGGCGGCGACGACCTCGCCCGGCTCTCCCGGCGCGCCACCGCCCGGCGGGTCGCACTGCTGCACCAGGCGGCCCCGGCCGTCCCCGGCATGACGGTGCGTCACCTCGTACGGCAGGGGCGGTACGCGGCCCGCGGCCCCCTCGGCATGCTGCGCGAGGGCGACGACCCCGTCGTACGGCGTGCACTGCGCGACGTAGGCGTGGAGCAGTGGGCCGAGCGGGACGTCGACGCGCTGTCCGGGGGCGAGCGGCAACGGGTACGGCTTGCGATGGCGCTCGCCCAGGACACCCGCGTACTCCTGCTCGACGAGCCCACCACGTACCTGGACCTGCACCATCAACTCGACGTGCTGCAAACCGTGGTGAGGCTGCGTGAGGAGCGCGGCCTCACCGTCGTGATGGTGCTGCACGACCTGGCCCACGCCGCCCGGTTCGCCGAACGGATCGTCGCCCTGCGGGACGGCCGCGTGGTGGCCGACGGGCCACCGAAGGAGGTCGTCACGCCCGGACTGCTCGCGGACGTCCTCAAGGTGGCGGGACGGGTCGGACAGGACCCCGAGGGCGGCTGGCCGGTGTGTTACCCGGACCACCCTCTTCCCGCCCTCGGCACCACCCACTCCGAAGCGGGATCCTCGTGATCGTCCACCCCGAACTGCGCCGCGCCGCCCGCCACGCACGGCGTCCCCTGCTCACGGCCACCCTTCTGCAGGCCGCCGTCACCCTCACCCACCTCGCGCAGGCCGTACTGCTGGCCGTCGCCCTCGCCGACCTGGCCCGAGGCGACATGAACCGGCTGCCGCCGCTCCTCGGGGCGGTACTCGGAGCCGTCGCCACACGGGCCGGGCTCGGCTACTGGCAGCGGCGTACCGCCACCCGCGCCGGAGCACAGGTCAGGGTGCACCTGCGCGACGAACTCCTCGCCCACCTCGGTCAGTTGGGGCCCGCGCACCTCTCCATCACGCGCGCCGGAGCCGTCCGCACCACCCTCGTCGACGGCGTCGAGGGCGTCGACGCCTACGTCTCCCGCTACCTGCCCCAGCTCCTCATCACCCTCACCGTGCCGCCCCTGCTGCTCGCCGCCCTGGCCGCCGTCGAACCGGCCGCCCTCCTCGGCCTCGTACCCACCCTGCTGCTCGCCCTGTTCGGGCCGCGTGCCTGGGACCGGCTGCTCGCCAAGCGCGGCAAGGAACACTGGGACACGTACGAGGGACTGGGCGCCGACTATCTCGAAGCACTGCAGGGCATGCCCGCGTTGCGGGCCGCGGGTGCCGTCGGGCGCACCCGGCAGCGGCTGGAGGAACGGTCGGCGGCGCTGCACCGCGCCACCGTCGCCAAGCTGCGCGTGTCGCTCGTCGACACCGGACTCACCGACCTGGCCATCCAGGGCGGCACAGCGGCCGCCGCGCTGCTCGCCTGCTGGTCGGCGGTCACCGGATCCACCACGGCGACCGGCACCTACCTGGTGCTGCTGCTGGCGTCCGAGTGCTTCCGGCCCGTACGCGATCTGTCCCGTGAGTGGCACGCCGGGTACCTGGGGATGTCGGCCGCGGACGGACTCGCGGCGCTGCGTACCGCCGAACCCGCGGTCGCCGACACGGGAACGGTACGGGCGCGCTGGCCGGACCCGCCCCAAGTGCGCTTCGAAGACGTGCAGTTCAGCTACGTCGGCGCCGAGACGCCCGCGCTCCGGGGCGTCACCTTCACCGCCGAAGCGGGGTGCACCACCGCGATCGTCGGCCCCTCGGGAGCCGGCAAGTCCACCCTGCTCGCCCTGCTCCTGCGCCACCGCGACCCGCACCAGGGACGGATCACCGTCAGCGGCCGTGACATAGCCGCGTACACGCTCGACTCGCTGCGACAGGGCATCGCCGTCGTCTCGCAGGAGACCTACCTCTTCCACGCCACCATCGCCGACAATCTGCGCCTGGCCCGGCCAGCCGCCACGGACGACGACCTGGTACGCGCGGCACGGACCGCCGGCATCCACGACGAGATCACCGCACTCCCCGAGGGCTACGCCACCGTCCTCGGCGAACGCGGCGCCACCCTGTCCGGCGGCCAGCGACAGCGCCTCGCCCTCGCCCGCGCCCTGCTGGCCGACGCCCCGGTGCTCGTCCTCGATGAAGCCACGAGCGCGGTCGACGAACGCCGTGAGGCGGACATCGTCCGCGAACTGCTCGCCGCCGCGGGCGACCGGACCGTTCTGCTGGTCGCCCACCGGCTCGCCGCCGTCCGGCACGCCGACCGCATCGTGGTGCTCGACGGCGGGCGCGTGGCCGCCGTGGGCGAGCACACCGCCCTCGTCGAAGCCGGCGGCGTCTACGCCGAGCTCGTCAAGGCGGGCCAGACGGACGAAGGAGGGGTCGCCGCATGAGCGGCACCACCGACGCATCCGTACCCGCGCGGGGCGCACTGCGCGCTCTGCTGCCCGCCCTCGCCGGGCACCGCGTCATGATGGCCCGCACCTGCGCCGCCGCACTGCTCGAACAGGGGTCGCTGGTCGCCCTGTTGACGCTGGCCGCGCACACCGTCGGAACCGCCGTCATTGAGGACCGCGCCCCCTCGACCGGTACGGTCACCGCTCTGGCCGCCCTCGTTCTCGTACGCGCCCTGATGACCTGGCGTGAGATGGACCTCTCGCACGACTTGGCCTACCGGGTGCTGGCCGAGCTGCGGGTGCGGGTCTTCGACGGGCTCGCCCGCAGCGCACCCGCCCGCGTGGCCGGCCGGCGCAGCGGGGATCTGGCCGCCACCGCGATGGCCGACGTGGAGGCACTGGAGTTCTTCTACGCCCACACCACGGCCCAACTCCTCGCATCCGGCGTGGTGTTCACCGGCGGAGCCGCGGCACTGGCCACGCTGGAGCCGTGGCTGCTGGTCGCGGTGCTGCCGGTCGCCGGACTGCTCGCCGTGGCGCCCTTCGCCGACGCGCGCGGACGCGCCGCGCGTGGCGCCCGTACGCGGGTGGCCGGCGCCAAGCTTTCGGCCGACAGCGTGGAGACCGTCGACGGCCTGCGCGAACTGCTCGCCTTCGGCGGGCTGGCCGAGCGGCGCCGCCGTCTCGCCGAACAGGGCAGGCGGGTGGGGGAGGCCCAGCGGGCGGAGGCCACCTGGGAGGCCATGGCCGCCGCCGTCCGCGACGCCCTCATCGTGCTCGCGGTCCTCGGCGTGGTGGCCGCCGCCGCGCAGTCCGTGACGTCCGGGCGGTTGCACGGCGCCTGGGCCCCGGCGGCGATGACGCTCGCCCTGTCGGTGCTGGGCCCGGTCGCCGAGTCGGCCAGGGCGCTGAGCCAGGCCGTCAGCCTGCGCGCCGCGGCCGCCCGAGTCGACGCGGCGGTGAAAGCCCCCGCCACAGCCCCGCCGCCCGCCTCACCCCGCCCGCTCCCAACCGGCCCGCTAGGCGTCCGGCTGCACCGGGTGAGCTTCGACTACGGGGGCCGGGCCGTGCTGGACGAGATCGACCTGACGGTTCCCGCGGGACAGACCCTCGCCCTGGTCGGCGTATCGGGGGCGGGCAAGTCGACCTGCGCCCACCTGCTGGCCCGCTTCTGGGACCCGTCCCGCGGAGCCGTCCAACTGCTGCCTGGCGACGGCGACCCCATCGACCTCCGCCACCTGCCCGATACGGAACTCCGCCGTGCCGTGGCCGTCGTGGGCCAGGACACCCCCCTGTTCCACGGCACCCTCGCCGAGAACCTGCGCCTCGCGGCCCCCGACGCGGACGACGACCTCCTCGCCGAGACGGCCCGGCTGTGCGGCGCCGACCGGATCGCCCCCATGGACTCCCTCGTCGGCGAGCGCGGCGCCACCCTTTCCGGCGGCCAGCGCGCCCGCATCGCGCTCGCCCGCGCCCTGCTCGCCGAGCCCAGAATCCTCGTACTGGACGAGACAACAGCCCACCTGGACAACGCCGGCGACGCCCAACTCGCCACCGCGCTCCCCAAGGGCGACCGCACCACCATCGTCATCGCCCACCGCCCCGCCACCATCCGCCGAGCCGACCGCATCGCCGTACTGGAATCCGGCCGCATCACGGAGGAGGGCACCTGGGACGACCTCATCGCCCGCCCCAACGGCGCACTCAACCGCGTACTGGCGGTCACGCCGGACTGAACCCGGCAGGCGCGGGCGTCCTGAAACCGACAGGCCCGGGGCGTGCGGACGCCTCCCGCAAGCCGCGTACAGGTCCCCGTCAGCCTGAGGAGAACGTGACGTCCCGTTGAGTACGCCCTCCTGTGGGGCCATGCTGAGGGCAGGGCCGCGGGGTCTGCCCGTGGTGGGCGCGAGAGACGTGTACATGAACCCAGACGTGTTCGGCTCGGGGTGGGAAGCGACCGCCGTCGTGGACGGGGCCGGGAGGATCCTCGCCTGGAGCGAGGGCGCCCGGCGGCTGCTCGGTCACGAATCCGCGGACGCCGTGGGCCGGGACGCCCGGGAACTGCTGGCCGCCGAGCTTCCGTACGCGGTCCGCGGCGCCTGCGCCTCCCGTACGCCGTGGAGCGGTGGCGCCGTGGTCCGCACCCGCGAGGGACGCCGCCTCGAACTGCTCGCCCACCTCCGGCCGCTGACCGGTGCCGACGAGGCCCCGCTGTGGATCGTCGCGGCCACCGCGGCCGACGAACCCGACCCCGAGACACTGAACCGCTGGGCGCTCGAGCAGCTGCCCATCGCCGTGGTCGTGTGCGACGACGACATCAGGGTCGTACGCACCAATGACGCCTTCACCGCCATGTCGGGAGCGACGGAGGACCAGCTACGGGGCCTCGGCCTCGCCGAGCGGATCACCGGCGGGGTCATCGACGGCGCCGAGGAGATCCCGCGGCTGGCCGAACAGGCCATGCGAACCGGAGACGTCGTCCGCCACCAGGGCTATCTACGCCCCCCGGGTACGAGACGTGAGCGGTCCTGGTCCTCCCTGCTGTACCCGCTCAAGGACCCGCAGGGCCACGTCCGGGGCGTCGCCTCCGCCGTGTACGACACCACCGAGGAGTACTGGGCGCGGCGGCGGATGTCCGTGGTCAACGCCGCGAGCCTCAATATCGGAACCACCCTCGACGTCACCCGCACCGCCCAGGAACTCGCCGAGACCGGCACCGAGGGGTTCGCCGACTTCGTCCTCGTCGATCTGCTCGACGACCTCTTCCAGAACGTCGAGGCGGACCTCGCGCCGAGCGCGGGCCTGCCGGTCTTCCGCCGGTGCACCCAGGCGTCCGTACTGCCGGGCTGCCCGGAGGCCACCGTCGAGATCGGCCAGCGGCACGTCTACGCCGCCGACTCACCGCAGGCCTCGGCCCTCGCCGCCGGCCGTCCCGCCCAGTACCGGCTCGACAGCGCGAGCCTGCCCGCGTGGCTGGCCGCGGATACGGACCGTGCCCGCAGCGTCCGCGCTCACGGGATCCATGCCCTGCTGGTCGTGCCGTTGCTGGCCCGGGGCGTGACGCTGGGGGTGGCCCAGTTCCATCGTCACCGCATCGCCGAGCCCTTCGACGACGAGGATCTGCTGCTGGCGCGGGAGATCGCGACGCGGGCCGCGCTGAGCATCGACAACGCCCGCCGCTACTCGCGTGAGCGGGCCACCGCGGTGACCCTCCAGCGCAGTCTGCTGCAGCGCGGTACGCCGGAGCAGTCCGGGGTGGATGTCGCCACCCGCTATCTGCCGGCCGGCACGCGGGCCGGGGTCGGCGGCGACTGGTTCGACGTCATCCCGCTGTCCGGTGCCCGGGTGGCGCTCGTGGTCGGCGACGTGGTCGGGCACGGGCTGCGGGCCTCGGCCACCATGGCGCAGTTGCGGACCGCGGTGCGTACGCTGGCCGATGTCGATCTGGCGCCGGACGAGTTGCTCACGCAGCTCGACGACGTGGTGATCCGGCTGGCTCGGGAGGAGCCCGACGTCCCCGGCTCCGCCGCCGAGGTGCGGTCGGTCGCGGAGCTCAGCGCCACCTGCCTGTACGCGGTGTACGACCCGGTGTCCCGGAGCTGCACGCTCGCCAGCGCGGGGCATGTGCTGCCCGCCGTGGTGACGCCGGACGGCACGGTCGGCTTCCCTGACCTGCCCGTCGGGCCGCCGCTGGGGCTCGGCGGACTGCCCTTTGAGATTTCGGAGTTCGAGCTTGCGGAGGGGAGCGTGCTGGCGCTTTTCACCGACGGACTGATCGAGGCGAGGGATCGCGACATCGATACCGGGCTTGCCCTCATGGGCCGGGTGCTCGGGCGACCCGTCCGGTCCCTGGAGAAGGTGTGCGACGACCTGCTGGACGAGTTGCTGCCCGGTCGGCCCGTCGACGATGTTGCTCTTCTGCTGGCCAGGACGCGGGTTCTCGACGGCGCTCGGGTGGCGACCTGGTCCTTGCCGGATGATCCGCAGGTTGTCGCCGAGGCGCGCAAGTTCGCTACCGCGCAACTTGCCGTGTGGGGGCTGGAAGAAGCGCTGTTCACCACGGAGTTGGTGGTCAGCGAACTCGTCACCAACGCCATTCGCTATGGGGGCGCCCCGATACGGCTGCGGTTGATCCGGGACGCGGTGCTGATCTGCGAGGTGTCCGACGGGAGCGGTACGGCTCCGCATCTGCGGCGGGCTCGCGCGTACGACGAGGGGGGCCGGGGGCTCCTTCTCGTGGCGCAGCTCACCGAACGGTGGGGGACGCGGCAGACGCCGTCCGGCAAGGTCATCTGGGCGGAGCTGAGCGTTGCGCCGGAAGTCTGACGGGCCTTCCCGGGGGTTCCTTCCCCCAGCCCCGCCCCTTCACGAAACTGGGGGCTGCGCCCCTGGGCCCCGCTGCCTCCGGCGGGGTGGGCGCCTTCGGCGGGTGGGTGGGGTGCCTATCGGGGTGGTGGGTGACAGTTGTGTCGCGGCTGCGGGTGCGTTGTGGCTGGTCGCGCAGTTCCCCGCGCCCCTAAACAGCCTGCGACTGCCCGCACCCTGAAGAGCAAGCGAACCGAAAAGCCCGCACCTCGACGAAACTGGCACCCTCCCTCCGGCGGGAGGGGACGTGGGCCGGTGCGTCGTATGCCCGTCGCTTAGCTTCGGTCTGGGCACTGCTGCGCCCTGTGGAAGCACGGGGTCGTATGCCCTGTTGGCGACGGGCTGACGCATCGGACCGCGGCCCCGCACCCCAACGAACCCAGGGGCGCGGGGAACTGCGCGACCAGCCACGACGGTGCCGCAGCCGAGATGCAACCCCTCGTACAGTCCAGCGAAGCGCACTGGCGGAGCTACTCGCCGTCCTCCAGGCGGAACCCCACCTTCAGCCCGACCTGATAGTGCTCGATCTGCCCGTTCTCGATCTGGCCGCGGACCTCTGTTACCTCGAACCAGTCCAGGTGGCGCAGGGTTTGGGAGGCGCGGGTGATGGCGTTGCGGATTGCCTGGTCGACTCCTTCGGACGAGCTGCCGACGATCTCGGTGACCCGGTACGTGTGATCAGTCATGCGGGTGCTCCTCTCCGCGGACACGGATACGGACGCGGACGCGGGACGCGCCACGCGTCACTTCCACCGTGCCGTACGACGCAGCGGTACGCGACCCGTCACCGGGCCATGCTCAGCGACAGTGCGAACCGTCCCTCCTGGTCCGTCCACCAGTGCGTCATCTCCAGCCCGGCGGCGGCCATTTCACCCCGTACGCCCTCCTCGCGGAACTTCGCGGACACCTCCGTCCGCAGCTCCTCACCGGCCGCGAAGTCGACGGCCAGGTCGAGCGCGGGGATCTTCACGGTCAGTTGCGAACGCGCGCGCAGCCGCATCTCGATCCACTCCTGCTCGGCGTCCCAGAGGGCGACATGGGCGAAGTCGTCGGGGTCGAAGTCGGCGCCGAGTTCGCGGTTGACGACGGAGAGGACGTTCTTGTTGAACGCCGCCGTCACTCCCGCCGCGTCGTCGTAGGCGTCGACCAGTACGGACTCGTCCTTCACCAGGTCGGTGCCCAGCAGCAGGGCGTCACCGGGGGACAGAAGGGCGCGTACGGAGGCCAGGAACGTGGCACGTTCGGCGGGAAGCAGGTTGCCGATCGTGCCGCCGAGGAACGCGACGAGCCGCGGCCCGGGTGTGCCGGGCAATGTGAGGCCGCCGGTGAAGTCGGCGATCAGCGCGTGAACGTTGAGCGAGGGGCGCTCGGCGATCAGCGCCTGCCCGGCCTGCGTGAGCGCGCTCTCGCTCACGTCGACGGGTACGTACGTGTGCAGCGCGGGCAGCGCGTCGAGCAGGTGCCGGGTCTTGTCCGACGACCCCGAACCCAGCTCGACCAGAGCGCGTGCCCCGGTCGCCGAGGCGATCTCGGCGGCGCGGGCGACGAGGATCTCGCGCTCCGCGCGCGTGGGGTAGTACTCGGGTAGTTCGGTGATCTTCTCGAAGAGCTCGCTGCCATGGGCGTCGTAGAACCACTTCGGCGGGAGCGTCTTGGGCATGCGGTTCAGGCCGTTCAGGACGTCGGCGCGCAGCGCGGCCTCCGTGGCGTCCTCGGGCAGGGTGCGGGTGACCAGGAACGTGCTCACGTACGGGGCTCCTTGGGCGATGGGGATGCCAGGGGTTCTGCCATGGGTTCGTCGACGTCCTTGAGGGGCGTGAGCAGGACGTCCGTGCGGCTGGCGGCCAGCAGGGTGCGGTCGGGCACTTCCTGCCAGTGCGGATCGTCGTCGTACGGCTCGGAGGCCACGACGGTGCGTCGGCCGGGTTCGGTCAGGTACCAGAGGGTGTCGCCCCAGGCGGTCGCGGCGATCGTCTCGCCGTTGGTGAGAAGGAAGTTGAGCCGCGAGCCGGGCGCGGCGGCCGCGATGTCCAGGACCGTGTCGGCGAGCGCCTGCCCTTCCTCGTCGCCGGCGCGCAGCCGGTTCAGGATCATCGCCCAGACGAGGGCCGAGTCGCAGCGCGCCTCCAGTGACAGGAGTTCGGCGGGCGGCAGGGTCTGCGCGAGCGGGGCCAGGGAGCGTGGCCAGCCGCTGATCGCGCCGTTGTGGCTGAACAGCCAGGGGCCCGCGGCGTACGGCGCTGCCGCGGCCTCCCCGTCGGCGCCCGCCACGGTCGCGTCGCGCACCGCGGCGAGCAGCGCACCCGAGCGCACCACCCGCGCCAGGTCGGCGAAGGACTGGTCGCCCCAGATGGGGCCCGTACGCCGGTACCGCGCGGGTACCGGATCCCCTTCGGCGTACCAACCGACCCCGAAACCATCGGCGTTGACGGTCCCGTGCCGCTGCCTGCGCGGCGCCCACGACTGGCGGAACAGGCTGTGCGCGGGCTCCACGAGAAGTCTGCCGAGCGGCTCCTCGGGTCCCAGGTAGGCCAGGTGACGGCACATCAGGCGGTCTCCGCGGCAGCGTCGCGCGCCGTACGGAATCCGGAGAAGATCTGCCGCCGTATCGGATAGTCCCAGTTGCGGAACGTCCCCCGGCAGGCTACCTGGTCCACGGCGAACGAGCCGCCGCGCAGCACCTTGTGGTCCGGACCGAAGAACACCTCCGAGTACTCCTTGTACGGGAAGGCCGTGAACCCCGGGTACGGCAGGAAATCGCTCGCCGTCCACTCCCAGACGTCGCCGATCAACTGCCGTACGCCCAGCGGTGATTCACCCGCCGGATAGCTCCCGGCGGGAGCGGGCCGCAGATGGCGCTGACCGAGGTTGGCGTGCTCGGGCGTCGGGTCGGCGTCACCCCACGGGTAGCGCGTGGAGCGGTCGGCCACCGGGTCGTGCCGGGCCGCCTTCTCCCACTCGGTCTCGGTGGGCAGCCGCCGTCCGGCCCAGCGGGCGTAGGCGTCGGCCTCGTACCAACTGACGTGCAGTACCGGCTCGTCGGGCGGTACGACCTCGGTGACGCCGAAGCGCCGCCGCAGCCACTGACCGCCCTCACGGCGCCAGAACAGCGGCGCCTCGATGGAGTGCGTACGGATATGGGTCCAGCCGTCGGGGGCCCACCATCGCTCGTCGGTGTAGCCGCCGTCCGCGATGAACGCCTGGTACGCGGCGTTCGTCACCGGTGTGGTGTCGATGAAGAACGGCGGTACGAGACGCTGGTGCGCGGGCCGTTCGTTGTCCAGCGCCCATGGTTCGGCCGAGGTGCCCATCGTGAACGGGCCGCCGGGGACCAGGACTTCGGCCGGTCCGGTGAACGGCGGGGCGGGCGCGGGATCCGGTGCCGTCAGGGCGGCGGGTCCCTTGCGCAGCTGATGGGTGATCAGCATCGTCTCGTCGTGCTGCTGTTCGTGCTGGGCGATCATGCCGAAGGCGAAGCCCGCCTCGGTCAGCGGCGTACCGCGAAAGCGGGTGCCCTCCAGGACGTCGAGCGCCCGGCCGCGCACCTCGGCGGCATAGCGGCGGGCCTCGTCCGGCGGCAGCAGGGGCAGGGAGGGCCGTTCGGCGCGCGGGTGCTCGAACGCGTCGTACAGCCCGTCGATCTCGGGGCGCATCGCGTCACGCCCCGCGACCTCCCGCAGCAGCCACATCTCCTCCTGGTTGCCGATGTGCGCGAGGTCCCAGACCAGCGGGGACATCAACGGCGAGTGCTGTGCGGTCAGATCGGGGTCCTCCACGCACGAGGTCAGCAGCGCGGTGCGGTCGCGGGCCGTGATCAGCGCCGCCAGCGCGCGCTCCCTGAGCGTCTCCGGGTCGGTGAGGTCGGGGGCGGTCATGTGCGGATGTCCTTCCCGTGGAGCGGGTGGTGCGTGCCGGGGGTGTCGGGGGCGATGGCCGCCGGGTCGGTGACCTCCGGGCCGGTGGCCGCAGGTTCAATGACCTCCGGCTCGGTGGCGTCCGGGCCGATGGCCTTCCGTTCGTTGGCGCCCGGGCCGGTGGCGGCGAGCGGGCCCCCGGCGTCGGGCGGGCCCCCGGCGTCGGGCGGGCCCCCGGCGTCGGGCGGGCCCTCGACGTCGCGCATGTCCGCGGCGTCGATCAGGCCCTCCGTGTCGAGCAGGTCGTCGGCGGGGCAGCGGCCCCGGGCCACGTAGCGGTCGGTGAACTGGGCGACGGCTTCCTGGACTTCGTCCGTGGCCCCGAGCCTGGGCAGGGCCTCGGCCGCCGCCGCGAAACAGGTGACCGCCGCCTCCCGCAGCTCGGTATCGGCGAGGCCCGACCGGGCGGCCGCGATCCACAGCGGATTGCGGGGCGCGGCCAGGGAACCGGCCCGCTCGGCAAGGGGTTTGACGGTCCGGTACGCCGTCTCGGCGGCCTCCGCGTCGTCGAACAGCGCCGCCGTCACGGCGAGCGGCACGATCCATCCGTCGTCGCCCGGCTGTGCGTCGATCATGCGGAGTTCCAGATGGCCCCGCGGACGGACCGGCGGGAACAGGGTCGTCAGGTGGTAGTCGAGATCCTCCCGGCCCGGCGGAGCGCCCGACCGGGTCCACGCCCGGAAACTCAGGCCGTCCGGTACGTCCCAGGCGTCGCCGCTCGATGCCCGTACGCACATCACCGGCGCGTCCAGCACGTGCCGTGCCCAGGCCTTCCGTGGATCGCCGTCGAGCGGCGGGGCACTAGAGCGCCCCGGCTCCATCGCGGTCCACAGGGACTGCCGGCTCGAGCGCCAGCCGGTGGGCCGCCCCCGGGCCAGCGGTGAGTGGGCGAAAGCGGCCACCAGGACCGGGCCCAGCTGGTGCGCCAGCCACCAGCGCCGCCCGTGCCCGAGCGGCCCCGGCTCCTCGTACCCGGCGTCCAGGCACACCTGGACCGAGGCCGAGCTGCACATCATGGCCCGGCCCTCGGGGCCCGTACGGTCGAGGTAACGCTCCATGGCGTCATAGCGCGGCTCATGGAGGAAGCGGGTGGGTGGGTGCCAGGGGTCCTGGCCTATTCCGGTGAGGCCGAGCCCTGCCTCGCGCAGTACCGCGCGTACGGCGTCGAGGTCGGCGGAGACGGACCCGATGCACTCCATCAGGGAGGCGGCGGCGGGGGAGCTGAGCTCCAGCTGGCCGCCGGGTTCGACGGTGAGCGCCGAAGCCAGGGGCAGGGCCCGCAGTGCGGCGTACGCCGCTTCGAGTCGTTCCGGTCTTACGGGGAGCCGCGGGAACCGCAGCTCGCGGATGAACCATTCCACTTCGACACCGAGGAAACGGGGTGGTCCGGTCTTGAAGCAGATGCCCCTGACCAGGGCCTCCACCTCGGCCTCGGTGACGGCGGAGCGGCTCTCCGCACAGTCACTTTCCGAATCGGACATGTAGGGATCCTCCTGAGATTCCGCCATGCCGCCGGCCCGGTATTCGGATGGACCGGCCCGGCAATCACCCGTCTACCCAAGACGCTCACGCCGCTTCGCACAAGAGTGCGTATGCCTTTTGCGGCGCAGTACAAGGATCGCTCACGATCCGTTCACGAGCACGACGGGAACTCTTTGGGGCTTCGCCCCCAGACCCCCACCAGGGGCGAAGCCCCTGGACCCGGCTGGAGGCCGGCGCCCCCAGACCCCCTCGGGCCCCTGCCCGGGTCTCTGCCTCGGACCGCTCGGGGCTGCGCCCCGGACCCCGGTTGTGGGCTGGCGCCCTCAGATCCCTCGGGGCTGCGCCCCGGACCCCGCCCAGGGCTGCGCCCCTGGGCCCGGCTCGGGGCTCTGCCCGGCACCCTGCTCGGGGCTCTGCCCCGGACCCCGGTTCGGGGGCCAGCCCCCGAACCCCCGCTCCTCAAACGCCGGAGGGGCTGATTGTTCGCGGCTCGGGCTTACATTCCGCCGGACGGCGCTGGTCCCTGAACTGCGCTGGTCCCCGGATGGCGCTGATTTCCGCCCGCCGCGCTGCCTTCCACCTGGCGGGCCGATTTCCACCGGACCGGCTGACTTCCGCCGGACGGCTGATCTTGGCGCAGCCTTGGCTGGCCTATGCAGCCGAGGCCGGCACCAGCCAGCCCGTCCGGCGTTTGAGGACGAGGCCGTTCAGGCCGATGCGGGGTCTGGGGCGCAGTCCCAGCGGGGTCCAGGGGCGGAGCCCCCCGGTGGGGGGCGAAGGGGCGAAGCCCCAGGGATGGGACGGGTAGGGGCGGCGGGGGCGAGACAACTCAGCGCCAGCCGTAGCGCTCCCTCAAGCGGTGCACCACGGAGTTGAACCGCATCCGATCCAGCGCGCACGCCTCCCGCCGCATCCCCGCCTCGTGCAGCCGCAACACCCGGTCCACGGACACCCACGAGTCGCGCCCCGACCGATCCCACGGCCCACTGCCGATCGGCACCCACTCGCGGGAGCCGTCGTGCCGCTTGCTCGACAGCTGCACGGCGAGGAACGTGCCACCAGCCTCGCGGGCGACCACAAGCACCGGCCGGTCCTTGCCCCGGCCGTCGTTCTCCTCGTAGGGGACCCACGTCCAGACGATCTCGCCGGGATCGGGGTCGCCGTCGTGCGCAGGCGAGTACTCCGTGCGGACCCGCCCCACCTCGCGGGGCTCCGCCTCGGTGGTCGCCGAGGGCCCGTAGCGGCCGGGAACGTCGGAGGCATGGGCGGCGTCGTCGGTGAAGGCAGTCACCCGAGTCACGGTAGAGCCCCCACGCCCCAGCCCGCCGAGGGGGGCCGCCAGGAGGCCGCTACGAAGCCGCGGGCGGCCTGAACTCCCGTACAGCGCCGTCGGTTTCGAGAGTCGGCCACCGCTCGTGCCACCGCAGCTCCGCCTCCACCTGCGCGGCCAGCGACACGAGAAGCGGCTCGCTGTTCGCGGGACCGAGGAGCTGCGCACCCACGGGCAGACCGTCGCCGACGAAGCCGGCGGGGACGTTCACCCCGGGCCAGCCCAGCACGTTCCACGGCCAGGCATACGGACAGGCGGCGATCATGGCACGGTCGGTACCCAGACCGTTCAGCTGCGCGAGGGCACCGATCCGCGGCGGCGGAGCGGCCGTCGTCGGCGCGAGCACCACGTCATACGTCTCGAAAAGCGCGCCGATACGCCGGTGCAGCATCGCCTCCGCACGACGCGCCATCCGCAGCGGCGCCCCGCCGAGCAGCCGCCCCACCCGGGCCGCCTCACGCGTGCGCCGGTCCAGCAACTGGGGGTGCGGCGCCTCGCGCACCCGCTCGGCGATCCCGGCGGTGGCACGCGGCACGAACGTCAACCCGATCTGCCCGTACGCCGGATCGGCCTCCTCGACCTCGTGCCCGAGCGCGGCCAGCCGCTCCGCGAGCGCGACCACCCGCGCCCGTACGTCCGGCCGTAGCCGCGCGGGCAACGCCGTGAACGGCGGCTTCAGCGAGAGCGCGATCCGCAGCCGGCCCGGCTCCCGGCCCACCGCGTCCGAGACGGACAGAGCGGGCGGGCGGTGCACATCGCCCTCGTGCTGACCGCTCGCCGCGTCCAGGAGCAGCGCGGCGTCCTCGACGGTGCGGGCCAGCGTGCCGTTCACGGTGATCCCCTGGAAGGCTTCCGCGCGCGGCCAGGTCGAGATCCGGCCGCGCTGCGGCTTGATCCCGATCAGGTGCGTCCAGGAGGCCGGGATCCGTACCGAACCCGCCCCGTCCGAGCCCAGCGCGGCCGGCACCAGGCCCGCCGCGACCGCCGCCGCCGAACCTCCGGACGAGCCGCCCGGCGTGTGCCCGGTGTGCCACGGGTTGCGGGTCTCACCGAAGGCGGGGCCCTCGGTGAACGGCCACTGCCCGAACTCGCAGGTGTTCGTCTTGCCCACGATGATCGCCCCGGCCGCCCGCAGCCGTCGTACGGCCTCACCGTCCTCGGCCACCGGCTCGAACTCCCCGCGGCAGCCGAACGCCGTCGGCTCGCCCGCCACGTCCGTGTCGTCCTTCACCGCCACCGGCACCCCGAGCAGCGGCCGCCGCACCCCCGCCGCCAGCTCCTTGTCCGCCGCCTCCGCCTCGGCGAGCGCGGCCTCGGCCCGCACCAGCCGGAACGCGTTCAACGTGCCCTGCGTCTCCTCGATCCTGGCCAGCGCCTCCTCGACGAGCGCCCGCGAGGACACCTCGCCTTCGGCCAGTGCGCGAGCGCACTCGGCCAGTCCTGGGGCACGGTCGGCAGCCATACGAGACACCTCCGGAAGCGCGATGAATACCGAACGGTAACCCCGGCAAGCGCGATCCGGTACGGGATGCGCAACTTCCCCGGGCCGCTTGGGCTTCCCGAGGCGAACCCAGACCCCCGGCACCCGCCACGGAGGGCTTCTGGAAAGATGCGTTACGTCATGGTGCAGATACCGGAACAGCCCGCCCCGTCCCTGCCCGCGCAGCGCTCCGTGCCGACGAGCGCCGACGTTGCCCGCGTGGCGGGGGTCTCACGCGCGACCGTCTCCTACGTCCTGAACAACACGAGCGCCGTACGGATCAGCGAGCCCACGCGCCGCCGCGTCCACCAGGCCGCCAGGGATCTCGGAT
The DNA here is from genome assembly GCF_036173125.1 of Streptomyces sp. NBC_00286. Taxonomy (NCBI): domain Bacteria; kingdom Bacillati; phylum Actinomycetota; class Actinomycetes; order Kitasatosporales; family Streptomycetaceae; genus Streptomyces; species Streptomyces sp. NBC_00286. The sequence goes on from NZ_CP108054.1 coordinate 9,121,707, forward strand.
ACGTCCCGCACGCCGCCGCCCGCAGCCTGCGCGCCGGGCACAGCCGCATGGTGCTGATGCCCGCGCCGACCGTGCCGGTGGGCCCGCTCTACAGCCAGTTCTTCAACGAACTCCAGTGGGCGCTCAGCCGTCTCGACTACACCGTCGTGCAGTACGGCAGTGTCGGCCTCGAAGGCGACGAGGCGGCCCGCGTCTGGGCGGAGCTGCGGCCGGTCGCCGTCCTGGTGCCCGGCAGCGGACTCGGCCCGCAGGGCGTGGCCGTCCTCAAACGCTCCGGCGCGCGCGCCGTCCTCACGCTCGGACCCGAGCGCGTCGAAGGCGCCCACGCGCTGCTCATGGACCACAGCCTCGTCGGCCGCTCGGCCGGCGCCCACCTGCTGGCCCGGGGGCGCCGCCGCGTCGGCGTCCTGATGCCGGAGGACCCCGGACTGGAGCTGTTCTCCAAGCCCCGGCTCGAGGGCGTGCGCCGGGCGCTGCACGGGAAGGACGCCACGGTCACCGAGGTACCCCTGGCGTACGAGGAGGAGGCTGCGGCCCAACTCGCCAAGCGCTGGCGCTCGTTGGGACTGGACGCGGTGTTCGCGTACAACGACGAGTACGCCATGCTCCTGATGCGCGCCCTGAAGGACGAGGGCATCCGCATCCCGGACGACACGGCCGTCATCGGCGCCGACGACCTGATGATCGGGCGGCTGCTGCGTCCGCGTCTGAGCACCGTCCATATCGAGCTTCCTTCCGGGCAGGAGCTCGCCGAACTGGTCGACCGCGCGGTGCGTGCCGCCGGCGCCGAGCCCGAAACGCACGAGGTACTGGGAGCGACCGTCGTACACCGTGCGTCAACCTGACAACTCGCGTACGTGGGAGGCGTGTTCATGCGGACCACGATCGGCATCATCGGCGGCGGCCCCGCCGGACTGTTGCTCGCCCGGCTGCTGCACCGGGCGGGTATCGACTGTGTCGTCCTGGAGAGCAGAACACGCGCGTACGTCGAGCAGCGCCAGCGGGCGGGCATGCTGGAGCAGGGCACGGTGGACGCGCTGCGCGAGTGCGGCGCCGCAGACCGGCTCGAGGTCGACGGCCTGGTCCACAACGGCATCGAGCTGCGCTTCGACCGCGAACGGCACCACATCGACTTCCCGGTCCTCACCGGCGGCCGTACCGTCACGATCTACGCCCAGACGGAGATCGTGAAGGACCTCATCGCGCTCCAACTCGCCGACGGGCCCCAGCTGTTGTTCGAGGCGGAGGCGGTCGCGATCGAGCGGCCGGAGAGCGACACACCCGTCGTACGCTTCGTCCACCAGGGCCGTGAACAGACCCTCACCTGCGACTGGGTGATCGGCTGCGACGGCTTCCACGGCATCGCGCGCGACACGTTCCCGGCGGCCATCAGCCGCACGTACGAGCACGACTACCCGTACTCCTGGCTCGGCGTCCTGGCCGATGTGCCGCCCTCCTGCGAGGAATTGATCTACGCGAGGGGCGACGGGGGCTTCGCGCTGCACAGCATGCGGTCGCCGTCGGTGTCCCGGCTGTATCTCCAGGTCCCCAACGACACGTCCCCGGACGACTGGCCGGACGACCGCATCTGGGACGAGCTGTCCGCGCGCTTCGCGATCGACGCCGACTGGCACCTGGAGCGCGGGCCGATCACCGCCAAGTCCGTCACCCCGATGAGGAGCTACGTCCACGAGCCGATGCGCCACGGGCGGCTGCTGCTCGCCGGGGACGCCGCGCACATCGTGCCGCCGACCGGCGCGAAGGGGCTCAACCTCGCCGTGTCCGACGTACGCCTCGCCGCCCGCGCCCTGATCGAGCTGCACTGCACAGGTTCGGCCCAACTCCTCGACCGGTACTCGGAGTTGTGCCTCGACCGGGTATGGCAGGCGACGCGCTTCTCGTACGACATGACCCGCATGCTGCACGCCGATCCGGACGGGGACGCCTTCGAACACCGGCTGCAACTGGCCCGGTTGCGCCGGATCACGGCGTCCCGCCCCGCGGCCGCGGAACTGGCCGCGAACTACACGGGGCTGCCGCTGCCTCTCTGACCCGGCCGACGCACTGCCCCGGCCGGCTCATTGCTCCGGCCGACTCACTGCTCCGGCTGGGCCTGCTGCTCCTCGATGGACTTGCGGACCTCGTCCATGTCCAGCTTCCGGGCCTGTCCGATGACATCCGTCAGCGCGGACTCGGGCAGCGCCCCGGGCTGGGCGAAGATCGCGACCTGGTCGCGGACGATCATCAGCGTCGGAATCGACTGGATGTTGAAGGCCTGCGCAAGCTCAGGCTGAGCCTCGGTGTCCACCTTGCCGAAGACCAGGTCGGGGTTGGCCTCCGCGGCCTTCTCATAGACGGGCGCGAACTGCCGGCAGGGCCCGCACCAGGACGCCCAGAAATCGATCAGGACGAACTCGTTGTCCGTGACCGTCTGGTCGAAGTTCTCCTTGGTGAGCTCCACGGTGCTGCTCATGGCGTTATTCCCACTTCCTGGTTTCGGGGCGTTGCCGCTGTGCACAACGGTGCCTATTGGTGGCGTATTCCGCGCGCGTACCCGTGTGGCTTCGGCGCACACCACCCACCAGACTTGCGCTCATGAACCAGACTGGGCCCATGACGGAAACGGAAACCATCGCGTACGACGTCGTGGTGCTCGGGGCCGGTCCCGTGGGGGAGAACGTCGCCGACCGCACGCGCGCGGCCGGCCTCTCCACGGCGGTCGTGGAGAGCGAACTGGTCGGCGGCGAATGCTCGTACTGGGCGTGCATGCCCAGCAAAGCGCTGCTGCGGCCGGTCATCGCGCGGGCCGACGCACGCAGGGTGCCCGGCCTGCGGCAGTCCGTGCAGGGACCTCTCGACGCCGCCGCGGTCCTCGCCCACCGGGACTACTACACCTCGAACTGGAAGGACGACGGCCAGCTCGAATGGCTGGACAGCATCGGCGCCGACTTCTACCGCGGGCACGGGCGGCTCGCCGGGCCGCGCCGCGTCACGGTCACCGGTCCTGGCGGCGAGCAGCATGTGCTCACCGCCCGGCACGCCGTGGCCGTCTGCACGGGCAGCCGCGCGGTCGTGCCCGAGCTGCCGGGAATCGACGAGATCAAGCCGTGGACGAGCCGTGACGCCACCAGTGCGCAGGCGGTGCCGGGCTCTCTCGTGGTCGTCGGCGGCGGTGTCGTCGGCGTCGAGATGGCCACGGCCTGGCAGGCCCTCGGCTCCCGGGTCACGGTGCTCGTCCGTGGCAAGGGCCTGCTGCCCCGCATGGAGCCCTTCGCCGGGGAGTTGGTCGCCGAGGCGCTCACGGAAGCCGGCGCGGACGTCCGTACCGGCACGTCGGTCGAGTCGGTAACGCGGGACGGCTCGAAGGTCGTGGTCGTGACGGACAAGGGCGACCGTATCGAGGCCGACGAGATCCTCTTCGCCACCGGCCGCGCTCCGCGCACCGACGACGTCGGCCTGGACAAGGTCGGTCTGGAGCCCGGCTCCTGGCTCACGGTCGACGACAGCTGCCGGGTGACGGGCAGCGAGTGGCTGTACGGGGTCGGGGACGTCAACCACCGTGCGCTGCTGACCCACCAGGGCAAGTACCAGGCCCGTATCGCGGGCGCCGCGATCGCCGCGCGGGCCGCCGGCGTTCCCCTCCTGGAGTCCGACTCCTGGGGCGCTCACGCGGCGACCGCCGATCACGCCGCCGTCCCCCAGGTCGTCTTCACCGACCCGGAGGCCGCCGCGGTCGGCCTCTCCCTCGCCGAGGCCGAACAGGCCGGCCACCGGGTCCGCGCGGTCGACATCGACCTCGCCTCGGTGGCGGGCGCCGGCCTCTACGCCGACGGCTACCGCGGCCGGGCCCGCATGATCGTCGACCTCGACACCGAAACCCTTCGTGGTGTCACCTTCGTCGGCCCCGGCGTCGGCGAGCTCCTCCACTCGGCGACGATCGCGGTGGCCGGAGAGGTCCCGGTGGACCGGCTTTGGCACGCCGTACCGGCGTACCCGACGGTGAGTGAGGTGTGGCTGCGGCTGCTGGAGGCGTACCGGGACGCGTAGTCGCGCTTACGGGGAGACCGCCGGTTCCCCGTGACCGGCGCTCTCCCCAGTGTGACCCACGTCACGCGAACGCCCGGGAACTTCCCGCCCCCTCCGGCCGACTACTGGACCGCCGCGACCGAACACGGCCGCACGGCCCGTCCCCGCACGACCGGAGAAGCCCGCCGATGACCACCGCTGCCTCGACCGAGACGGATGACTCCCCGGAACCGGGTGCCCCGGATACCCCGGAGTCCGACAAGCCCGCACCGCGGCGCAGTGTCTGGGCGCCGCTGCGCCCCCTGGTGCTGCGGCTGCACTTCTACGCCGGAGTGCTCGTCGCCCCGTTCCTGCTCGTCGCCGCCACGACCGGACTGCTGTACGCGGCGTCGTTCCAGGCCGAGAAGATCGTGTACGCGCATGAGATGAACGTCCCCGTGGGCGAGCGCAAGCTGCCGATCTCCGAGCAGGTGGCCGCCGCACGCGAGGAGCACCCGCAGGGCACGGTCGCCGCCGTACGGCCATCGCCGGAGGCGGACGCGAGCACCAGGGTGCTCCTGTCCGGGGTGCCGGGCGTCGATGCGGAGCACAAGCTCGCCGTGTTCGTCGACCCGTACACCGCGGAGGTGCGCGGCGCGCTCGAGCAGTACGGATCCACCGGCGCGCTGCCGCTGCGTACCTGGATCGACGAGTTCCACCGCGATCTGCACCTCGGCGAGACCGGCCGGCTCTACAGCGAACTCGCCGCCAGCTGGCTGTGGGTGATCGCAGGCGGCGGCCTGGTGCTGTGGTTCAGCCGCCGCCGTAAGCAGCGGAAGGTGCGGGGCACCAGCGGTCGGCGCCGCACGCTGGGCCTGCACGGCACGGTCGGCGTCTGGGCCGCGGCCGGGTTCTTCTTCCTGTCGGCCACGGGCCTGACCTGGTCGGCGTACGCCGGATCCCACATCGACGCCCTGCGCACCTCTCTCAACCAGGCCACGCCCACGGTGTCGGCCGCGGCGGGCGGCGAGCATGCCGAGCACGAGTCTTCCTCCGCCGAGGGCGGCGCCGACCACGGTGTCGGCCTCGACAAGGTCCTGGCCGCCGGACGCGCCGAGGGCCTCGGCGACCCGGTGGAGATCGTGCCACCGGCCGACGCCTCCTCCGCGTACGTCGTCCAGCAGGTCCAGCGCAGCTGGCCCACCAAGCAGGACGCGGTCGCCGTGAACCCGGCGAACGGCCAGGTCATGGACACCGTGCGGTTCGCCGACTACCCGGTCCTCGCCAAGCTGAGCCGCTGGGGCATCGACGCGCACACCGGCGTCCTGTTCGGCATCGTCAACCAGATCGCACTGTTGGCCCTCGCGCTCTCCCTGATCCTCCTGATCCTGTGGGGCTACCGCATGTGGTGGCAACGCGGCCGCACCTCCGCCTTCGGCCGCCCCATCCCACGCGGCGCCTGGCAACAGGTCCCGCCACACATCCTGGTCCCCCTGATGGCAACCGTCGCCGTGGTCGGCTACTTCGTCCCACTCCTCGGCATCCCCCTGGCGGCCTTCATCGCCGTGGATGTGGTGCTGGGCGAGATCGCGTACCGGCGGGGAAAGCGGACGTACGAGCGGGTCAGTCGCTGACGGAGCACAGAGGAAGAAGTGTTCGCGAAGAGATGTTCGCGAACACTTCTTCCGGAACGGTTCTTCGCGTTCTACGCTGCGCGTCATGGCAGACGACGACGGCACGACCGACATCACCCTCGATACGGCCGCGTTGCGTGTACTGGCGCATCCCACGCGGCTCGCGCTGCTGAACCGGCTGCGGCAGCAAGGACCGGCCACCGTACGGCAGTTGGCGGCGCACTTCGAGCTGGACTCGGGTGCGGCGAGCTATCACCTGCGGCGGCTCGCGGCGGGCGGGCTGATCGAGGAGGACACGGAGCGAGGGTCGAAGCGGGACCGGTGGTGGCGGGCACTGCACCGGATCTCGCTGCACGATCCGGCCACGGCACCGGACTCCGCCGACAGCCGTGCGTACGCGCAGGCCTTGGCGCTGGCAGATGGGGAGGCCTTGCGCAGGGTCGCCGCCGAGGTGGTGCCGGTCATGCCCGACGAATGGTTCGGCGTCAGCGGATTCATGAGCTACATGCTGCGTATGACACCCGGTGAACTCGAGGCGATGAAGGGCGAGTTGCTGCGGGTGGTCGAGAGCTACCGGGAGCGCGAGCCCGCGAACGGGGCCGAACGAGTGGCCGTACATCTGCAGTTGTTCCCGCTGCTCGCCGACGAGGGATGACTGCGCGGCCCGCCTACCGCGACCCGAACGTCCTGCGGTGGCTGGGCGCCTACACGACATCGGTCACCGGCGATGTCGCCTACTTCATGGCCTTGGCCTGGGCCGTCGCCCGCGCCGCCGGTCCGGCCCAGGTCGGTGCCGTGCTCGCCGCCGGGGCGATACCGCGGGCCGTTCTCATGCTCGGTGGCGGCGTACTCGCCGACCGCTTCGGCCCGCGCCGCGTCCTGATCGGCAGCGATCTCGTACGGTGCGGGGTGGTGCTCGGCGCGGCGGGGCTGACCTGGGCCGACGGCCCTCAACTGTGGGCGCTGTACGCCCTGGCCCTGCTCTTCGGCGTCGTCGACGCGGTCTTCATGCCGGCGGTGGGGGCATTGCCTCCGAGGCTCACGGACCAGGGGCAGCTGGCCCGGGTGCAGGGGATGCGGGTGCTGGCGGTGCGGTTCAGTAATGCGGTGGGACCGCTGATCGGGTCGTTCGTGCTGGCCGTTCAGGGGGCCGCGGGCGCTTTCGCCGTGGTGGGAGTGCTGTTCGGCGTGTCGCTGGGATTGTTGATGGCGGTACGCACGGGGCCGGTCGCCGGGTCTCGGCCGCTCAGGGACGTCGCGGCGGGCCCGGCGCGGACCGACCCTCCGGGCCGTCCCATCGAATTCGCCCCGCACGGACACGGTCCCACCGAATCCACGCCGCATCGGCATGATCCCGACGAACTCGTGCCGCGGCGGCCCCTGTCAGCGGATCTGCGCGAAGGCCTCCGCTACCTGCGCCGCAACGGGCGGCTGCGCCGCCTCGTCTGGGTCATCGCCCTCGGGGAGATGTGCTTCAGCGGACCGCTCTCCGCCGGGCTCGTGATGCTCGCCGACGAACGAGGCTGGAGCGCCGCCACGCTCGGCTGGATTCTCGCCGCATTCAGTGTCGGCGGAGCCGTGAGCGCGCTGACGATGGCGGTCGCGCGTCACGTGCCCGGCGCCAGGGTCGTACTGGCGGGATCGCTGCTCGTGACCGCCGTAGTGGTCGCCGTGCTGGGCCGGATCGGCTCACCCGGCACCGCCGTCGCGCTGGGCGGGCTGCTCGGTGCCGTCAGCGGTGTCGCGATGGTGGTTGGCAACGCCCTTCTGCAGAAGGAGGCCGAGCCGCGGTACCTGGGGCGCGTCACCTCGGTGACGACGCTCTGCACCTTGGGGCTGAGCCCTCTTCTCTTTCCGCTGACCGGGCTCGTCGCCGCTGCCTGGGGCGCGGCGACCTTCTTCGCGGGGTGTGGCGTGATCTGCGTACTGGCGGCGGTGACCGCGCTTACGGCGCCTCTGCGCGGAATGCGCCTTTGAGGGCGCTTACAGCGACTCGAAATCTCCGCGAAGGCCGACGCGACCGAATGTGAGGTTCCGCCTCCTCCTGCCGTCCCTGCAACTCAAGCGTGCGCCCGAGCATCAGCCGGGCGTAGTGCTCCACCGGGTCACGCTCGACGAGTACTCGCAACTGGGTCTCGGCGCGGTGCAGTTGGGCCGAGTGGTAGTAGGCGCGCGCCAGTAGCAGCCGCGGTCCGACCTGCTCCGGAACCTCCTCGACCAGTCCGTCCAGGATCCGCGCTGCTGCGGTGTAGTCCCTGGCGTCGAAAACATCCGGGCGAGTTCCCTGCGCTCCGCGGCCGTCCCGTGGTCGTAGTACGTCGTGCTCACTTCGGCCGCCTTCGACGACCACAACGGCCCAGTCTTATTGAAAGCTCCACGACCGAGCTCGGTGTCTACACGTGAGCTGCTGTACGGCACACACGACCTGACGGAGAGATCCCCGTGGGTTTGAGAGAGGTTCCGTAATTACGGGTAGTCGATCTTGAGGTTGTGGAGCACGCGATGGTCTGTTCGGCCTGCGTCCTGCGCTTGGCGAACGGCTTGCTCTTGTTCCGGCAGGTGGTGGCCTCCGGCGCGCTGCGGTAGGCGCCATCTCCGATCAACAGCCGGTGCCCGGCAATCTGGTTGGCCATGGTCGCGCGGAAGACCACGGTGTCGTTGCAGTTGCCGGGCCAGGAGTCGCCTACGGCGATCACGCGCCGGCCCTTGGCGCGGATGATGATCTGCACGTTCACCGAGCGGCGGTAGTTCTTGGAGCGGGCTGTCATCGCGTGCTCCTCAACGGGGATCAACGTGCCGTCCACCACCCATAGATCAGCCCGGCTTCCTTCGGGTGGTCCGAGGAGTCGGACGATCACGGGGGTGAGGCGGTCGATGACACGATGGGCGGTGGCCTGCCCGACGCCGAACGGGTCGGCGAGCTGCTGGTGGGTCAGGTTGGTTCGCCATGCGATGGCGGCCGGCAGGACGCGGTTGTCCAGTAGGAGCGTCCAGGGCCTCCCTCGGCCCTGCTGGGACACAAGGGCGGCCACGCGGGCGACCAGCACGAGGAATGCCTTGACGGTCGGTCCGGTCCAATGCAGCAGGGGCCGGGCCGCAGGTTGGCGACGTTGATCTTCGACGCGAACAGCCACCACAGCCCATTAGATCAATTATTTTTCGGATTGGAGAAGTGACCCACTAAGAGGTTGTCTCAGTTGGCGTGCAGGCTGAGTACCCATACTCAGGTGCGTCTGCTGCTGCGGCGGCATGCTGGCGGACATGCAGCATCCTTCGGTGTGGTTGGATCTTGGGCTCGCGATCGCTCTTCTTCCGGTGTCGGCCATGCTTATCGTCTGGCTCGGGATGCATGTGATGTTCTCGGGTGATGACTTCGGATCCCCCGGCATCCGCACTGCCCATGCTGGGCGGCGCGGGGCGTGGATCAGCGGTTGCGCAGCGGTGGTAGCGGGTGGCGGGTTGATGGGCCTGCGGTTGTGGATCGCAGGGTCCGTTCACCTGCTCGTTCTCGGTGCGGCAGCTGTTCTGGTCGCCGTCGTTGCTGCGCAGAATGGTTGATCACAGCAGTCGCCGGTAGCAGATCAGAGAGCTGGCGAGGCCAACGAAGGCGAGGAAGTGCTCGGCCTTGCGCTCGTAGCGGCGGTGCAGGCGGCGACAGCCGCACAGCCACGACAGTGTACGTTCGATGACCCAGCGGTGCCGGCCGAGGCTGCCGGAGGTCTCCTTGCCGCGGCGGGCGATGCGCGGCACGATCTGCCGCCGTCGTAGCCAGTTCCGTAAGTGGTCGAAGTCGTAGCCCTTGTCTGCGTGGAGCTTGGCCGGGCGGCGACGCCTGGGGCCTCGGCGGGAACGGATCGGCGGTATGCCCCGCATCAGCGGCACCAGTGCCTGACTGTCGTGCAGGTTGGCGGCGGAGATGCCGACTGAGAGGGGCAGGCCGTTACGGTCACAGATGACATGGATCTTCGCCCCGTTCTTGCCGCGGTCGGTCGGATTCGGTCCCGTCAGGGCCCCCTTTGACCGCCCGGACGCTGATGGAGTCGATGGCACAGCGCGACCAGTCCACCTCTCCGACCGTACCGAGCCGGTCCAGCAGTACCCGGTGCAGCTTGGCCCACACCCGGTCCGAGGACCAGTCGGTGAAGCGACGGTGCACCGTCTGCCAGGAGGCTCCGAAAACCGGCGGCAGCTGCCGCCAGGTGCAGCCCGAGGTAGCCACGAACACGATCGCGGCCAGCACCGCACGGTCGTCACACCGGCGTCGCCCCCCGCCCTGCGGACGCACCGGATCGTGATCGCCGCTCACACCCAGCTCCGCCTCACCCGCGAGGCCGCCGCAGACCTGCGTCGCCCTTGGGAGAAACCGACCGAGCCCGCCCGGCTCACCCCGGCCTGCGTCCGCCGCGGGTTCAGGAACATCCGCCCCCACCTGCACAATCCGGCCCGAGCACCGAAACCATCAACACCCGGACCAGGCAGGCCAGTTGGATCGAAGAACCGGCATCCCGCCACCCGCTACGACGTCGGCAAGACCACCAAGCGCCCCGAGAGCATCACCGAACGCAACCAACTCAAAGCTCACAAAGGTGAAATTTCAAGCTAAGTCCCGGATCAAAAGTGCACGTCTTTCGTCTCAGTTCCCGGGCTTCGGGTGTGCTGCGCGCCAGGCGTCGAGCCGGTCAACCGGCCACAGGGGGGTGCGGCCGACGTAGACGGGTTTGGGGAAGTCGTCGCGGCTGCTGTTGAGGTTGTAGACGTGCTGGACGGTGACCTTGAGTCTCGCCGCTGCCTGCTCTGCGTCTTCGTATCCAGGAATCTTAATCGCCATGAACCAATTCTACCTCGTTTGTCATAGGTGAACTAATCAAATAGCCTGTCGTAGGTCAACTAATCTTGAGGGGAGGTGACGGTCATGCAGCATGCCCAGCCGCAACGGAAGTTCCGGGGGAAGAACAAGGCCCCGAAGTGGACCAAGCCCAACGACGGGATGGTGTCGGTGATCGCGCTGCCGCTGGCCGTCACCGACCCCGCCGACCTTGACCGGCTGGAGAAGCTGTTCGGCGCAACGTGGTCGATCAAGCGGGCCGTCCAGCGCGATGCCCGCGCCAAGGTCGATGCCTACTGGGCTGCCAAGCACGAGCGCGACCGCGATGGGGCGAAGTCCGTGCGCCAGCGCCTCGGCCTGTCCCGTGAGGGCCTGGAGCGCTGCGCGTACAAGCACCTGGAGGACGCCGGGCACCTCAAGCACCACGCCTCGAAGGCCCTGGCCATGCACATCGCGGACGAGGTGTGGAACGGCGTCTCCCGGCACCTGTTCGCCGACACCACTGGCAAGCGTCACGGGCGTCCGAAGGTGGGCCGGTGGCACGACTTCACCCGCATCCCCGGCCGCGCCCGCTCGCACACCACCGCGAACAAGTGGGAGACCTTCCGCCTCGTCGGCACCCTCCACGGCCACGCCACGGCCTACACCGACAGCGGCCAGCACGACCTACGGCAGCCGCGCCGGATGCCCAAGCCGAGTCTGCCGGACGGCAAGGTACCCACCGGGAAGACCACCGCGTCGGGCAAGCCCGCGATGCGCAAGGCCACCTGGTGGGACCACACGGGGCCGCTTGCCCTGGTATTCACCGGAGGCCCCGCCAGCGCCCGTGGTGACCTCGTACTCCCCGTCCGCATCCCCCAGGGGCCGGGCCAGTGGGACCGCGTACAGCACTTCCTCGCCGGCCCCGGCCGCTGGCACAAGGTGGACCTCGTGCGCCGCCGCAAGGCGTCCGCGCCGGGCGGCTGGGCGTATGAGGCGCACCTGATGGTGCTCGGCCCCGGCTACGCCTCCCCGGCCGTCCAGCAGATGCGCCGACAGGCCGCCGCGCTGGATCGGATCGGCGGGGTGGACGGCAACGTCTCCAACCTCTCCGTGGTCTCCTTCCCCGCGTCGCTGGACCCCGCCGAAGGTGTCCCGGAGTCCTCCGAGATCGTGCTGACCGAGGAGGAGCGGGCGCGGCTGGAGAAGGCGGCGAAGAAGCGCAGGGGTCGGGCCCGGGCGCTGGAGCGGTCGCGCCGCGCCACCAACGCCGCGCAGTACGGCATGTCCAAGCGGCAGGCCCGCAGGGCGGAGCGCCGCGCCACAAAGGGCCTGCTGGAGAAGACCGTCACGGTTCCCGGCGGCGCCCGCGACGCCCGTAAGGACCGGGTGCCGAAGCAGGCGTTCCGCCGTGACCGGCTGTCGGCCAACTACCGGGAGCTGCGCGCCCGCCAGGCCGAAGCCGCCGCATCGGCCGCCGAGCACCGACGCCACCGCGCCCGCGCCGTGGCCCGAGAGATCATCGCCGTCCACGGGCCGCATCTCACGGTCGAGGACTGCGACATCCGCGCCTGGTACCGACTGTGGGGCAAGCGCCTGTCCCAGACCACGCCCGGCATGCTCACCAAGGCTCTGGAGATCGAATGCCAGGCGACGGGCGGCAGGCTCGTACGGGCGTCCACCTGGTCCACCGCACTGTCTCAGCACTGCCTCTGCGGTGAGCGCGTCACCAAGACGCTGCGGGACCGTGAGCACAAGTGCATCGCGTGCGGGCTCGTCGGCAAGCGGGACCTCGTGTCGGCTGCACTGGCCGCCTTCGTTGACCTGGCCGACCCGGACGACCCCAAGACCGCGACCCTGGACTCCGCCCAGTCGCGGCACGCACAGATCACCTTCGGAGAAGGGCTGGAAGAGGCCCTGTGTGAGTCAACCACACCGTGCCAGAACACCCCTCGGGGTGCTGGTCGCGTGGCAGTCCCCCGGCAACGGGTGACCTCTGCTCACCGAACCGCCGCACGGCGGGACCGAGCAACCCCAGATGAGCGACGCCCCGTGCGTGACCACGCTGGAGCGCCCGCCCCTCGCCTCGGCTGCATTCCGCAACTCCCCCCTTGGTGAATAGCGGCACAAGTCTTAGGTTGAGCGGCATGAGCAATCTTGATCGCGAGGCAGTTCCCGCTCTCTGCGGCGGCCGTGGGTTTGTGGTGGCCGAGCCGGTGCGGGAGCTCCTCAGTCCGCGCAAGGTCAAGCTTGGCGAGTCCAGTGAAGTTCGGCGGTTGTTGCCCAACCTCGGGCGGCGCATGGTGGGCGCCTGGTGCTTTGTCGATCATTACGGGCCCGATGACATCGCCGACGAGCCGGGTATGCAGGTGCCGCCGCATCCGCATATGGGACTGCAGACCGTCAGCTGGTTGCACGAGGGTGAGGTGCTGCATCGTGACTCCACCGGCAGCCTTCAGGCGATCCGCCCGCGCGAACTCGGGCTGATGACGTCCGGGCGGGCCATCAGTCACTCCGAGGAGAGCCCGCGTTCGCACGCGCGCTTTTTGCATGGCGCGCAGCTGTGGGTGGCGCTGCCCGACACCCACCGCCACACCGAACCGCTCTTCGAGCACCACGCCGAGCTGCCCGTCGTCACCGCCCCCGGTCTCAGAGCCACGCTGATCCTCGGCTCGGTCGATGGCGCCGCCTCGCCCGGGACGACGTACAGCCCGATCGTCGGTGCCGATCTCGCGCTCGACCACGGCAGTGACGTACGACTGCCGCTGGAGCCCGACTTCGAGTACGCCGTCCTGTCCATGTCCGGCGAGGTCCACGTGGACGGCGTGCCACTGGTGCCCGGCTCGATGCTCTACCTCGGCTGCGGGCGCTCCGAACTGCCTCTGGGCGCCGAGTCGGACGCGGGGCTGATGCTTCTCGGCGGCGAGCCCTTCGAGGAGGAGTTGATCATGTGGTGGAACTTCATCGGGCGGACGCAGGCCGAGATCGAGCAGGCCCGCTCGGACTGGATGGCGGGTTCGCGCTTCGGTGAGGTGAAGGGGTACGACGGCGATCCGCTGACCGCGCCCGAACTGCCGCCGGTGCCGCTGAAGCCGCGGGGAAGGGTGCGCTGAACCGGAAGCCGACCGAGGGCTGAGCGGGGAGCCGGACTGGGACACGCGTCAAGCGCGCCCATGTGCCTCCTGCGTGCGGCGTGACAGTGAGTCGAGGACCACCGCGGCGAAGAGCACCCCGCCCGTGATCATGAACTGGACGGCGGCGGGGGTGTCCGTGATGGCCATGCCCGAGGCGATCGACTGGATGACCAGCATGCCGAGCACCGCTGACCAGGTCGTACCCCGTCCTCCGAACAGGCTGGTGCCACCGATGACGGCTGCTGCGATGGCATTGAGCAGCAGGATGCTCGAGCCTGAACCCTGGCTCACCGACGTGATGCGCGAGGCCAGGAACAGGCCGCCGACCGCGGCCATGGTGCCCGAGACCGCGAGCACCGCGGTCCGCACCCGCGCCACACTGAGGCTGGCGCGACGGGCCGCCTCGACACCGCCGCCGAGCGCGTAGACCTGCCGCCCGTAGTGCGTGCGGCGGAGAACGACGTCGAGGCCGGCCACCACCACGAGGAAGATCAGCAGGGCCAGCGGCAGCCCCTGGAACCGGTTGAGCAGATAGGCGGAGACGAACGCGATCACCGCGAGGACTCCCGTACGCACCGCTGTTTCCCGGAGCGAGCGGTGCGGCATGCCGGCGGCCTTGCGGCGCCGCCTGTCCAGATAGGACACGAGGAAGACGAGACCCACGGCGACCGCCGCGAGGCCGTAGGCGGCGGCGTCGTTGGTGAAGTAATGGCTGGTCAGCTTGGCGACGAGCCCGTTCTCGTCGAGGTTGACGGTGCCGCTGGTCCCGAGGATGTAGAGCATGAGGCCGTTCCAGGTGAGCAGCCCGGCGAGGGTGACGACGAACGCCGGCACCCGGGTCCTGGCGAAGGAGAAGCCCTGAACGGTTCCCGCCACGGTGCCCGCGAGGACTCCGACGATGAGGGCCAGCCACTCCGGCACGCCGTTGTTCACGTTCAGAACGGCGAAGACGGCCGCCGCGAGGGCGCTGATCGAGCCGACCGAGAGATCGAGCTCACCGAGCAGCAGCACGAAGACGAGACCGACCGCGATCAGACCCGTGCCCACGATGTCCACGCTGAGATTGGACAGGTTCCGGGGTGAGAGGAAGTTCTCGTTGAGGGACTGGAAGGTGATCCAGACCGCGGCGAGGACGAGGACGACGGGGAGCGAGCCCACTTCACCGGCGCTCAGCCTGCGCCGGAAGGCGGCGGCCCAGCTCTCCACGGCCCGGGCGACGGACCGCCCGCGGTGTGGCCGACGAGTGTCGGAGGGGGGTGCGGCGGGTTCGGCCCGCGTGTCGTTGTCCGCCATGTCGCGCATCCCTTTCACCACCCCGCATCCCGGGCGGCCATCCGGCGCGGCACGTTTTCCGTGGCGCCGGTGATGGAAGAGAGGATCGTTTCCTGAGGGGCGGTGTTCACGTCGAAGAAACCGTTGTTGCGGCCGAGCCGCAGCACGGCGGCCCGGTCCGCCAGAGCTTTGACATCGCCCAGGTTGTGGCTGATGAGCAGCACTCCCTTGCCGCGGTCACGCAGCTCGTCGACGATGTTCAGGACCTCGTTGGCCTGGTCGATTCCCAGAGCCGCGGTCGGTTCGTCCAGGAGCAGGACCCGCGGGTCGCCGAGGAGCGAGCGGGCGATCGCGACCGTCTGCCGCTGGTCGCCGGTCAGCGAGACGACGGGAGCGCGCAGATCCGGCACCCCCTTCGTCAGGCGTTCCAGCAGGTGCCTGGTGCGGCGCTCCATCTCCATCTCGTCGAGGAACCCGAACCTGCGGAGCTCCCGTCCGAGGAACAGATTGCCTACGACATCGAGGTTCCCGCACAGCGCGAGGTCCTGGTAGACGGTGGCGATACCGAGGTCCCGGGCGTCGTGCGGGCGCCTGATCTGGACCGTCGCGCCCTCCCACTCGATGACGCCCTTGTCCGCGGGTAGGACCCCGGAGATCAGTTTGACCAGGGTGGACTTGCCGGCCCCTGTGTCGCCGAGAAGAGCGACCACCTGGCCCGCGCGTATCTCCAGCTCGATGTCGGTGAGGACCTCGACGACGCCGAAGCGCTTGCACACACCGTGCAGCGCCAGCAACGGGGGAGCCGGCACGCGAACCATCTCCTTCCGGGGCCGGGACCTCGTCGGAACCGGCCTGCCAGGGCGGCTCCTCGGACCGGTCTGTCAGGTCAGCCCCGCCCTCTTGCAGGCGGCCTCGAGCTGGGGGGTGCAGATCTGCTGGACCGTGAACACGCGGTCCTTCACCACGGTGTCCTTGATGGTGCCGACGGTCACGGAGACGGGGGTGAGCAGGACTGCCGGTACGGTGTCCCCGCCGCTGGTCTTCACCGTGCTCTTGGCGACGTGGTCGAGGCTTTCACCGCGGGCCGCGGCCACGGCCATTTCGGCGCCGGCGGAAGCCTCGGGACCGAAAGGCTTGTAGACGGTCATGTACTGATCGCCGGCGACCATACGCCGCAAGGCTCCGAGTTCGGCGTCCTGCCCGGTGACGGGCGGCAGCGGGCTGACCTTGTTCGCCTTGAGGGCGGAGATGACACCGGCGGCGAGGCCGTCGTTGGCCGAGTAGACCCCGTCGATGTTGTCGGCACCGAGGGCGGAGATGGCGTTGGACATGTGCATGTTCGCGGTCTCCGTCCTCCACTGGTGTGTGTCGTACGCCTTGCCGATCTTCACCTTCCCCTCGAGCACGGACAGCGCGCCCCTCTTGAACGCCGCCGCGTTGGGGTCGCTGGGATCGCCGTTCATCATGACGATCTGGCCGCCGGGCACCCTGTCGCCCATGGCGTTCAGCAGTGCCCTGCCCTGCTGCCTGCCGACCTCCTCGTTGTCGAAGGAGACGTAGCCGGAGACCGGGCCCTCGGCGAGACGGTCGTAGGCGATGACCGGGATACCCGCTTCATCCGCCTTTCTGACCGCGGCGCCGAGCGATCTGGCGTCCACGGCGACCAGCACGATGGCGTCGACCCCCTTGGTGATCATCGAGTCCATCTGCTGCCGCTGGACAGCCACGGCGTTCTCGGCGTTGCCGTGCTCGACCGTGCAGTCGGCGCACAGCTCCTGGACCTTCTTCTCGAACAACGGCCTGTCCTGGGCCTCCCAGCGCTCCGTGGTGGCGGCCGGCAGCAGCAGACCGATCTCTGGTCTCCCCTCGTCGGAGTCGGTCCCGGCACCCCCGCATGCCGTGAGAACGACGGCCGTCGAGACGGCGGTCAAGGCGAGGGCCGCGTCCCGTATGCAGGCCTTCATGTGAGAGACCTCCCTTGTCCTGCACCGAGCGTGGTGAGGGGGCGCTCACGGATCACGCGCGACCGGCCTTCAGCCCTTCGACGGGGTGCGCGTGGGGAAGCGGCGCGCGTACACCCGGTGCCGGGATGCGAGTGCGGTGGGGGCGTGGAAGCGGCAGACGGCCACGTCGTCAGTGTGACACCGGCGGTGGTGATCCGCGATCGCACGGCGTCGTCGGCCATGGATGCCCGGCGCAGATGCCGATCAAGCACCAGGTCAAGCACCCAGTCAAGTGCCCAATCAAGGAGATCTGTCCGTTTAGTCCCTGTGTGCGATTCTTGTAGTGGGTGCCCCGGTCTTGTCGGTGCCTGCGGCATGGACGGGAGGTAGATGCGAAAGATGCCTCATGACGGCCGTGCCCGGGCCGGAGTCACGGAGCTGCGGGCATCCGAGTCCGGCGCCGCGGACACCGGTTCTCCGCCTCCGGTGCCAGAGGCCGCCGTGAGTGACCGGGCGCTGACGTTCGCCGGTGCGGCGCTGGCTGCGGTCTATGTGCCCGCTGCCGAAGAGCTTGTGCTGGTGGAAGCGGCCGGAGGCGCCGCTTCCCAGTACGGGCTGCCGGAGCGGCTGCCCCTGTCCGGCGGCTCAGCCGCGGCGCACGCCTTCCGCACCGACCGGCCGCTATGGCTGAACCCCGCCGCACTCGCCTCCTACTCCGAGGGCGGACCGACGCCGACACGAGCGGAGACGTCGCTGGGTGCGCTGCCCCTGAGGGCAGGGGCCAGGCGACTGGGCTGTCTCGTCGTCGTGGGGCATCCCGCGGACAGCTTCGAGGCCGAGCAACGGACCTTCCTGGAGCGATACGCCGACGCGGTCGCCGGCGTACTCCAGGCCGGAAGCGGCCGGCCCGCGCCGTCGTCGCTCCTGACTCCCGCCCTGCGGAGTCTGCGCCTGGGCACCTTCGTCCTGGTGCCGGACACCGGCCTGATCGACGCGGATGAGACGCTGCTCGAGCTGGTCGGGATCGCGCCGGACGACTTCGACGGCAAGGCAGACACCCTGATCGTGCACGTCCTCCCCGAGGACATGCACGCGATGATGTCGGTCCTGGAACCGTCGGGCCAGGCCTTCGGCCGACGCGAGCTGGAGTTCCGCGTCCGCCGCCCCACCGGCGAAATGCGCTGGCTGAGTCTGATGTGCAGGGTGGTTCCGGCCACCGACGACCGGCCGGAGCAGGTACTGGGCCTGGTCATGGCGACCTCGGTACTGCGCCGGACCGCCGACGACGTCTCCAGGATCCAGTGGCTGACCGCCGCACTCGATGACGCCACGACCGTCGGCGACGTCAGCCGAGTCGTGGTCACCGCACTGCGCGAGCCGCTCGGCGCCGACCGGGTGGCGCTCGCCGAGCTGCACGACGACCGGCTCGCGGTCACCGTCCTCGACCCGCCGGAGCCCGACGCCTGGCCCGAGGCATGGCGATCCGAGTGGCGCTCGGAATGGCCGGACGCACCGGTCAGCGCCCTGCCCACCCTGCAAGTGGCCCTGCGCGACGGACGTGTCGACCTGTGGCCCGCCGGCACCCCCCTCGAACCCGGACTCGCAGGCATCGGCGCCGGAGGTCTCGCCGTCCTGCCCCTCCCCGCCCAGGGCCGGGTCGCCGGTGTCTGCCTGGTCGGCTGGGACCGGCCGCACGAGTTCGTCCCCGAGGAGCGGTCCCTGCTGACCGCCACCGCGGCGCTGGTCGGGCAGGCCCTCAGGCGGGCGCACGCGTACGACGCCGAGCAGGAGCTCGCGACGATGCTGCAGCGCAGCCTGCTGCCCCGGCGCCTCCCCGAACTGCCCGGCGGCACGGCCGTCGCCCGCTACCTGCCCGCCCGGCGCGGGCTGCAGGTGGGCGGTGACTGGTACGACGTCATCGCCCTCTCCGAGGATCGCGTGGCCCTGGTCATCGGGGACGTACAAGGCCACAGTGCCGGAGCCGCGACGATCATGGGCC
The DNA here is from genome assembly GCF_036173125.1 of Streptomyces sp. NBC_00286. Taxonomy (NCBI): domain Bacteria; kingdom Bacillati; phylum Actinomycetota; class Actinomycetes; order Kitasatosporales; family Streptomycetaceae; genus Streptomyces; species Streptomyces sp. NBC_00286. The sequence continues at coordinate 9,140,498 of NZ_CP108054.1, forward strand.
AGATGCGTACGGCCGTCAGGGCATACGCGGTGGAGGGCCACCCGCCCGATGTGGTCGTCTCCCACGCCAACCGCCTCCTCGTCGGCATGGAGACCGACCTGTTCGCCACCTGCTGCTATGCCGAACTCGACCTGGAGGAGGGCAACATCCTGTTCGTCCGCGCCGGGCACCTCTCACCGCTGGTACGCCATCCCGACGGCAGCACCGAGGAGGTGGAGGTCGAGGGCGGCCCTCCGCTGGGCATTCTCGCGGAGGCGGATTTCCCCATCACCGCGGTCGCACTCGCCCCCGGCGCGGTGCTCGCCCTGGTCACCGACGGACTCGTCGAGGCCTCAGACCTGCCCCTGGACGAGGGCATGGCCCGTACCCGGACCGCGTTCGCCGCGGCCGATCCGGCGGATCCGGGGCGGATGGCCGACGAACTCCTCGGCGACATCGGCCGTCGTGAGGACGACGTGGCCCTGTTGCTGCTGCGCTACGACGGCATGGAGATCCGGCCGATACGGGCCGGTTGGACGGTGTGGCGGCTGCCCGACGCCGTCATGCACGCCCGCCGTTTCACGTCCCGCACGCTGCGCCGGTGGCAGGTCCAGGAAGTGGCCGACGCGGTGCTGCTTGTCGTGTCGGAGCTGGTCACCAATGCCCTGGTGCACACCCAGGGGGCGGTACGCGTCGACCTGATGCTCCGTGGGGGCCGGGTACGAGTCAGCGTGAGCGACGCCTCGCCGCGTGCGCCCGCCAAGCCGGTGATCGTGGACTGGGAGGCCACCGGCGGACGAGGCCTGGTGCTGGTCGAAGCGGTGTCGGAGTCCTTCGGCACGGTGCCGGTGGCCGGCGGCAAGCAGGTGTGGAGCGAGATCACTGTGCCGCCGAACGCGCCGGCCCTCGCGGACTCGGGGCCCGGAAGGGAAGGCCCGCCATGAGGACTCGTACGCGGAAGACTCGTACGCGGTACGTCATCGCGGCGCTCCTCGCGGGACTCCTGTCGATGTCGTCCCTGGCCGCCTGCGGAGGAGACGACGAGGCGGGCACGGACAGCTTCAGCGTCGGCCTGCTGCTCCCGAGCAAGGCGGTTCCCCGCTGGGAGCATTCCGACAAGCCGCTGATCGAGAAGCGGCTGAAGGAGCTGTGTCCCGGCTGCACCATGGAGTACGCCAATGCCGAGAACGACGCGGCGAGGCAGCGGCAACAGGTGCTGTCCATGATCACCAAGGGAGTCGGGGTCCTGATCCTCGACGCCGCCGACACCAGGGCGCTCCGTTCCTCGATCCAGGAGGCGAAGGCGGCGGGTGTACCGGTCGTCGCGTATGACCGGCTCGCCGAAGGCCCGATCTCCGGCTATGTCAGTTTCGACGGGGCGCAAGTCGGCAGGCTCCAGGGCGAGGCGCTCATGAAGGCCATGGGCGACAGGGCGAACGGCCGGACCGTCGTCATGATGAACGGCGACCCGACCAGCCCCAACGCCGCCTGGTACAGGCGGGGCACGCTGTCCGTCCTCACCGGCAAGGTCAAGATCGGCAGGTCGTACGACACCCTGGGCTGGAGCTCGGAGAACGCCCACGCCAATATGTCCGCCGCCATCGCGGCTCTGGGCCCGGACCGGATCGACGGCGTCCTGGCCGCCAACGACGCCATCGCCGCAGGCGTCATCTCCGCTCTCAAGAAGGCCGATGTCAGGGAGCTTCCTCCCATCACCGGCCAGGACGCCGACCTCGACGCCGTACGGCGGATCATCAACGGCGAGCAGTACATGACGGTGTACAAGCCCTTCAAAGCGGAAGCCGACGCCGCCGCCGCGATGGCCGTCGCCCTGGGACGCGGCGAGGGACTCGGCGAACTCGCCACGACGACGACCGACAGCCCCACGACCAAGGACATCCCGTCCGTCCTGCTCACTCCGCGCTCCGTGACGGTCGCCAACATCCAGCAGACACTCGTCAAGGACGGCGTGTACACCATCGACCAGATCTGCGTCCCGGAACTCCGGCCCGCCTGCGACAGGGCCGGACTTACCCCCTGACTCCGAAGGCCTTTGGACCTGACGTCCGCGCGAAGCCGCGATTACGGCTTGCGTGCCACCCCGCCGAAGCTGTCGACTTCCTGAGGTTCCTCCGGTCCCTCCGGCTCATCCACGGGGCGCCACTGGGCGACGGACACCAGGCCGGGATCGAGGAGTTCGAGGCCGTCGAAGAAGCGGGCGAGCTGGTCGGGGCTGCGGTTGGTGCGCGGGTTGTCGCTCGCCTGGTTCCACTGCTCGACCATGGCGCGCATCTCCTTGGGATGGAACACCTCGGTGCTGTCGCAGAACACCAGGTGACTGCCGGACGGCAGGACGTCCACCAGCCGCTCGACAAGGCCGTACGCACTGTCGTCGGGTACGTGGGCCGCGATACCCAGCAGCATCAGCGCGACCGGCTGCTCGAAGTCCAGCGTCCGGGAAGCGCCTTCCAGGATGGCCGCCGGGTCGCGCAGGTCGGCGTCGATGTAGTCGGTGGCGCCCTGTGCAGTGCTGGTCAGCAGCGCCGTGGCGTGGGCCAGCACGATGGGGTCGTGGTCGACGTACACGATCCGCGCCTCGGGGTTGATCCGCTGGGCGACCTCATGGGTGTTGTCGAACGTGGGCAGTCCCGTGCCGACGTCGAGGAACTGGCGTATACCGACCTCACCGGCCAGATAGGTGACGGTCCGCTTGAGGAACGCCCGCTGGGCCCGGGCGATTTGGACGATCTCCGGGTTCAGCTCGCGGATCTGATCACCGACCTCGCGGTCGATCTCGTAGCAGTCCTTGCCCCCGAGCCAGTAGTTCCAGATCCGCGCGGAGTGCGGCACGTTGCTGTTGATCAACGGAACGTCATGAGGCATGGGGCATCTCCGAGTTGGCCGGCAAGTACTGCCCAAGATTAAGCCGGTGAGCGGCGTACGTCATCGCTTGCGTGATCTTCCGGAGAACGTACAGTCGGCTGACGGAGTTCCGTAACTCAGCGACTGCCCGTAGCCGGGCTCAGTGACTGGTCAGCGACGCCGCCGCAAGGTGGAGGCCGCGCCCGCTGTGATCAGCACGCCCGCCGCGCCGCCCGCCACGAGGGGCAGGGCCGTACTCGCACGGTCCTCTACGAGGGATTCCTCGGAGGACACGGACTCACCGTGCCCGCTGGTGACGCTGATCGGGGACTCGGCGGACGTGCTGGTGATGATCGTGGACGACTTGCCGGGGGTGGCGCCCTCCGGAGCCCCCTGTGCGATGGCGGGGCAGGCGGCCCACACCGTGAGCAGCAGCGGAGCCACTCCGACGAGGGCGGCGATGCGGCGGTGTGCGGTCATCCGTCGGGTTCCTCCTTGGCACGGCAAACGGATCGGTCGGCTGGGCCATGGCGATGAGCCATGACTGTCGGCCTCCCCGTTGTCTCCATGACGTACGAAACCCGGGCGCGATCCGTTCAATTCCCGCCGACAGTGCGGTCGTTCACGAGGACCACCTCGAGGGTGCGCGGACCGTGCACCCCCTCGACCCGGTCGAGCTCGATGTCACTGGTCGCCGAAGGGCCGGAGATCCAGGTCAGCGGACGTGCCGGGTCGAGACGCGGAAGAGCCTGCGGGACCGACGACACAACCTGGTCGGGTACGCGTACGACACAGATGTGGTGATCCGGGACGAGCGTGATCCGGCGGCGGCCCTGATCCGGTCCGCCGTCCAGCACGATGGTGCCGGTCTCGGCGATCGCCACGGCACACGCCGTGATCACGCTGTCGACCCGGTCGAGCTCGTGCGGCGTGCTGTCGCCGCGGTCGGGCACGCGCGTGACATCGGTCTCCGCCAGCCACGCCTCGTCCAGTCCCGGCGGCACGGCCACCGACGTCGAGCCCCGCCCGGCCAGCAGCCCGGCGATCAGCGCCGCCAGCTCGCCGGCCTCGCAGCGGTGCACTATCGCCCGGTAGTCCGCCAGATTCTCGGCGAGCAGATCGACTGTCTCCTCGACACTCCGGTCCCCGTGCTCGCGCAGATAACCCCGGTCAACGGCCTGCTCGTACGGAGTGTTGCCGCGTGGCACGTCCGCGATCGCGCGCCGCACCCGGCCGAGGACCACATCCCTGGTGCTCATTTGCCGGTGTCCTTTCCGCCGTTCGTACGCTGCCACCAGTCGCGGAACGGTTCCGACGGCATCGTCGGAAGATCACGGGTCGCGCTCCACGCCGCGCCCGGACCGGGCAGCGAACGGGGATGGAAGCGGCGGCTCCGCGACGCCAGCCGCTGCCCGGTGCGCAGGGCGCCCGGGTGCTTGAACGCCCAGCGTGCCGCACGCATCGCGGCCCGCTCGGCGGCGTGTCCCTTCGCGGGCTTGAGGACGACCTCGTTGCCGTCCCGGGTCACCGCACCGCCCTCGACGACCCGCTCCCGGAGATGGACCAGCACCTCGGGGATGTCGATCGCCACCGGGCACACCTCGTAGCAGGCGCCGCACAACGAGGAGGCGTACGGCAGCGAGGCGTCGATCTCGCTTGCGGTGCCCCTCAGTTGAGGGCTGAGGATGGCGCCGATCGGGCCCGGGTACACCGAGCCGTACGCATGGCCGCCCGCCCGCTCGTACACCGGGCAGACGTTGAGACACGCCGAGCAGCGGATACAGCGCAGGGCCTGGCGGCCGACCTCGTCGGCCAGCGTGTCGGTGCGGCCGTTGTCGATGAGCACCAGATGGAAGGTGCTCGGGCCGTCACCGTCGGTGGTGCCGGTCCACATGGAGGTGTACGGGTTCATGCGCTCGGCCGTCGAGGAGCGGGGGAGCGTCTGCAGGAAGACCTCCAGGTCCTGCCAGGTCGGCACGATCTTCTCGATGCCGACGACCGAGATCAGCGTCTCGGGGAGGGTCAGACACATACGGCCGTTGCCCTCGGACTCGACTACGACCATGGTGCCCGTCTCGGCGACCATGAAGTTGGCCCCGGAGATGCCGACCTTGGCGCGCAGGAACTTCTCGCGGAGGTGCAGACGGGCGGCCTCGGCGAGTTCGGCGGGAGTGTCCGTCAGCCCCTCGGGGGCCGGGCGGCCCCACTCGCTCATCTCGCGGGCGAAGATCTCGCGGATCTCGCCGCGGTTGCGGTGGATCGCCGGGACGAGGATGTGCGAGGGCCGGTCCTTGCCCAACTGCACGATGAGCTCGGCGAGATCGGTCTCGTACGCGTGGATGCCCTCGGCCTCCAGCGCCTCGTTGAGGCCGATCTCCTGGGTGGCCATGGACTTGACCTTCACGACCTCGCTCTCGCCGGTCGTCTTCACCAGGTCCGCGACGATACGGTTCGCCTCGTCGGCGTCGGCCGCCCAGTGCACGATGCCGCCCGCCGCCGTGACCGACTCCTCCAACTGCACGAGATACCGGTCGAGATGACGGAGAGTGTGGTCCTTGATCTGCTTGCCGGCCTCGCGCAGCTCCGCCCAGTCGGACACCTCCGCGACCGCCTTGGCACGCTTGGCGCGGATCGTGTGTGTGGCGTGGCGGAGGTTGCCGCGCAGGGTCTGGTTGTGGACGGCTTCGTGCGCGGCCTTCGGGAAGGACGGCATGCCGACGAAGGTGCCGCTCATGCGCTCGACTCCTCTACGGTGCTCCCGCTCATGCCACGGGTCATGTCAGGGGCTCCTCTTCCGTGCTCGCCAGGATCTCCGCGATGTGCACCGGCCGCATCTCCGTTCTGAGGCGGGCCATCGTGCCGCCGATGTGCATCAGACAGGAGTTGTCCGCGGCGCACAGCGCGTTCGCGCCCGTCGACGCGGCGTTACGGACCTTGTCGGCGCCCATCGCCGCCGAGACATCGGAGTTCTTCACGGCGAAGGTGCCGCCGAAGCCGCAGCATTCGTCGGCGCCGGGAAGCTCCCTCAGCTCGAGGCCCTTGACCGCCTGGAGGAGCCGGCGCGGACGGTCGCCGAGGCCCAGGCTGCGCAGACCATGACAGGTCGGGTGGTACGTGACGGTGTGCGGGTAGTACGCGCCGACGTCGGTCACGCCCAGAACGTCCACGAGGAACTCCGTGAGCTCGTACGTCTTGGGCACGACCGGAGCGAGCGTCCGCGCGAGGGTGTCGCCGCGGCCCTCCGCCCGCGCCCGCTCGCCCATGCGCGGATACAGCTCCCGGACCATCGCGCCACAGGAGCCGGAGGGCGTCACGATCGCCTCGTACTCCCCGAAGACATCGGAGAAATGCCGGGCCAGTGGCTCGGCCTCGTGGCGATAGCCGGTGTTGTAGTGCGCCTGCCCGCAACAGGTCTGGCCCATCGGGAAGTCGACGTCGACGCCCAGCCTGGTCAGCAGTTTCACCACGGCACGGCCGGTTTCCGGATACAGCGTGTCGTTGACACAGGTCAGGAACAGGGCGACACGCATCGCGGCTCCTTGGGATCGATCATCGGATGAGTGGAGGTTACGACGTGGACGCGCCGATGGGGAGGGGGCCCACCGGGCTCCGTTCGGCGATTCCGGCTCACCGGGCGGTGAGCCGGGCCTCCGCCGCGCGCCACGCCGCCGTGTCACCCCGCGGTTCGTATCGCTCCAACGGCTGCGTACGGGCGAGGAGTTGCCGCATCGCCGTACGGTCGCCGACCAGGCCGCCGGCCCGCGCCTGGACGAGGACGTTGCCCAGGGCGGCGGCCTCCGCCGGACCCGCCACCACCGGGAGGCCGCAGGCGTCCGCCGTCAGCTGGCACAGCAGGGCGTTGCGGGTGCCGCCGCCGACGATGTGGACGATGTCGACCGGGTGGTCGGCGAGGGCCTGGGCCTCGGTGATCGCCCGGCGGTGGGCGAGGGCGAGCGAGTCGAGGATGCAGCGCGTGATCTCGGCGGGGGACTGGGGCACGGGCTGGCCCGAGTCCCGGCACGCGTCGGCGATCCGTGCGGGCATCCGGCCGGGGGCCAGGAACGCCGCGTCCCCGGCGTCCACGATGGATCTGAGCGGCGGGACGTCGGCAGCCGCGTGCAGCAACTCGGTCAACTCCGGGTCCCCCCAGGCCCGTAGACACTCCTGGAGCAGCCACAACCCCATGATGTTCCGGAGATAACGGACCGTGCCGTCGAGCCCCAGCTCATTGGTGAAGTTGGCCGCCCGACTCGCCTCGGTCAGCACGGGCGCGTCCAGCTCCAGGCCCGCGAGCGACCAGGTGCCCGTGCAGATGTACGCGAAACGCTCGCCGCCCGTGGCCGGGACGGCCGCGACCGCGGACGCCGTGTCGTGCGAACCGACCGTGGTCACCGGGACCGGACCGGTCAGCCCGGTCTCCTCCAGGACCTCGGGGCGCAGGAGGCCCGCCGGATCTCCGGGCCGCCGCAGCGGTGCGAACAGCCCTAGGTCGATGCCCAGGCGCGAGGCGACATCGTGGGCCCACTCGCGGGTGCGCGGGTCGATCAGCTGGGTCGTCGAGGCGTTGGTGAGCTCCGTGCCCGCCTCGCCCGTGAGCCAGTACGTCAGCAGGTCCGGGATGAGCAACAGACGCTCGGCGTGAGCCAGTTGAGCCGACTCACGAGCCGCCGCCAACTGGTACAGCGTGTTGAACGGCGCGTACTGGAGGCCCGTACGCGCATACAGCTCGTCCGCCGGAACCGTCGCCCACACCTTCTCCGCGACACCCTCGGTGCGAGGGTCGCGATAGTGCACCGGGTTGCCGAGCAGCGCCCCGTCCGCGTCCAGCAGCCCGTAGTCCACGGCCCAGCTGTCGATGCCGACCGAGTCGACCCGCCCGGCCACCTGCCCCGCCGTACGCAGCCCGTCGAGGACACCGGCGTACAGCGAGAGGATGTCCCACCGCAGCCCCTCGGGGGTGCGCACCGGCCGGTTCGGGAAGCGGTGCGCCTCGGTGAGGCCGAGTGAGTCCGGCCCGACGCGGCCGACCATGACGCGCCCGCTGGACGCACCGAGGTCGACCGCCGCGTACGACTTCACCGGAGCCGAGATCGGAGCCGTCATCGGAGCGGTCATCGCAGGAAGGCGGCGGCGACGCCGGCGTCGACGGGAACATGCAGGCCCGTGGTGTGGGTCAGGTCCCCACCGGTCAGGGCGAATACGGCATTGGCTACATGCTCCGGCAGAACCTCGCGCTTGAGGATGGTCCGCTGGGCGTAGAACTCGCCGAGCTTCTCCTCCTCGATCCCGTAGGTGGCGGCGCGCTGTGCGCCCCAGCCGCCCGCGAAGATGCCCGAGCCGCGCACCACGCCGTCCGGGTTGACGCCGTTGACGCGGATCCCGTGCTCGCCCAACTCGGCCGCCAGCAACCGGACTTGATGCGCCTGGTCGGCCTTGGTCGCCGAGTACGCGATGTTGTTGGGGCCCGCGAAGACGGCGTTCTTGGAGGCGATGTAGACGATGTCGCCGCCCAGGCCCTGCTGGGTCATCACCCGGGCCGCCTCGCGCGAGACGAGGAACGAACCGCGGGCCATGATGTCGTGCTGGAGATCCCAGTCCTTCGCCGTCGTCTCGAGCAGAGGCTTGGAGATGGAGATACCGGCGTTGTTGACGACGAGGTCGACGCCGCCGAAGGCGAGCACCGCAGCCTTGAAGGCCTGGGCGATCTGCTCCTCGGAGGTCACGTCGACCGTGACGGACACGGCCTTGTCGGGGCCGCCCAGCTCCTCGGCGACCTGCGCGGCCCCCTCGGCGTTCAGGTCCGCGACCACGACACACGCGCCCTCGGCCGCGAGCCGCTGCGCGATCGCCCTGCCGATCCCGCTGCCCGCACCCGTCACCAGCGCGACCCGCGTCGCGAGCGGCTTGGGCTTCGGCATCCGCTGGAGCTTGGCCTCCTCAAGGGCCCAGTACTCGATACGGAACTTCTCCGACTCCTCGATCGGCGCGTACGTGGAGACCGCCTCGGCTCCGCGCATCACGTTGATCGCGTTGACGTAGAACTCGCCGGCCACCCGCGCGGTCTGCTTGTCCTTGCCGAAGCTGAACATGCCGACACCGGGCACGAGCACGATCGCCGGGTCGGCGCCGCGCATCGCGGGGGAGTCGGGCTGGGCGTGCCGCTCGTAGTACGCGGCGTACTCCTCGCGGTAGCCGGCGTGCAGCTCCTTGAGGCGGGCGATCGACTCGTCGACGGAAGCGGTCGGCGGCAGGTCGAGAACGAGCGGCCTGACCTTCGTACGGAGGAAGTGGTCGGGGCAGGAGGTGCCGAGGGCCGCGAGACGCGGGTGCTCGGCGCTCGCGAGGAAGTCGAGGACCACCTCGGAGTCGGTGAAGTGCCCGACCTGCGGCCGGTCCTGCGAGGCGATACCGCGGATGACGGGCGCCAGCGCGGCCGCCCGCTCCTTCCGCTCGGCGGAGCCGAGAGCCGCGTAGCCCTCGATCACCGGCCCGAACGGCTCGTCCTTGCCGCGCTCGGCCAGGAACGCCTCGGCGGTACGGATGATGTGCAGCGAGTTGCGCTCGCACTCCTCGGAGGTCGCCCCCCAAGCCGTGATCCCGTGCCCACCGAGGACGCACCCGATGGCCTGAGGATTGGCCTCCTTCACGGCCGCGATGTCCAGCCCGAGCTGAAAGCCCGGCCGACGCCACGGCACCCACACGACCGTGTCCCCAAAGCACTCGGCGGTCAGTTTCTCCCCGTCGGCGGCACACGCGAGCGCGATACCGGAGTCGGGGTGGAGGTGGTCGACGTGGGCCGAGTCCACGAGCCCGTGCATGGCGGTGTCGATGGAGGGAGCCGCGCCGCCCTTCCCGTGCAGGCAGTAGTCGAACGCGGCAACCATCTCGTCCTCGCGCTCGACGCCGGGGTACACCTCGGTGAGCGCCCGCAGCCGGTCGAGCCGAAGAACGGCCAGCCCCGATTCGGTGAGAGTGCCAAGATCGCCACCAGACCCCTTGACCCACATGAGCTCGACGTCACCGCCGGTCACGGGGTCGGTGTCGGTGCCCTTGGCGGAGGCGTTGCCGCCGGCGTAGTTGGTGTTACGGGGGTCGGCGCCGAGCCGGTGAGAACGGGAGAGGAGGGCATCGGCTTCGGGGTGGGGTGCCATGGGTGTGATCAGTCCTTCGGTGATGTGTGTACGTGTACTCGGGGTCCTTTGGACCTGCACCGGGTCCTGTGGAGAGGACCTGCTCCGGGTCCTGTGGTGCGGACCTGCTCCGGGTCCTGTGGAGCGCGGGGTGCCTGGGGCGCCCCGTTAGGGGCGCGGGGAACTGCGCGACTAGCCACGTACCGCCTGCAGCCTGCAACGGTCCTTAGTCGGCAGACGCGATCCAGCCGGTCAGGCCCCCCAGCCGGCCTGCTGACCACCAACCCGCTCCTCAGCGATCTTCTGCGCCCACCCAGACCGGCGGTACGCCCCCATGGGATCGGGGTCCAACCCCATCTCCTCGCGCACCTCGCGAAGCAACGGCCGCACGTCAGTGTTATACGCATCCATAAGCACAGCGTTCGCCTCAAGAACGTCACCGTCCCGCTGGGCGGCACCCAAAGCCTCGCGATCAACCCGGAGGGCCTTCGCGGTAGCCTCCTGCACGTTCATCACCGACCGAATGATCGCCGGAATCTTCGCCTCGATGTTGTGACACTGATCGAGCATGAAGGCAACGTCAGGCGTGAACCCCCCACCCCGAATCACCTCATACATGATCCGGAACAACTGGAACGGATCAGCCGCCCCCACCATCAGGTCATCATCGGCATAGAACCGCGAGTTGAAGTCGAACCCCCCGAGCTTCCCCTCCCGCAGCAGCGTCGCCACGATGAACTCGATATTGGTGCCGGGCGCATGGTGCCCCGTGTCCACCACAACCTGCGCCTTCGACCCGAGCTTGAGGCAGTGCGCATACGCGGTGCCCCAGTCCGGCACATCCGTCGTATAGAAGGCGGGCTCGAAGAACTTGTACTCGAGCAGCATCCGCTGGTCGTCACCAAGCCGCTCGTACACCGCGGCCAGCGCCTCCGCGAGCCGGTCCTGGCGCTCGCGGATGTCGTCCTGGCCGGGATAGTTCGTGCCGTCTGCGAACCACAGCTTCAGGTCCTTGGACCCCGTGGCGTCCATGATGTCGACGCACTCGAGCAGATGATCAAGGGCCTTGCGCCGCACCGCCGGGTCGGCGTGGCAGACGCTGCCGAGCTTGTAGTCGTCGTCCTGGAAGGTGTTGGAGTTGATGGTGCCGAGCTTCACGCCGCGGTCCTGCGCGTACTTGGCCAGCTCTGCGTATCCATGGGAGCCGTCGACCTTGTCCCAGGGGATGTGCAGCGCCACCGTCGGCGCGACGCCCGTATAGGCGTGCACCTGCGCCGCGTCGTCCAGCTTCTCGAAGGGATTGCGCGGCACTCCGGCCTGCGCGAACACCTTGAAGCGGGTCCCGGAATTCCCGTACGCCCATGACGGCGTCTCTACGGCCTGGGTCTTGAGAGCGGCCTTCACCGCGGCGAGCTCGGTCACTTCGGGACTCCTGTGACTTCGGGTCTGGAAGACGTCTTCTGAAGGGCTTCGGTCTGAAACGATTCAGAACGCGAAGCTATGAGTCACCCGGAGGACTGTCAAGCCCTCTTGCAGGGACTTCGTTCCGTGACTCGGTTGTGACCTCTGGCTATCGAAATTTTCGTCCGGGACCCATTGACGTGACCTGCGTGACCTGTCTAACGTCCCGGCAATCCAGTTGAAACCTTTCACGACGTCGTGAGGCCCCCGCCCCGCGTCGCTGAGGAGCCCCTCATGACCCACCCGTCCGACACGGGTCCGGCCCCCGTGCTGGCGCTCAAGGACATCTCGAAGTCCTTCGGCGCCGTACGCGCCCTGCGGGACGTGTCCCTGGAGCTGTTCCCCGGCGAGGTGCACGCCCTCGCCGGAGAGAACGGCGCGGGCAAGTCGACCCTCATCAAGGCGCTCGCCGGGGTGCACCGACCGGACGCCGGCCAGGTGCTGCTGGACGGCGAGCCCACCGTCTTCCACGGTCCGGCCGACGCCCGGGACGCGGGCATCGCCGTGATCTACCAGGAGCCCACGCTCTTCCCCGATCTGTCGATCGCCGAGAACATCTTCATGGGCCGCCAGCCCCGCCGAGCCCTCGGCCGTATCGACCACAAGGCCACGCACACCGCGACGCTGGCCCTGATGCAGCGCCTCGGTGTCGAACTCGACCCCGACCGCCCCGCACGCGGACTGTCCATCGCCGACCAGCAGATCGTCGAGATCGCCAAGGCGCTCTCCTTCGACGCCCGCGTCCTGATCATGGACGAGCCGACCGCCGCCCTCACCGGCAGCGAGGTGGCCCGTCTCTTCGGGGTCGTCCGTACCCTGCGCGAACAAGGCGCCGCGGTGCTGTTCATATCGCACCGCCTTGAGGAGATCTTCCAGATCTGCCGGCGGGTCACCACCCTGCGCGACGGCGCCCTGATCTCCAGCGAGTTGCTGGACGGCATGACCGAGGACGATCTCGTACGTCGCATGGTCGGCCGCGATCTCGAAGAGCTGTACCCCAAGCAGGAGGTGCGGGCGGGCGAAGTGGCGCTCAGCGTCCGCCGGTTGACCCGCGAGGGCGTCTTCACCGACGTCTCCTTCGACGTCCGGCGCGGCGAGATCGTCGGACTCGCCGGGCTCGTCGGAGCCGGTCGTACGGAGGTGGCGCGAGCCGTCTTCGGTGTCGACCGGTGGGACGCCGGCGAGGTCGAGATCGACGGCAAGGCGCTGACCAACGGCGCGCCGTCCACCGCCATGGCCGCCGGGCTCGCCCTCGTCCCCGAGGACCGGCGGGCCCAGGGCCTCGTGATGGACATGTCGATCGAGCGCAACATCGGGCTCACCGGGCTGCGTACGACCGTGAAGGCGGGCCTCATGGACCGCGGCGCCGAGCGCAGCCGCTCCCTCGACTGGGCCGTCAAGCTCCAGGTCAAGTACGCCCGCATCGCCGACACCGTCAACACGCTGTCCGGCGGCAACCAGCAGAAGGTCGTCCTCGCCAAGTGGCTCGCCACCGGCCCGAAGGTACTGATCGTCGATGAGCCGACGCGCGGCATCGACGTCGGTACGAAGGCCGAAGTGCACCGGCTGCTCAGCGAGTTGGCCGCCGACGGGGTCGCCGTCCTGATGATCTCCTCCGACCTGCCCGAAATTCTCGGCATGGCCGACCGCGTGCTCGTGATGCACGAGGGCCGGATCACCGCCGAGATCCCCCGCACCGAAGCCACCGAGGAAACCGTGATGGCCGCAGCCACGGGGAGGGCCGCCGCATGACGGTGACCGCACCCCCCGCGCCCCCCGCCGAAGTGGAGAAGTCGAGCGGTACGCGACTTGTCGACCGGGTCTTCAAGATGCGCGAACTCGCCATCCTGGTCGTCTTCCTGGTGATGATCGCCGTCACCCAGGCGGGCAACAGCGAGTTCCTGTCCGAGCAGGGCATCAAGGACCTGCTGCTGAACGCGACGATCCTGATGCTGGTGGCCACCGGCCAGTCCCTGGTCGTGATCACCCGGAACGTCGACCTGTCGGTCGGCTCGACCCTCGGCATCAGCGCCTTCGCCGCCGGTACGTACCTCCAGGGCGGCGGCAACTCCGTCGTGGCCATCTTCCTGGCCGTCCTGCTCGGTGTCGGCATCGGGCTGCTGAACGGACTGCTCGTCAGCCTCGGCCAGGTGCCCGCCCTCGTCGTCACCCTCGGCACGCTCTACATCATCCGCGGCATCGACTCGATCTGGGTCGGCTCACGGCAGATCACGGCGGCCGACCTCCCCGACGGATTCGCGGACTTCGGCTCCGGCGGAATCTGGGCGGTGCCCTATCTCGCCCTGATCGCGCTGGCCGTACTGATCGCCACCGCCTACTACCTCAAGCACTTCGGCAGCGGACGCGAGCTGTACGCGCTCGGCTCCAACCCGGAGGCCGCCCGGCTGGCCGGCATCCAGGTACGCAAGCGGATCCTGGTCGCGTACACCTTCTGCGGAGCCCTCACGGGTCTCGCCGGCGCGCTGTACCTGGCCCGGTTCGGCAATGTCGACTCCGGCACCGGCACCGGCTACGAACTCACCGTCGTCAGCGCGGTGGTGGTCGGTGGCGTCGTCTTCACCGGTGGCTCCGGCAGCGTCTACGGGGCTGCTCTTGGCGCCCTGCTCCTTACCTCCATCAACAGCGTGCTGCCAGCCCTCGGCGTCAGCTCCGTCTGGGTGCTCGCCATCAACGGCATCCTGCTCATCCTCGCCATCGCGGTCGACCGCATCGTCGCCCTGCGCGTGGCGTCCGCCCTGAAGAAGAGGAACGCCCGCCATGGCTGACTCGCTGCTCGGGCGCGCCGTCCGCTGGGACACGGTTGTCGGCGCCCTCCTCATCGTCGTACTGCTGCTGTCCTTCACCACCGTCGACGGCTTCGGCAACGCCCTCAACCTGTCGTTCCTGATCGGCAACACCCTGCCGATCGCGCTGATCGCCCTGCCGATGACACTGCTCGTGGTGTCCGGCGAGATCGACCTCTCGGTCGCCTCCACGGCCGGTCTGTCCGGTGCCGTGATGGGGGCGCTGTGGAACCAGGGCATGACCATCGAGACGATCATCCCGATCTGCCTGCTGCTCGGCGTGGTCTGCGGGCTGATCAACGGCCTGCTGGTGACCCGCCTCGGGCTGCCCTCCCTCGCCGTCACCATCGGCACCCTCGCCGCCTACCGGGGCATCGCACAGATCGTGCTCGGCTCGGACGCGGTGACCGACTTCCCCACCCAGTACCTGGACTTCGCGTCCGGACGCATCGGGGACACCTTCATCCCGTACGCCTTCTTCCCCTTCCTCGTGCTGCTCGCGATCGCCGTGGTCGCGTTGCATGCCACCCCGTTCGGGCGCTCGCTCTTCGCGATCGGCGCGAACGAGGAGGCCGCACGGTTCGCAGGCCTCCGTGTGAGGCGGCAGAAACTGATCCTGTTCACCCTGACCGGCCTGATGGCCTCGCTCACCGGCATCTTCTGGGCGCTGCACTACGCCAGCGCCCGCTACGACAACGCCACGGGCCTCGAACTCTCCGTCGTGGCCGCCGTGTTGCTCGGCGGCATCGACTTCGACGGAGGCAAGGGCACGCTCGGCGGCGCGATCGCGGGAGTCTTCCTGCTCGGCGCGCTGCAGAACGTGATGAGCATCCAGGACGTCTCCGCCCAGTCGCAGATCGTCGTCACCGGCGTACTGCTCGTCGTCTCCGTGCTCGGCCCCCGGGTCGCACGGCAGATCTCCATCGCGAGGGCGGGCCGAAAAGCGGCCTCAGCGCCTGTCTCCAAGGCCCCCACTCCGACGTAAGCGCTCCGCTGAAAGGCCATTCGAAAACTGCGGATCCGTTGTGGCTGGTCGCGCCCGCGCGGCGGAGCCGCAAATCGACACCGCCCCGCGCCCCTTCGGGGCGCACCCACTCACCCTCCGTTCAAAGGGACACACCGTCATGCGTAAGTCATCGATCCGCCGCAGCGCCGTCGCGCTCGCCGCCGTCACCTCGCTCGCCCTCGCCGCCACCGCCTGCGGCGGCGGCACCACCAAGGAAGACGTCAGCAAGGAGGGCGGCGCCGCCGCCTCCGCCGGCAAGGCCGACCCGAACGCCGAACTGAAGAAGGGCCTGACCGTCGGGTTCCTGCCCAAGCAGGTCAACAACCCGTACTTCACCACCGCCGACAAGGGCGGCGAGGCGGCCCTCAAGGAGCTGGGCTCCAAGTACAAGGAGGTCGGCCCGAGCAGCGCCACCGACACCGCAGGACAGGTGTCGTACGTGAACACGCTCACTCAGCAGCAGGTCGACGCGATGGCCGTGTCCGCGCAGGACCCGGGCGCCCTGTGCACCGCGCTCAAGCAGGCCATGAGCAACGACATCAAGGTCGTCACCTACGACTCCGACACCAAGCCCGACTGCCGCAACGCCTTCGTCTCGCAGGCCAGCGCCGAGGACCTGGGCCGTACCGAGGTGCAGCTGCTCGCCGAACAGATCGGCTACAAGGGCGAGATCGCGATCCTGTCCGCCGCGCAGACGGCGACGAACCAGAACATCTGGATCGACTTCATGGAGGACGAGCTCAAGGATCCCAAGTACAAGGACATGAAGCTCGTCAAGATCGCCTACGGTGACGACGACGCCCAGAAGTCCTTCCAGCAGACCCAGGGCCTGCTCCAGGAGTACCCGAACCTGAAGGGGATCATCTCCCCGACCACCGTCGGCATCAAGGCGGCCGCCCAGTACCTGTCGGGCTCCAAGTACAAGGGCAAGGTCAAGCTGACCGGCCTCGGCACCCCGAACGACATGCGCAAGTACGTCAAGAACGGCACCGTCGAGGCGTTCGAGCTGTGGAACCCGGCGGAGCTCGGCGAGCTGGCCGCGCGTACGTCCGTGGCGCTGGCCTCGGGCCAGATCACCGGCAAGGAGGGCGAGAAGTTCACCGCCGGTGACATGGGCGAGTACACCATCGGCAAGGACGGCGTGATCAACCTCGGCAAGCCGACCGTGTTCGACGCCAAGAACATCGACGACTTCAACTTCTAGGCCCCGGAGGGTCCTTGATGCAGCGCGTGTGCTTTCTGCTGAAGGTCCGCAAGGACCGGATCGCCGAGTACCGCGAGCGGCACGCCGCCGTGTGGCCGGAGATGCTCGAAGCTCTCTCGGCCACCGGCTGGCACAACTACTCGCTCTTCCTGCGCGAGGACGGCCTGCTCGTCGGCTATCTGGAGACCGAGGACTTCGAGGCCTCGGTGGCCGGTATGGAGGCCGCCGAGGTCAACGCCCGCTGGCAGGCGGAGATGGCGCCGTTCTTCGAGTCGCTGGACGGCGCCCGCCCCGACGAGGCCATGAAACCGCTCACCGAGGTGTTCCACCTCGCCTGACCCGACCCGCATGACACCTCTCGCCCCCGTTGCAGTTCCCGATCTCGCCCGACAAAGGAGTCCTCCGAGATGAGAAGACGTACGCTGCTGGCCGGCACCATCCTCAGTGCCGTGGCCGGCCCGGTCATCGGCGCCGGTGCCGCACGGGCCGCCGACCCCGGCCCCTCGGTCACCCGCATCGGCAGCAGCCGACTCGACGCTCAGGCCATCTTCTTCGTGTCGTACAACGGTCTGGTCAACAACAACTCGTTCCAGAAGAACGGCCTGTTCACGTACAAGGGCTACCAGTACGCCGCCTGGTACACCGCCGACCGCAACGCCGTCGTCGGCCGCCGCGCGCTCGGCTCGAGCACCTGGTCCACCGTCAAGGTCGGCCACACCCTGCGCTACAACGACTCCCACAACGTGATCTCCATGGGCGTCTCGAAGACCGACGGCCGGCTGCACCTCAACATGGACTCGCACAGCGACGGCTTCACCTACGTCAAGTCGGTGGCTGGGCTCCTCGACAACCCCGCCGGGCTGAGCTGGACCGCGAGCCGCTTCGGCACCCCGCAGTCCACGCTCGACGGACTGGCGCTCACCTCGCAGTTCACGTACCCGCAGTTCATCTCGACGCCCGAGGGCCGCCTCCAGCTGAGCTACCGCGTCGGCATCTCCGGCAACGGCCGCAACGCCCTCGCCGAGTACGACGGCACCAGGTGGACCAACCTCGGCGAGTGGACCAGCTCCACCGGCACCTACAGCAGCGAGCACGGCTCCAGCACGGCCCGCAACATGTATCTGCACGGCATCGACTACGACCGCAACGGGCGTCTGCACTCCATGTTCACCTGGCGTGAGCAGAGCAACTCCGTGATGTGCAACAGCGGTGGCATCACCAACCACGACACCGGCTACGTCTACTCCGACGACCGCGGCCGCACCTGGCGCAACAACGCGGGCGCCGTCGTCGGCACCACCGGCGGCTCGGACCGGGTCTCCGTCAACGACGCCGGACTGGTCGTGGACCCGCTCAACCCCGACCACTCGCTGATGAACCAGGAGAGCCAGTTCACCGACTCGGCGGGCCGCCCGCACGCCATCATCAGCTACGTACCGGGCCGCTTCGGCCAGTGCACCACGAACTACGTCGCCAACCGGACCGCCAACGGCCGCGCCTTCCTCGTCCGCAAGAGCTCCTCCGGCGCCTGGGCGAAGACCGAGATCCCGGTGCCCCTGGACTCCAGCCAGCGCACCAAGCTGGTCATGGACAAGTACAACAACGCGTACGCGATCTTCCCGTTCGGCCGGATCGCCGGTGCCTCGGTGGCCTCCGGACACACCGACTGGAGAATCCTGTTCGACGGCGCCGGGCTGAACGCCTTCGGCGAGGTCGTGATCGACGAGATGCGGATCGCGCAGGACGGCGTCCTGTCGGTCATGTACCAGGAGAAGTCCAGCGGTACGACGCCCTCGGCGCTCCATGTCGTCGACTTCCGGCTGCCCGCGTGAGCGCAGCTCATGGCGGTGGGCACGCCGGTAATGTGAGGGCCTGCCCGCCGCCCCTTGTCACCCTGGAGGTTCCTGCCTGATGGCTCATTCGGTGGGTATCAAGGACGTCGCCCGCGTCGCCGGTGTCTCGGTGGGCACCGTCTCGAACGTGATCAACCGGCCGGACACGGTCGCCTCCGAGACCCGTGCCCGCGTGCTGTCCGCGATAGACCGGCTCGGCTATGTCCGCAGCGAGTCGGCGCGGCAGTTGCGGGCCGGGCGCAGCCGGATCATGGGCCTGCTCGTCCTGGACATGGGCAACCCGTTCTTCGTGGACGTGGCACGCGGCGCCGAGCGCGCCGCCCGTGACGCCGGTCTCGGCGTGATGGTCTGCAACAGCGCGCAGAGCCCCGGCGAGGAGGCCGAGTATCTGTCGCTGTTCGCCGAACAGCGGGTGCGGGGCGTGCTGTTCACGCCCGCCGACGCGACCGGGCGGAACATCGAGGCGTTCCGCCGGCACGGCATCCCGTTCGTACTCGTGGACCGGGTCGCCGAGGGCGCCACCGAATGCTCGGTGTCCGTCGACGATGTGGCGGGCGGGGCACTGGCCGTACGCCATCTGATCGACGCCGGGCACCGCTCCATCGCGTATGTGAGCGGGCCGCCCGGACTGAACCAGGTCAGGGACCGGCGGACGGGCGCGCTGAACGCGCTGGCCGAGGCCGGACTCGGCGCGGACTGCCTGCGTGAACTGCCCACCGAGCGGCTCGACGTGGCCGCCGGCCGCGACGCCGGCGCCCGGCTCCTCGGTCTCGCCGAGCGCCCGACCGCCGTCTTCTGCGCCAACGACCTGCTCGCGCTCGGCGTCCTCCAGGCCATGTTCGCGGCCGGCGTCTCCGTCCCCGACGACCTCGCGATCGTCGGCTACGACGACATCGAGTTCGCGGCCGCCGCCGCCGTCCCCCTCACCTCCGTACGCCAGCCCGCCGTGACCATGGGCGCCCTCGCTGCCGAACTCCTCCTGGAGGAGACCGAGTCCGAGACGGCCCCGGTCCCGCACGAGCACCGAAGCGTCGTACTCCAGCCGGAACTCGTCGTACGCCGCTCCAGCCTGCCCCCGCGCTGACGATCATGTGCTGAACTGGCCCCGCAAGGTCAGTCCGCACGTCCTCGGGAGCCGCAGTGAGCGCCAGTTACCGTCAGCCCGGCGTCGTCCTCACCGACCGCCGCTTCACGGTGCCCCTCGACCACGACGCCCCGGACGGGGAGACGATCGAGCTGTACGCCCGTGAAGTCGTCGCCACCGACAAAGCCGAGCGCGACCTGCCCTGGCTGGTCTACCTGCAAGGCGGCCCCGGTTTCGGCGCGAACCGCTTCATCGGCAAGCAGGCCTGGCTCGGCCGCGCCCTCGACGAGTACCGCGTGCTGCTGCTCGACCAACGCGGCACCGGCAACTCCACGCCCGCCAACCGCCAGACGCTCCCGCTGCGCGGCGGCCCGCGTGAACAGGCCGACTATCTCGCGCACTTCCGCGCCGACTCCATCGTCCGCGACTGCGAGGCCATCCGTCCCACGGTCACCGGCGGCGCCCCGTGGACGGTTCTCGGCCAGAGCTTCGGCGGCTTCTGCACGGTGACCTATCTGTCGTACGCGCCCGAAGGCCTGCGCACCGCCCTGATCACCGGCGGCCTGCCCTCCCTGGACGCGCACGCGGACGACGTCTACCGGGCCGCGTACCCGCGCATCGAGCACAAGGCCGCCGCGCACTACGCCCGTTACCCGCAGGACGTCGAGCGGGCCCGGCGGATCGCCGAGCACCTCCTCGCCCACGACGTCGTCCTGCCGAACGGCTACCGGCTCACCGTCGAGGCCTTCCAGTCCCTCGGCATCGTCCTCGGCAAGAGCGACGGCAGCCACCGCCTCCACTACCTCCTGGAGGACGCCTTCGTCCGCACCCCGCAGGGCCCCGCCCTCTCCGACGCCTTCCAGGAGGAGGTACAGGGGCTGCTGTCGTTCGCCGGCCACCCGCTGTACGCGCTGGTCCACGAGGCCTGCTACGGCCAGGGCGCGGAGCCGACCGGCTGGGCCGCGGAGCGCGTGCGCGCCGAGTTCCCGCAGTTCGACGCGGCCAAGACCCTCGTGGGCGACGGGCCGCTGCTGTTCACGGGCGAGTCCGTGCACCCCTGGACGTTCGACAACGACCCGGCGCTGCGCCCGCTGCGCGAGACGGCGGATCTCCTCGCCGAGCGCGCCGACTGGGCCCCGCTGTACGCCCCTGACCGCCTCGCCGCCAACGAGGTCCCCGTCGCCGCGGCCGTCTACCACGACGACATGTACGTCGACACCGAGCACTCGCTGGAGACGGCGGGCACCATCCGGGGGCTGCGTGCCTGGGTGACGAACGAGTTCGAGCACGACGGGGTACGGGCCGGCGGCCCACGCGTACTGGACCGGCTGATCGCCCTGTCCCGGGACGAGGTCTGAACGACTGGTGCGGGCCCGGTTGTTGCGCGGGCGCATACGACCGGGCCCCATTAATCTGCGAACCATGACGGAGCCGAGCACTGACAACCAGCTCAAGCCCATGCCGGACGACTGGCAGCGCGCCCTCGCCGTGGTGGCCCACCCGGACGATCTCGAGTACGGCTGCTCGGCCGCGATCGCCGCGTGGACGGACGCGGGCCGCGAGGTCGCGTATGTGCTGGCGACCCGTGGTGAGGCGGGCATCGACACGATGGACCCCGCCGAATGCGGGCCGCTGCGGGAGCGGGAGCAGCGGGCCAGCGCAGCCATCGTCGGGGTCAGCGAGGTGGAGTTCCTGGACCACCGGGACGGGGTCGTCGAGTACGGGATCGCGCTGCGGCGGGACATCGCGGCCGCGATCCGCAAGTACCGGCCCGAACTGGTCATCACCCTCAACCACCGGGACACCTGGGGCGGGGTCGGCTGGAACACCCCGGACCATGTCGCCGTGGGACGGGCCACGCTCGACGCCGCCGCCGACGCGGGGAACCGATGGATCTTTCCCGAACTGACCGACCAGGGCCTCGAACCCTGGAACGGGGTCCGCTGGGTCGCCGTCGCCGGTTCGGCGAGCCCCACGCACGCGGTGGACGCGACGCCGGGTCTGGAGCGGGCGGTACGGTCTCTGCTCGAACACCGCACGTACATCGAGGTGTTGACGGACGAGGACCCTGAGACGTACGTCCGTGGCTTTCTGATCGGCTACGCGCAGGAGTTGGGCGAGCGCTTCGGCGGCAAGCCGGCCGTGGCCTTCGAGCTCTTCGGCCGGTAGCTGTCCGGCCGGTGGCTGCTGCGCCGGTGAGTCTCAGGCGGCCACGGTCAGCGGGCCGAGGGCGCGGAGCGGGTTGACGACACTGCCGTCCGGGAGGAGTTCGCCGGTGTCGTCGAAGACGATGGTTCCGTTGCACAGCAGGTACCAGCCCTGCTCGGGGTGGGCGGACACGATCACGGCGGCGTGGTGGTCGGGGCTCTCGGCGGTGGGGCACGGGGGCTGGTGGGTGCACATGACGCTCTCCTGTGGTTTGTGTGGTGCGTAACTCTTGGCTCGTATCTCTGTAGTAGCGGAGCTTGTTTTCTTCTGTATGTGGAGACCCCCACACGGCCGGAAACTCATCGGTGAGTTTTCGTTCGGTGGAGGGGAGTTGGATGTCCGAGCAGGGAGCCGGACGGGTCGGAGCGGGGGAGCCGGACGGGTCGGAGCGGGTCCGACGTAGGCTGACGGCATGCACGACCACCCCCTCGACCTGCACGATCTCCGCGCGGACTGCACCCGCTGCTTCGGCCTGTGCTGTGTCGCGCTGCCCTTCTCGGCCTCGGCGGACTTCCCGGTCGACAAGGCGGCGGGGAAGCCCTGCTCCAACCTGCGCACCGACTCCCGCTGTGGCATCCACACCGAACTGCGGCAGCGCGGCTTCAACGGCTGCACGGTCTACGACTGCTTCGGCGCGGGGCAGCGGGTCTCGCAGAGCACCTTCGGCGGGGAGGACTGGCGGACGGGGACGCGGGAGCAGGCCCAGCGGATGTTCGACGTCTTTCCGGTCGTACGGCAACTCCATGAGCTCCTCTGGTACTTGACGGAGGCGCTGACCCTGCCCGCCGCCCGTCCCGTCCACGCCGACCTCCGCCGGCTGCTCGGCGAGACCGAGCGGCTGGCCCGCCAAACCCCGGAGGAACTGGGCGAGTTGGACGTTGCCGCACACCGGCAGAGGGTCAACGTGCTCCTGCTGCGGACCAGCGAACTGGTGCGGGCGGGCACCCGTGGCCGCAAGAAGGACCGCCGGGGTGCCGACCTCATGGGCGCCCGCCTCAAGGGAGCCGACCTCAAGGGCGCCAACCTGCGCGGCGCCTACCTCATCGCCGCCGACCTGACCGGCGCCGACCTGCGGGGCGCGGACCTCATCGGCGCGGATCTCCGCGACGCCGACCTGACGGACGCGGACCTGACCGGCGCCTTCTTCCTGACCCAGCCGCAGCTCAACTCGGCCCGGGGAAGCGGGAGTACGAGACTGCCGGGGTCGGTCACCCACCCCACGCACTGGACCGCGCGGCTCTGACGGCGAACGGCCCATCGCCTGCATTACCTGTGAAAAGAGCCCGACGTGGTTGGCGTGAGCCTCGATCTTCGGTAGGTTAGGCAAGGCTTACCTAAGGGAGGTTTGGGATGGGTGACCGTCACACCTGGACCGCCGTGCCGTCAACGGCGCAGCGTGCCCGCTCCGTGCTCGCCACGGCATGGTCCTGCGCGGTGACCGCCGAGGGCGGCCGCGAGGAGTTCATCGGCGTCCACACCGTCGCCGAGGACGGCCGCGCGCTGCTGCACCTGCCGGACGACAGCATGCTCACCACGGCCGCGATCTGGGGGTCCCCCCGCTCGAGCGGAGCCGAGAGTGGGGGAGCGCCGCGCGGAGAGCCGTCCGCCGTCCTCGAGTTCGCCGACGTGGCACCCGTTCCCGTACACAACCGCATCCGCGCCCGGCTCTGGATGGCCGGCTGGTTCGCGCCCGACGAGGGCCACCTGACGTTCACCCCGACCCGCATCGTGCTGCGCGACTCCGGCGGGGCGGTCGTGGTCGACCGCGAAGAGTACGCCCGCGCGGAGCCCGATCCGCTGGCCACCGCCGAGGCCCGGCTGCTGACCCACCTCGCCGACGCCCACCCGGACGCCGTCGAGCGGCTCACCCGCCTGGTCGAGCCCGACAGCCTGCACGGCGCGGTACGCGTCCAGCCGCTCGCCGTGGACCGGCACGCGCTGACCCTGCGCATCGAGCGCTCACGCGGCCACGGTGACGTACGCCTGCCCTTCCACCGGCCCGCCGACGACCTCGGCCAGCTGACGGAACGTATGCACATCCTCCTCGCCCAGGCCAGCGGCGGAACCTGCCCGCGCGCACTACAGCGGCAGCGCACAGACGGCGACGGGTGACGCGAACGGCTCGCCCGCGGGCCGGAGTTGGCCCGATTTCCCGTCGACGTGGAAGACGCTGACCGTGCTCGACTTCTGGTTCGAGGCGAACAGCAGGTTCCCCTCGGGCGAGAGGGCGATGTGACGCGGGAAGTCCCCGCGCACCGGCACGGTGTCCAGGAGGCGCAGCCGGGCCCCGTTCGCCTCGACGGCGTACCGGGTCAGGCTGTTGTGGCCGCGGTTGGCGAGATACGCGTACGAGCCCTTCGGTGTGACCAGTAGCTGCGACGGGTAACTCGTGCCACCGCCCGTGCCCGTGGGCTGCGGATCGCCCGGCGTCAGCCGTCCCGTCTCCGGGTCGTAGGCGCACACGGTGACCGTGTTGTCGAGTTCGTTCGCCAGATAGGCGAAGCGGCCCCCGGGGTGGAAGGTGAGATGCCGCGGACCCGCGCCGGCGCGCGTGCGGGCCTGTGAGACCGGGCGGAGCGTGCCCGCGGATTCGTCCAGGCGGTAGGTGTAGACCGTGTCGGTACCCAGATCGACCGCCAGCACATGGCCGCCGTCCGGGCTGGTGATGAACTGGTGCGCGTGCGGCCTCTCCTGGCCGGGGCCGGGCGGCGGGCTGGAGTGTGTCACCAGATCCGTCCGCTCGCCGAGCGCGCCCGAGGTCTCGATGGGGTGCACCGCCACGCTGCCGGACCCGTAGTTGGCGCTGAGCAGCCAGCGCCCGCCTGGGTGTACGGACAGGTGAGCCGGGGCGGCGCCTCCCGTGGCGCGCGTGCCAAGTACCTTGTGCCGTCCGCCCGTTGAGAGCCGGACCGCCGTCGCGCCGCCGTCCTCGCGCTCGTTGACCGCATAGAGCGTGCGGCCGTCCGGGTGCGCCGCGAGGTAGGACGGGTCGCCGATGCCGGTGAGGGTTCCCTTGCCGGTGATACGGCCCGTCGCGGTGTCGTACGTCGCGAGTCCGATGCCGGTGCCGCCGCCCTCGACGGAGGTGTACGTGCCGAGGAACAGGGGGCGCGGGCCGGTGGGGCGGGGCTTCGCGGAGGGGGAGGGGGACGCGGCGCGCGCCGGGGTGGAGGGGGCGCCGGCCTCGGGGTTGTCCGGGGTGTCCTGGGTGCCGCAGCCGGCCGGGCCGGTCACCGCGACCGCCGCGAGCGCCCCGACGAAACGGCGCCTGCCGAGCCCGCCTCGCGCCGGTTCCGCACCCTTGCCCATGCCCGCACCTCTGGTCTCGATCGCCTCGGCCGTGACAGCCACCTTGACCGCTCTCGGCGGTGCGGGGCAAATGCGGCTGCAAGTGGTGGCTGGTCAGGCGGCTCGATCCGAGGCGGTACGAGGCTTCCGCCGGAGCTTGCGCAGACGGCGGCGCAGGCGGTTCAGGCTGGGCAGGCGTTCGCGCTGCTCGCGCGTGCAGCGGTCCAGTTCCTCCAGGAGCCGGTCGGAGCGGTGCTCCATGTCGAGTTCGTCGAGGATCCGGGTGACCTCGGTGAGCACCGCGCCGTGCAGCTGCCACTGGCGCGCGTCCCGCTGGACCTCGTCGAGCATGAGCTGGGCCAGCTTGTCGCGGGTGGCGGTCGCCTGGGCCAGTTCGGTGGCGAGCCGGGCCTCCGCGGACTCCGCGCTCTGGCTGACGTCGCTGGTGACCAGGACGGCGAAGCTGACCACGGCGTCGCCGACCTCGGCCAGCAGCTGCTCGACCGTGGCGCCGGTCTCGCGCTCGAACAGCGGCTCGGGCTCCCGCAGCTTGGCGAGGTCGGTGAGGCTGCGGGCGAGCACCCGCAGGACCACCGTGCAGATCTCCAGCGTGTCGAGTCCGGTCCGCAGGACGACACGGTGCAGTAGCCCTTCGCGTACCCGGGGATTGAGCTTCAGGCTGTCCTCGGCCTGCTTGAGGGCCGCGTCCACCTCGACGATGTCGTGGTCGAGGCGACGGGCCTCGTACAGGCGCTCCGCCGCGTACGCCACGGGGGTGCGCCCGCCCGCCTCCTCGCCGACCAGCAGCATCAACTGCCGCATCCGGCGTGCCAGATCCTCGATGGACTCGCCGGCCGCGACCACCCACACCGGGGGAGCGAAGAGCAGATTGAAGCCGAGCCCGACCACGGCTCCGATGAAGGTCTCAAGGACCCGGGCCCAGGCTGTGTCGCCGACTCTGGTGACGCCGAGGACCAGCATCGCGCTGATCGCCACCTCGGGCACGAATTCGCTGACCCGCACCAGGTGGCCGACGGCCAGCGAGGCGAGGATCAGCAGACCGAGGCTCCACCAGGTGAGTCCGACGATGGCACTGAACGCGATGGCGAGCAGCACGCCGGCCACCACGGAGTTCACTCGGCGTACGCCCGTGGTGAGCGTGGAGTAGAGGGTCACCTGGACGACGAGGAGGGCGGTCAGCGGAGCGGTGAGCGGGGCCACCTCCGGGCTGAACTGCAGCGCGACCACATACGCGATCGTCGCGGCCGCGGCCGACCGCACCGTCTGCACGAACACGGGCTCCTGGCGCCACTTCGCGACCTGGGCCGCGCCCGCGGCCCACGCCTCACGTACATCCCGCATCCTTCGCCACTTCCCGTCCCGTAGCCCCACCGAACGTGTCCGACGGTGACACAGGCCGGTCGGCGAGCAGCGACAGGCCCCCTATGTGTACAGCTTGTCCAGGAAAGCGGAGAGATTGCCCGTCGCCCGCGCGATCTGCTGGTCCACGGTGAGGCTTTCCTCGATACGGAGCCCGGACTCCGGGATCTTCTTGCCGCGTACGTACAGCGAACAGGCCAGGTCGGCGCACATGTACACGCCCACGGAGTTGCCCTCACGTCCCGCCGCGCCCGCTTTGCGCGCCGTCATCAGGCTGACGCCGTTGCCCGGGTGGGTCGTCATGCACAGGGAGCACATGCTGCGGTGCAGGAAGCCGCGCTGGGAAGACGGGAAGCGCAGGGTGACGCCGACGAGCCGGTCCTCGCGCTCGGTGACGAGATAGCTGCGGTCGGGCGCTCCCGGATCTCGCCAGCCGAGGAAGTCGAGGTCGGGCCATGGGCGTTCGGCGAGGTCACGCGGTATCGAGAGGCGTTTCGCCTCGCCCTTCGAACAGTTGATGAACGAGGTGCGGATGTCCTGCTCGGTGAGCGGTCGCATTGTGGGGGTCCTTGTGGGGAGTCAGGGCTGTCGGCGCGGGGCCGATTTACGAACCTAGGGCTCCTAGGTTTCGGCCTACGCTACATAGCCAAATCGGTGAGAGCCAACGGATTTCTCGCCCCGTACCCTGTACCGGAACCGTAGGCCGGATCATCAACTGGGTGGGGGCAGGATGTCGGAGGCGCGGGCTCGGCGGGTGCTCGAGGCGGCCGGGATGTCGGGAGAACGGCTGGTCCGGTGCCGGTCGTTGGCCGGGGGAACGTACAACGCCGTCGAGGAGCTGCTGCTCGACGACGGCAGTCGTTACGTACTGAAGGTTCCGCCCCCGCCAAGCGACCCCGGTATGCGTCATGAGCGTGAACTGCTCGTCTCCGAGGCGGAGTTCTATCGCGCTGCCGCCACAGTCGACGTCACGGCGCCGCGTGTGGTGGGCGTCTGTCACGACGAGGCCGCGTCCACGGGGCGGTATCTGCTGATGACGGCATGCCCGGGCGAACCGTGGGACTCCTCCGTCACTGAGGGCGAACGGCCAGGTCTGCGTGGGGAGTTGGGGCGCCAGATGGCCCGGCTCCACCGGGTGACCGGACCCGGGTTCGGATACCCGTCCGGTGCCCTCGGGCCGCTGGCCGGTGACTGGCGTACGGCCTTCACCACGATGTACGACGCCGTTCTGGACGACGCACGCCGCTACTCGGCCTGGCTGCCCCGGCCCGTGGACGAGATCGCCCGGTCGGCCAAGGCCGCGTACGACGCGCTCGACGAGGTCACGGAGCCGCGCCTCGTGCACTTCGACCTGTGGGACGGGAACATCCTGGTCGAGCGTCCGGAGGGCGGCGCGGCACCCCGGATCGGCGGGCTGATCGACGGCGAGCGCATGTTCTGGGGCGATCCGCTGGCGGAATTCGTCTCGCTCGCGCTGCTCGGTGACATCGAGGTGGACGAGGCGTTCCTGGAGGGATATCAACAGGCGGGCGGGAACGCCGTGTTCACCTCGGCCGCTCGTCGACGCCTCGCCCTCTACCGCAGCTACCTCTACCTGATCATGCACATCGAGCTCGTGCCCCGCGCTCAGGTCGAGGAGCGGCAGCCCTGGATCCGGGACGCCGTCGCTCCGGAGCTGACGGCCGCCCTGGACGCACTCGACTGAGCCCTGGCAACGGAAAGGGACCCCGACCGGACGGGGGAATCACGGTCGGGGCCCCACATCTCATTTAACGGGAAACTACTGGCCTGGGTTCCCCGGTCCGCGCAGGTCAACCGTGAGATGCGTCACGAGCGAGGGGTCGGGCCCGGCTGTCCGTCTCGGCCCAGATGTTCTCGGCCTGGAGCAGCAGGGTGCCCAGGACGGCGGCGCGGGGCGCGCCCAGGCCGGCGTGGTCGCGCAGGCTGGACTGCAGCGTCTCGTGCAGCTCCCGCATCGTCGCCTCCGCCCGGCGGTCCGTACCGTACGCATCCGAGTCGTCCCGATCCGAGTCGTCCGGATCCGCATCGTCCCGGCGTGCGCCCGGCTCCAGCAGCCGCCGGCTCTCGCGGTGGCAGTTCTCCGCGAGCAGGGCGAGCAGCCGGGCGTAGCTGTGCAGGGCGGTTCCGTCCGGCGGGTCGGCGGTCCGCTCGCCGTCGACCGAGACCACCAGGGCCCGGATCAGCGCCGCCACATGCCCGGTGATCCTGCTCCACCGCTCGTCCTCGTCCGCCGCCGGAACATCCAGCGGCACCCGGTGGAACGCCTTCAGCGAGTCCGCCGTGAGCCGCAGGCTCTCCTGGCTCCAGCCCCTGGCCGCCCGCAGGCCCTCGAGCCGGCGTGCCAGTCGGGCGGAGGCGCGCGACCAGTGCGCGGCGGTCGACACGTCCAGATCGCCGTGCCGCAGGTCCTCGGCGATATCGGCCAGTACGTCGCCCGTCTCCTGCGCGAGAGCCGCCAGGTTCTCGCGTACGTCGCGCAGGTGGACCGGCGGCAGGATCAAGGCGTTGACGGCGACCCCGATGACGGCCCCGAGCGCTGCCTGGGCGACCCGGTGGCTGATCGCCGAGGTCGTCACCGTTTCCGAGGCCAGCGTGAACAGGGCGGTGGTCGTGGCGTAGATGCCCTGGTCGCCGAAGCGGCGCCAGTTGGCCAGCAGCATCAACACCGGGATGGACAGGGCGAGTGCGGCCAGGGTGTTGCCCGTGAGGACCTGGGCCGCCGAGGCGAGCAGGGTGCCGACGCAGATCGCCGCGAACTGCTGGGCGGCCTGCCGCAGCGAGCTGTAGACGGTGGCCTGTACGAGGACCACGGCCACCCAGGGCGCCATCAGCGCCATCGGGTCGCCGAGCCATTCGTCCGCCACGGTCCACGCGAGCAGCGCCGCCGCGGCGGCTTTGAGTGACTGCACAAGGAGGTCGCGTTCCCTGCCCGGCCCACGCGCCGCCAGCCGCGCGGCCTCGGCCACGGTCCGCATCTCGTTCCCCACCCGGTCCTTGGCCTCGGTCAGACGGATCATCCGAGCCGAGTAACCGGAGAAACGGGCCGCGCACACATCCGGGCCTCTTGGTACTACGCAGCCGGGCCCCTCGTCCCTACGAGGTCACGCCACCCGGCACGTCCCGATGCCGCGTCCACGCCAGCAGCTCGTCCGCCGACCACGTGTTGACCACGCGCTCGGCCGGGACCCCGCACTCCTCGGCCCGCGCGCACCCGTACCCCTGCCAGTCCAGCTGGCCGGGTGCGTGCGCGTCGGTGTCCACGGAGAACAGCACGCCCGCGTCGACCGCACGGCGCAGCAGCCGGCGCGGTGGATCGAGCCGTTCGGGACGGCAGTTGATCTCGAGCGCCGTCCCCGTTTCGGCGCAGGCCGCGAACACCGCGTCCGCGTCGAACTCCGACTCCGGTCGCCCGCGCCCGCCGACGAGCCGCCCGGTGCAGTGCCCGAGCACGTCGGAGTGCGGATCGCGTACGGCGGCGACCATACGGCGGGTCATCGCCGCCGCCTTCATCCGCAACTTCGAGTGCACCGAGACCACCACGACGTCCAGCCGGTCCAGCAACTCCGGCTCCTGGTCCAGCGAACCGTCCTCGAGGATGTCGCACTCGATGCCGGTGAGCAGCCGGAACGGCGCCCAGCGCGCGTTGAGTTCCGCCACGACGTCGAGCTGCTCCCGCAGCCGCTCCGGCGACAGCCCACGCGCGATCGTGAGGCTCGGCGAGTGATCGGTGAGCACCGCCCACTCATGCCCGAGCCGGGCCGCCGCCCGCCCCATCTCCTCGATCGGGCTCCCTCCGTCCGACCAGGTCGAATGCAGGTGACAGTCGCCGCGCAGCAACGCACGCAGCCGCTCCCCGCCCTGCGCGCGCGGATCCGGGGCCTCCTGCTCCAGCCGCTCCAGATACCCCGGCACCTGACCCGCCAGCGCCTCCCGCACCACCTGTGCGGTCTTCGGCCCGACGCCCTTCAGCGACTCCAGCGATCCGGTGGCCGCCCTCTTGACGACCTCTTCGGCGGGCAGCGCCGCGATCGCGTTCGCCGCCGTGCGGAACGCCCGTACGCGATAGGTAGGTGCCTGGGACCGCTCCAGCAGGAAGGCGATCCGGTCCAGAGCTTCGGCAGGTTCCATGTCCCCAGCGTCGCGCCACCCGGACGGCTCCGCACAGCGGTCACCGGAGCCCTGCTGTGCCACGATGAATTGCGACCCTTTTTCGGCCGCCTGGCCATATCGGCGCAGCCGATTGCCACGACTGACATCGCCGTCCGGCAGCTTGCCGGCGGCCGCGTGTGGAGCCGGTGGGATCATGACTGAAATCGCAAGCCCCTACATTTCGCACCCGCGGATCATGGTTCTGGGCGTCCAACCCGGGAATCCGCCCTTCCGCATCGTGAAGATCGACGGCGCCGTCATAGGCGAGGCCAAGTCCTTCACCGACGTCCTCGTCGCCGCCGCGGCCTACGGCATCCCCGTGCACGACGCCGACGACCCCGAGGCCGTCCGCTGGGTAGGCGGCGACAAACACACCTGGAAGATCCACTGAGAACCTCCGGTGTGGCCCGCGACACACAGCCTGAGTGAGGGAACCGGGCGGCGCCGGCGGGGAGTCTGCCTCTGCGAACACTGATCATCGTTACGAGGAGACAGTGCACGTGGAGTTCTTAGGAGTACGCCCCAGCCGCCGCGCCGTGCTTGCCCTGGGCGCCGGTACGGCCCTCGCCGCCGCCGTGTCCGCGAGCGGATCCGCCCACGCGGCCTCACCGGGTTCGCCGGGTGACGACATCCAGCAGGCGCTGAACCAACTCGAGCGGGAGCATTCGGCCCGGCTCGGGGTGTTCGGGTGCAACACCGTGACCGGCCGGAGCGTGCTGTACCGCGCGGACGAACCGTTTCCGATGTGCTCGCTGTTCAAGACGCTCGCTGCCGCCGCCGTCCTCAGGGACCTTGACCGGCACGGTGAGTTCCTCTCCCTGCGCATCAGGTACACCGAGCAGGACGTCGAGGACGCGGGCGGCGCCCCGGTCACCGGCAAGATGGAGAACCTCGCGAACGGCATGACCGTCGCCGAGTTGTGCGAGGCCGCCGTGGCCTACAGCGACAACTGCGCCGCGAACCTCCTGCTCCGTGAACTCGGCGGCCCCACGGCGATCACCCGCTTCTGCCGCTCGATCGGCGACAGAAGGACCCGGCTCGACCGCTGGGAGCCCGAGCTCAACTCGGCCGAACCGGAGCGCGTGACGGACACCTCGAGCCCGGCCGCCATCGGGCGCACCTACGCGAAGCTCGCCCTCGGCGACGCCCTCACGCCCCGCGACCGACGCCAGCTGACCGCGTGGCTGCTCGCCAACACCACCAGCACCAACCGCTTCCGCGCGGGGCTGCCCCAGGACTGGGCCCTCGGCGACAAGACGGGCACCGGCAAGTACGGCACCACCAACGACGCGGGCATCGCCTGGACACCGGACGGCACACCACTCGTACTGGCCGTCCTGTCCACGAAGCCGGGCGCCGGCCGCGAGGCTCCGATGGACGAACGGCTCGTCGCCGACACTGCGGCTCTCCTGGCGAAGGCGCTGGTCTAAGCGGACTTGTGGAAGTCCGATGCAGTACCGCGCCCCTGAGGAGGCCGCAGGCCTCTCAGGGGCGCGGGGCTGTGGCATATGCGGCTCCACCGCGGGGCGCGACCAGCCACAACGAACCCGCAGCTTCGAACCGCCCACCCAGCGGAGCGCTCAGCGCTTAGCCGGGTGCACCGCCCGCCCCATCCGCCTCCCAAGCAGCAGGTAACCGGCCGTCGCCCCGGTGACGTTGAGCAGTACGTCGTCGATGTCGAAGGCGCGACCGGTGACCAGCGCCCCCTGCACCAGCTCGACGAGCATCATCACCACCGCGGTCAGCGCGATGACCCGCAGGATTCCGTGCGCCCCGGGGAGTACCACGGGCAGCAGGATCCCGAAGGGGACGCCGAGGAGAATGTTGCCGCCGATCTGCTTGGCCGCGTCGCGGAGTTCGGGCTGGTCCAGGTAGGCCCGCAGGGAGCGGCCCGGGCGCAGGTTGGTGTGCGTCAGCGCCTCGGACGCGGGCGACGGCTGGAGCGTGATCTGGGCCAGCGCCGCGGCGAACGCCACCATGGCGGCGACGGCGACCAGCAGCACCAGCAGGCGTACGAAAAGGGGCAGGGGACGTCGGCCGCTCGCTGCGGGCGCCGGCTTACGGCCCGACTTCGCCGTACGGGGCGTACGGGAGCGGGATTTCGCGGTACTTGAGCGAGCCTTCGAGGCGCTTGAGCGGGACTTCGGGGTGTCTGAACCTGATTTCCGGGTGCTTGAGCCTGATTTCGGGGTGCTCGAACGTGACTTCGGGGCACGGGCCATGCAACCCTCCAGCGTTCAACTGACGCTTCAACCAAGACAGTTACCCCCGAAACGGTCGACGATGCCGACGACCGCCCCCGAACCGGTCACATCGAGATTTCCTTCGCACTACAGGGGCACTCCGGCCACCAACACGTCGCGCGCCGTCACCGGGCGGCACTCCGACGGTGTTTGGATGACGTGTCAGATATGTCGGTTGAAAAGGGATCAGCGGTTCGGAGGTGGTGCGCATGACGCGACGTACGACTCTCATCCGCGCCCTGTCCGAAGTCCTCGCCTGGTGGGCCGACCTGACCGTGCTCTGGCTCGTGTTCATCACCACCGTGGACACCCTGGAGTTGGTGGTGGGGGCGGGCGCCGCCCTCGTCGGCGCCGTCGCCGCGCGAGCCGCGCGCCGGGCGGTGGACGCCGGATGAACGGCTGGACCGTCACGGCGACGGCCGCGCTCGCCGGGGGCGGCGCGGCGGTGGTGTGGGGCGTGGCCACGGGCCCGCTGCGGCGCCGGGTCGTCGCGCAGAACCTGTCCACGACGCTGTTCTGCCCCGCCCTGCTGCTGCTCGCCCGGTACGGGTCGAAGAGTGGGACTCACGTCCCGTAGGTCACGTTCACCTCCTTGAAGCCCAGGGAGCCCAGCAGCCCCTTGAGCATGCCGGTGGTGTTCTCCTCGGCGCGGGCGGTGAGCTTGCTGTCCTTCGCCGCGTCACCGATGTGCCGGGCGGCGAGCCGCTGCACGGCGCGTTCGTCGTTGGGGTTGTCCGAGAAGATGTCACCGAGCCGGTCGAGCAGACCGCGCTGCTTGGACACGGCGTACGACTGGTCGGGGTCGAGGGCGGGCTTGCCCAGCGCGGCGGGCGGGAGTTTGAGCGTGGCGGACGTGCGGTCCTCGTTGACCGTCACGTCGTTCTCGCCGACCTTTCCGAGGTCCACGTAGGCGTCCACGGTGCCGGCGCCCACGTACAGGGTGCGGGTGCCGCGGAGCGCGTCGGGCAGGAAACGGGCGTCCTTCTCCAGATCCACCACCACCTGGAAGTTGCCGGAGGCGGCGTCGTAACGGCTGATGTCCTGGATCGACTTGAGGAGCGTGGGCCCCGAACGGTCGTGGGTGTCCTCGCGGAACACATCGCCCAGACCGGGCAGCACACTCAGCCGTAGCCCGGCGAAGAGCACCACCAGTACCAGGAGCACCGCACTCAGGAGCTTCGCCCATCCGGGCAGGCGCTTCAGGGACGTCGTCATGTCGAACGACCTCCTTCCCGCTAGTTGAATACCCATCAAGTCCCTTGCCGGACCGCTTTCTTGGCCGAATGCGACGGATGACGGGGGCGCATTGAGGGCGCACGCGCTCCGCTGGGTAGGGGCAGTTTCGAAGCTGCGGGTTCGTTGTGGCTGGTCGCGCCCCGCGGCGGAGCCGCAAATGTCACAGCCCCGCGCCCCTAGAGCCCCGCGCCCCTAGAGCCCCGCGCCCCTAGAGGCCTGCGGCCTCTCAGGGTGCGATCCGCTACCGCGCCGCCCGCTCACCGCCGCCTTGAGCCCGGAAACAAGCACCTGGCGAGAGGGGACCACCCGCGTATTCTGAAGAAAAGGCCGCATACCGCTGAAAGAACGCGGCTACAGGACCAAGCCAAGCGCGCTCGGCGTCACCCAGGTGATCAGGAGGGCCTGCAGTGTCCAAAGCGAAGTTCGAGCGGACCAAACCGCATGTGAACATTGGGACCATCGGTCACATTGACCACGGTAAGACGACTCTCACGGCAGCCGTGACGAAGGTGCTGCACGACAGGTTCCCCGACCTGAACCCGTACACGCCGTTCGAGCAGATCGACAAGGCGCCCGAGGAACGTCAGCGCGGCATCACGATCTCGATCGCGCATGTCGAATACCAGACGGAGAACCGGCACTACGCACACGTCGACTGCCCTGGTCACGCGGACTACATCAAGAACATGATCACGGGCGCGGCCCAGATGGACGGGGCGATCCTCGTCGTCGCCGCCACGGACGGCCCGATGCCGCAGACCAAGGAGCACGTCCTGCTCGCGCGCCAGGTCGGCGTGCCGTACATCGTCGTCGCCCTGAACAAGGCCGACATGGTGGACGACGAGGAGATCCTGGAACTCGTAGAACTTGAGGTGCGTGAGCTCCTCACCGAGTACGAGTTCCCGGGCGACGACGTCCCGGTCGTCCGCGTCTCCGCGCTCAAGGCCCTCGAGGGCGACGAGCGGTGGGGCCAGTCGGTCCTCGAACTCCTCAGGGCCGTCGACGAGTTCATCCCCGAGCCGGTACGCGACATCGACCAGCCGTTCCTGATGCCGATCGAGGACGTCTTCACCATCACGGGCCGCGGTACGGTCGTCACCGGCCGTATCGAACGCGGCGTCCTCAAGGTCAACGAGACCGTCGACATCATCGGCATCAAGCCGGAGAAGACCACCACCACGGTCACCGGCATCGAGATGTTCCGCAAACTCCTCGACGAGGGCAGGGCCGGCGAGAACTGCGGTCTGCTGCTGCGCGGGGTGAAGCGTGAGGACGTGGAGCGCGGCCAGGTCATCATCAAGCCGGGCTCGGTCACTCCGCACACCGAGTTCGAGGCGCGGTCGTACA
The DNA here is from genome assembly GCF_036173125.1 of Streptomyces sp. NBC_00286. Classification (NCBI taxonomy): domain Bacteria; kingdom Bacillati; phylum Actinomycetota; class Actinomycetes; order Kitasatosporales; family Streptomycetaceae; genus Streptomyces; species Streptomyces sp. NBC_00286. The sequence goes on from NZ_CP108054.1 coordinate 9,175,753, forward strand.
TCCTGTCCAAGGACGAGGGAGGAAGGCACACGCCGTTCTTCAACAACTACCGTCCGCAGTTCTACTTCCGTACGACGGACGTGACGGGTGTGGTGACCCTGCCGCAGGGCACCGAGATGGTCATGCCCGGCGACAACACCACCATGAACGTCGAGCTGATCCAGCCCGTCGCCATGGAGGAGGGGCTGAAGTTCGCCATCCGTGAGGGCGGCCGGACGGTCGGCGCCGGCCAGGTCACCAAGATCGTGAAGTAGCCCTCGGGACTTCCGGGGCGCACCTCCGGGGCAGGTCATAAGCAAGTCGATGGCATGTCATACGGAGCCGGAGGTGGCCTCGGGATGCCCCAGGGCCTCGTCCAGGGTCGACAGCGCGGGCAAGTACGCATCGAGCCCGGTCACTTGGAGGATGCGCAGGGTCAGCGGGTGGGTGCAGACCAGTTGCAGCCGCCCGCCGCGGTCGAGGACCCGGAGGCGGGCCCGGTGGAGTAAGCGCAGTCCCGAGCAGTCGAAGAACTCGATGTGCCGCAGATCGAGCACGACCTGTGCGCCGGGATGTGCCGTCGCCGCGTCCAGGAACGGCACGATGTCCAGCGCCGCGACGATGTCGATCTCGCCGTGGAACTCGAGCACGGTGTATCCGCGGTTCCGGTGGACGTGCAGATGCGGGGTGAGGGTCTCAGTCCCGTTGCGCACGCCGACATCACCTCACCGTTCCCCGCCCGGAAAACTCTGGAGCAGCCTGCGATCCAACCCCGATGGGGTGAATTCCAGCATGTTCGATTGACATATGTCTTGGGTTTGCCGGGTTCTGCGCCCAGTGGTTATGGGCTCACTTCCGTACAACGCAACCGTGCCGTCCGTACGGCCGTGCCGCTACGACAGCGCCTGCCACGTCTTCGACAGTGTCAACCGGAACTGTTCCGTCTGGTGCGCGGTGAGATCGCGGACCATGCGCTCCTCGAGTTCCCGTACGGGCTCGGCGTGCCGATCGAGCAGATCGCGGCCAGACTCGGTGAGAAGGATGAGGAGTTCCCGGCGGTTGCGGGGGTTGCGCTCGCGGCGTACCAGGCCGCGGTTCTCCAGGGCCCGGACTACATCGGCCACGGACTGCGCGGTGACGAACGAGTCGCGCGCGAGCTGGGCCGCGGACAGACCGTCGTGCCGCTCCAGGACGGTGAGCGAGGTGTACTGCAACGCCGTGATCCCCGAGGGGCGCAGCAGCTCGTCCAAATGGGAGCGCACCACGAGTTCCACCTGCTTGATCATGTAGAGAAGCGACGGGGGTGCCTTGGTGGATGCCTTGGTGCCGACCATAAGGGTCAGCCTAGGGCATTGACAGGAAACCTGTCTGTAATGAGACTTCGGACCAACAGGAATCCTGTTGATTGAATCTTGGCGAACAAGGCTGGGGAGTGGCCATGACCACCTTCGAGAGCGAGCCCGGGCAGCTGTTCATCGGCGGCCAGTGGCGGGAGGCGTCCGGCGGGGCGCGTACGGATGTGATCGACCCGTCCACGGGCCGGGTGGTCACGACGGTGGCGGAGGCCGATGCCTCCGACGTCGACGCGGCGGTACGGGCGGCACGCGACGCCTTCGACAACAGCGGCTGGGCCACGCTGAGCGGCCGAGAGCGCGGCCGCGTGCTGCACCGGGTCGCCGAGCTGATCCGGGAGAACGCGGACGAGCTCGCGCGTCTGGAGAGCCTGGACGTAGGAAAGCCGATCACACTGACCCACGCCGTCGACATCACGAACGCGGCCAATGACTACGAGTACTACGCCTCCCTCGCCTGGACTCTGGACGGCGCGACCCGTGACACTCCGCTCAACGCGCACGCCTACACCCGGCGCGGTCCGCTCGGGGTGGTCGCCGCGATCACGCCCTTCAACTTCCCGCTGATTCTTGCCGGTTCGAAGATCGCCCCGGCGCTCGCGGCCGGCAACACGGTGGTACACAAGCCCGCCGACGAGACCCCGCTCAGCGCTCTCTACATGGCCGGACTGCTCAAGAAGGCAGGCGTCCCGGACGGCGTCTACAACGTCGTCACCGGCAGCGGACCGGTCGCCGGTGAGGCGCTGCTGCGCAACCCCGGCATCGACAAGGTGGCCTTCACCGGCTCCACCGCGGTCGGCCGGCACGCGGCGAGCGTCGCCGGTGAGGCCCTCAAGCCGGTCACGATGGAGCTCGGCGGCAACGCGGCCCACATCGTCTTCGAGGACGCCGACCTCGAGAAGGCCATCGGCGCCGTCATCAAGGGCTTCGTCTTCAACACGGGTCAGTTCTGCATGGGCGGCCCCCGCCTGCTGGTCGCCCGCCCGCTCTACGACACCGTGGTCGGCATCCTCGCCGACGCCGTGCCCGGCGTGCCCATCGGCGACCCCCGGCAGCCCGAGACCGTCATCGGCCCGATGGCGGGCGAGAAGCACCTGAAGAAGGTCGAGGAGTACGTCGAACTGGCCCGCAAGGAGGGCGCCCGCATCGTCTGCGGCGGTGAGCGCCTCGACCTGAACGGCGGCTTCTACTACAAGCCCACGGTCATCGCCGACCTCGCCAACGACTCCCGTGTCGTCCAGGAGGAGATCTTCGGCCCGGTCCTCACCGTGCAGCCCTTCGACTCCGAGGACGAGGCCGTCGCGATGGCCAACTCCACGCCGTACGGACTTGCTTCGGGCCTCCAGACCACCAACCTCGCCCGCGCACACCGGGTCGCCGACCGCATCGAGGCCGGCATCGTCTGGGTCAACGAGTGGGCGATGCTCGACCCCAACGTCCCCTTCGGCGGGGTCAAGGCATCCGGCTTCGGCCGCGAGTACGGGCCCGAGGCGCTCGCCGCGTACACCAAGGTCAAGTCCGTCGTGATCTCGCTCGACTGAGCGCTCCCGCTTCTCGTCTCTCGTAACTCTCGTAAGGAGTTGAGTATGTCTACTACTCGTGCAGCTGTGGTCGAGTCCGGGGGCGCACCGTTCACGCTGTCCACCGTCGAGCTCGACGAACCGCGCCCCAACGAGGCGCTTGTCCGGATGGTCGCCGCCGGGCTGTGCCACACCGACCTCGGTGTGGCGGGCGGCGGTCTGCCGTTCCCGCTGCCCGGAGTTCTCGGGCACGAGGGCGCGGGCGTCGTTGAGGCCGTTGGCTCCGCCGTCACCGGCATCGAGCCCGGTGACCACGTCCTGATGTCCTTCACGTCCTGCGGCGGCTGCAAGAACTGTCGCGACGGCCACCCGGCCTACTGCGCCACCTGGCTGCCGCTGAACCTGATCGGCGGGCGCCGGCCCGACGGCACCAGCCCCATCAGCCGCGACGGCGAACCCCTCGGCGGCCACTTCTTCGGCCAGTCCTCGTTCGCCGAGCGGGCGTTGGTGGACCAGCGGAGCCTCGTCAAGGTCGACCGGGACGTACCGCTGGAGACCATCGCACCACTCGGCTGCGGCGTGCAGACCGGGGTGGGCGCCGTGTGGAACGTCCTCGCGCCCCGGACCGGGGACACGCTGGTGATCCTCGGGGCCGGCGCGGTCGGTCTGTCCGCGGTGATGGCCGCCGCCATGACGCCCGCGACCACGGTGATCGCCGTCGACCTGGTGGCCGAACGGCTGGAGCTGGCCCGCGAGTTGGGTGCCACTCACACCGTGAACGCCGGTGACGGGGACATCCTGGAGGCGATCCAGGTGATCACGGACGGCGCCGGGGCCGACGGCGTCGTGGAGACCACCGGCAGCGTCGCCGTCCTGCGCAAGGGCGTGGACGCGCTCGCCGCGCGCGGCACGGCGGTCATCGTCGGCGCCCCGCCGTTCGGCTCGGAGGTCGCGCTGGACGTCAACGGAATGCTCGGCGGCAAGCGCGTGGTGGGCCTGACCCTCGGCGACCACGAGACGCAGACCGCGATACCCGCCCTGGTGAAGCTGGTTCGCGAGGGCCGACTGCCGCTGGACCGGCTGATCAGCAAGTACGCCTTCGAGGATATCGGCCAGGCCGTACAGGACATGGGTGCGGGCAAGGCGATCAAGCCGGTGATGACCTTCGCGTGATGCCTGATGTGTGACGCGTGATGTGTGACGCGTGATGCGTGATGGGTGTCGAGGCGCCCCAACTTCCCGGGAGTTGGGGCGCCTCTGCCTGGCTACTGGCTGAGGTTGAGGGTGACGAGCAGGCGCCACACCCGGTGGGCGATCTCCTCCGGGGTGGCCTCGATGAGTCCGTGCAGCCAGTCGGCGAGGACGCCGGCGAAGGTCGCGGCCACGGCGGAGGCGATGAGCGGCGCCTCGGGGGCGCCGACGAGTTCGCGCTCGGCCTGGCTGCGGGCGCGCAGGTCCTGATGCAGTACGCGGCCCAGCGGGCCTCCGCCGCCCGGGCTCAACAGGGCGCGGTAGAGCGGGGCATGAGGGGGCAGCTCCTCGAAGAACGCCAGCAGCGCGGGCGGCGCGGTCCTCGGATCGGGCCGCCCGCGCCAGGCATGCAGGGCGTCCACGGCCTCGCGTACGACATCGGCGCAGGCGTCGACGGCCAGGTCCTCCAGGTCGGCGTAGTGCAGATAGAACGTGGCCCGCCCGACTCCAGCCCCCCGCACCAGCGCCGCAACGCTGACCTCCGACAGCGGGCGCCGCGCACACTCGTCGAGCAGCGTGCGACGCAGCTTGGCCCGGGTGCGTTCGGCCCGGGGGTCGGCGGCGGGGGTCACTGGGCGACGAGGACGGCGACCAGGGCGAGCGTGCCCGGCAGCGCCTGAGCGAACAGAATGCGCCGGTTCGCGGTCACGGCCCCATAGACCCCCGCGACGATGACGCACACCAGGAAGAAGACCTGCGCACGAAACCCGGTTGGATCCCCGGCAACCAGCCCCCACACAAGCCCCGCGGCGAGAAACCCGTTGTAGAGCCCCTGGTTGGCGGCCATCGGCGCGGTGGCCCGCGCCATCTCCGGATCGAACCCGTGCAGCCCCCGCCCTGGCTTCTTCTCCCACAGAAACATCTCAAGAACCAAGATGTAGGCGTGCAGGGCAGCCACGAGCCCGACCAGTGTGCTTGCGAGCGCTTGCATGAGGGGGCTCCTCTGAGGGGTGGTGCTGCCCTGGGATTTCCTGGACAGATGTCCACCATACATGGACAGCTGACCAGGAATTACCTCGGCTCCTTGTGAGCGTCACTTCATGACAAGGGGAGTTTCGGTCCGCGTCGGCTCCCGGCGCGGTCGTATCCACCGTTGCCGTACTCGCCGATGCCGACCCCGGCGTCGCAGTGTCGCCAGGGTGACGAACGCGCCCGCCAGGACGCAGCACGCCGCGAGTCGTAGGCCGAGGTCGTAGCCCTCCAGGAACGCGGTGCGTGGGTCTGCTCCTGAGCGGAGTTCGGAGCGTTCGCGGCGGGTGAGGACGACGCCGACCAGTACCACGCCGAAGACGCCGGAGACTTCGCGGGCCGCGCTCACCAGGCCGGTGGCCATGCCCGTTCGGGCGTGCGGGACTTGGGTGAGGCAGCGCACGGTCAGGGGAGTGGTGAGGGCCGAGCCTGCGCCGATCAGTAGGAGGCCAGGCTGGAGGTCCCAGTAGTCGGCCTGTGCGCCTGATCCTGAGACGTACAGCAGGCCGGTCGCCACCATGGCGAGTCCCGCCGCGATCGAGACATGGGCGCCGAGTACGCGTGCGGCGCGCTCGGCCAGTGGTGTGCAGAGCAGCAGCGCGCCCGCCAGGGGGAGGAAGGCCAGACCGGCCCTGGTGGGTGAGAAGCCGAGGACCTGTTGGAGGTAGAGGGCTGTGAAGAAGAAGACGCCGTTCACGCCGATGCCCCAGAGCACCTGGGCGAGCACCCCGCCCGTGAGGAATCGGTCGCGCAACAGGGCGAGTTCTACGAGTGGTCGGGCGGTCCGGGACTCCACGAGGAGGAACACGCAGGTGGCGACGGCCGCAACAGCCAGGCACAGCGGTACGGGCGCGGCGCCGAACCCGTGCTCCGTGCCGCGCACCAGCCCGTACGTCAGCAGATACAGCGCGAGGACGGAGAACAGGACACCCGGCAGATCGAGTCCGCCGCGGCGAGATTCGGAGGACCCGGGTGGGTCTTTCGCCTTGGCCGGTACGGCCGGCATCAGTAGCAGGGCGATGATCCCGAAGGGGACGTTCAGGGCGAACACCCAGCCCCAGCTCCACTGTTGAGTGACGAAGCCGCCGACCACGGGGCCCAGCGCCAGTGCCACGGCGAGGGCCGCCGTCCACAAGCCGACGGCCATCGACTGCCGCCGCGCGGGCAGATCGGCGGCGACCACGGCAAGCGACGCCGGGATCACCAGCGCGGCCCCGACGCCCTGCACCGTACGGGCCGCGATCAGCGTCCCACCGCTGTCCGCGACGGCCGCGGCCGCCGACGCCGCCGTGAAGACCACCACCCCGACCGTGAATACGGACCGGCGCCCGAAGAGGTCGGTCAGCCGCCCGCCGGGCAGCAGCAGCGCGCCGAAGCTGAGTACGTAACTGCTGGCCACCCACTCCAAGTCCGTGACGCTCAGGCCCAGTTCGCGCTGCACGGTCGGCAGGGCCACGTTGATGACCGTGTTGTCGAGCGTCGTGATGAACCCGGTCAGCGTGAGCAGTGCAAACAACGCGAACAGCCGTGTACGTCCCAAGAGTCGCTCCTTCCGCCGGCCGGGGCAGCCGTAGCCCCGGATTGTCGGCGGCGTGGCCGCGCACTGGCTCTGGCCCACGGCATGGAATCGGCGCCCCGCTTTGTCAGCGAACTGACAGAACGCGCCAGACGAACTGTCAGTACGTCCCCTAACCCCTCAGCCCGCAGAGGCGGAATCTGGTGCACCGCCTCAAGGTGCAGCGCCCGAACGGGGACAACCTGAACGGGCACCGCCTGAACGGGCATCGCCTCAACTCGCGCCGCCCCCCTCACAGTTGGAGTCGCCATGCAGCCCGCCCGGCCAACTGTCGAAGCCACCCTCATGACGGACCATCTGCGGCACTGGGCCCGGCACCGGCCGCAGCAACGCGCCTTCAGCCACGTCGACTTCCCCGACAGCGCCCCCACAGGACGGCACCGCACCCTCGGCTGGCGCGCCCTCGACGCCCGCGCCAGAGCCGTCGCCGACCACCTCGCCACGATCACGTCCCCCGGCGAACGGGCCGCCCTCGTACTGCCCCAAGGGCTCGACTACGCGGCCGGGTTCCTCGGCTGCCTGTACGCCCGCGTCATCGCCGTACCCCTCTTCGGCCCCGGACTGCCGGGCCACGAAGGCAGACTCACGGGCGTCCTCGCCGACTGCGAACCGGCCTGCCTGCTCACCGACTCCGCCACGGCACCCGCGGTACGCGCCTTCGTACGGGACCGCGAACTGCCTGACGTGCCGGTCGTCCCGCTGGACCAACTGCCCGCCCCTGACACCGGGTTCGAGGCTTCGGGCGAGCCGCACGCGCGGCCCGAGCCCGACGACATCGCCTACCTTCAGTACACCTCCGGCTCCACCCGCAACCCCGCCGGCGTGATGATCAGCCACGCCAACGTCGTCGCCAACGCCCGCCAGGCCATCGACGCGTTCGTCGCCGATCCGTCGACCACCACGACGGTCGGCTGGCTGCCGCTCTTCCACGACATGGGCCTGGTCCTCAGCATCGCCGCCCCCGTGGTCGGCGGCTTCCCGTCCGTCCTCATGGACCCCCTCGCCTTCCTCGAGGACCCCTCCCGCTGGCTGCGCCTCCTCGGCTCGTACGAGGGGACCGTCAGCGCCGCCCCGAACTTCGCGTACGACTACTGCGTCGCCCGTACGGATCCGGCGCTGGCCGGCGAACTCGACCTGGACCGCGTACGCGTGCTCATCAACGGCAGCGAGCCGGTGCGCGCGGAGACGGTGGACCGCTTCCGCACCAGGTTCGCGCCCGCCGGGCTCGATCCCGCGGCGCACTGCCCGGCGTACGGACTGGCGGAGGCCACGGTGTTCGTGACCGCGGATGCGTCGGACGCCGCGCCCTCGACCGTGGCCTGTGATGCCGACGCGCTCGCGGAAGGGCGCGTGGAGGAGGCGCCGGACGCGGCGACGGCTGCGGTTCTCGTCTCGTGCGGGACGCCCGTCGGGCAGGAGATGCGGATCGTCGGCGCGGACGGTGCGGTACTGCCGGAGGGGCGGGTCGGTGAGATCCAGGTACGTGGGCCGAACGTCGGGCCCGGCTACTGGAAGCGCGCCGAACTCTCCGCCGAGACCTTCGGCTTCGGCGCGACGGGCGACTGGCTGCGCACCGGCGATCTCGGCGCCCTCCACGAGGGGCGGCTCCTCGTCACCGGGCGGCACAAGGACGTGATCATCGTGGACGGGCGCAACCACTACCCCCAGGACATCGAGCAGACCGTACAGACGGCAGTCTCCCTGGTCCGCCGCGACCGGCTCGCCGCGTTCGGCGTCACCCGGCCGGACCGCACGGGCGAGGAACTCGTCGTGATCGCGGAACACCGCCGCGACACCGAACCGACGGCCGATGACGCCCGCGCGGCCGAACGCACCGCCCGCGCCACCGTCTCCACCCGCCACGGCCTGCGCCTTGGCACCCTGCTCCTCGTCCCACCCGGCTCCGTGCCCCGCACCAGCAGCGGCAAGGTCTCCCGCACGGCGACCCGGAACCGGTACCTGGAAGGAGGCTTCGCCACCCGATGACCACGTCCCGCACGGCGATCCGCGCCCTGGTGACAGACCGGCTCCACACCTGGTACGGCCTCGCCCCCTCCGACCTCCCCGACGACCTCCCCCTAGCAGAAACCGGCCTCACCTCCCGCGACGCGATAACCCTCACGGCAGCCTTGAGCGAACTCTCCGGCCGCCGCCTACCGAGCACGTTCCTGTGGGACGCTCCGACGATCGACGCGGTGGTGACGCGACTGACGGAGGACGCCGGGGCCGTGGCCGGCGCCGACGAGGCGCAAACCGCGCCCCCGCCGACGCAGGGCGGCCCGCAGCCAGGCCACGCGCCGCTCGCGCTTGGCGGCGGCTGGGCTGCCGACGCCGCGGCGTCGGACGCTCGCGCGCCGGGCGTACCGGCCGTCGACCACGGGCCCGGCACGGCGGCTCAGGCCCCGCGGGTCGCTGATGGCGCCGCAGTTACGGCGGCCGGTGCGCCACTTGGGGCGGCGGACGGCCGCGCGCCGGCCGACGGTCAGGGGCCTGGCACGGTGGCTCAGGCGCCGTCCGTCGCTGATGGCGTCGCGGGTCCGGCGGTCAGTGCGCCGCTCGCGGTGGCGGACGGCCGCGCGCCGGGCGTACCGGTCGACGGCCATGGGCCCGGCACGGTGGCTCAGGCGCCGTCCGTCGCTGATGGCGCCGTAGGTCCTGCGGTCAGTGCGCCGGCTGCGGCGGCGGACGGTCGGATGGCGGGCGTAGCTGCCGACGGTCGTGCGGCAGGTGCGACGCCTGCTGACAGCCCAGCGCCGGGCGCGGAGGGTGGCGGCTGTGCGCCGGGCGCCCCAACCGCCCGCCCCACACCCGGTGTTGGCGCACACGCCCCGCGTGGCGCGGACGGCAGTGGAGCCCCGCACCCCGTCGCCGTCATCGGCCTCGGCTGCCGTCTCCCCGGCGGGGTTCGCTCACCCGAGGCGTACTGGCGGCTTCTCACCGAGGGGCGGGACGCGGTTGGCACGCTCCCGCCGGGACGATGGGAGCCCTTCGTGCGCGATCCCACGCGGTTGCCGGACGACGTGAGCCCGCACGGCGCCTTCGTCGGCGGCCTCGACGAGATCGCCGGGTTCGACGCCGAGTTCTTCGGGATCGCGGGGCACGAGGCCGTTGCCATGGACCCGCAGCACCGCATGCTCCTCGAAGTCGCCCGCGAGGCACTCGATCACGCGGCCCTGCCCGCGCCCGCGCTCGCCGGCAGCCGTACCGGTGTCTTCGTCGGCATCAGCGGCAACGAGTACGCCCATCTCACCACCGCCGACCCCGGTGCCGTGGACGCCTGGACGGCCACCGGCGCCTCCCTGAGCATCGCCGCGGGCCGGCTGTCGTACGCCCTCGATCTGCGCGGGCCCAGCATGTCCGTCGACACCGCGTGCTCGTCGTCGCTGGTCGCGGTGCACCATGCGGTACGGAGCCTGGTGAGCGGCGAGAGCGACACGGCGCTGGCCGCCGGGGTGAACCTGCTGCTGAGCCCCGCCGTGACCCTCGGCCTCCAGCGCGCGGGCGCCCTCGCTCCAGACGGCCGGTGCAAGGCGTTCGACGCGGAGGCCGACGGGATCGTACGCGGCGAGGGCTGCGGCGTGGTCGTACTGAAACGTCTCGCCGACGCCGAACGCGACGGCGACCGCGTCCTGGCGGTCATCCACGCGACCGCCGTCAACTCCGACGGCCGCTCCAACGGACTGACCGCCCCCAACGCCGAAGCCCAACGCGCCCTCCTCACCGAAGCGCACCAGGCACACCCCGGACATGCCGGCCTCACGACCGTCGACTACGTCGAGGCCCACGGCACCGGCACCGCCCTCGGCGACCCCATCGAGGCCAGCGCCCTCGGCGCCGTACTCGGGCGGGGCCGTCCCGCGGACCAGCCCCTGCTGATCGGCTCCGCCAAGACGAACCTCGGACACCTGGAAGCCGCCGCCGGTATCGCGGGTCTGATCAAGACCGTCCTCGCCCTGCACCACGGCGAGATCCCCGGCCAGCTCCACTTCACACGCCAGGGCCCGCACGCCGACCTCGACGCACTCGGCCTGCGCGTGGTCACCGCCCCGGAACCCTGGCCCCGTTACTCGGGCACGGCGACCGCAGGCGTCTCCGCCTTCGGCTTCGGCGGCACGAACGCCCATGTCGTCCTCGCCGAACCCGAACCCGAACCCGGACCCGGACCCGGCCCCAGACCGGCCCGTCGGGCGAGCAGCGTGCCGGAGCGTCCCCGGCTCCTGCTGCTCGACGGGCCCACCAAAGAAAGGGTGCGGTCGTACGCGGCCGAGCTCGCCGCCTGGCTGAACAGCCCCGACAGCCGACGCGTACGCGAGGCCGACCTCGCCCGCACCCTCGCGGGCCGCATCGGCCGCGGCAGGCAACGCGCGGCCCTCGTCACCCGCGACCGCACCGAGACCGTCACCGCGCTCACGCGTCTCGCCACCGGCGCCCCGTCCCCGCATCTGATCACGGGGGAGGGGACGCCGGGCGGCCCCGGCCCGGTCTGGGTGTTCTCCGGCTACGGCTCCCAGTGGCCCGGTATGGGCAGTCAACTCCTCGCCACGGAAGGGGTGTTCGCGGACGCCGTCGACCGCCTGGAACCACTGCTCCTTGAACACGCGGGCGTCTCCCTGCGCGCCGGGCTCCACCCCGACACCGTCCTGTCGAGCCCCGCCACCGTCATGCCCGTCCTGTACGGCATCCAGGTCGCCCTCGCCGAACTATGGCGCTCGTACGGTCTTGAACCCGCCGCCGTCATCGGCCACTCCCTGGGCGAGATCGCCGCCGCGGTCGTCTCCGGAGCCCTCGACGAGGCCACCGGTGCCCGCATCATCGCCGTACGGTCCCGGCTGCTGGACCGGCTCACCGGCGGATCGATGGCCGTCGTGGATCTACCGGCCGCCGAAATCCCCGTACTGGCAAGGGAGTTGCCCACCCTCGACGTCGCCGTACACGCCTCCCCCGTGCAGTGCGTGGTCACCGGCTCCGCCGAGGACGTCGCCGCCCTGGTCGCCCGGGTGAACGGCGACGGCGGCTTCGCCCGCGCACTGGGCGTGTCCGGAGCCGGTCACTCGCCCGAAGTCGAGCCCCTGCTGGGCGAGTTCAGCAGCGAGCTGGGCGAGATCCGGCCCTCCGCAGAAGCCCCCCGCTGCCGCCGCTACACCACCGTGCTCGACGACCCCCGCGAGGCCGCGCCCGCCGACACGGCGTACTGGGCGGCCAACCTGCGCAACCCCGTCCGCTTCACCCAGGCTGTACGCGCGGCGGCCGAGGACGGACACCGCGTCTTCGTCGAAGTCGCCCCGCACGCAACGCAGTTGCACCCCCTGACCGAAACCCTGCGCGCGTCCGGCGCCGAGGACTCCCTGGTCGTCCCCACCCTGCGCCGCGACACCGACGACGCGCTCACCTTCCGCACCTCGCTCGCCACCCTCCTCGTGCACGGCGTACGGACAGCCCGGCCGCGCGAACGTCTGCACCACGAGGGCCGCATCGTGGACGTACCGCCGCCGCGCTGGCGCCACCGCCGGTTCTGGGTGGGGGAGGAGACCGCGGCGAACCCGGCACCAGCACCGGCCGGGTCCGCCGCCACCGACCGCACCGCAAGCCCTGTCGAACGGCTACGGCTGTGCGTGGCCGGAGTGATGGGATACAGCCCCGAACACATCGACCCCGACACACCGTTGACCGACCTCGGCCTGGATTCGCTCACGGCCGTGCGCATACGGGCCGTCGTACATCGGGAGTTCGATGTCGAGGTCGAGCCCGGAGTGCTGCTGAAACAGGGGACATTGCGGAGAGTGGCCGAACTCCTCGGCGGTGACGTGGACTTGGCGCACCCGGCCCTCCCCGCACGAGCGCGCCCCGTCGTCTCTGATGGCCTCCGCGCCTTCTCCGCCACCGGCCCGCACACCCCCCTCTTCCTGGCCCACGCCGCCGGTGGATCCGCCGACGTCTACGCCCGGCTGGCCGCACGCCTCGACGGCGACCGCCCCGTCCACGGCTTCGACCGGCAGCCCGACCCCGACGATGTGCCGGGCCGAGCCGCGGAGTTCGCCCGGCGCATACGGGAGGTCAGCCCCAACGGGCCCTGGATGGTGGGCGGTTGGTCGTACGGCGGCCTCGTAGCCCAGGAGACCGCCCGGCTTCTCTCCTCACACGGCACCGTCTCCGCGCTCGTCCTGATCGACTCGATACTGCCGCTGCCGACCGATCTCACCGCCACCGAGCGCGCCCTGCGCCACTTCCACGACTTCGCCGCGTACGTCGAACGCACCTACGGCACCCGCCTCGACCTCCCGTACGCCGAACTCGCCGAACTCGACGACACGGACCGCATCGACCTCGTCCTCAAGGTGCTGAGCGACACCGTCGAACTGCCGGACTCCGTACTCGAGCACCAGCGCACCTCATATCTGGACCTCCGCAGCGGCGAACGCCACACACCCGGGCCCCACCCCGGCCGCACCCTCCTCTACCGCGCGAGCGAGCCCGCCCCGCACACGGTCCGCGACCCCCGCTACGAGCGCGACGACGAGGCGCTCGGCTGGGACGCCCACTGCACCGACCTCACCGTCGTCCCGCTGCCCGGCCACCATCTGTCACTCCTCGACCCCCCGGTCGTCGACGTACTCGCCGGACTGCTGACACGCGATCTGCGGGACTCCTGAAGGACTCCTGAAGGGACTTCACCCATGCCGCGTCCGAAACCACCGCGTTCGCAGCGCAGCCGCTACGCTCTCGCCCTCGCGCTCACAACCTCGCTTCTGGGAACGGGCGTTGTCCTCGCCCCGCAGTCGTCTGCGGCACCCACGGCGGCGACCGTGGCAGACGCGCACGGCGCCGCCATCGTCGGCGAGAACTGGCTGGACGCCCGCACCGTCGACCTCACCATCGACTCCCCGGCGGTCGGTGCCACCCTGCCCGTACGCGTGATCCTCCCGACGCGTTACGCCGCGCAGCCGGACCGCACCTGGCCCGTCCTCTACCTCCTCCAGGGCGCCCACGACGACTACACCTCCTGGACCCGCGAGACGGACGTCGCCGACTTCATGGCGGACAAGGATGTCCTCACCGTGATGCCGGCCTCGGGCCCCACCGGCATCCCCACCGACTGGTGGAACTACGGCAGCGCCGACGCGCCGGATTACGAGACGTTCCAAGTGGACGAGCTGATGGGGCTGTTGGCGCAGAGATTCCGGGCCGGTACGAAGCGGGCCGTCGCCGGTGTCTCCACCGGCGGCTATGGAGCCCTCGCCTTCGCCGCGCGGCACCCCGGCACCTTCGGGGCGGCAGCCTCGTACAGCGGGATCCTCGACACGACCGCCCTGGGCATGCCCACCGTCCTCAACGCGATCGTCGCCCGCGAACAGTTGCTGCCCCTGACCCTGTGGGGCAGCCCGCTGTTCCAGCGCGACAACTGGACCCGGCACAACCCCTACGCACAGGCCCGGCACCTCAAGGGCACCAAGCTGTACGTCTCCCAGGGCAGCGGACTGCCCAGCGACGACATCGGCGACATCGAAGGTGCGGTACTCGAAGGCGTTCTGTGGTCCCAAGCACACCGATTCGCAAGGCAGTTGGAGGCTCTGAACATCCCGGCCCAGACACACTTCTACAGCGGGGGAGTGCACAACTGGCCGAACTGGCGGCAGGAGTTCAAGGCCTCGTGGCCGACGCTCGCAGCGGGCCTCGGCCTGAGCTGACCCCCTTCAAGGCCGCTTCAAGGCCCCCTCAAGGCCCCACCCAAGGTCCCACCCAAGGTCCCACCAAGGAGGTACCCATGGACGCGCTGGCCGAGGCCGTGGTGGCGGGAGCCGCCCGTGCCGAACTGGAGCAGCTTCCCCTGCCCGGTCACTACACCGCCGCTCATCTGCGGGCGGAGGACGTGGACAGTTTCACCGGAGTCGCGGACAAGGACGTTCGCAAGTCCATCCACCTCGGCTCCGTGCCGATGCCCGAACTCGCCCCGAACGAGGTGCTGGTGGCCGTCATGGCGAGCGGCATCAACTACAACACCGTCTGGTCGGCGATGTTCGAGCCCATCCCGACCTTCACCTTCCTGAAGCACTTCGGCCGCCAGGACCGCTGGGCGGCCCGGCACGACCAGCCGTTCCACGTCATCGGCTCCGACGCGTCCGGGGTCGTCGTACGCACCGGATCGGGGGTGCGCCGCTGGCGGGTCGGCGACCAGGTCGTGGTGAGCCCGGTGTACGTCGACGAGGAGGACCCGGCGACCCACGCCGACGGCATGATGGGCTCCGGCATGCTGGCCTGGGGCTTCGAGACCAACTACGGCGCACTCGCCCACTACTGCGTGGCCCGTACCAGCCAACTCCTCCCCAAGCCGGCCCACTTGACCTGGGAGGAGGCGGCCTCGAACCCGCTGTGCGCGGGCACGGCGTACCGCATGCTCGTCAGCGACCGGGGCGCCCGGATGACGCAGGGCGATGTGGTGCTGATCTGGGGGGCGGCCGGCGGGCTAGGCGCGTACGCCGTCCAACTCGTCCGCAACGGCGGCGGGATCGCCGTCGGTGTCGTCAGCAGCGAGCAGAAGGCGGAGTACGCCCGCAGCCTGGGCTGCCATGTGGTGATCAATCGGGAGGAGATCGGCCTTACCACCAGCGAGGCGCCCGCTGATCCCACCGTGGTCGGCAAGCGGCTCGGCAAGCTGATCCGGACCGCGACGGGTGAGGACCCGCATATCGTCTTCGAGCACGTCGGCCGGGCCACCTTCGGTGTCTCCGTCTTCGTCGTACGGCGGGGTGGCGCGGTCGTGACCTGCGGGTCCAGCACCGGCTATCAGCACGAGTTCGACAACCGCTACCTCTGGATGCGGCTCAAGCGCGTCATCGGCAGCCACGGTTCCAACTTGCAGGAACAGGCCGCCGTCGGGCGCCTCCTGGACCTCGGGCACCTCAAGCCCGCACTCACCGCGACGTACCCGCTGACCGCCACGGCGGAGGCTGCCCGTCTCGTCCAGAACAACGACCACCTCGGCAAGGTCGGCGTCCTCTCCCTGGCCCCTGCTCCCGGCCTCGGAGTCAGTGACCCCGAGCGCCGGGAGCGTCTCATGCCTCAGGTGTGAGCACCGGCTCTCGTCATCAGGCGAGCTGCTCCCCCTTCTGGGTGACGCGTTCGCGGGGCCGGGCCGTCATCTTCAGGGTGCTGGGCCGTACGGTGGCGCGGGCCACGGGGCGGATGCTCTGGCCGGGGGCCAAGGTGAGGCGCCAGGCCCGGGTGATGGTCGCGATCGCGGTGGTGATCTCGGCCTGGGCGTAGCGGTCGCCGATGCACTTGTGCTTGCCCGCGCCGAAGGGGAGGAACGCTCCGTCGGCGAGCTGCGCCTGATCCTCGTCCAGCCAGCGGTCCGGGTTGAAGCGCAGGGGGTCGGGGAAGAGGGCGGGGTCGCGGTGCAACGCGTGCTGACAGTAGGCGAGTTCGGTGTCGGCCGGGATCTCCCACTGGCCGAGACGGGTGGGCTTCAGGGTGCGGCGGGTGACGAGCCAGCCGGTGTGGTGCAGGCGGAGGGCTTCGTTGATGACGCGGCCCAGGTAGGGGAGTTGGGTGAGATCGTCGAAGGTGACCGGGCGTTCGCCGAGCACCTCGTCCAGTTCGGTCTGGACACGCTCGTCGATCGCGGGGTTGCGGGCGAGTTCGTACAGCACCCAGGACAGTACGGACGCGGTGGTTTCCGTACCTGCCACCGCCAGCGTCAGGATCTCGGAACAGATCTGGTGAGCCGTCAGCGGCTGCCCGGTCTGCTCGTCCTCCGCCCGCAGCAGCAGGGACAGCATGTCCTCGGTGTCGCGGCCGGACGCCCGCAGTGTGTTCACCGCCTCGCCGATGGTGGCCCGTACGGCGTCGCGGGCGGCGGTGAAGCGGCGGTTGGCGGGCAGCGGCAGTTTCTCCGCCCAGTCCGGCAGCATGATGCGGGTGCCGACGCCGTTCATGACCACTGACAGGTCATGACGCAGCCGGTGGAAGGCCGCCTCGTCGATGCTGGAGGAGAACACGGTCGCGGAGAGCATGTCGAGGGACAGTTTGACCATCACCTCGCGTACATCCAGGACTTGACCCGGGCGCCAGCCGGCCATGGTGGTGGTCACCTGTTCGCGCATCAGGTCGACATATCGGGTGATCTCGGTGTGGCGGAAGGCCGGCTGGAGCTGGCGGCGCTTGCGGACGTGTTCGGTGCCCGCGGCGGTGACCACGCTGTCGCCGAGCAACTGGCCCATCTTCTCGAAGAACCGGCCCTTGTCCAGGGTGGGCGCGACATCGACGAGCATCGTGCGGATCAGCGCCGGGTCGTTGACGACGAGGGTCGGCTGCTGGGGCTGGAGGCGGATCTCGACGAGAGGGCCGTACGCACGCAGTGAGGCGATGAACGAGAGGTTGTCGCGCATGAGCGGTATCGCGTGGCCGAGCAACGGGAGCGAGCCCGCCGCCTTCGGTATGGGGGGAGGCGCTGCGATGGTCACGAGCTGGTCCCTTCGCGGAAGTTGTGCGTGATCACTTCCCTTCTCGGCCCGTTAGGCAATCCCATCAGCCGCGTGGTATCGGCCACTTGGTATGCCCTGATCCGGACAGGGAGGTTTGACGGGGAGGTTGATCCTGACGAGATCAAACCCGATAAGGTTCCATGTGGCGCGGCGAGTTGACTCCGTAGCACTCTGTTGTCGCTCGCCGCTCACGCATGCCGCCGCGTGGTTGACCGCCGCGCGTCGAGTGCGTCCCCGAGCATCTCCACCCCCCTGTTCGACCATGTTGCTTCGAAGGATGCAGATGGAACTTGCCACTCCGCCACCGGCGGCGCGGGCTCCGGTCTCCTGGTACGGCTGGTGGCTGCTGCCCCTGAGCCTGGCCGCCGGGACCGTGGTCGCCGCCGTCGCGGGATCCGACCAGACCCGCATAACCGCGATCGTCGCCGGGGCGCTGGCGACGACGGCAAGTGCCTTCTGCGTACGTTTACTTGTCCGCTCCCAGCGCCAACTGCGCAGCAGCGCGGGCGAGTTCCGGAACGCGCAGGCCGAGCACTCCCAGCAGTGGCAGCAGCATGTGGCAGCGCTTGAGCGGAAGTACGCCGCCGAGCGCTCGGTCTTCGACGCCCAACTGGCCGAGCAGGCCCAGGCGTACGAGGCACGGATCGCCGAGCAGTCCCGCGCCTGGCAGGAGCAGCTGGACCGGCAGCAGGCCGCCGTCGCGCTGCTCGCCGACGAACAGCTGCCCGACGCGCTGAAGCGGCTGCGGTCCGGTGAGGCCATCGACGATGTGCTGCCCACGGTCAACCAGTGCGCGGAGGTCAGCCCCGATCTGCGGGCCCAGCTGCGCAAGATCCTGCGGACCGCGCTGATCGGCGTGGAGGAGGAGTTCAACCGCTCCACCTCCGCCGAGGCTGCCGTCGTCAGCGTCGGTAGCCGTATCCACGTCCTCACCAGCAAGCTGCGCGGTCGGCTGCACGAGATGCAGGGCGAGCACGGCAGGCTGCCCGCCGTCGCCCAGGGCCTGATGGAACTCGACCAGGAGATCGGCCCCGCCGACTGTCTGGCCGCGAGCATCGGCGTACTCGGCGGCTCCGACCGGCCAGGACGGCAGTGGCAGGAACCGCAGCGGCTGCTCAGCGTGGTCCGCGGCGGCATCGGCCGGATCAAGGACTTCGACCGGGTCCAGGTCCGTCATCTGCCCGAACTCGGCGTCGACGGCGGCCTGGTGGACCACCTCACGCTGATCTTCGCCCACCTCCTGGACAACGCCGCGCGCTACTCGCCGCCCACCGAGCCCGTCGTCGTCTCCGGCAAGGAGGTTCCGAACGGGGTCGGCATCGAGATCCAGGACTCCGGCAAGGGCCTCAACGAGGAGAAGAAGCAGGAGGCGCTCCAGGCGCTCGCGGGCGAAGCCGCGGGCCCCGGTCTCGGTGGTGTGTCCGAGGACGCCCACCTCGGGCTGCGCGTCGTGGGCGCGCTCGCCCGCCGCTACGGCATCAGGGTCACCTTCGCGGACTCGCCCTGGCTCGGCACCTCGGTCGTCGTGGTCGTACCGCACAAGTACTTCAGCCCGCTGCCCGCCGCCGTCACGACTCCGGCTACGGCCCAGGCCGCGCAGGTCTCGGCTACGCCGGCGGCGCCGAGCACCGAGGCCGAGCCCGCGCACGCCCCGGCCGAAGAAAACGGGGATACCGGGATAGCCGTGGACACCACGCCCGGCGGTCTGCCCAGGCGACGCAGGCGCGCGGATTCGGGGACGGAACCGGGACGGCCGAAGCCGGTCGTACGGGACGCGGCCGCGACGTCTGCGGACACGGGCTCGCACACCGTGCCACCGGACGCGTCCTTCGCCGGCCTGGCCGCGTTCGCCACGGCCGGACGCGAGCCGACCGACGGACCCGGGGCCCCGGCGGGACATGAGTCCGCCGCGGGACATGAGTCGACCGAGCACAGCACTGAAGAGAGCGACGAGTCCACATGACGCAACAGGGAACCGACGTGAGCTGGGCGCTGCGCGATCTGGTCGAGAGCATCAAGGAGATCCGCTTCGCCCTGGTGGCCTCCAGCGACGGCAAGGCCATAACGTCCTACGGCGCCGACGACCCCGACGACG
Source organism: Streptomyces sp. NBC_00286 (assembly GCF_036173125.1). NCBI lineage: Bacteria > Bacillati > Actinomycetota > Actinomycetes > Kitasatosporales > Streptomycetaceae > Streptomyces > Streptomyces sp. NBC_00286. The sequence goes on from NZ_CP108054.1 coordinate 9,194,976, forward strand.
TGGACCGGTTCGCCGCCGTGGTCGCGGGACTGCAGGCGCTGGCCCAGCCGGTGGCCGAGCAGTTCCCGCAGTACGCCGGGCAGTTGCGGCTCGCGATGATCGAGGTCGACGGCGGCCACCTCTTCGTGGTGCGGGCCGGCGTGGAGACGTACCTCGGAGTCCTCGCCAGGGAAGGCCTCGACCAGGGCCTGCTCGGGCATCAGATGAGGGATCTGGCCCGCAGGATGGGTGAGCTCCTCGGAACCACGCCGCGCCTGGAGGAGCACTCTGGATGAGTGGTCCCAGCCGACCTCTGAACCCGTCCGGTCTGGAGCGCTACTACGTCCTCACGGGCGGCCGCAGCGGACCGGGCGGCGGTTCGGCGTCGACTCTCGACGTGGCGACCCTCATCATCTCCCGTGCCGCCGCCGTCCCCGGTATGCAGCACGAACACGAGGAGATCCTCCGCCGCTGCCGCGATCCGCTGTCCGTCGCCGAACTCGGCGCCCACCTCGGATTGCCGTTCAACATTCTCGCGGTGCTCCTGGCCGATCTGCTGGACGCAGGCCGTATCGAAGCCCGTGATCCCATCCCGGCGTCCGGCGCCGGTCGCGGGCCCGACCTCGCGCTCCTTGAGGAGGTACTCAGTGGACTTGAAAGGCTTTGACCATCCGGGCAGGCCGACGGCCGACGGCACCCTGCCGGCCGGCGCCCGCTCGGTGAAGGTGATGATCGCCGGCGGATTCGGCACCGGGAAGACCACCATGGTCCGCTCGGTCAGCGACATCAAGCCGCTCACCACCGAGGAGACGCTGACCCAGGCCAGTGCCGATGTCGACAACCTCATCGGGGTGGCGGACAAGCAGGAGACCACCGTCAGCCTCGACTTCGGCAAGATCGGCATCAACGAGCAGCTGGTGCTGTACCTGTTCGGGACGCCCGGCCAGGAGCGTTTCTGGTTCCTGTGGAACGGCCTGTTCAAGGGCGCGCTCGGCGCGGTCGTCCTGGTCGACACCCGGCGGCTGGCCTCCAGCTTCCGGGCCATCGAGGAGATGGAGCGGCAGAAGGTCCCCTTCGTCATCGCCCTCAACGTCTTCCCCGACTCCAAGGAACACCCGATCGACGAGATCCGGGACGCCCTGGACATCCCCCCGCACACCCCGGTCGTGGCCTGCGACGCCCGCGACCGTGCCTCCAGCCGTGACGTACTCATCGCCCTGATACGGCACCTCAAGGAACGCTCCGCCGTCGCTCTGGAGTCCCGATGACCGACCAGCCCGATGCCCCGAACGGCTGCCCCGTCGCGCACGGCGGCGCCGACCTCACCCGCCTCTACGGGCCCGAGGCGGCCATCGACCCGTACGGCATCTACGCCCGGCTGCGCAAGGAACACGGGCCCGTCGCGCCGGTCCTGCTCGAGGGCGACGTACCCGCATGGCTGGTGCTCGGCTACCGGGAGAACCGGCGCGTGCTCGACAACCCCCGCCAGTTCACCCGCGATTCGCGGATCTGGCGGGACTGGACCGAGGGCCGCGTCGACAACGCCTCACCGCTGATGCAGATGGTGGGCTGGCGCCCCGACTGCGTCTCCCAGGACGGCGAACCGCACCGCAGACTGCGCGGCGCCGTCACCGACAACCTCCAGGCCGTGACCGGCCGCGGCATCCGCCGCCATGTCACGCATTTCGCGAACAAGCAGATCGACGCCTTCGCGGACGCGGGCAGCGCCGACCTGGTGGCCGATTTCGCCGAGTACCTCCCCATGCTCGTACTGACCAGGGTGTTCGGCCTCCCGCAGGGTGAGGGACGCACACTCGCCGAGTCCTGTGCCCAGGTCATCAAGGGCGGGGCGGAAGCCCTCGTCCACAATGACCGCATCGTGCGCATCCTCGGTGAACTCGCCGAGCGCAAGCGCCAGGAGCCGGGCGCCGACTTCACCACCGGGCTGATCGAGCACCACGCCGATCTCGACGAGGACGAGGTCCTCAGCCACCTGCGGCTGGTGCTGATCGCCGCGCACACCACCACCAGCAATCTCCTCGCCAGGGTGCTGCAGCTGGTCCTCACCGACACGACGCGGCTCGCCGGCCTGGTCAGCGGGCAGTTGAACATCTCCTCGGTCGTCGAGGAGGTGATGTGGAACACCCCGCCGCTGGCCGTTCTGCCGGGCCGGTTCGCCACCGCCGACCTCGAACTGGGCGGCCACCGCGTCAGGGAGGGCGACCTGCTGGTGCTCGGCCTGAACGCGGGCAACGTCGACCCGGAGATCCGGCCCGACGTCGGCGTCTCCGTCCACGGCAACCAGTCGCATCTCGCGTTCAGCGGCGGTCCGCACGAATGCCCCGGGCAGAACATCGGCCAGGCCATCATCGAGACGGCCGTCGACGTCCTACTGCACCGCCTGCCGGGCCTGCGCCTCGCGGTAGCCCCCGAGGAGCTGACGTCTACGGCGTCGACGTGGGAGGCACGACTGGACCGGCTGCCGGTGGAGTTCGCCGTGTAGAAGTCCGTACGGCGGCTTGGGAGTTGGTTCGGCCGGTCACCCATGGGGGTGGCCGGCCGAAATTCTTCGTACGTACCTGTAAGTGCACCGCGTCAGACCGTAAGCAGATCGTCCACCGACCCCCTGCCCGCCAACTCCGCGGCAGACGCCGGGGTTTCCTTGTCCGCGGCGTAGCGGCCCGAGGTCAGGGCCCACTCGTAGTTGCCGTTGATCCAGTGCTGGATGGCCTCGACGCCCATCCGCACCTGGTCCCGCTGCTCCTCGTCCAGGCCGAGCTCGTCGCACATCTGCGGTACCTGGGCCTCCAGTTCGAGGTACTGGTCGAGGCAGTCCGTGGTCATCCGGACCGCCTCGTCGGCCGCCTCCTGCCAGCTGCACCGGCGCTCCCGGTGCAGCACGGCTATCAGGTTGTGTCCGTCTCCTCTGCGTTTCTCACGCTCGAAGGAGTGGATGTCGTTCATGAACCCGATGGTGTCCGCGGCCAGATCCCGCATCCGGATCATCAGCGGATGGGCCTGCACCTGCGCCGGAACCTCGAAGCCGCGGCTGCGCTCACCGGCGTCGATGCTGTGGTGAATGCCGACCGTACGGCGGCGGAACTCGGCGTACTCCTCAAGACCGAGCGTGCCCTCCAGGCCGCGGGCCGCCAGGTCGACCTCCTCGGTGTGCGCCACGAGGAACCGGCCCCAGGAGGCCGCGAACCGCGTACGCCACGGCAGCGACATGCCCTCCGAAAGATGCGCCCAGACCTCCGCCCAGGCCACCGTGATCGGGCAGTCCACCCGGGGCGTGCTCCCCGCCGGGCGCAGCGGCGTGACGATGAGCTCGCGCGCCACCTCCGCTATCCGGTCGGCGCGGTCCGGCCGGCCGGCGTCGAACTGGTCGTCGAAGAGGAAGGCCAGCGAGAACCAGTTCATGAGGACGACCATGTCCTCGGCCGAAGCGTGCGGATACGTACGGGCGGCGGCCTGGGGCAGATCCCAGGACTGGTACTCCTCGAAACCTTCCTTGCTGCGGACCAGACGACGGTCCCAGACCCAGCGCAGATGACGCGCACGGGCGTACTCGAGATGCTCGCTGATGGGGGTGGTGAAGGGGAGGTCGAATTTGACGTCCTGCGGCATTCGCATCCTCTCTTGGGGACGATTCACAGGGCCCCCCACCCTGCGAGCGAGTGATCGAAACCGATCCCCGCCGACTCGAACTGCGCTTCCCGAGACGAAAGTTGACTCGATATCGCTACGAGGCTGCCCTGATCGTAAATGATCTATGCCGTGACCTCCGTGACTTCACCGTGACCTTCGTTACTTCCTCCGGCGATTCCGGCGACCTTGGCGAAATGTCTACGCCGGGCGGAGACGTTCGGTCGTGGGCGACTGATTCCAGGAGGTGGGGTACCCGTGGACGACGGGCGGCGGCTGGGTACGCCGCCGTGTTCGGCCCCGTACGGAGGAGACATGGCACTCGTAGTGGCAGGCGTCGTGGTGCTGGACTGCGCCGAACCGGAGAAACTCGCCCTGTTCTACAAGGAGTTGCTGGAGGCCGAGCAGACGGACGCGAGCGCGAACCGCGTGGAGATCAAGGGCGCCGACGGGACCCGGATGGCGTTCCGCCGGGACATGACCGCCACTCCGCCGAGCTGGCCGCGCCCCGAGAACTCCCTCCAGGTCCACCTGGACTTCCATGTGGAGGACCTCGACGAGGCGGAACGCAGGGTCGTCTCCCTCGGCGGCCGTCCGCTGGAGACCAAGGAGGCGTCCGGCCGCTTCGAGGAACGGGGATACGCGGATCCGGCCGGCCACTCCTTCACCCTGCGCCGCAACCGCGACACGGCACCCAAGTCGGGCTGAATCCGACCGAGTTCAGGGCGCGGGCTCCGAGGTCAGGCTGAACGCAGGACGGCCAAGGCGCGATCGGCGTGTGCGCTCATCCGGAACTCGCTGCGCACCACCTCGAGTACCTTCCGGTCCTGGGAGATGACGAAGGTGACCCGCTTTGTGGGCGCCATCGAGAAACCGCGCTTCACTCCGAACCGCTCCCGGATCGCCCCGTCGGGGTCGGACAGCAGCGGAAACCCGAGTGTGTGCTTCCCGGCGAACTCCTGCTGCCGGTCCACCGGATCGCCGCTGATCCCCACCGGCCGGGCCCCGGCGGCGGCGAACTCGGCGGCCAGATCGCGGAAGTGGCACGCCTCGGCGGTGCAGCCCGGGGTGAGGGCGGCCGGGTAGAAGAAGAGGACGACGGGACCCTCGGCCAGGAGCTCGGAGAGCTTCCGGGACGTGCCGGTCTCGTCGGGCAGCGCGAAGTCCTCGACGGTGTCGCCCACTTCTGGCTGGGTGGTCACAGCTCGCTCTCCTGCCGTCCGGCCGCCGTTCCGGATTCAACCTTACGCCACCGTAAGGGAGTTCAGTCCCGCCCGCCGTCTTCGCCGGACGGCCACACTCCGGTCCTGCGTTCGATGAACGCGGCACCCGTACGGTCCACGGCACTGCGGACGACGGCGAAGATGGCCCCCTGCACGGCCGCGGCCAGCAGGATCTCGCCCCAACTCCGTTCCTTGTCCAGCGCGTCGGGCGCGTCGTCCTCGTGCCGGATCGCCTTCCACGTCTTCTGGAAGGCCATGGTGGCGAGGGTTCCGCTCGTCCAGCCGAGCACGAAGCCGAGGGGCTTGTAGGCGAGGGGCAGCTTCATCTTCTTCTGTTTGTTCTTCGCCATCGCTGACTCCTTATGTCCTTGTGTCTTTGTCTACTTGTCGTCGGCGCTGGTCCTGTACGCGCCGGTCAGGGCCGCCCCGCTGCCGGGACCCGCTCGCTCTCGGGCACCGGCCCCGGCGGGGTCCCGTCTCCGAACGGGCGGCCACCGAGTTCCTCACGGCGGTGCGGTGTCAGCCAGCCGGAGAGATCCGGGCCGATGGGCACGATGCGGGTCGGGTTGATGCCCGTATGAACCTGGTAGTAGTGCCGCTTGATGTGGTCGAAGTCGACGGTGTCCCCGAAGCCCGGCGTCTGGTAGAGATCGCGGACGTACGCCCACAGCACCTCATCCTCCGTCAACTTCCAGCGGTTGCACTTGAAGTGGCCGTGATAGACGGCGTCGAACCGGACCAGCGTGGTGAACAGCCTGATGTCCGCCTCCGTGATCGTGTCGCCGACCATATAGCGCCGGTCGGCGAGCCGCGCCGACAGCAGCTCCAGCCGCCGGAAGAGCCGCTCACAGGCCGACTCGTACTCCTCCTGGCCGGTGGCGAAGCCGGCACGGTACACCCCGTTGTTGACGTCCTCGTACACCTCCTCCATGACCTCGTCGATCTCGTCGCGCAGCCCGGCCGGATACAGGTCCGGCGCCCCTTTCCGGTGCAGGTCCGTCCACTCGGTGGCCAGGTCCAGAGTGATCTGCTGGAAGTCGTTGGTGACCAGGCGGCCGCTGGGCACGTCCACGATCGCGGGGACGCTGACGCCGCCCGGGTAGTCGGTCTCGCGCGCGTCGTACGCCTCGCTGAGGAAGCGGATGCCGAGTACCGGGTCGCGGCCGTCCGGGTCCAGGGTGAAGCGCCAGCTGCGGTCGTCCTGGATGGGGTCGGCGATGGCCATCGACAGGGCGTCCTCGAGCCCGAGCAGCCGCCGGGAGATCACCGCGCGGCTCGCCCAGGGGCAGGCGCGGCTGACGACCAGCCGGTAGCGTCCGGCCTCGACCGGCCAGCCGTCCCGGGCGTCCGCCGTGATGCGGTCCGTGAAGTGGCTCTTGGACCGCTGGAACGACTTCCTGCCGTACGCGGTGTTGCCGTCGGTGTCGCTCATGGCTCCTGTCTCCTGTCCTTTCCCGGGTGTGCGGAGGTGCCGGGACCTGTCCTGATGACAGGAGTTCCCCGATTTCGGCGCTCACCCCGTGTGAGGGCGCGCGACTGGGGCAATCGGCCGAAGTGAGCCATAAGCCCTTGACCGTGTCGGACCGCAGGACCCGTGTCACCGTGCTGGTGGCACTGGCCGCGAACGTCGTGATCGCCGTGGCCAAGACGGTGGGTGGCCTGGTCGCCGGCTCGCCCGCGCTGCTATCGGAGGCGGCGCACTCCGTGGCCGACAGCATGAACGAGGTGTTCCTGCTCGCCGCCCTGCGCCGCAGCCGACGTCGCGCCGACAGCCGCCATCCCTTCGGCTACGGCAAGGAACGCTTCTTCTGGTCGCTTCTCGCAGCCGTCGGCATCTTCGTGATGGGCGGCTGCTTCTCCTTCTTCCAGGCCTTCGAGGCGCTGCGCAGGGGAGCGGCGGAGTCGTACGACGGCTATGTGGCGGGCCTCGTCGTCCTCGGGGTCGCCCTCGTCTCCGAGGGGATCTCCCTGCTGCGGGCCCTGCACCAGGTACGTGTCCAGGGCGGCGCCTCCGGAGCCCGTGACCCGGCGCTGCGGACGGTCGTCGCCGAGGACGGCACCGCCGTGCTCGGTGTGTGCCTCGCGATCGCCGGAATGGCGCTCCACATGGCCACCGGCCAGGTCGTCTGGGAGGCACTGGCCTCGTGCGCCATCGGGGCGCTGCTCGTGTACGTGGCGTACCGCCTGGGCCGCGACGCCCGCGACCAGCTGATCGGCCGGGCCGCGGACCCCGAGCAGAGCCGCCGTATCCGGGCCCTGCTGCAGGCGCAGCCGGAGATCGACTCCGTGGAGTCCCTGCTGACGATGAAGCTGGGCCTGGACTCGACCCTGGTGGCCGCCCGGGTCGACCTGACCCCCGGCCTGGACAGCGAAGAGGTCGAACTGGTCGCGGAACGCATCAAACGCACCGTGTCCTACGCGATCCCGGAAGCCGACCAGATCTTCCTCGACATCACGGACGCACTGACCGCGAAGCGGACCGCCCACCGCCAGGCACGCGGCAGCTGACCTGCGCTTTCGCCGATGTCCCGGACAGCGGGCGACCCCGCCGCGACGGGGGAGCGCGGCGGGGCCTGAGGGTTGTGTGCCCGGCGCACGACGCTTCATGCGTACTGGATCGAAGGAACCGGCCGGGTCTGCCGAGCACTGTGGCTACGGGATCAGTTCTCCTTGATCGGTTCCAGGACGAAGACCGGGATCTCGCGGTCGGTCTTCTCCTGGTAGTCGGCGTAAGGCGGGTATGCCGCGACGGCGCGCTCCCACCACACCGCCTTCTCCTCGCCGGTCACCTCGCGGGCCCTCATGTCCTGGACGACCGTGCCGTCCCGGAGCTCCACGTGCGGGTCGGCCTTGACGTTGAAGTACCAGACCGGGTGCTTGGGGGCACCGCCCAGAGAGGCGACGGCGGCATACACGCCCTCGTGCTCCACGCGCATGAGGGGCGTCTTGCGTAGCTTGCCGCTCTTGGCACCTCGGGTGGTCAGCAGGATCACGGGCATTCCCGTGTCCATCAACGTCATTCCCTCGGTCCCGCCGGACCTTTCGATCAACTCCACCTGCTCACGTACCCAGCCGGTGGGGGTGGGCTCGTACTCGCCGTCAAGAGGCATGCCATCGTTCCCGTCGTCGTATGCGTGATGAATCACCGCAGAGGTGCACTCACTGCCTACCCCGTAGCACCCGTAGAAACGAACGACTCAGAACGGATAGTGCGCGTGCTGCGTCGCCAGCGTCACCCAGCGGGTGTTGCTGAACGCCTCGATGCCCCAGCGTCCGCCGAACCGGCCGTATCCGCTGGCCTTGAAGCCGCCGAAGGGGGCGTTCGGCTCATCGGCCACGGACTGGTTGTTGACGTGCACGATGCCGGTACGGATCCGGCGGGCGACCTGCAGCCCGTGGGTGCCGTTCTCGGTGATGATGCCGCAGGTCAGCCCGTGCTCGGTGGCGTTGGCGAAGTCGACCGCCTCGTCGTCCGTGGCGAACGTGCTGATCACGGCGACCGGTCCGAAGGCCTCCCCGTGGTACAGCTCGGCGCTCTCGGGCAGGTCGGTGAGCACCGTCGCCGGGTGTACGGCACCCTCGGGCGCCGTACCGCCGGTCAGTACGGTGGCGCCCTTGGCGACGGCGTCCTCGACCAGCGCCGCGACCCGGCGGGCGGCGTCCGGGGTGACCAGCGGGCCGACCACCGTGTGATCGATGGCCGGGTCACCGGACGCGAGCGACTCGGTCTTCGCGACGAACTTGGCCGTGAACTCCTCGGCGAGGCTCTCGTGGACGAGGAGCCGGTCGGCCGACATACAGATCTGGCCGGCGTTCATGAACACGGAGAAGACGGCGGCGTCCACCGCGTAGTCGACGTCGGCGTCCTCCAGCACGATCACGGAGTTCTTGCCGCCGAGTTCGAGGAGCGCGGGCTTGAGGTGCTGGGCCGCGTGGACGCCGATGATGCGGCCGACTCCGGTGGATCCGGTGAAGTTCACTGACCGCACGCGCGTGTCGGCGATCAAGGCCTCGGCGACGGTGGCCGCGTCCTCGGGGGCGTTCGTGATCACGTTGAGCACGCCGTCGGGAAGGCCCGCGTCCCGCAGGATGTCCGCGACGAAGAGACCGCAGGCCAGCGGTGCGTCCTCGCTCGGCTTCAGCACCACGGTGTTGCCCGCGGCGAGTGGCGCGGCGACGGCACGGACGCCGAGGATGACCGGCGCGTTCCACGGCGAGAACGCCGCCACGACGCCGACGGGCTCCCGGACCGCGAGGCCGAGCGCGCCCTCCGTCTGGGCGCTCAGCACCTCGCCGCGCGGCGCGGTCACCGCGGCGGCGGCCTCACGGAGCATGTTCGCGGCCAGGCCGACGTTGAACATCGCCCAAGGCCGGGTCCCGCCGACCTCGCCCGCCATCGTCCGTACGGCGTCCTCGACACGGGCCTCCAGCAGATCCGCCGCGTCGAGGAAGATCTTGCGCCGGACCACCGGGCTGGCCGCGGCCCAGTCGGCGAACGCGGCATCGGCGGCGTCCACGGCCCGCGTGACATCCTCGACGCCGGCCGCGGCGACCGTGGCGTACACCTCGGAGCTGTACGGATTCACGTCCTCAGCGGTGCGGCCGGAAGCGGCGGGCTCGTCCTTGCCGCCGATCAGCAGATCACGATGGAGGGTCATGAGGGCTCTTCCCGTCGTGCACGGCAGGACGACCGCCCACACCGGGGCTCAGCCGCTTGTCCGCCTGGTGAACACTTCTTCGTTGAATGTTGGATTGAGTCTGCAGCGTGACACGGACTCCGTCAATCAGTGATGTTGATCAGACAGCGAACACCATCACCACTGGAACTCCGGACCGTTGAGTACGGTTCCCGGGTGACCGATCAGACCCGGAAACCCTTCCTCTACGTCATCGTCTGCGCCGCCCAAGTGGCCGAGAACGTCGGCGAGTTGATCGGCTTGGCGCAGCAGCGGGGCTGGGACGTCGGAGTCATCGCGACGCCGCTGGCAATGGGCTTCTTCGACACGGCGGCTGTCGAGAAGCAGACCGGCCGGACGATCCGGTCCGCCTGGCGATCCCCGGGCGACCCGCGTCCGTTTCCCGACCCGGACGCCGTCCTCGTGGCCCCCGCGACGTTCAACACCCTCAACAAATGGGCCGCCGGAATCGCCGACACCCTCGCTCTCGGCACCCTCTGCGAGGCGTACGGGCTCGGCGTACCGATCGCCGTACTGCCCAGCGTGGGCGAGGCACTGACCGCCCACCCCGCGTACCAGGAGAGCCTTGCGAGGCTGCGCGGGATGGGGGTCCGGTTCGGCGGGCAGGGTGACGGCTTCCGCTGGGAGCAGGGCCTGGAGCTGCTGGCTCACTCGCGGACGTAGCCGGCGTCGTCCGGCGTCGACACGTCCACATCCCGGCGCACGATGCTCAGCCGTTCCCTGAAGCCCGAACGGGCCTTCTCCAGGCCGCGGTCGGTGTACTCGATCACCACGACGCGGTCGTCGAAGGCCTCGGCATACGCACCGCACTCGTCGTACGCGCCGCACTCCTCCGCCACCGCGAAGTCCAGCCCCGTACGGGACTTGAAGCCGGCCAACTCCACCGTGTTCTTCTGCGCGACGGCCAGACCACGGGCGTGCGCGTGCGCGGAGAGCAACTTGATGAAGGACATGGCGTCGTCCGCGGTCAGCAGCCCGCGCGAACGGGTGTAGCCGTCGTAGTTGTCCGGCTCGACGGCGTCGTACCCCTTGGCCGCGCAGTCGTCGACCCACTCGTTGATCCGGGCGGCGATACGCTTCCGTTTCGCCGGCGTGCCGATGTCGAGCAGCGCCTCGTCCCAGTCGCCGTCCATCACGACGTTGCCCGTCTTGTCGCGCAGGAGCAGGTCGGCGGGCCAGTCGTCCTGGGCGTCCGGCTGGGCCTGGAAGGCGTTGACGTAACAGATGTTGTAGAGGCCCGGAGCCGGATCCGCCGCGCGGTCGCGGGCGACGATGCGGACGCCGGCGGGCGGGGGATAGGCGCCGCCGATTTGGTAGTCGAAGGGTGCGTTGCGGGGCGGCAGTTGAACGGGGCCGGGGTTGGGTGGTGGGGTGCTGCCGGCCGTGTCCCCGCCGCGCTCGTTGATCTGGCCGTTCTGGCTGTTTTCGCCGGACCCGGATGTACAGGCGGCAAGCGCCGCGAGGGCGGCCAGGGCAATGGCAACGCGCCTGACGGGTTTGCCCGTTCGGGCCATCGGGAGTCCTGCGCGCCTCGACACGCGAGGATCAAAGCCGGGGTCGACGGGCACGTCAAGTTGGCACAGGCGCGGCTCGCGGCGGACCCGGTTACCGTTTCGGGAGGTCGTCGCCCCCGTACGGATGCAAGGAGAGCCGTGAGTACCCCGGACAAACCGCTCGTAATCCTGCGCGCCGCCCCGCACCCCGCCGACCGCATCTTCACGCCGGACGCCCTCGCCCGGCTGCACGACCGCTTCACCGTCGTCGAACCGGACTCCGAAGCCGCCCTCGACCAGGCCCTGCCCGACGCCTTCGCCGTCGTCGGGCAGCCCGAACTGCCCGCCGAACGGCTCGCTCGCGCAGGGAAGTTGAGGGCCGTACTCAACGTCGAGGGCAACTTCTATCCGCACGTCGACTACGACGCCTGCTTCGAGCGCGGCATCCACCTCCTCAACTGCGGTCCCGCGTACGCGCAGGCCGTCGCCGAGTACGCACTCGGGCTGGCCCTCGACCTGGCGCGCGGCATCAGCCGCGAGGACCGGGCCTTCCGTGCTGGACGGGAGCGGTATGTGTTCGAGGGCAACGCCGATGCCGTACTGCTGCGGGGCTCGGACATCGGTCTGATCGGCTTCGGTCAACTCGGCCGGGCCCTCCACCCACTGCTGGCGGCCTTCCGGCCGACGCTGCGGGTGTACGACCCCTGGCTGCCGGCCGCCGTCCTGCGTGAGCAGGGTCTTGTGCCTGCCACGCTGGACGAGACCCTGAGCCGCAGCCGGTTTGTGTTCGTGCTGGCCACCGTCACCGATGAGAGCCGTCATCTGCTCGGGGCGCGCGAACTGGACCTGTTGCCGGAGGGTGCCCGCCTCGTGGTCATCAGCCGGGCGCCCGTCGTCGACTTTCCGGCGCTGCTCGCGCGGGTCGCCGAAGGGCGGCTGCTGGCGGGTATCGACGTCTGGCCGGAGGAGCCCGTCGCCGCCGACGACCTCGCCCGCGGGTTGGAGGGGCTGGTGCTCTCCGCCCACCGGGCGGGTGGTGTCCCGGAGGCGTTCTGGACCATCGGCGACATGGTGGTCGATGACCTGACCCTGATCGCGCGGGGTCTGCCGCCTGCCCGTATGCAGGTCGCCGCGCGCGAACTCGTCGGCCGCTATCGCAACCGTCCCGTCGGCTGAAGGAGCCCGCATGAAGATTCCCTGCCAGGGACTTCTCTTCGACAACGACGGTGTTCTGGTCGACTCCGACGCGGGGGTCGATCAGGCGTGGAGCCTGTGGGCTCGGGAGCGGGGGCTGCCGGCCTCGGAGGTCACCGCGATGGTGCATGGGCGGCGGTCTGCGGACACCGTTGCGTTGCTTGTCGAGGATCCGGCCGAGCGGGACGCTGCGCTTGGCCGGATCGACCGGCTGGAGATCGAGGCTGCCGGCCTCACGACTGCATTGCCCGGTGCGCTTGAGCTGCTTACGAGTCTGCCACGCGGGAGTTGGGCCGTTGTGACGTCTGGCGTCACCGCGCTCGCCCGGGCGCGGCTCGCCGCCGCGGGGCTGCCGGTGCCGCCCGTGCTCGTTGCCGCGGACGATGTCGCCCGCGGCAAGCCGGCGCCGGATGGGTACCGGGCGGCGGCCGAGAAGCTTGGGCTCGAGCCCGTGGATGCCGTTGTCTTCGAGGACAGCGTTGCGGGGGCGGAGGCCGGGGCGGCGGCGGGTGCGTACGTCGTCGGTGTCGGCCCGCGTGGGCTGGCCACCGGGGCGCGTGTCGTCGTGCCCGACCTGCGCGGTGTGACGTGGCAGGACGGAGTCCTGCACCTTGCCGCTCCGCGGCTGTTGCGGTCCTGACGCCGGCGGTGAGGGCGCGGTTTCTTTTCCCCAGCCCCGCCCCTTCCCGAAACTGGGGCTGCGCCCCAGGCTCCACGCCAGGGGGTGGTGGGTGACACTTCGTGTCGCGGCTGCGGGTTGTGTGTGGCTGGTCGCGCAGTTCCCCGCGCCCCTGAGGTGGTCGGTGGTGCGGGGCCGCGGTCCGGTGCGTCAGCCCGTCGCCAACAGGGCATACGGCCCCTTGCTGATACAGGGCGAAGCTGTGCCCAGACCGAAGCTAAGCGACGGGCATAGGACGCACCGGCCCACGTCCCCTCCCGCCGGAGGGAGGGCGCCGGTTTCGTCGTGGTGCGGGCTTTTCGGTTCGCTTGCTCTTCAGGGTGCGGGCAGTCGCAGGCTGTTTAGGGGCGCGGGGAACTGCGCGACCAGCCACAACGCACCCGCAGACGCGACACGACTGTCACACCCCACCCCGGTAGGCACCCCACCCGCCGAAGGCGCCCCACCCACCCCGCCGGAAGCAGCGGGGCCTGGGGCGCAGCCCCCCCACGCGGCGGAGCCGCAAATTGATACAGCCGGGAAGGGGCGGGGCTGGGGAAAGAAACCGCCTAACCGCAGGGCTAGTGGGGACCTGCCGGAGCGAACTCCGTCCCACACGGCCCCGCCCCCGCCGCCTCCCGCAGCGGCACCGGCTCCCCACTCATCGTCAGCGTCCGATAGTGGCTCCCGATGCACTCGGCAGACCGCCCCACGTAGTGGGCGATGAACGACCGACGAAACCGCCCAGCGGAGCGATTCGGCTGGGAGCCATGCACCAGCGTGCCGTTGAAGAACAAAACGTCACCCGGCGACATATCGACCGGCACGGCGGCAAGGCCGGGCGGCGGCGGCACGTACTCCCTCGCGAACGACACGCCCTCGTCGGCCTCCTCCGGACAGAACAGGTCCATCTTGTGGGTGCCGGGAACGACCTCCAGGCCGCCGTTCTCCCGGTCAATCTCATCGCAGGCGATCCACGCGGCCACGCAAGTGCCCGGCTCGACACGGAGATAGAAGTTGTCCTGGTGCAGGGCCTGACCCCGCGCTCCCGGCGGCTTGAAGTAGAACATGCTCTGAGCGGCCAGCACCTCCTCGCCGAAGAGGGTCTCCAGGACGCCGCGCAGTCGAGGCTCGAGGAGGAAACGCAGCGCAACGTCGTTGATGCGATGCGGATGCATCACGCGGGGGTAGCGGTGCAGCGGATCGGCGGGCCCGAGCGTCTCCGTCGCGCGTGGCTCGAAGTGGCCGGGCACCGGCCCGGCGGCGTGCAGGGCCGTGAACTCCGCGTTCAGTTCGGCGATCTCGTCCCGGCCGAACAGCCCGCGCAGCACCGTGAAGCCGTCCTCCTCGAACTGGCGATGGCCGGCTTCGGGCAGGATGGGCTCATGGAAGGCGCCGATGTCCGTGACTGTCATACGTTGACCCTTTCCGGCTCAGGCTGCGTCCCTCTCACGCTAGGCCGCCGCGCCCTCCGGGAGGATGTCCGTGAACGCTGACGGATTGCCCGAGCCTGCTGTCCCGGCTCCGCCGCCGGGCCTCGTCACGGTCGGCCGTTTCGACGAACGGCCCGGCTATAGCGTCAACCGCCCACGTGGCGCGGACAGTTGGCTGTTCACCTGGACCACGGGCGGGCACGGACAGCTGAGCCAGGGCGCCGTCGAAGTGCGGGCGGGCGCGGGGGACCTGGTGGTCCTCGGACCGGACGTGCCCCACCGGTACGCGGTCGCGGCGGGCGCCCGGCACTGGGCGTTCTGGTGGGTGCACTGCCAGGCCAGGCCATCGTGGTCGGGCTGGCTGCGACCGTACGCATGCGGCGACCGGCTGTACGTCGTGACCCCGGTCCCCGCCGGCGTCCACGAACGCGTGGAGTCGGCATTCCAACGAATGCTCGCCGACGCACGCTGGACGGGCCAGGGCGCCCCGCCCGCCTGGACCGCCACCCCGGGCGGCCCCGACGAGGGGCGTCGGGCCGCCGTGGCCCACGGAGCCGAAGCCGGTGAGGCCGCCGTCGCTCACGGAACCGATCGCCGCCGGACCGCCACGCCGGGCGTCACCGCCGCGGCCGATCAGGCGGCCGTCGCCCACGGAGCCGAGGCCGGTCAGCCCGCCCCCCGCGGCGCCCAACCCGGCCAGGTAGCCGTAGCCCACGGCGCCGCAGCCCGCGAGCTCGCCCTCTGCTCCCTCGAGACGATCGTGCTCCTCGCGGCCGCCACCGCGCTTACCGAGCCGCAGCGGTCCGGTATCGACGTACGGATCCGCCGTGCCGAGGCGCTGGTCGCGGCGGACCCGGGCGCGCAGCACACCGTGGAGTCGTTGGCCGCGGGCGTGTCGCTGTCGCCCTCCCGGTTCGCACATCTCTTCAGTCAGCAGCTCGGCCAGTCCCCGATGCGGGCCCTGCTCGCCGCGCGGCTGCTGCACGCGGCCCGGCTCCTGGAGGCCACCGATTTGCCGGTGGAACGGGTGGCGGCGGCCTCCGGCTTCAGCAGCCCGTACCACTTCAACCGCGTCTTCCGGCAGCGTTACGGGACGCCTCCCGGTGCGTACCGGGCGGGACTCCGAGCCCCGTAAAGATCCGACGTCCTGGATTTCACGACGGCAAATCGGCACATACTCCAGGTAACTGAGAGAAACGAAAATTCGAAAGCATCTTGCGGCGAACTCTCGTTGATACTTTGAAACGCTTCAGTCGCTCTCCGATCGATCTCCAACTGCTCGGGCAGAAACGGGCATTGACAGGTTTCGCTTGTACGCGGGTGGTGCGCTGTGGAAGGGTGAGATTGGTGAGGTGTGGCAATTCCATACCGGGTGGTATGGGCTGATTTCGGCAGGGTCTGCGGAGGAAAGTGCACGTGAACCAAGCGACGGACGAGCAACTGCTGGCACGGCACTGGGCAGCGGTCCACTCGTACGCGCGTCTGTGCACGAGCAGTACGCAGTACGCCGGAATGCTCACCACCGCCGCATTCACACGAACGTTCGGGGAATTCGGGCGGCGTCCGGGAGAGACCGTGGCGTGGCTGCCGCGGCTGCTGGTCGCCGTACGCGGTATCGCGGCGGAATGGGACGCGGACCAGCGGCGCTCACAGCTCCACCCCGATCTCCACTCCGGCCCCGGAGACGGGGACCGCGCTTCGGTACGGCTTCTTCCGCCGGAGAACCGGCTCCTGGTGTCCCGCGCATTCAAGGAACTGCAGGAGACCGCCCGCGGCATTCTGTGGCACGCGGAAGTCGAGGCGGAGGACCTCGCGATACCGGCCGAACTGCTCGGCCTGACCGCCGCCGACGCTCCCGCGCAACTGGAGCGTGCGCGTGAGCTTTTACGCACCGCCACGCTCGAGGCGCACACCACACTCGCCCCCCGGGAGGAGTGCCGTCGCTACAACCGGCTGCTGGACGCGTCGGTCCGGCAGGGCGGCGCCAAGACGTCTCGCGACGTGCTGCGGCATATGAACAAGTGCGGGTACTGCCGTTATGCCGCCGACCAGTTGGACCAGACGGGCGGCCGACTGCCGGTGCTGCTGGCCGAGGCGGTGCTCGGCTGGGGAGCCCGGCCGTATCTCGACTCTCGGCCCGGCCGCCGTGCCCGCATCGAGCAGGCACAGGCGGGCCCCGTCGCGGCGGAGGCGCCCATGGGCCCGTTCGCGGCGAGGCCCTCCAGGGACCCGATAGAGGAGAGGCCTCCCAGGAGCCCGATTACGGAGAGGCCCCTCAGGGGCCCGATTGCGGAGAGGCCTCCCAGGGGCCCGATTGCGGAGAGGCTCCCCAAGGGCCCCATCCCGGAGGAGCCGCCCACGGGGCCGTTCCCGGAGAAGCCGTCCACGGCCCCGCTCGTGGAGGAGGCCCCGCCCGGCCCGGTCGTGTCCGTGGCTTCGGGTGAATCCTGGACCGCGCCGCCCCAAGCCGAACCCTGGCCTACCGCCCCCGCGGACGAATCCTGGACCAGCGGGCCGGTAAACGAACCCTGGCCCGCCGCGCCCGAAGCCGAATCATGGCCTACCGCCCCCGCGGGCGAATCCTGGCCCACCGCCCCGGCGGATGAATCCTGGACCGGGCCCGCAAACGAGCCCTGGCCCACCGGCCCCGACGACGTCGCCTACCACCACGAGCCAGGGATCCCCACACACCCCGACGACCTCTCCACGTACCCCGACGTTCCTCCTCCGCCGCCCTACCCCCCGAAGCCCGGAAGGCGCCCGCGCGGCCGGAGAACCCTTGCCCTGGCCGTGCTTGCCGTGAGCGCGTGCGTCGCCGTGCCGCTCATCCTGTGGGCGGGCGACAGTGACGACCCGCAGCCTCCCTCCGACGCGGGAACCGGGTCGGCGTCCAAAGCCCCGGGTTCCAAGCCACCCGGTTCCAAGGCACCCGAGTCCAGGGACACCGGTGCCGGTCCGTCCCGAGCCGGCTCGGGCGGCGCGAGCGGCGAGGACGACCCGCCGTCCCGCACCACGCGTGGCCAGTTGCGCAATGTCGGGAACGATCTGTGCGTCGGCATCGAGGGCGGCAAGGCGGTCAAGGGCGCGGAGGCCGTGCTCACCGCCTGCACCACCTCCGCCCTGCAGCAATGGTCGTACGAGGAAGACGGCCTGCTCCGGAGCCTCGACACCCCTGAGCTGTGCCTCGACTCCCGCCTCGCCTCCTCGGTCCGGCTGGGCGCGTGTGAGGGCGAGGAGCAGCTGAACACCAAGAACGTGCGCTACGACTTCACTGGTGGGGACCAGCTGCTGCCGCTCGCCCGCAAGGAGCTGGCCCTGACACCCGCCGCGGAGGAGGGCGAGTCGGCCCTCGTGCTCAAGGTCCGGGACGACAGCGCGTCCCAGCGCTGGCAGTTCGAGACCTCGGTGACCTCGCTCCAGATGGAGTGGATCAACGCGCATACGGATGGCGACACGGATGGCGGTACGGGCGGCGAATCGCCCGAGCCGACACACAGTGCCCGGCCGAGCCCCGGCCGCACACCATGAGCCGCGCGTACGCCCTTGTGACGGCCGCTCCTCTGACGGATGCCCCTCTGGATGTCAGTCCTCGTCCATGGTCAGCTCCGCCCAGATCGTCTTCCCCTCGGGCGTATGCCGGCTGCCCCACCGCTGGGTGAGCTGGGCGACCAGGAGCAGTCCGCGGCCGCCCTCGTCGAAGGTCTTGGCGCGCCGCAGATGGGGGGCCGTGTGGCTGGCGTCCGACACCTCGCAGATCAGCGTGTCGGCGTCGTGGATGAGGCGCAGCCGGATGGGGCGTTCGCCGTACCGGATGGCGTTGGTGACGAGTTCGCTCACCACGAGTTCCGTCGTGAACGCCGCCTCGTCCAGGTCCCAGCCGCTCAGCTGCTGGACGACCTGTTTGCGGATCGGGGCGACGAGGGCGGGATCGGCCGGGATGTCCCAGGTCGCCACCTGAGAGGTGGGAAGTCCGCGGGTACGGGCGAGCAGCAGGGCCACGTCGTCGGCGACGCCTCTCGGCGGGAGCAGCGTCTGGAGGACGTGATGGCAGGTGTCGTCCAGTGAGCTCGACGGGCGGGCCAGTGCCTGGCACAGCATCCGGTGACTGACGTCGATGTCCCGCTTGCGGCTCTCGATGAGGCCGTCGGTGTAGAGGGCGAGCACGGTTCCTTCGGCGAGCGTGAACTCGGTGGACTCGAAGGGCAGCCCGCCGAGGCCGAGCGGGGGCCCGGGCGGTACGTCGATCTCCCGCGGTGGGCCGTCCGGCGGCAGCATCACCGGGGGTGGATGTCCGGCTCGCGCGAGGGTGCAGCGGCGGCTGATCGGGTCGTACACCGCGTACAGGCAGGTGGCGCCGACCTCGCCCGTCGTGCCGTCGCCGCCTGCCTCGGTGGACAGTCTGAGGACCAGGTCGTCGAGGTGGGTCAGCAGTTCATCCGGTGCCAGGTCGATGTCGGCGAGGGTGCGGACGGCGGTCCGTAGCCGCCCCATCGTGGCCGAGGCCTGGACGCCGTGGCCGACGACGTCCCCGACGACCATGGCGGCCCGCATCCCCGACAGCGGGATCACGTCGAACCAGTCGCCGCCGACCCCGGCCCGGGCCGCGGGCAGATAGCGGGAGGCCGCTTCCAGAGCGGCCGTGCGCGGCAGCGTCCGGGGGAGCAGGCTGCGCTGCAGGGCGAGCGCGGTCGCGCGTTCGCGGGAGTAGCGGCGGGCGTTGTCGATGCAGACGGCCGCCCTGGCCGTGACCTCCTCGGCCAGCAGGACGTCGTCGGGCGTGAAGGGCTCGGGCCGCCGGAACCGGGTGAACACGACGACGCCCAGGACCGCGCCGCGGGCCTGCATCGGGACCGACATCGTCGAGTGGATGCCGTACTCCTTGACGCGTTCGAAGCGAGGCCGGTCCCATGCGAGCCATTCCGACAGGGTGGACGCGAGGTCCGAGGCCACGATGGGCCGACCGGCGAGGAGGGAGTCGGCCTGCGGGGAGGACGCCGGGTAGACATCGACCTGGCCGGGCTTGACCGACGCCTCCGGGTTGCCCGGGTTCACCGACCGGTGGGCAGCGCGGCGCAGGGTGACGGGGGCGGACAGCCGCCCCGGATCGCCGCCCTGATCGTCCGGATCCATCAGGTCGACGCTGACGAAGTCGGCGAGCGCGGGCACGCAGACGTCGGCCAGTTCCTGGGCCGTGCGTCGGACGTCGAGGGTGGAGCCGACCCGGATGCTCGCCTCGTTGACGAGTTGCAGCCGTTCACGGGCCAGGTACTGCTCGGTGAAGTCGTGGGCGGTCAGACAGACGCCGCGCACGCTGCCCTCGGAGTCCGTGAGCGGCGCGATGCGGGCCAGCCAGGCGTGCGGATCCCGCTCACCGCCCAGCCTCATGTACGTCTGCACATCCTCGGGCTGCCCGCCCAACAGCACCCGGATCAGATGCCGCTCCAAGTCCTCGCTCTGCGGCCGGCCGCCGATCTCGGGGAGCCGCAGTCCGCGGATGCGTTCCTCCGGGAGCCCGATCGCGTGGGCCATGGCCTCGTTGATCCGGCGCAGCCGCAGCCGCTCGTCGTAGATCGCCGTGGCGCAGGGGGACTGTTCCAGGAGCGCGGTCGTCAGGGGGTCGCCGTCCGGCAGCGGGTCCGTACGGTCGAGGGGTGTGACGAGGATCCAGTCGCTGCGGTCGCCGCGGGCGGGCTGCCGCCGGTGCGCGAGCAGCCATACGTACCGGGGGCGGCCGTCCTGATGACGCAGCGCGAGCTGTCCGCTCCAGCGGTTGCTCGTCGGCTCGGGCCGGGGTCGCCCGGTTCCGTCGCCCGGGGCCAGCAGGTCCGCGGCGGGCCGGCCGAGGACCTCGGCCGGGGCATGGCCGAGCAGGCGCCGGGCGCCCTCGTTCCACTCGACGATGATGCCGTCCGCGTCGAGGACGGCCCGTGCGGTGGCGGTCACGTCGAAGGGGTAGTCCGGACCGTCGGGCGGTGTGTCGTCGTGGCTCCTCATCGTCGCCACACTCCATTGCGGACACTGACAGTGATCAGCTGCCGTCACTTGGGTCCCAGCCTAGTCCGTACGGGTGATCCGCACACCGCCTGGAGCACACCGGCATCGGCCGTCGCTCCCCTGCACTCGGTCACCGGGCGGTTTTCCGGCCGATGTGAGGTGACGGACAGAAGAAGCCTGCCGCGGTCTTGACGGTCCTGAGTGGCACACCGTCAGAATCTGTTTGGTCGCGAGCAGTTGGCAAGCTGCATCTCATCTGGAAGGTGCCGTTCGCTCCGGGCGAGCTGAAGGCGGTGGCGGGACGGCAAGGCCGTGGCCACCGATGTGCTGCGCACCGCCGGGAAGCCGCACGCCGTGCGCCTCACCGCGGACCGTAAGTCCCTTTCCGCGGACGGGCGTTCGCTGTGCTTCGTGACCGCGGAGGTGGTGGACGCGCGCGGTGTGGTGGTGCCGGGTGCCGAACATCTCCTGGCGTTCGACGTCGACGGTGGTTCGCTCGCCGGGCTCGACAATGGGCGCGAGGAGAGTGCTGAGCGCTATCAGGCGAGCACCCGTACGGCCTTCCACGGAAAGGCCCTGGCGATCGTCCGCTCCGGTACGAGGGCGGGACGGCTCACGGTGCGGGCCTGCTCGAAGGGCCTGCGGTCCGGCGCCTTCACCGTGCGCACTACGCCCGCGCGCGAGAAGGTCCTGACCCCGGCACCGGAGTTCAAGCCCGCCCCGGGCCCGGAAGCGCCGAACTATCCGGTGGCGGACGCCAGTTACTCGGGCCGCCCGGACACCCTGCCCGCCGCGATGCTCGACGGCGACCCGGCGACCCGGCGACCCGGCGACCGGCTGGTCCAATGCCTTCCACAAGGAGGCCACCGCGCTGCTGCCCGCGTTCAACGGCGCCCGCGAGGAGGACTGGGTCTCGGTCGACTGGGGACGTACCCGCACCCTGGACCGTATCGAGGTCTCCTTCACCGTCGACGCCACGCACACCCGGCCTGCCACGGTCGAGGTGGCGTACTGGGACGGGCGCCGCTATGTGCCCGCCAGGGAGGCCGAGATCGACTGGGCCACCGCGTCCGACGTGCCCACGGTCATCACCTTCGACGCCGTACGTGGCAGCCGCATCCGGCTCACCATGACGAGCCGCCACCCGGGCGAGGCCCGCGGCGCCCAGCGGATCAGCCGTCTGGAGGCCCCGCCTCGCTGACCGCGCGGGGTTCCTGCCGCTCCTCGGCCTCCGCCTCCGGATGGGCCGCGCGGTACTCCTCGGCCGTCGGCTTCGGCACCTGCGTGCCCTCGCCGTACAGACCGCGGGACAGCAGAGCCCGTAGCCGCCCCTTCGAGCCGTTCGGGTTCGGCACGCCGTTCGCGTCGTGTGCCGGGCCCGGCTCGAGCGGGCGGGGCTGCTCGTGCTGGGTCAGCGTGTGCAGTTCGGCGGGGGAGAGCGGCTGGTGCACCTCGACGAACTCGCCGTGCGGCAGTCGCTTGATGACGCCGGTCTCGCGGCCGTGCAACACCAGGTCGCGGTCCCGGCGTTGCAGGCCCAGGCAGATGCGCCGGGTGGCGATGAAGACCAGCACGGGGACGACGAACAGCGCGATCCGGGCCGCCCAGGTGACCGTGTTGATCGACAGATGGAGGCGGGTGGCCACGATGTCGTTGCCGCCGGCCGCGAGCAGGATCAGATAGACGCTGATCCAGGCCGTGCCGATGGAGGTCCGGATCGGCCGGTTGCGCGGCCGGTCCAAGAGATGGTGCTCGCGCTTGTCCCCGGTGATCCACGACTCCAGGAACGGATAGACACCGATGAAGACGAGGAGGAGCGGGAAGACGACGATCGGGATCAGCACGCCGAGGACCAGCGTATGGCCGGCCATATTGATCTCCCAGCCCGGCATGATGCGCACCAGCCCCTCGGCGAAGCCCAGATACCAGTCCGGCTGGGCTCCCGTGGACACCTGGTCGGCGCGGTAAGGCCCGTACGCCCAGACCGGGTTGATCGTGGCGATCGCCGCGATGAACGTGATCACACCGAACACCAGGAAGAAGAAACCGCCCGCCTTCGCCATGTAGACGGGCATGAACGGCGCGCCCACGACGTTCCGTTCGGTCTTCCCGGGCCCCGGGAACTGGGTGTGCTTGTGGTAGAAGACCAGGATCAGATGGGCCACCACCAAGGCCGCCATGATGCCTGGGATCACCAGGATGTGCAGCGAGTACAGGCGGGCGACGATGTCGTCTCCGGGGAACTCGCCGCCGAACAGGAAGAACGACAGATACGTCCCGACGATCGGCACGGACAGGATCGCGCCGTCCAGGAACCGCAACCCGGTGCCGGACAGCAGATCGTCCGGCAGCGAGTAGCCGAAGAGCCCCTCGAACAGGCCGAGGAACAGCAGCGTCCAGCCGAACAGCCAGTTGACCTCACGGGGTTTGCGGAACGAGCCCGTGAAGAAGTGCCGCATCATGTGCATCAGCATCCCGGCCACGAAGATCAGCGCGGCCCAGTGGTGCATCTGCCGGATCAGCAGTCCGCCCCGTACGTCGAAGCTGATGTCCAGAGTCGAGGCGTACGCCTCCGACATGCGCACGCCGTTCAGCGGGACGTAACTGCCGTGGTACGTCACCTCGTTCATCGACGGATGGAAGAACAGCGTCAGATAGACACCCGTGAGGATCAGTACGACGAAGCTCCACAGGCAGATCTCCCCGAGCAGGAACGACCAGTGGTCCGGGAACACCTTGCGCAGATACTTCCTGCCGAGGCTGTGGGTGCCGAGCCGGCCGTCGAACCAGTCGGCCACGCGCCGACCCGAGGACGCCTCGTCGGCTGCGGACCGGCGCGAGGGCGCCTTCTCGTAGGTGGTCATACGGCGTCGTCCTTGCGTACGTGCGTCAGCTTGTCGGGGTTGGTGACGATGAAGACGTCGCTGATCCGGTCGCCCTCCTGAGTGAGGTCCATGACCATCACGGCGAACGGGGACGTGCCGTCGAAGACCACCACCGAGTCATCGCCGTTGACGCGCCGGTAGGCGATGTCCAGCCGCGCCCCGCCGCCCTGCCGCGCTCCCCCCGTGATGAACCGGACGGCCTTGTCACGCCCCCGCACCGGCCTGAGCGCCCCGCGCGTCTTGCCCCCGCCGTCCGTCCACACCGTGACGTCCGGCGCGAGGATCTCCATCAGCGCACCGATGTCACCGCCGAGCGCGGCCTCGACGAACCGCTCGGTCGCCTCCCTGCGCACCCGCGGATGCGCCTCGTACAGCGGGCGCCGGGCGTGCACATGCTGCCGGGCGCGGTGCGCCAGTTGACGTACGGCGGCGGGGCTGCGGTCGAGGACCTCGGCGACCTCGGTATGGGCGTAGCCGAACACCTCGCCCAGGACGAACACCGCCCGCTCCAGCGGGGTCAGCGACTCCAGCACCACCAGCATCGCCATCGACACGGACTCGGCGCGCACGGCCGGGTCCGCGGCGTCCGGGGGCGGCCCGTCCGTGGCCCGGGCGACGAGCGGCTCGGGCAGCCAGGGGCCTACGTATGTCTCGCGTCGTCGGCTGATCACGTCCCGCCGCTTCAGCGCGTGGTTCACCGCGACGCGGACGAGATACGCGCGCGGGTTGCCGATCTCCTTGTGCGGTGCCCGGCTGCGGCTGCCGGACCAGGACAGCCAGGTCTCCTGCAATACGTCCTCGGTGTCGGCGACACTGCCGAGCATGTTGTAGACGATCGCGAACAGCAGCTCGCGGTGCTCCATGAACAGACGGGTCGCCGTGTTCAGGGCCTCGTCGATCCCCGCCTGCGGTGCCGGACTTCTGGACATGCCTGTGCCTCCCGGTGCGCGCCTCACTACTGCGAGGGCTCCGGGGGCCCGGAGTGTGACATCGGACGCGGGGGAGTGACGTACGTCTCAGACCGTACGAGCGTGGGGTGCCGTTGCCGAAGCTGCTCGGTACCGTCGTACGTGCCACTTGACCTGCGGCTATTTACGATCCAGTACCCGCGCGGTACCGTGAGGGGCATGCCAGCTCTCAACGTGGAATTCAGCGAGCGCGAGCTCGAGGATCTGCGGCAGATCGCCAAGGAGCGCGGAACGTCGATGAAGGCCCTGGTACGCGAGGCGGCCGCGGCCGACATCGTGCGGCACCGCGCGTTGCAGGAAGGCGCGGACGTGTTCCGTCAGTTCTTCGCGGCGCACGCCGACGAGTTCGCCGCCGCCTTCCCCGAGGACGAACCGACCGGCAAGGGCGCGGGGCGGGCCGCCTGAGCCATGGCCGCCTCTGTCATCCATATCGACGTGCCGTGGCTGCTCCAGCGCCACGAAGAGGTCCTGCCCGACCAGCCCACGGTGAACGACTTCTCCGCGCTCGTGGCCGCCGTGGCCCGGCACCGCGTGGACCCGCCGCGGCTCGGCGTGGACTCGGACCCGGCCTGGCGCGCTGCCGCGCTGCTGCACACCCTGGCCATGCTCAAGCCGCTGCCGTCCGCCAACGCCCGCTTCGCCTGCGCGACGGCGGTGTCGTACATGTTCGTCAGCGGCGTCGGCATCGACCCGCCCTACGGGGCTCTCGTCGACCTCGCGCGTGACCTGATGTCCGGCAAGGCGGATGTGTTCGGGGCGGCCGATCGTTTGCGCTCCTGGCAGATCTGAAGTTGCACCTGATTTTCAAAAGCCGGGCGGGCGGGGCGACTTGAGTGACCCGCTTGACTTTCCTTCAGAGGTCGGATGTTGCGCAAGTCGCGCAAGTGGCTTGTTGGCTGTGAGGGATTTGTGCAAGGGTGAACTTCCCAGTACATGGTTAATGGCCGGGTCTGATTCGATGCTCGAGTTTTAGTTCTGCCGGTTTTGCTCAAGAGGCGTCGGCCGGCGGCCCGACCGAGTCACCCGCCGGTCACTTTCCATGCACCAAGCCAGAAAGGTATGCACCAACCAGGAGCACCTTTTCGGCGGTCAGAACTTCTGTGTGCCACCTTGTGCCTTGGAAGGACCCCGCTCAGTGCACACCCCCCACCCGCCTCGTCCCACATACCCCCCGCACCCCGGCCTCACCGTTACCGGGGGTGCAGCCCCCGCTCCGGGGGAGTCGGACGAGAGCCTCGCCGCTCTCCTGCGTGCGCAGCCGGAGGGCGAACTCGCCCAGTCCGTCGCACTGCTGATGGCGCGGCACTGGCAGCCGGCGTACGACTACGCGGTCATCTGCCTGGCCACCTCGGCGAGTGTCTCCTCGATGGTCACCGCGGCCGCCTTCCAGCAGGTCCTCGACCGGCTCAAACGCGCCGAGTCCGCGGCCGCGCTGCGCCCCCACCTGCTGGTGACCGTACGGGACACGGTCCGGGCCTGGTCCGCGGCGGACCGCATATCCGGCGTTCTGCCGGAACTCCGGAAACCCGCCGGAGGCCGTGGTATGCGTGCCACGAAGTCGTTGACGCCGGAAAATCGCAAGCTTGCCGAACGTTCTTTCCAGGCGCTCCCGGGGCTCGCCCAGTGCGTGCTGTGGCACACCGAGGTCGAGGCGGAGAACATATCCGTACCAGCTGGTCTGTTGGGTATGGATCCCGACACCGCGTCCGCCGCTCTGGACCAGGCACGGGAGCAATTCCGCCAGGGCTGCGTACGCGCCCACCGCGAACTCGCGCCGAACAAGGATTGCCGCTACTACAACCGTCTCCTGGACGTCCCGATTCGGCGCGGCGGCACCTTGCTCCCCGATGTCCAGCAGCATCTGCTGGAGTGCCGCTTCTGCCGTTACGCGGCCGAGCAGCTCAGCCATTTCGAAGGCGGCCAGGGCGGTCTCGGCGTACTGCTGGCCGAATCGGTGCTCGGCTGGGGCGCCCGCCGCTATCTCGACTCCCGCCCGGGGCGCGGCCAGTCCGGATCGCGGCCGAGCCGTTCCGCCGGCAGACGGCAGGGCGGCGGCCGTCATCGCGGGCGCGTGCTGCCCCAGTTCCCCATCGGGCCCGGGGGCCGAAGGGCCGCGCAGGGCCCGGGGAACTCGAAGGCCCTGCTCACCGGGGCGGGCGTACTCTCCGGGGCGCTGCTGGCGACCGTACTGATCACCATCCTGTGGCCGCAGGACGACGGCGGTGACCCCTCCGCCTCCGGCACTCCAGGCCCCGGCCAGAGCGCAACTCCCGGTCCGCAGGCGCCGCCCGCCGGTTCGACGTCCCCGCCTCCCTCGGTGCCCACGCCTCCTGTGGAGACCCGGCTGCGCAATGTCGCCGCGGATCTCTGCCTGGACATCAAGGGGGGCAAGGCGCGGTCCGGTGCCTCGCTCAAGCTGGACGCGTGCTCCTCCGCCGGGACCCAAGAGTGGTCCTACGAGGAGGACGGGCTGCTGCGCAGTGTCGCGAACCCCGATCTGTGCGTGGATTCCCACGTCGACGCCGGCGTGGTCGTCCTGGGTAGCTGCGCCTCCGCGGGCTCCAAGCGGGGCGATGACGTCCGCTACGACCTCACGGTGCAGGGGGAGTTGCTGCCGCGCTGGCAGGAAGACCTCGCGGTCGCCCCCGCCGCCAAGGACGAGAACTCGGACGTGGTCGTCAAGATCCGCGACAGGTCGGACGAGCAGCGCTGGCGCGCGGACGGCAGCAAGTCCTCGGCCAGCCCGGAGTCCCTCTCGGTGGCGGAACCGGTGAGCGACTCGGACTGAGGGCTCCGCCCGGCCGGGCGGCTCAGGGGGCCTCGTACGCTTCCCGCCCGGCCAACTCCGGTCAGCTCTCCGTCTGTTCGTCGTGCGGCGTGTCCTCCGGCTCGGCTGTGCCGTCCTCGGTGTCGTCGGCGTCCGGGCCCTGTGCGCGGACTCGCTGGACGTGTTCCAGGGAGTCCCGCAGTTCCGTGAGCCAGTCGTCCGCGTGGCGCTCGACGAGGCGTACGCACCAGGCGAGCGCGTCACTGCGGCTGCGGGCGACTCCGGCGGCGATCAGGGTGTCCAGAACCTGACGCTGGGGCTGCCGCAGCCGCGTCATGACGGGGGCGGCGACATGCGTGAACAGGGCGCGCTCGCCCCCGCACTCCACGCCCCACGACACCTTCTTCCGGAAGCGGTGCTCGGCCTCGCGGGCCACCGCGACCCGGTCGTCGCGGGTGCGCTCCCGGAACTCCTGGATACGGGACTTGACGGCCGCCGCCCTCTCGGCCTCCGAGGCCGCCTCGGCGAGCCGAGGCTCGGCTATGCGGCCGATGACCGTGATCTCCTCGCGGTCGACCGTCACCTCACTGAGGCTCTCGAAGAGATCGTCGGGCAGTCGGCCGGCGAACCAGCCGCGCAGTTTCTCGTGCTGCTCCGTTGTAATCATGTAATGAGCCTTACGCTGATACTCGGCGAAGGCAAGGGTTCCGCTTCTGCCGGAAGCGGAATGTTTCCGGCCTATTGCTGAGCGGTGCGAATCCGGCCAGAGCGCCTCTTCCGCGCGACGGAACCCGCTCAGATACGGGCTCGGTGTGCTCAAGATCCGTCACTTCACGCCACTGATTCAACACGCAACGTTACTGAAATGTGTGGGGCGGACGTGTGTTTCCGCCGCGGACTCGGCAGACTCGCGCTCGCCGGTTCGCCACAGAGGAACCGGCGACCAACCGTTCCGGAACGCAAACGATCCGGAACGCCACCCAAGCGGAAGGATGCACACAATGCCGAACACCGCGCGCTGGGCAGCGACCCTCACCCTGACGGCCACCGCCGTCTGCGGCCCCCTCGCCGGAGCCGCCCACGCCGCCCCCGAGCCCGCTACCTCGTCCACCCTCTATGCCCCTTCGGCCCTCGTGCTCACCGTGGCCCGCGGCGAGAGCGCGACCACTATCAGCCCGGACCGCGCCGTCACCCTGACTTGCGAGCCGACCGCCTCGGGCACGCACCCGGCCGCGGCCCGGGCCTGCGCCGAACTGCGCGCGTCCGGCGGGGACTTCGAGACCCTGGCCGGCAGAGGCGGGGGCGTGTGCACCCGCGAGTACCGGCCCGTGGTCGTCACCGTCGACGGCGTCTGGCAGGGCCGTCGTATCTCCTACGAGCGCACGTTTGCGAACGAGTGCGTGAAGAACAGCTCCCAGGGGAGAGCCGTCTTCGCGTTCTGAGAGACCGGGATCGCCGCGGCGCCCGCGAACCTCGACCCGGGGCCCGTAGCTGGGGAGTGCGTGCCCTGTCGTGGACGCCACGCGATCTCACCCGGGGGTCGGCAAGGACGGAGTGGGGCCGTCCTGCCGACCCCCGGCATCTGCGTATCTGGATCTACTCATCTCCTGCCTGAGACGCTTTCAGGAACCAGCGAAGGTAGGAGCGCAAGCCGTCCCAAGCCCCAACACTCAGCTGTGTCAGAACTGTTGACCCCGTGGGAGCACGGACGGACACCCGCGTCACTCCTGAGGGCAAGGTCCTGATCCGCTTTCCGGACGGCACTCAGGAGGAAGTTCCGCGAGCGGCGGGAAGCGGCTGAGGAGCCCCGAGACGCGCAACAGCCGGTGGATGAGGGGCTGATGGGAGACGAGGCGCAGGCTGCCGCCGCGCTCCTTCGCCCGCCGCTCGGCCCGGCACAGCACCCGCAGCCCTGAGCAGTCGAGGAAGTCGACGCAGCGCAGGTCCACCAGGACCTGCGGCTCGGAACGGGCCGTCGCGGCGTCCAGATGCTCGGTCAGGGCGTCCACCGCCGCCATGTCGATCTCGCCCCGCACCACGACCACGGTGAACTCACCGCTCAGCCGGCTCTGGGCATACGCGTTCACCGGGGGGAGACCGGGGTAGTGCGCCGTACTGCCCTCGGGCGGTGCGGCGGTGCGGTCTTCGGCTTCCGGCGGCATGTTGGCTCCACCTCGTGCAGGGGAGGGGGCACTTGATCTGGGCCAATACCCGGGTTGGCCGGTAACCATCCCGGCCACCCCGACCGTAAGATCCAATCTCACACGAACTGATGAATCTCGTGCGTGACCATTGACTCTGCGGGTCAGGTTACAGGTGTCACACGGATCACCCCTCCCGACGGAACGCGCTTAATGCATATGATGTGCAGGTGCGTAGAGACGGCATTAAGACGGCAACCCCCGACGACCTGGACGGCGCGCGGTCCGTCATGCTCGACACCGTCTACCGCGACTTCGGCACCGGGTACGTACCGCGCTGGCACCGCGACATCGTCGATCTCGAACAGGCCTATGTCGTGCCCGCCCGGCACACCCTCCTGGTCGCGGTCGACGAGCGGGACGGCACGGTCGTCGCGACCGGCGCACTCGACTCCCGCGGACCCGCGCATCCGCCCAACCCACGCCATCTCGCCGAGCGTTACCCCTCGGGGGAGACCGCCCAACTGCGCCGGGTGTACGTACGCCCCGAGCACCGGAGGCGTGGCCTGGCCGGACAGTTGGTCGACGAGCTGCTGAACTTCGCGGCGGCGGACGGCGGTTACCGCGCCGTCTATCTGCACACCGATCCGGCGGTGCCCGGCGCCGAGGCGTTCTGGCGCTCACGCGGCAAGGCGGTGCTCGACGAGCGCGAGGAACCCGGCGGCGGCAAGAACGTCCTGCACTTCGAGGTCCCGCTGCTCTGACGGACCCGCCCTTCACGCCCACCGGCCGCCCCGCCAAGCCCCACCAGGAATGAGACCATGCGCTCCCCGTCCCGCCGCCGGTACCTCGCCGGTCTGCTGCTCGCCCCGCTGATCACCGGCTGCTTCGCCTCCGGCGGCGGGGAGGAGTCCGAGACCTCGGGCGGCTCCCGGCTGCGGGTCGCGCTCGCCTTCCCGCCCGCCGAGAACTACTCCCCGTACGGCGCCGACGCCACCCTCCTCACCCGTCTCGGCGTCACCGAGGGGCTGACCCGCCTCGACGCCAACGGCACGGCGATTCCGGCGCTCGCCGAGTCGTGGAGCCGTGAGAACGACCGGAGCTGGCTGTTCACCCTGCGCGAGGCCGCCTTCCAGGACGGCACCGAGGTCACCCCGAAGGCCGTCGCCGCCTCCCTCACCCACGCCACCCGGGCGAAGCCCGTGACCGCCGCGCTGTCCGGGGTCGAGCTGACCGCCGAGGCCGCGGACGGCGGACGGGTCCGGGTGACCACCGCCGACCCCGATCCCGTACTGCCGCTGCGGCTGTCGAGCCCCGGTCTGGTCATGCTGTCGGCGAAGGCGTACGCGAAGAAGGACGGCGTCAGTCCGGTCGGCACCGCCACCGGGCCCTTCGAGCTCACCAAGGTCACCGGCACCACCGCGGCCACCCTGGACCGCTTCGACGACTACTGGGGCGGCCGGGCGCACGCCTCCGGGATCGACGCGAAGTACATCGCCGACGGCACGGCCCGTACGAACGCATTGCGCACCGGTGAGACCGACATCGCCGAGGCCGTCCCGGTCTCGCAGGCCGCTTCGCTGGACAAGGCGACCCGCCGCGATACAGCCACCACCCGCACCACGAGCCTGCTGCTCAACACCAAGTCCGGTCCCTTCAAGGACGCGAAGATACGGGCCGCCGCACGCGAGGCGATCGACACCTCCGCCTTCGCCAAGGGCGTGTACGAGGGGTACGCCGACTCCGGCGTTGGGATCTACGGGCCCGCCCTGAACTGGGCGGCGGACAAGCGCGTGAAGCCCACCGGCCGGGCCAAGGCGCAGGGTGCGGACGGGACTTCGGTCACCGTGGCGACGTACGACAACCGGCCCGAACTGCCCGAGGCCGCCCAGGTGCTCAAGCAGCAGCTCGAAAAGGCCGGATTCAAGGTCGAGTTGGAGGTGCGCGAGTACTCACGGCTCGAAAGCGACGCGCTGGACGGGAAGTTCGACGCGGTGCTCTCCGCGCGCAACACCATGCTCGACACCGGCGACCCCGTCTCCATCCTCGCCAGCGACTACACCTGCGACGGCAGCTACAACCTGGCGCTGCTGTGCGACAAGACGGTCGACAAGGCCGTCGCCGCCGCGGAGTCGATCAGCGACACGGCCGACCGGCAGGACGCGTCGATGGCCGCGGAGGCTGCGGTCCTCGGCACCGACGCGGTCGTGCCGCTCGTCCATCAGCGCATCATCACCGGCGTCGGCGCCGAGGTGAGCGGTGTGCAGCTCGACCCGTACGAGCGTGCTCTCGTCGGGGCCGGGACACGGCGCTGACGGGCGGCGGGGGACGTGACAGTCGTACGGGGGCTCGGGCCGCCGCTGTGGCGTGCCGTACTCGCCGGTGCGCTGCTGTGCGGGGTCGGGCTGCTGCCGTGGCTGTCGCGCACCGATCCGGCGCTCACCGTGCTCAAGGCGCGGTCCGCGGAACGCGACCCCACCCCCGAGGCACTGGAGGCGATTCGCGCCCAACTCGGCCTGGACGCAGGTCCGTTGGAGCTCCTCGGTAGATGGCTCAGTGGGCTGGTGCGCGGTGACGCGGGCCGGTCGTGGATCTCCGGAGCGGAGGTCACGCCGTCGGTTCTGCAGGCGCTCGGGGTGTCGCTGCTGCTGATGGCCGGGGCGCTGGCCGTCGCGGTGGTCACGGCGGGTGCTGTGTGCGCGCGGACGCTGAGGCTGGGGGCGCGGCGAGAACTCGCCGGGCGTCCGTCGGCAGGTACCGGCTCGGCGTTCCTGTCCACGCTGCCCGACTTCTTGACCGCGTCCGTGCTGGCCGCCGTCGTCGGCGTACAACTCGGCTGGCTGCCCGCGCTCGGCTGGTACGGGCCCCGGTGGATGGTGCTGCCCGCGCTGTCGCTGGGCCTGCCCGCGGGCGCGCTGCTCGGGCGGCTGCTCGACGACATGCTGCCGGGAGCCTTCGCTGAACCCTGGGCGCTGGCGGCCGCCGCCCGCGGAGTCCCCGGCCGGAGCATCGCCCGGCAGGCACTGCGCCGCTGTGTGCCCGGACTGCTGCCGAACATCGGCCTGTTCGTCGTCGGCCTGACCGGCGGCGCGGTCGCGGTGGAGCAGATCTTCGACATCCCCGGGCTCGGACGGCTGAGCCTGCAGGCCGCGGTGGCGCAGGACCTGCCCGTACTCCAGGCCGGAACCCTCGCCCTGGTCCTGCTCGCCGCGGCAGCCGGGGGCCTCGCCCGGCTCGCGGCACGGCTGCTCGTCGGACCGGCCCTGCGCGACGGCGCGCTCTCCTCGCTGCACCGCCCGACGCCGTCCCGGCCCACGGCCCTGCCCCTCCTCTACGGTGGGCTGCTGCTCGCCGTCATCGCGCTCGGTCTGACCCGGAACCCGCTGGAGCTGGACACCACGGCGCGGCTCCAATCGCCTTCCTGGGTGCACCCGTTCGGCACGGATGCACTGGGCCGCGACGTCCTGGCCCGGGTCGGGCACGGCGCGCTGGACACGCTGGCCCTGGCTCTCGCGGTGAGCGCGGCGGCGCTGGTGGTGGGTGTCGTACTGGGGCTGCTGCCGCGCTTCTCCGGACCGCTGCTCGACACGGTCAACGCCGTACCGCCGGTCCTCGCGGGACTCCTGGTCGCCGCGATCGCGGGCAGCGGCACCACGACCCCGGCCTTCGCCGTGACCGCCGTCGCCTGGGCGCCGTTGGCCGCCCACACCTCTGCGCTGCTCCAACAGGAGCGCGCCACCACGCACTTGACTGCGACCAGAGGCCTCGGCGCGGGCCCTGTCTACCTCCTCCGCCGCGAACTCCTCCCCGCCGTCCTGCCCCCGGTCACCCGCCACGCCCTTCTGCGCCTGCCGGGCGTGGCCCTCGCCCTCGCGGCCCTCGGCTTCCTCGGCCTGGGTGCCCAACCGCCGTCCCCCGAATGGGGATTGCTCCTCGCCGAGAACCAGCCGTACGCCGAGCGCGCCCCGTGGGCCGTCCTGGCCCCGGCCGCCGTGCTCGCCCTGCTGGGGGCGGTGGCGGTGACGGCCGGAGGAGGGGTGCGGTGGCCCTGGGGACCGCGACGCCGACTCCGACGTTTCGCGAAGCCCGTCGCCGCACAGCTGCCGACCACACTCGCCGTCCCCCGCTCCGCGCCCGCTGCCAAGCAGCCCGCCACCACCGCAACCAAGGAGTCCCCATGACCCGGCAGCCCGCCAACGAGACCAAGGAGGCGGACTCGCAGACCAGTGCGGCGACCGAGGCTTCGCGACACCGCATCTGGAGCCGCCTGAACCCTCAGCCGCGCCTGCGTACCTGGAGCCGGCTGAACCCCCTCCTGCGCCTGCTGATCCTCACCCAACTCGCCTTCAACATTGGCTTCTACGCCGTTCTGCCGTTCCTCGCCGAGCACCTGGGCACCGCGATCGGCATGGCGGGCTGGATGGTCGGACTCGTCCTGGGCCTGCGGACCTTCAGCCAGCAGGGCCTGTTCGTGGTGGGCGGCGCGCTGGCCGACCGCTACGGCGTACGGCCCGTCGTGCTCGCGGGCTGTGTCCTGCGTATCGCCGGGTTCGTCTGGCTCGGGTACGCGGACCGGACCTGGGCGGTCCTCGGGGCCGTGCTGCTGATCGGGTTCGCCGCGGCGTTGTTCTCGCCGGCCGTCGAGTCGGAGGTCGCCCGTCAGGCCGTGGTGTGGGAGGAGGCGGGCGGCGGCCCTCGTACGAACGTGCTCGCGCTGTTCACCGTGGCCGGGCAGGCCGGCGCGTTCGTCGGGCCGTTCCTGGGTGCGCTGCTGCTCGGGGTGGACTTCCGGGTGGCGTGCCTGGCGGGAGCGGGCGTGTTCGTCCTCGTCCTGGCCGGGCATCTGTGGCTGTTGCCCCAGCACATCCCGGGGCGGAAGCGGGTCGCCGTCAAGGGCGGGGCCCGTGTGCTCGTACGCAACCGGCGTTTCCTGGCGCTGTGTGGTGCGTACGGCGCCTACCTGCTGGCGTACAACCAGCTGTATCTGATCCTCCCCGACGAGGTGGAGCGGGCGACGGGTTCGCAGGCGCCGTTGGCGTGGCTGTTCGCGCTGTCCTCGCTGCTCGTCGTGACCGCCCAACTGCCCGTCACCCGCTGGGCCGGGGACCGGCTCGACCTGCGCCGCTCCATGGCCGCGGGGCTGCTGCTGATCGCCGCCGGGTTCGCGGTGGTGGCCGCGGCACGGCCCGCCGCGTGGACCGGGAACGCCGGTCTGCTGCCTGCGGCGGGCTTCGTCGTACTGCTCACGCTCGGCCAGATGCTCGTCCTGCCCGCCGCCCGCGCCTGGGTGCCGGATCTCGCCGAGGACGGGCGCCTCGGCCTCTACATGGGCGCCCTGTCCTCCGTCTCCGGCCTGATCGTCCTGATCGGCAGCGCGGGCACCGGCTCACTGCTCGACTTGGGCCTGCCGCCCGCCGTGCCCTGGCTGGTCCTTGCCGTGATCCCCGTCGCGTCCATCGCGCTGCTGCCTCGCCGCCCCCGGCCGGTCACCGGCCAGTAGGCAGCAGCCGGTCAGTAGCCGGTCAGTAGCCGACCTGGAAGGTCGCGTCGGCCCGTTCGGTCGCCGTCGAGACGGGGTCGATCCGCAGGACGTAGCCCGAGTGCCTGATGTAGCGCGTCGGGAAGTTGTGCGAGCGGAACGAGGCCCAGGTGGAGTCGGCCAGGCCCGCGGTCCGGTGGAACGTCGCGTCCTGTGCGAATGCCGCCGTGCCGTCGTTCACGTCGAGGCGCAGGTTGTAGCTGTAGTGCCGCAGGTAGCGGGTGGGGTGGCTGACGGACTGGAAGGAGACACCCGCTGAGTCCGCCAGGCCCGGCACCAGCTTCCACTGGGAGTCGGCGTACGGGTCGATCGGGTACGGGTCGATCCTGCCGACGTAACCGCTGTGCCGGACGTAACGGGCCGGGTAGTTGTACGACTTGAGCCGGTTCCAGGCCGGTGCCCCGTAGCGCGCGACGAGGTTGTCGTACTCGGCTCCCGTGATCGCCGCGATCGTGCCGTGCTTGGAGTTGAGGGGTTGCGTGTAGAGCCGTTGGTCGACGGGAGTCCACGTACCGGAGGCCAGGTTGCTCGTCTGCCAGGCGTAGAAGACACCGTTGGGCGTATAGGTGTCGCCCCACAGGCACCAGGTGCTGGACGTGTGGGACTTGACCAGGATCGGGGCCTCGGTGCCGCCGTGCGCGACCGGCGTACTGAACTTGGTGAAGCTGCCGGGGTCGAGGGAGGTGGACCGCGCCCCCACCAGCGTCTGGTTCTCCTTGTAGTAGAGGTAGTTGACGCCGTTCACGCCCACGGCCAGGTTGCCGTCGATGACGTCGTACCCGGGGTCGAAGAACACCTGTGGGTTGGCGGTCGTCCGGAAGTCGGTCGTGTAGCTGACCATGATCACGTTGTGGCCGCTGCTGTTCACCGAGGAGTAGAGGATCCCGTACCGGCCGCGTGAGGCGTCCCAGTACGCCTCCGGCGCCCAGCTGTGGGTGTTGGCCATGTCGTGCAGCTTCAGCAGTCGGTAGCCGGTGAGAGCGCGCAGGTCGGTGGAGTCCCAGACGTGGATGTTGACGCTGGTGCGGTTCCAGTCGGTGCCCTGGAGGTCGGTCGCCAGGACGACGAAGGTGCCGTCCTGCTTGCGCATGATGAACGGGTCGCGCAGGCCGAGAGCGCCTTGGGTGGGGGTCGCCACCGGGTTGTTCTGGTTGAGCGGCAGCCACTGGAGGCCGTCGGTGCTGACGGCGAGATGGAGACCGTAGTTGGTGCCCGCGCCGAGGTTGGTCGACTCGGTGAAATAGCCCATCACGTACGACGGCCCGGTCGCCGCGCTCGCGCTCCCGGCGCCGAGGCTGAGAGCGCCGGTCATGGCCACCGGGACGGTGGCGGCCATGCCGAGGAGGAGCCGGCGGGAGGGCCCGCCCGCGTCCGAGGGTCTGTTCACGTCAGGCTCCATTTCAGGGAGGTGTGGTCGAAATATCGAACATGGATCGACAATCCGAACGAGCGAGCGCGCTGAACGTAGAGCCGTGCGAGGGGGAAGTCAACGGATGTGGCAGGGGTGGCTCTGTTGTGGCCCCGCATGCTGTTTCGATCTCGGGCCACCCGCTCTGGACCATATATGCCTTGACTGGCATATGACTGTAGAGGCATATTGAATCCATGTCCGATGCGTCCCTGTGGACCGCGCTCGCCGACCCGCACCGGCGGGTCATCGTCGGTCTGCTGCTGGAGCGTCCGCGGCCCGTCGGTGAGATCGTCGACGCCTGCGGTCTGAGTCAGCCCAGTACGTCCAAGCACCTCAAGGTGCTGCGCGAGGCGGGCCTGGTGCGCGTACGGCAGGACGCGCAGCGCCGGGTCTACACCCTCGATCCGGCGCCGATCGCGGAACTGGACGCCTGGCTGGCGCCGTACCGCAAGCTGTGGAACGACAGCCTCGACGCGCTCGGGCGCCGCCTGGACGAGACGGCGGCGACAGCGGCGACGGGGGAGTCGTCGGACGAGGACAACCGAGCCCCCGACCCGAAGGACTGAGTCACCATGTCCGTCGAACTCACCGGCACCTACCTCACCCTGGACGACGGCCGCCCGGCCGTCCGCTTCACCCGCGTCTACGACCACCCCATCGACCGCGTCTGGCAGTTCGTGACCGACACCGACGAACTGGCCCACTGGTTCCCGTCCCGCGCCGAGATCGAACTGCGCGTCGGCGGCACGATCAAGTTCAGCGACGACCCGAACACGGTGGACACGACGGGCCGGGTGCTCGCCGTCGACGCGCCCCGGCATCTCTCCTTCAGCTGGGAAGGCGACGAACTCCACTTCGACCTCGAAGAGTTGGATGAGAAGCGCACCCGCTTCACGCTCACCAACGTGCTGGTGGAGGAGAACACCGCCGCCCGCAACGGCGCGGGCTGGGAGGCGTGCCTCATGGCCCTCGACGTATGGGCCCGCGGCGAGCGGTTCGCGGGGCCGCACGCCGGTGACACCCCGCAGTGGCAAGAGTTCTACCGCGGCTACGTCAGTGCCGGAGTCCCGTCGGGCGCACCGGTACCCGGCATGGACGACCCGAGCTGACCCTGTCGGCTACCGCCGTTACACGAGTGCGCGTCACTCAGGCCCGCGCCAGGGGCGCAGCCGGGGCCACAGCGCCGCACGAGGGGCTGTGAACCCTTGCGGGGCCCTTTCGCTCCATCAGGCCATCTGCCCCCGCACCAGCTCGTGCAGCCGCCCCCTCGGTCTGATCAGCCCTCCTGGCTTTCCGGCTTGAGGTGCGTGGCGAAGAAGCCGTCGATGCGTCGCCAGGCATCGACGGCGGACTCCGGGTGCGGTCTGATTCCGGCGACACGCATCAGCGGACGCAGGGCGCGTGGACCGACCTCGGCGTCGTTCAGGAAGGAGTGCCCGGCCTCCGGATACTCCTTGACGTCGTGGACGATGCCGAGCCGGTCGAGCGACGCCTCCAGACCGGAGGCCGCGCCCTTCAGTGTCCGGTCGCGGGCTCCGTAACTCGCGACGACGGGGCAGGAATCGGTGAGCGCCCGTTCGAGATGCTTCGGTAGACGGCCGTAGTTGACGGAGGCGGCGTCGAAGTCGCCACCGCTCACGGCGAGGAGGGCGAAGGAACCGCCCATGCAGAAGCCGATGACGCCGATCCGCCCGGTGCAGTCGGGATCCCGGGCGAGGTGGGTACGGGCCGCCTCGATGTCATGGAAGGCTCGGCCGCGTCCGGACAGGGCGGCCCGGAAGGTCGGCACCAGGCAGCGTACGGCCCCTCCGTCGGTGAACAGATCGGGCATGAGGACGAGGTACCCGGCTCTCGCCAGCCGTTCCGCCTGACGGTGCATCACATCGTTGATGCCCAGCGCCTCATGGATCACGACGACACCGGGCCAGGGGCCGGGCCCGCTGGGCCGGGTGAGATGGCCTCTGAGCTGACGGGAGCCGCCGAGGGCGGCGCTGAACTCAGTGAGATCTACGGTCGTGGTGGTCGTGGCGGGCACACTGGCCTCCAGGGGAGGGCGAGTTGGGACGGCTTACGGCGCGATGAAGGGCTGGACGCGCTTGCGGTAGTCCTTGGGCCGCACCTCGTTGTAGTACTTGTTCTTGTCCTCGCCCGCCGAGGTGTAGACGTACACCGGGCACTCGTCGGACTTCACCTCACCGTTGTACTCGTGCAGGGACTTGCCCGTCCGCGCTTCGACGACCTTCAGCTGGTACGAGGTGTTGTACGTGCTTATCTTCAGCGGCTTGCCGTCCTCGGTCTCCATGTCGCACACCTTGCCGGTCGCGGTCGCCTTGGTGCGTTCGAGGCAGACGACCAGTTCGGCGGCGGCCGGCTTGTCGGAGTAGCCGAGGAACCAGCCCTTGGGGAAGTCTCCGGCGGGCGGCTCGAACTGCGACCAGCTGTCGCCGGGGTTGTTCATGAGGATCCCCGGGTGCACGGTCTTCTTCGTACGGTCGTAGGCGGGCATCCCCGAGAAGCCGAGCCCGTCCGTGCACACCCGCTCCAGGTCCAGGATGGAGTCCGGCACCTCCGGCCCGTCCGCTGACGAACCCTTCGACGACGATGTGCCGGTACCCACTTCCGAGCTTCCGGTGAGCGACGAGCATCCGCACAGGACCACGCCCAGAAGCCCGGCGGTGACCACAATCGAAGACCTTGAAAGCATTTGGGAGCCCCCAATCGAAGAAAAGAACAGCAGCAGGGCATGTCCCCCGGACATGCCCTGTCCCCCCTACCTGCTGGAGAAGAGCGTGCCGTGCGCCTCGGCCGCGGACATGGGGGATGCGCCCCCATCTAGTTGTGCGGCCCCTGTGGCTCGTGGGTATTACGCTGTCTGAGCTCGAAGGAGTATTCGAGGGGGCGGCCGGGGCAGCCCGGAAGAGGGCGCAGGGGGCCTGAGTGTCGTCGTTGTCGTCACCGACGCTGGTCGGCAGAGGACCGGAGTTGGACCTGCTGACCGATGCAGGTCGGTCGGCGGGCGAAGGGCGGGGCTCGTCGGTGTTCGTGCTGGGCGAGCCGGGCATCGGCAAGTCGCGCCTGGTCGAGGAGGCCGCGGCCACCGCCGTACGCGCCGGGTTACGGGTGCTGCGCGGGCGGGCCGCATCCGCCGGGCGCGCGGTGCCGCTGCGACCGCTGGCGGAGGCCGTGTTCTCCGGGCTGCGCGGTGAAGGGGCGCCCGCGGACGGGGACTTGGGGCCCTACGAGCCGTTGCTGTCGCGGTTGTGCGGGCTGGCGCCGCAGGACGGGGCGCCGCTGGTGGGCTACGCGGAGGCGGTGCTGCGGCTCCTTGATGTCCTCGGACGCACCCGTGGCTGCGTTCTGGTGTTGGAGGACCTGCACGACGCGGACGCCGACACGCTCACCATCGTCGACTACCTCACGGACAACGTTCCCGGTCAGCGGGCCGTTCTGCTGGCCACCCTGCGCGGGGGGCCCGGGGCCGCCCTCGACCTCGCCGAGGCCGCGGCATCCCGTCGTACGGCCCGCACTGTGCGCCTGGCACGCCTCGCGCCCGCCGAGACAGCGGAACTGGCCGCCCGCTGTCTGGGCCACGACGACGCGGGCGCGGTACCGGCGGCCGTACTGGACCGGCTGCACGCCGTCTCCGACGGCGTCCCCTTCGTGGTGGAGGAACTGCTGCGCGCCATGGTCGACAGCGGCGATCTCGTCCGGCAGCCGGGCGCCGGCTGGTCAGTGACCGGCGCGCTGAACGCCGGAGTACCCGCGACGGTCGCCGCCGCCGTCCTGCAGCGGGTGGACCACCTGGAACCGTCCGGAGTCGCGCTCCTGGAAGCGGCGGCAGTCCTGGGCAGACGCTTCCCCGTGGACATCGCCGCCCGCGTCGCCGGGCTCGATCGGCCGACGGCGCTCCGCCAGCTGCGGCACGCGGCACGCGCCCACCTGGTCGCCGACGGCACCACCCACGGCCCCACCGCGGAGCAACCCGGCTGGCACACCTTCCGCCACGCCCTGACCGCCGACGCCATCGCCCACCGGCTGCTGCCGGCGGAACGGGCGGCGCTCTGTCTCGCCGCCGCCGACGCCATCGAGTCCGGCCACGCCATCGAGTCCGGCCACGCCATCGAGTCCGGCCACGCCATCGAGTCCGGCCACGCGGCCGAGTCCGGCCACGCGAGCCACGCCATCGAGTCCGCCCACGCGAACCACGCGACCGAGTCCGCCGACGCGAGCCACGCGCCTGAGTCCGCCGACGCGTCGGAGCAGGGGACGGGAGGCCCGGGCCGGCCCGGCGAGCCCCGCGGTCTGATCGGCGGTGACTCGGGCGACGACCTGTACCGCCTGGCCGCGGAGTTGTGCGTCGCCGGCGGGCAGCGGGCACGGGCGGCCGTACTGCTCACCCGGGCCGGCCGGCAGGCGGTCCAGCGGGGCGCCCTGCTGACCGCGGTGGAACTCCTCGACCGGGGCCTGGAGTTGACCGCCGACGCCACGGACGCCCCGCCCGAGGCCGTGGCCCGGCTGCTGGAGGAACTGCTGCGGACACTCGTCCTCACGGGCGACGTCCAGCGCGTCCCGGAGCTCGGCGACCGGCTGGACCGCATGCTGACCGCGTGGGGTGCGCCGCCCGCCCGGCGGGCCGCGGGTTTCCTGACGCAGGCCGGGGCCGCGGCCACCGTCCAGCGCTGGGAGGAGGGACTGACCGCCGTCCGGCGGGCACGGGAGCTGCTCGGCGCCGAGCCCGACCCGGCGTCCCGCGCGGCCCTGGACGCGGTCGCCGCGCACCTGATGCTCAACTCGCAGCGCCCGGACCGGCTGGAGAGCGCCAGGGCCCTGGCCGAAGGGGCCGTGGCGACCGCCGAGGCGGTCGGGCTGCCGGAAGTGAGCTGCAAGGCGCTGAACATGCTCGGGTACTGCCTGAGGCCCCTGGACCTGGCCGAGTCGGAAAAGGTGTTCGAACGCCTGGTGGCCACGGCCGAGACCCATGGGCTGCCGGTCTGGCGGATACGCGGCCTGCTGGAACTCGGCGCGCTCGACCGGGTCCGGTTCACGGGGATCGAGCGGCTGCTGGCCGCGCGGAAGGCGGCCGACGAGACCGGCGCGGTGCTGATGACGGCCTGGGCCGACATGCATCTGACGCTCGCCCATGTGCTGCGGGACGAACTGGACGCGGCCGCGGAGTCCGCCCGGCGGCTCCGGACGACGGCTCGTCGGCTGCGGCTGGACGAAGTGGAGCTGCTCGGTGCCGGAGTGGACGGCATCATCGCCGCCGTCCGTGGGGAGCGGGAGAAACTCCAGACCGCGCTGCACGTCCTTCAGAACGCACTGGCCGGCGGGAGCGCCGGAGCGGTCTGGGGCTACGCCGACACCTCCGTGTGGGGCTGGGCCCAGGGCATCTGCTCCCTGCTGAGGGAGGAACACGACCGGGCGATGGCCGAGTTCACCGACGCGGACCAGGTCATGAAGGCACTGCCCAGCACCCGGGGAGTCACCGGTTTCCTGGGCCCGTACCTGCTCCTGCGGACCGTACGGGGCGCGGCCGGCTGGGCGGAGCTGGACGGGGCCGTCGCCGGCCGGCTCTCCGAGGCCCACTCGGACCGGCCCTACGTCGGCTGGTCCCGGGCCGTGCTCCTGGGCCGCGAAGGCCGCGCCGCCGAGGCCGCCAAGGCGGCAGAGGAGGCCCTGGCCGGGACGGACGTCATACCCCTGGCCCGCCATCTGTGTCTGCGCCTGGGCGCTCAGGCGGCACTCACCGACAGCTGGGGGAGGCCCGTCGAGTGGCTGCGCGCCGCCGAGCACTTCTTCCACGACCGGGGCACGACACGGGTGTCGGCGGCCTGCCGCGCCCTGCTGCGGGAAGCGGGCTCTCCCGTTCCCCGTCGCCGCGAGGGCCACGACACGATTCCGCAGGAGCTGCGGCGGACGGGGGTGACCGCCCGGGAGTACGAGGTGCTGCGCCTGCTCGGCCGGGGGCTCGGCAATCAGGAGATCGCCGAGCAGCTCTTCCTCTCACCACGCACCGTCGAAAAGCACCTGGCGAGCCTCCGCGACCGCACCGGCCAGAACAGCAGGGCCGCCCTGCGCACCCTGGCCCGCCGGTACGCGCACGGGCAGTGACTCCGGGGCGCGCCGGCACCGGAGAGGGCGCGTCCCAGTGCTCGAACTAGCAGCGCCCGTACGGTACTTCTGCGTCGCTCACGCCATCTGGCGCCGTACCAGCTCGTGCAGCCGCCCGCTCGTGTCGGCGAGCAGCTGCGCGGGCGGCCCCTCCTGCACCACACGCCCGTCCGACATCACGATGACGCGGTCCGCGTCCAGCACCGTCGACAGTCGGTGGGCGATCACGACCCGCGTCGCGTTCAGCGCGTGGGTGCTCTCGATGACGCGGCGCTGTGTCTCGTTGTCCAGGGCGCTGGTCGCCTCGTCGAAGAAGAGGATGCGTGGGCGGCGGATCAGTGCCTGGGCGATCATCAGGCGTTGGCGCTGGCCGCCCGAGATCGCGCCGCTGCCGGAGACGATGGTGTGCAGGCCCATCGGCATGCGCTTGATGTCTTCGGCGAGCCCGGCCATCTCGGCGGCGGCCATGGCCTCCTCGGGTGTGTACGGTTCGGTGCCGCAGATGCAGTCCAGGATCGAGCCGGTGAACGGCTGGGCGTGCTGGAGTACGACACCGCACTGACGGCGTACGGCCGACTGGTCGAGTGCGGCCAGGTCCTGACCGTCGTACAGGACGCTGCCCGAGACCGGTTTGTCGAAGCCGATCAGCAGCCGTAGCAGGGTGGACTTGCCGCAGCCGCTGGGGCCGACGATCGCCACGAACTCGCCCGGCCGGATCGCGAAGGACACGTCGTCGAGGACGAGCGGGCCGTCGTCGGTGTACCGGAAGGACAGCTTCTTGGCCTCGATGGCGCCGGACAGCGCGGCGGGGCGGGTGCTCGCCACGCGGACCTCGGGTGTCGCGTCGAGGACCGGCTTGATCTGCTCGAACATCGGCAGCGCGGCGACCGCCGAGACGAACGCACCGGTCAGCTGGGTCACCGAGGTCAGCAGCATGGTCATCGAGGTGGTGAAGGTCAGAAAGGCGCCGGCCGACATCGACCCGCGTGCCGGTCCCGCAAGGAGCATGAAGATGATCAGCGAGCTGAGCGGCAGATACACCGCGCCCAGCACCGTGTTGAGGTTCTTGATCCGCCCGACCCGCTGCTGCAGCTCACGGCTGCGCGCGAACTCGCTCGCCCAGGCCGCGTACGCGTAGTTCTCGGCCGCCGCGACCCGCAGCTTGGGCAGGCCCCGCAGCGTCTGGAACGCCTGGTTGTTGAGCTTGTTGCTGAGCACGACGAGGCGCCGTTGCCAGCGCACCTGCCACAGTCCGAGCCCGAGGAACACCGCGGTGATCACCACGAGCATGCCGATCGCGGCCAGCGCCATCGGGACGCTGTACACGAGCAGCAGGACCAGGTTCATCAGGCCGACCGTGCCCGCCTGGACGACGACCGGGCCGATGCCCGCCATCATGCGGCGCATCGAGCTGATGCCCATGGCGGCGCTGGCCAGTTCGCCGGTCGAGCGCGCGGTGAAGAACTTCGTGGGCAGCCTGAGCAGCCGGTCCCACACGGCGGGTTGGAGTGTGGCCTCGATACGCCCCTCCATCCGCAGGATGGTGAGGTTCTGCATCAGCATGAACGCCGCCGACACCACACTGGCGATCATGATCGCCAGGCAGAACTGCACGATCAGGTTCTCCTGGGCCTTCGGCACATAGACCCCGAGCACCTGCCCGGTCGCGATCGGCACCAGCGCGCCCAGCGCCACCGTGACAAGACCGCTGAGCATGAGATTGCGCAGATCGCCGCCGGTGCCGCGGAGGCTGAACCGCAGCAGACCGAGCGGGCCCAGCCGGCGTTCCGGCAGCGGCCGGTAGAACATGACGGCGCGCGGCTCGAACTCCGCCACGTTGGCCTTCTCGACCGGTGTCTCACGACCGCTCGGGTGCACGGCCACATAGCCGCCGCGCCGCCACAGCAGCGCGACCGGAGCGCCGGACCCGGACCGGTGGCCGACCAGCGGACCGATGTTGTCGCGCCACCAGCGCCCGTCCAGGCGTACGGCCCGGGTACGGACGCGGGAAGCGAGCGCGATCCGCTCGACGGGGTCGAGCCGGTCGCTCTCCGTGCCGCTCTGCGCGGGGTCCGCGAGCGCGAGCCCGGCCGCGCGGGCGACGAGCTTGCAGGCGGCGTAGGTGGCGTCGGCGTCCGCCGCGGGCCCGGTCGATGACGAGCGCTTGGAGATGGAGGCGATCAGGGTGCGGTCGGCCCGGGCCCGGACCTCCTCACCGGCCTTGATGCCCTCGGCCGTACGGTCCTCATGGGTGCGTTCCAGCTGCTCGATCCAGCGGTCGAGGGTGGCGAGCAGCCGGTACTGCTGGTCGACCATGGCCTGCCACATCGCCGGGTCCACCAGCAGATCGGCCGCGGCCTCGGCGCCGTACACCGACCCGTACTGCACACTGCCCGGCGGCACCTGCATCCACAGGATGTCGTCGTCGGTCAGGGCCGCGCCCCGCTCGGTCGCGAGGGGCGCCTCGAAGAGGATGGCCAGGCCGCGGCCGACACCCAGGGAGAGGGCGTACTCCAGGGGGCTGGTGGCCGGGGGTACGAACACGGGGTTGCC
The DNA here is from genome assembly GCF_036173125.1 of Streptomyces sp. NBC_00286. Taxonomy (NCBI): domain Bacteria; kingdom Bacillati; phylum Actinomycetota; class Actinomycetes; order Kitasatosporales; family Streptomycetaceae; genus Streptomyces; species Streptomyces sp. NBC_00286. The sequence goes on from NZ_CP108054.1 coordinate 9,239,667, forward strand.
GTACGCGTCGTACGTCCATGTCTCGGTCTGCGGCGGCTGGTACAGCTCTCGCATCTCGATACGGCGCAGGACGCACTCGCGCAGGGGCCTGCCGATCAGGCTGTGCTGCGGTCCGGCGACCGGGCCGAGCAGCAGTGTGCCAGCTTCGAGGCGGCCGAGGTGGTGCCAGTGGCCCTGCTGGACCGCGTCGACCGCGAAGAGGTCCATGGCGCCGGAGGCGACGAGCCACAGCACGTGCGGGCCTTCGAGGTCCAGGCGGGTGAGGCCGGAGCCGTCGACCGGAGTGCCCATGCCGCCGAGCGCGGCGAGCACGTAGTCGCCCTCGGCGACGGGCTGTTGATGCTGCTGGTCGGGTACGGATGTCATGTCAGCGCTCCCTGACCAGCTCGGCGTACGGGCCGCCGGCCGCCACCAGGGCGTCATGGCGCCCGCGTTCCACGATCGTGCCGTGCTGGAGGACCACGATCTCGTCGCTGTCGCGCACGGTGCTGAGCCGGTGTGCGATCACCACGCAGGCGCAGCCGCGCTTGCGCAGGTTGTCCATCACGATCTGCTCGGTCTCCGCGTCCAGGGCGCTGGTCACCTCGTCGAGGACGAGGATGCTGGGCCTGCGCACCAACGCCCGTGCTATCTCCAGGCGTTGACGCTGGCCGCCGGAGAAGTTACGGCCGTCCTGCTCGACCTTGCTGTGGATGCCACCGGGGCGGCGCATCACGACGTCGTACACCGCCGCGTCCTGGAGCGCCGCGACCACGGCGTCCTCCGGGACCGAGGGGTCCCACAGTGCGATGTTGTCGCGGACCGTGCCCTCGAAGAGGAAGACGTCCTGGTCGACGAAGGACACGGAGGCCGCGAGCGCGCCGCGGGGGATGTCCTCCAGCCGCTGTCCGTCGATCCGGATGACGCCCTCCCAGGGCGCGTAGAGTCCCGAAATCAGCCTGGACACGGTCGACTTGCCGCTGCCGGAACCGCCGACGAGCGCCACCTGCTGACCCGGACCGACCGTCAGCGAGAAACCGGACAGCAGCGGCTTGTCGAGCGGGCTGTAGCCGAACGTGATGTTCTCCAGCTCCACATGGCCGTGCAGTCGGCGGGTGCTGTCGCCCGCGCCCGGCCGTGAGTAGAGGGGGTCGGCCGCGAAGTTCTCGACGTCTTTCAGGCGGGCCACGTCGGCGGCGAAGTCCTGGATGCGGCCGGCGACGCCGTTGAGGCGGGTGATCGGCGCGGTGAAGCGGGTCACCAGCGCCTGGAACGCCACGAGGAGACCGACGGAGATATGGCCCTCCACGGCCCGCATTCCGCCGATCCACAGGATCAGCGCGCTGTTGAGCGTCGCCAGCGTCGGCGCGACCACACCCAGCCAGGCGCTCGGCACACCGAGCCGCTGCTGCTCCTCGAGTGTGGTGGCGTGCTGCCCGGCCCATTTGCGGAAGTAGCCGTCCTCACCGCCGGTCGCCTTCATCGTCTCGATCAACTGCAGCCCGGTGTACGCCGTGTTGGTGAGCCGTGCGCTGTCCGCGCGCAGCTTGGCGGTACGCGTCGCCCGCAGCCGGATCACCACCCGCATCGCCACCAGGTTGAGCAGCGCGACCCCGATGCCCACGGCTGTGAGCTGCGGGTCGTAGGTGTAGAGCAGGACCGCGTACAGCACCACCACGACCGCGTCCACGCCCGCCGCCGCGAGATCCCGGGCCAGCGTCTCGGCCACCGCGTCGTTCGACTGGAGCCGCTGCACCAGGTCGGCCGGACTGCGCTGGGAGAAGAACGTGACGGGCAGCCGCAGCAGATGCCGCAGGAACTTCGCGCTGCTCAGCGTCGAGGAGATGATCCGTCCGCGCAGCAGGTTCGCCTGCTGCAACCAGGTCAGCACGACCGTGAGCAGCACGGTCGCGCCCATCGAGGCGAACAGCACGGTGAGCAGCGAGGTCTGCCCGCCGATCAGGAACATGTCGATGTACGTACGGCTTAGCGCGGGCACCGCCGCCCCGACCGCCACCAGCAGCAGACTCGCCAGCACTGCGGCGGGCATGGTGCCCGACGTCCCGCGCAGCCGGGCCGGCATGGCTCCCAGGACGCCCGGTTTGCGGCCGCCCTTCTCGAAGTCGGGACCCGGTTCCATGACCAGGACGACACCGGTGAAGCTGGTGTCGAAGTCCTCCATGGGTATGAAGCGGCGGCCCTTGCCGGGGTCGTTGATGTGCACCCCGCGGCGGCCGAAGCGGCGCCCCATGCCGTCGTAGACGACGTAGTGGTTGAACTCCCAGAAGAGGATCGCCGGGGCGCGCACCTCGGCGAGCGCCGCCGTGTCCATCTGCATGCCCTTGGCGGTGAGGCCGTAACTGCGCGCCGCCTTCAGGAGATTGCTCGCACGTGAGCCGTCCCGCGAGACACCGCAGGCGATACGCAGCTCTTCGAGCGGGATGTGCCGCCCGTAGTGGCCGAGCACCATGGCGAGCGAGGCGGCGCCGCACTCCACAGCCTCCATCTGGAGGACGGTGGGCGTGCGGACGGTCTTGCGGCGGCCCTTGGGGACGGTGCGCTTCGGCGGAGCGGCGCGGCGTCGGCCCCGTACGGGCGGCGGGAGTTGGGACTCCGCGGTGCCGGTGCCGGTTTCCTGGGGGGCGGTCACGGCAGCAGCCAATCGATAGGACGCTCGTCGGCCATCCGGATCGAGGCGGAGGCCATGGTCATGGAGTCCAGCCGGAACGGCGGGCCCTCCGTGGACGACCACTCATAGCCGGACTTCGTGCCGGACGAACGGTCGAGCCGGACGAGCACGGCCACCGGCCGCCCGTCCTTGGTGAACTGCTCGCCCAGCTGGTTGTCGCCGAGGAAGGCGCTGATCTGCTGCGGTGTCTGGGCGCTGCGGTCGACCTTCTTCACATGGCCGCGCAGCACTCCGTACTCCTGCGTGGGCACCGACTGGACGGTGAGGTCCACGGCCGCGTCGTCGGGAATCGTGGCGGCGTTCTCGGCGGGCACGTACACCGTCGCGAACAGCGGGTCGTCGGCGTCCTTGACCTTCTCGACGGAGGCGACGTTCGCACCGGTCTGGATGATGGCGCCCATCGTGGCGGCGAGGGCGTTGACCCGGCCCGCGGCGACGGTGCGTACGACTGTCTCGCCCTTCGCCGTACGGACCTTCAGTACGGGGGAGTTGGCGGCGAGCCGCTCGCCCTGCTCGGCGAGCACCGCGGTGACCTGGCCGGAAACGGGGCTCTGTAGTACGTAACTGCCCTGCCCGTGCGTGAGGATGGCGGGCGCGGTCACCGTGGAGGCGACGGATCCCGTGACGGCCCAGACGGAGGCGGCGGCCATCACGACCACCGTCACGGACAACACGAGCCAGCCCTGCGGGCGGGCGAAGCGCACCGGAAGATCGAGCTCCTCCGGTGACTGGAGCTTGGCGAGGGCCTGTTGGCGGAACTGCACGGGGAACTTTCCCTCACCTGCGGACGACAGGACGTACGGAATGGATGGACAACAGCCGTACGACAGACTGGTTCACGACACCCGGAAGCCCCGGAACCGTTGGACGGTTCCGGGACTCACGGCACGCTGATGCGCTCAGAGGCCGGCGACCAGGCCGGTGACCGGGGCGGTGTTCAGGCCGGTCGTGCCCTCGACGGTGCTGACGGCCGTGTCAACGATGCCCGAAACCGGGGCAACGGAGTCCAGCGCGCCGGTGACGGTGCCCAGGGCGTTGACCTGCAGGCCGCCGGAGACGGTGTCGAGGTCGGCGTCCGAGATCTCGACGGTCTCGACCTGGGGGGTGGAGTTCATGATGGAACTTCCCTTCCTATTGGTATTCACAAGGGGGGAGCGGCCCCCTCTGGGGGACAGATGGTCGGCCGCGTCCGCAAGGCTCAGGCACCCGTCTCCGGGACCGTGGGGTGACCCCTGCGGTGCGATGGATCAAAGCACGCTCCCGCGCCACGCTTCCAATCAACGGCCCATGTGATCAGGGCATTTGCGGGAGACAGGGGCCCAACCGTGCACGCCTGCGCACGCATCGGTAGCCACTTCTTCACACGATCCCCGGTGTGATCGCACCGATGCCCTTGCGGCCGTACTGGCGAAACAGACACTCCCTAACCAATGAGGCGGCGGGCATCGAATCGTTGTGCAGATTCCCCAACGCCCGTGACGTGGCTGCGCAATCGGTGTGCAGATTTCCTGAAGCCAGGATTCCGGTCTCTATGGCCAACACGCTGTCACTCCGCGGTAGCGGAGGGCGAGTGGACGAGGAAGTCCCGCAAGGGAGTTGAACACCCCGAGCGCCACATCCGTACCAGTCGGCATCCAGGCGCCGCCATCAGCTGCCAAGCGGCAGCGCGGACCCCGTCCCCACAGGAGGTCAAGAAGTTGAGTCACAAGCGAACACCAAAGCGCAAGGCCGTAATCGCAGCGGGCAGCGTGGCGGCGCTCGGAGCGGCGGCACTGATCCTGCCCAACGCCATGGCGTCCCAGGACGAGGGAAGCGGCTCCTCCTCCGCGGCCCCGAAGACGGTCAACGCCGCGCAGGCGTCCGAACTGTCCTCGGAGCTCGAGGCGCTCCTCGGTGAGGCGTTCGCCGGCTCGTACTACGACAAGGAACAGCAGCAGCTGATCATCAACGTCGTGGGCGACAACAACAACATCATCGTCGGGGCCGAGCAGGCGGGCGCGGTCGTCCGCGAGGTCGACAACAGCATGTCCGAACTCAAGGCCGCCGAGCAGACCTTGAAGTCCGAGGCGACCATCCCCGGTACGGCCTGGTCCGTCGACCCGAGGACCAACAAGATCCAGGTCACGGCCGACAGCACGGTCAAGGGCTCGAACTGGGACCAGCTGGAGTCGACGGTCAAGTCGCTCGGCGGGGACATGGCATCCGTCAAGAGGTCCGCCGGTGAGTTCAAGACGTTCGCCGCGGGCGGTGACGCCATCTTCGGTGGCGGTTCGCGTTGCTCGCTCGGCTTCAACGTCACCAACGCCGAGGGCGACCCCGCCTTCCTGACCGCGGGTCACTGCGCTGTCGCGGCCGCCGAGTGGTCGGAGGAGGAGGGTGGCGCGCCGATCGGTACGGTCGACGCTCAGACGGCCACGTTCCCCGGTGAGGGCGACTTCGGGCTCGTCAACTACGACGACCCGGCCACCGAGGCACCCAGCACGGTGAACCTCGAGAACGAGACGGTCGACATCGCGCAGGCCGCCGAGGCCGAGGTCGGCATGCCGGTGACCCGTATGGGCAGCACCACCGGCCAGGACTCCGGTACGGTCATCGCCCTCAACGCCACCGTGAACTACGCGGAGGGCACGGTCACCGGCCTCATCCAGACCGACGTCTGCGCCGAGCCCGGCGACAGCGGCGGCTCCCTGTTCAACGAGAACAGCGCGATAGGCCTGACCTCCGGCGGCAGCGGCGACTGCACGGTGGGCGGCGAGACCTTCTTCCAGCCGGTCACCACCGCCCTGGAGGCGACGGGCGCGACGCTCGGCGACGGCGGAGCCGACGGCGGCGTCGGCGAGGAAGAGGGTGCCGGTGGCATGGGCGCCGGTGAAGAGGACGGCGCCGGTGGCGCGGGCGCTGGCGCCGGCGAAGAAGAGGGCGCCGGCGAAGAGGCCGGTGCCGGTGATCAGGCGGGCGTCGAAGAGGAAGCCGGCGCCGAGGAAGAGTCCGGCCTCATCGCGGGCCTGACCGGCTGACACCCAGCAGATTCCGGCCGTACGCGCAGAACGGCGGCCGTAACGGGGCGGCCCGGCTCTCCGGCGGGAGAGCCGGGCCGCCTCGCGTTTGGCCCCCGCAAGGGGCGCGGGGAATTGCGCGCCAGGCCACGACGAATCGGCAGGTTGAATCCGCACCTCAGCCCCGTCAGGGGCGCGGGGAATTGCGCGCCAGGCCGCGACGAATCGGCAGGTTGAATCCGCACCTCAGTCCCGTCAGGGGCGCGGGGAATTGCGCGCCAGGCCGCGACGAATCGGCAGGTTGAATCCGCACCTCAGTCCCGTCAGGGGCGCGGGGAATTGCGCGCCAGGCCACGACGAATCGGCAGGTTGAATCCGCACCTCAGCCCCGTCAGGGGCGTGGGGAACTGCGCGCCAAGCCACGACGAACCGGCAGGTTGAATCCGTACCCCAGCCCTCTCAGGGGCGCGGGGAACTGCGCGACCAGCCCCAACCGGCCCGCAGGTTAGACACCCGTCTCAAGCGGAGCCAGTGGCCCGAAGCAACAGCAGCGCCACGTCATCCACCCGCTCCAACTCAGTCCCACTGTGACGAACAACCGCATCGGCCAACTCCTCCAGCGGCTGATCCCCGATCTCAGTGAGCCGCCCCGCAAGCCGAGCCAACGCCTCCTCGATATCGGCACCGGGCGACTCGATCAACCCGTCCGTGTAGAGCGCGAGCACGGACCCGGGCGCGAGCGACACCTGTGTCGTCGGATACGTAGCCACCGCATCGATCCCGAGCAGCGGCCCCCCGGCCAGATCAAGCACCCGCACCTGCCCGTCGGGCCGCCGAAGCAGCGGCGGCGGATGCCCGGCCCGAGCCATCACGGCCTTCCCTCGCGCCGGATCGAGACGCAGATACACACAGCTGGCGAAAAGGTCGCTGCCCAGATCCATCAGCAGCCGATTGGTGCTGCTCATGACCTCCTCGGGCGGCTGGCCGACGGTCGTGTACGCGCGTACGGCGGTCCGGATCTGCCCCATCAGCCCGGCCGCCGTGACGTTGTGCCCCTGCACATCCCCGATCACCGCCACAGCCCCGCCCGGCGTCGGCACCAGGTCGTAGAAGTCGCCGCCGATCTCCATGCCACGGGTGGCGGGCAGATACCGGGCGGCCGCCTCGATACCGGGCAGCGACGGCAGCGAGTGCGGCAGCAGCGCCGCCTGCAGTCCGTGCGCGAGCTGGTGCTTGACGTCGTACAGCCGCGCCCGCTCCAGCGCCTGCGCGATCAGCCCGCTCATGCTGGTCAGCACGGCACGCTCGTCGGCGGGGAAATGATGCGGCTCGGCGTAGGCGAGGACACAGGTGCCCACCGGCCGGCCCGACGCGATCAGCGGCAGATACGCCCAGGCCGCCATGCCGTCCCGTGCCGGGTGCTGCTCCGGATAGAGCCGCTCCAGTTGCCGGCGGGACTCGAAGAAGGCGGGCACCCCGCTGGACAGCGCGTGTACCCCGGGCGACTGCGCGGTGAGCGACATCCCGTCGAACCGCTCCACGGCATGGGGGTCCGGATAACCGCGGTGCCCCAGCACATGCAGCCGTCCGCCCTGCGAGCCCAGGAGCATCAGCGCCTGGCTGCCGACGGCGGGCGCAATCTCGTCCGCGACCAGCTGCACCACGTCCTGGACACCCACCGCCTTGGTGAGCGCGCCGGCAAGGTTCAGGATGTGCGCCATGGTGACCAGACGTGAGCCACCGTTCTCGGGCCGCTGCCCGGTGCGGCCGGTCCCCTCGGCCGACCGCGCCCGGGAGATCCTCAGGCTCAGCCCGTTCGTACTGGGATACAGCCGGAACGACAGCCAGTCGGCCGGCGGTCGCAGCGCCACGAACGACGTCACCTGCTGGCCCAGCAGCGCGGCACGGTAGCGGTCCTCGAAGACCGGGTCGTTCAGCCACGGCACGCACGCCCACAGATGCGAGCCCAGCAGCGCGCTGACCGGCGTCCCGAGCAACTCGCCGGCCGCCGCGTTGGCGAAGCTGATCCGCCCGTGCAGATCCAGCGCGCACAGCCCGTACGGCAGCCGCGCCACCATCCGCACGGCCTCCACCGCGCCCAGCGTGCCCGCCACGGTCGCCGCCGACGCCGGGGCCAGCAGATCCGGCTCGGGACGCACCGGGTGGCCCTCCTCGGCGGCCCGCTCAAGGCGGAGCGCGAGCCGGCCGCAGGCCGCGGTGAGATGGTCCCGCTCCCGGTCGGACAGCTCTGCCGGGCGCGTACCCGGCCAGGTCACGAAGATCGCCCCATACACGGCACGCTCGGTCGCCACCGGCACCGCCGCCAGCGCGAACGGATACGGCAGGACCACGGCGATCCGCGGATAGTCGCGGGCCATGTCCTCCTCGCCGCCGACCCACACGAGCCGCCGGTCGCGTACCGCCTTCGCCACCGGGACCGGCGCGCTCAGCCCCACCCGCTCCCAGGGCGCCGCGAAGGCCCGCGGCAGGCCCGCCATCACGGCCATCTCCAGCACCTGCTCGCCCGGAGCCAGCAGATAGACCGCGCCGGAGTGGGCGCCGACATCGTCCATGATCGCGGCCAGCGTCAGCGACAGCAGCGGCCGGCCGACCGGTGCCGCCGTGCGCTCCGACTGCCGCCCGGACGTCTGGTCGGACACGCCGACCACCTCCTCCCACGGCAGAACCCGGAGCAGGCGTGAAGCAGCCCCAGGCGTCAAGGCTCTCTCTTGTACGGGGTTCGCGCACAGGGAGCACCCACAGTGACCGCCGATCACGTACCGCCGTAGGGGCTGCGCATGCGTCCCGGACGCGCTGTAATTGCGGACGTGGTCAGTGACGGCGCTGCGGGACGCAGAACACGAACGCTGCGTGCCGAACTTGCCCTCAAGACCCTCAACGCCGACCGCGGCTCCCCGGAGCGGCTACGCGGTGTCATCGAGCTGGTCCTGGTCTTCAGCGGCGCGGTCGTCGCCGCCGTCTACGCGCCCGGGGACGGCGACGCCCCCAGGAACGGCGACGCGGCCGGGGAGGGCGACCGGCTCACCCTGCTCGAGTCGGCGGGCGTACCGCTCTCCCTGTACGGGCTGCGCGACAGCTACCCGCTGACCGGCAACTCGCCCGCGGCGGAGTCGTACCGCCTGGGACAGCCGCTCTGGCTCGGCCCGGAGGAAGTCGCCGCAGGACCCGACACCCCGCGGACGTCCGCGGGGGACTACTCGCTGGCCGCCCTGCCCCTGCCCACGGGCCCGCACGGCGGCGGCTGTCTGCTCGCCGTGACCGACAGCTCCGACGGCTTCGACACCGAGGACCGCCACTGTCTCGGGCTGCTCGCCGAGGCCATGGTCTGCCCGGAGCAGTCCCGGCCCGCGCCCGAGGACGCACTGGCGGCAGAGGACCTGCTGCCCCGCAGCTCATTCAGCCTGGCCATGGACACCGGGCGGGTCGAGGTCGACGACGAGACGCTGGAGCTGTTCGGCATCGGGCGCGAGGAGTTCGACGGCAAGGTCGAGACGCTGCTGGGCATGACCGTGCCGGAGGACCTGCCCTCGCTGATGTCCGTGGTCGAGGCGGACCATATGTCCATCGGCGACCGCGAGTTGGAGTTCCGCATCCGCCGGCCCACCGGGGAGCAGAAGTGGCTCAGGCTGCGCGGACGGCTGCTGCCCGGGGGCGACGGGCAGCCGGACCGGCTCGTGGGCACCGTCGCGGACGCCTCGAAACTGCGGCCCGGCGTCAACGAGGTGGCCCGCGTCCAGCGCCTCGCCGCCGCCCTAGCCTCCGCCGGCACCGTCCGCGACGTCAGCCAGGCCGTCGTCACCGCCCTGCGCGAGCCGCTGCAGGCCGACCGGATCGCACTGGCCGAACTCGAGGGCGACCGGCTCGTCGTCACCGTCCTCGACCCGCCCGAACCAGAAGCCTGGCCCGAGGTGTGGCGCACCGAATGGCGCTCGGAATGGCCCGACGCGCCCATACGCACCATGCCGACCCTGGCCGCCGCCCTGCGCGAGGGCCGCGCCGCGATCTGGCCCGCCGGGACACCACTCGAACCCGCGCTCGCCGACGTCGGCCCCGGCGGCCTCGCCGTCCTGCCGCTGCCGGCCGGCGGACGCATGGCCGGCGCCTGCCTGATCGGCTGGGACGCCCCGCACGACTTCGGCCCCGACGAACGCGCCCTGCTCACCGCCTCCGCCGGGCTCGCCGGCCAGGCCCTGATGCGCGCCCACGCCTTCGACGCCGAACACGAACTCGTCGGCACGCTGCAGCGCACGCTGCTTCCGCGCCGGCTGCCCACCCTGCCCGGCGGGGTCGCCGTCGCCCGTTATCTGCCCACCACCGCGGGCCTGGAGGTCGGCGGCGACTGGTACGACGTGATCCCGCTGCCCGACAACCATGTCGCCCTCGTCATCGGCGACGTCCAGGGCCACAACGCCGGAGCCGCCACCCTCATGGGCCAGATGCGCACCGCCCTGCGCGCGTACGCCGTCGAAGGGCACCCCCCGGACGTGGTGGTCTCGCACGCCAACCGGCTCCTCATGGACATGGAGACCGACCTCTTCGCCACCTGCGCCTACGTCGACGTCGACATGGAGGAGGGCATCGCCTGGTGCGTACGGGCCGGACATCTGCCTCCGGTCCTGCGCCACCCCGACGGCAGCACCGAGATCGTGGTTACGGAGGGCGGACCCCCGCTCGGCGTCGTCACCCAGGCCGAGTTCCCGATGACCGAGATACCGCTGCGGCCGGGCGCGCTGCTGGCCCTGACCACGGACGGTCTCGTCGAGTCCGCCGAACTCGACCTCGAGGACGGCCTGCGCCGCATGGCCGACCAGATGGCGGCCTCCGACCCCGCCCACCTCGGCCTCGTGGCCGACGCCCTGCTCACGTACGCCAACCGCTCCGACGACGTAGCCCTGTTGCTCATGCGCTACGACGGCATGGCGCTGCGCCCCGAGCGCGAGTCGTGGACGGTATGGCGCGTTCCCCAGGCCGTAGGCCACGCCCGCCGCTTCACCAAGCGCACGCTGCGCGCCTGGGGCGTCACCCAGCAGACCGACGCCATCCTCCTGGTCGTCTCCGAACTCGTCACCAACGCCCTCGTCCACACCGACGGCCAGGTCCGGCTGGACCTCACCCTCATCAACAACCGCTTCCGCGTAGCGGTCGCCGACATCTCCCCCCGCACCCCCATCAAACCCAGCAGCATCGGCTGGGAAGCCACCGGCGGCCGGGGCATCCTCCTGGTCGAGGCCCTGTCGGCGGCGTGGGGCACGGTGCCGGTGAGCGGGGGCAAACAGGTCTGGTGCGAGATCGCCCTGAGCTGAGCGGTACGCCACCTCGATCCGCCCTAGGCTTTCAGGCGTGCTCCGCCTCCTGCTGACGTCCGACACCCACCTCCCCAAGCGCGCCAAGGAACTCCCGGCACCGCTCCTCGCCGAACTCCCGCGCGCCGACGTCGTGATCCACGCCGGCGACTGGGTGGACGCAGCCACCCTCGACCTCCTGGAGAGCCGGTCGCGGCGGCTGATCGGCGTCTACGGCAACAACGACGGCCCCGAGCTCAGAGCGCGCCTGCCCGAAGTGGCCCGCGCCGAACTGGACGGCCTGCACCTCGGCGTCGTCCACGAAACCGGCGCCGCTGCGGGCCGCGAACGCCGCTGCGCCGCCCGCTACCCCGACCTCGACGTCCTTGTCTTCGGCCACAGCCACATCCCCTGGGACACCACGGCACCGAGCGGCCTGCGCCTGCTCAACCCCGGCTCACCCACGGACCGCCGACGCCAGCCGCACTGCACGTACATGACCGCGCTCGTCGACGGCGGCCGGCTGACCGACGTGACGCTGCACCGGCTGCCGCCCCGTCATCACGAAGCGCTCAGCGCCGACTCCCGCGACGGCCCCTGAGCCGCCCCAGCACGCCGAGTACCACCGTGACGGCCGCCGCCGCGGTCACGGCGCGTTTGGCGAGCGAGGCCCCGCCGTCCGTACGAGATCGATCGGCTCGGCGGGCGTGGGCTCACCTCGGGCGCGGTGGCTGGGTCCAGTTGCTCGGACAGGCACGTCGCGAACTGGCCGACCAGCCTGTCGCCCACTTCGGCCGGACGCCGCGACCGAACTGGGCCGGGCGTCCGGTCACCTTCAGGTCGGTCCGGACGGAGACGGCCGTGCCGCCGTCCCGTTCGGTGATCTGGTCGGTCATGCCGACACCTCCTGCCCGTCTTCTTGCCCGGAGGCGTCGAGCACCGCGCGCACGACTGATAGCCGGTGCACCGGCAGAGATTGCCCTCCAGGGCATGCCACATCGCGTCGGGGCCGGCGCGCGGGTTCTCTCACGGCTGCCCGGCGGAGCCGTAGCATGCGAACAACTGTCCCATAGGTCGCTGATGGTGGTGACCTGTGAGTGAACGGCGGTCGTGTGTGTGGTTGTCGTACTACGGTCCGGGGTTGTGAAGCTGGTGGTGCGAGTGAAGCTGCTGCCGACGCCGGAACAGGCGTCGGCACTTGAGGCGACTCTGCATGCCTGTAACGAGGCGGCCAACTGGCTGTCCGCCCTGGCGTACGAGCACCAGGTGACCTCCCGGGCCCGGCTGCAGGCGATGGCCTACGGCGAGCTGAAGGCGCGGGGTCTGTCCGCGCAGCCCGCCCTGCACGTGCTGCGCAAGGTCGCCGACGCCTACACCACGCTGAAGGCGAACCTGAAGGCCGGGAACCTCGGCAAGCCCGGCTCGAAGCGGCACACCAAGGCCACCGGCAAACCGATCACCTTCCGCAAGGACGCGGCCCAGCCCTACGACGACCGCTGCCTGTCCTGGCAGATACCCGAGCGCACGGTGTCGATCTGGACCACGACCGGCCGCATGAAGAACCTCGCCTTCACCGGCCAGGGCGGCCAGCTCGCCGTCCTGGCCGCGCACCGCAAGGGTGAGTCGGACCTGCTGCGCCGAGACGGCCAGTGGTATCTGATCGCGACCTGCGACATTCCCGAGGCCATGGCGAACGCCCACCCGGCGGGGTTCCTCGGCGTGGACCTGGGGATCGTGAACATCGCCTCCACCTCCACCGGCACACGCCACTGCGGACGACGCATGAACCAGCGCCGGGAGGCGGACCGCAAGCTGCGCTCCAAGCTGCAGAAGAAGAACACCAAGTCCGCCAAGCGGCGGGCGAGGAAGCACGCGGGCAAGGAAGCCCGCCGGGCCCGGGACATCAACCACAAGATCAGCAAGAGCATCGTGGCGGAGGCTGAACGCACCGCGCGCGGGATCGCCCTGGAAGACCTCACGGGCATCCGCGAGCGGGCACGGCTACGCAAGCCCCAACGCGTCACGCTGCACTCCTGGTCCTTCCGCCAGCTCGGCACCTTCATCACCTACAAGGCCCAGCGCGCCGGCGTCCCGCTGGTGTACGTCGACCCGGCGAACACCAGCCGGGAATGCTCCCGGTGCCACCACATCGACAAACGCAACCGGCCCTCCCAGGCCGTCTTCACCTGCAGGTCCTGCGGCTTCGTTGAGCACGCCGACCTGAACGCGTCCCACAACATCGCCGATCGCGGCTGGATGGCGTGGGTCCGCGGGGCCGAGTCACAGGCCCCTGCCCTCACCCTCGCCGCGTGAGAGCTGGACGCAGCCGGGCCTCATCACCGCCAGTGATGACCCGAGCAGCAAGCCCGGGACATCAGCCCTGGGCAGTGGACGGGACATGACGCTACGCACCGGTCGCCCGGGGCCCGTTCCCCGAGTACCGCGCACCGATCACAACCCGCTGGACCGCAAGGAGTGCCTACTCAACGTGACCCGACGTGTCGGCGCGTGACGGCGAACTGCCCTTGAGGGGAAGGTCACTTACTCGCGAGTAAATTGGGTACTTACTCTGGAGTCAGATGTGTTGACGTGGCCAGTAGAGCGCTGCGAACGTAATGGGCATGTCAAAGATGACGGACATGCTCCGATTGCGTATGCCTGTGCTCGGCGCGTTCGTGCTGCTCACCGGCCTGCTGACCACGGCGGGCGCCCAGCGCGCCACCGCACTGCCCGACGACCTCTGGTTCGACGGAGCCGCCGCGTCCACCCTCACGGTCAAGAACGGCCGCTTCACCGACGGCCTCGGCCGCGAGGTGGTGCTCCGCGGCTACAACGTCTCCGGTGAGACGAAACTGGCGGAGAACAACGGCCTGCCCTTCGCATCGGTCGCCGACGCCAAGAAGTCCGCGACCGCGCTCCGGGCACTGGGCGGCGGCAACTCGGTCCGCTTCCTGCTCTCCTGGGCGTACGCCGAACCCGAACGCGGCAAGGTCAGCGCCGAGTATCTCGCCGCCGCCACCGGCCAGATGCGCGCCTTCCTCGACGCCGGGATCAGGGTGTACCCGGACTTCCACCAGGACCTGTACTCGCGCCACCTCTTCGACGCGGACAGCTGGTACACCGGCGACGGAGCCCCCAAGTGGGCCGTAGAAGCGGGGAATTACCCGGACGAGTACTGCGGGATCTGTCCCTTCTGGGGCCAGAACATCACCCAGAACAAGGCCGTGACTCAGGCGACCCACGACTTCTGGCACAACAAGTACGGGCTCCAGGACGCCTTCCTCACGACCGCCCAGAAGACGATGGCGTACGTCGAACAGAACCTGACCGACGCCCAGTTCGCGGGCGTCATCGGCTTCGACCCGTACAACGAACCGCACCCGGGCACGCTGGGCTCCGGGCAGACAAGCCGGGCGTGGGAGAAGGACGTCCTGTGGCCGTTCTACGAGAAGTTCCGCGCCCGGATGGACGCGGCCGGCTGGCAGGACAAGCCGGCCTTCGTGGAGCCGAACCTCTTCTGGAACGCCAACCTCGACTTCCAGAAGCAGGAAGGCGGCCTCCTCGACGCGGGCAAACTCGGCCCGGACTACGTCTTCAACACCCACTTCTACGACCAGAAGGCCATCTCCGGCATCTTCATGCCGGGCAAGGCGGGCGACGGCCAGTACAGCAAGGACTTCGCCATGGTGCGTGACCGTGCCTCGGTGGCGGGTACGGCCGGGATTGTCAGTGAGTTCGGCCATCCGCTGGCGGGGCTGGTCTCCGACAAGGCCCCGACCGTCCTCAAGGGCATGTACCAGGCTCTCGACTCCCGGGTGCCGGGGGCGAGTTGGTGGTCCAACCCGACCGACTCCGGTTCGGTGCTCTCCGGTTCGCAGTGGCAGTGGGACATCTACAACGGCCGCCACAAGGAGCCGATGAACGGCAACCCCGACAAGGTCCTCACCCACGGCGACGCCTGGAACGACGAGGACCTGTCCGCCGTACGCCTCGACGACTCCGGCAAGGCCGTACTGCGCCAGGACGCCCGGCTCCTCGACCGCGTCTACCCGACGGCCACCGCTGGCAGCACGGTCGCGTTCACCTACGAGGACCGTTCGCGTGACGGTTCGAAGACGCTGACGTGGAACCCGGTGCCGGACTCGCTTCCGCGGGTGAAGGAACTCGTGGGCTCGGGCCAGTACGCCCTGCACATGTGGCGCTCCGACGGCAGCTCGGCGCCCACCGAACTGCACCTGCCCGCGTCCTTCCCGACGTCCTCCACCACGGTGGTCTCGGACCTCGGTACGACGGCGACCCCGCCCTCGTACACGAAGACCACCCCGATCGCGGTGGCCGACGAGCCGGGCGGCACGGGCAGCCGTCGACTGCTCCTGACGGCCCCCGACTCGGGCACGCACTACGCCCTGGTCACCAATGGCGCGAAGGCCCCGTCCGCGGAGCTGCTGAAGGCTGCACGGACGGAACTGGCCAACTGGGCTGCTTCGAAGGCAGGTTAAACGGGTCTGCTGAGGTCCAGTGCGGTACCGCGCCCCTAGAGAGGCCGCAGGCCTCTTAGGGGCGCGGGGCTGTATCAAATGTGCGGCTCCGCCGCGTGGGCGCGACCAGCCACGACGGACCCGCAGCTTCGAACTGCCCAACCAGCGGAGCGCTTACGCGGACGGGCCCGTCCAGTCCGTCGGCACCTTCGCCAGGCGTACGCGCTGAGGGTGGTCGCCGACCTCCACCGATGCCGTCTTCTTGCCCGTGGCGAAGTCGATGGAGGTGACCCGGTCGGAGCCGCTCTCGGAGATGACGCAGGACTTGCCGTCACCGCTCACCGTGGCCCAGTAGGGCTTCGAGGCGGTGACGAGCGGGCCCTCCTGGAGGGAGTCGCGGTCGACGATGGTCGCGTAGTCGTCCATCGTCCCGGCGATGCACAGCTTGTCGCCCTTGGGGCTCATCGACATGCCGTGGTGGCGCGAGTCGTTGACCCAGGTCGTACGGTCCTCGCTGGTCGACGGGTTCTTGGGCAGCGTCTTCACCCGGGTGATCTTGTCGCTCGCCACGTCGTACTCGACGAAGCCGTTGAAGAACGACACCTGGAAGTAGAGCTTCGACTCGTCCGGGGTGAAGGAGACGGGACGTACGGCGTCGGACAGGTCCTTGCGGCCGAAGGCGTCGAGCCGCTCACGCATGTCGATGACCTTGACCTGCTCGTACGTGTTCGCGTCGACGACGGTGATCTTGCGGTCGCCCTTCGTCCAGTCCAGCCAGTGGGCGTCGGTCGCGGTGTTCACGTCCCCGATGGACATGTTCCACAAGTGCTTGCCGTCCTCGGTGAAGACGTTCTCGTGCGGCTTGTCGCCGGTCTTGAAGGAGCCGACCTGCTTGCCGGTGACGATGTCGAGGACGTGCACGGTGTTGGAGATCGAGGCCGACACGGCGACGCGCTTGCCGTCGGGGGAGACCGCCATGTGGTCGGAACGGTAACCCGACACGGGGAAGCGCCAGTTGATCTTCCCGGTGGCGAGGTCGATCGACACGACATCGGCGAAGCTGGGCCGGGAGACCACCATGGCCGAGCCGTCCGGCGTGGAGTACATGTCGTCGACGTACTGGTCATGGCCCTCGCCGACGCCGTTGCGGATGGCCGTGAAGTAGATCCACTTGATCGGGTCGGCGTTGATCTCCGCGATCCGCTCCTCCTTGTCCGGGATGACGTTGATCCGGCCGATCTTCGCGAGGTCGCCGCCGGGCTTGATGACGTCGGCGGTGCCGTCCCAGTTGTTGCCGACGAACATCACCTCGCGCAGGTCAGCGGCGGCGTTCCTGGCGCTGCTGGAGGCGTCCTGAGTTTCGGCCGTGGCCGCCGCCGACCCGGCGACGGTCAGGGCGAGGGCGGCTGCGACGGAGCCGACGTGCCGGGCTTTGAAGGCGGTCATGGACTTCTCCTGGATGTTGGGCGCATGACAAGGGCTGCGGGAGGGGGAGTCTGAAGACGCGGACGTTCAGAGTTACTTACTGGAAAGTAAGGAGTCGATGCCGCTCTACACAAGACGTCGAAGGCGACAAAATTGGTCACCTGTGTGACACGTGAAACCGAGGAGGCTCCAGTGACGGGCAGGCTCAAGGCGCCGACCGGGCGTTATGGCGGCAAGTCCGCCCAGGAGCGGCAGGCCGAGCGGCGTCGACGTTTTCTGGACGCCGGGTTACGGCTCTTCGGCGACAGCCACGGCTACCGCGGCACGACTGTCGCTGCGCTGAGTGAGGCCGCCGGGCTGTCGACGCGTCAGTTCTACGAGGAGTTCCGCAACTTGGAGGACGTGCTCGCCGCCCTCCACCTCCAGGTCAACGACTGGGCCGAGGAAGCCGCCCTGGCCGGACTCGCCGAGGCGGACGGCCGGCCGATCGTCGAGCGCGCCGGCGCGGCCTTCCGCTCCTACGCCGCCGATGTCACCGGCGATCCGCGGCGCCTGCGGATCGCGTTCGTCGAGATCATCGGCGTCAGTCCCCGTCTCGAACGGCAGCGGCTGGCCCGTCGCTCCCGCTGGATCGACTTCATCTGCGCCGAGGCCGAAGCCGCCGCTGAACGCGGCGAGGCGGCGTCCCGTGACTACCGGGTCGCCGCCGCGGCTTTCATCGGCAGTGTCAACGGCCTGCTGCACGACTGGAGTTCGGGCTGGGTCGACGCGACGCTCGACGAGGTCGTCGATGAACTCGTGCAGATGCTTCTGGGTGTGCTGCAGCCGGTGGGATGGAGAGGGCCCGGGTCGGAGGAGAAGTGACCCGGGCCGTCGGCGGAGCGCTTACTGACCCTCGTCGTCCCATTCCTGGAGCAGCGTCTGCTCGACGATCTTGCCGTTCCGCAGCTCCACCATCGAGCTGGCGAAGACCTTGACGCCGTCGGGGTACTGGCACGACTCCGTGTACGCGAGGTGGTCGCCCTGGACGACGCACTGCTCCACCTTGTGGGTCATGTCGCGGCTGAAGATGTCGTTGAGCATCTCGCTGATCTGGTCGCGACCGTGCATGACCTTCGGGTGGCTGGGCTGGGTGTTTCGGTCGACGACGCGGAGCTCGGCGTCGTCGGCGTACAGCGAAAGGAGTGCCTGCGCGTTCTGGCCCTCGATGGCCTGGCGCAGGGTTTCGGTGTCGAAGCCGGGGGCTGCGGCTGTGCCCATGATGAACCTCCTGGTGGACCGTCGTCGAAGACCGGGGCCCGGCGGGGAGCGGGCCGTGAGCGGCCTCTCTCTATGAGGCTCCTCCTGCTCGAAGGCGCCAGCAAACGGAGCCGCAGGCCCCGTTTGACGCAGCGGAATCGGCCCGTGTATTCGCACAAATTTGTGACTTGTATCGCAAAAGGTCTAGGGTGAAAGCACTTGGAGGACTCCCCGCGGCGGCGGGCCGAGTGGCGGTGCGCGACGGGGCCGCCTCCAGGTGAGGAAGTGATCCCGTTGACCGTCACCTGGGACGACATCGGCGGGCTCGTCGATGCCCACGAGCGGTTCATGGCCGGTGTGCGGGTCGACTCGGACGTCCGGAGCCCGGTACTCGACTCCTGGAAGCGATGCCGGTCCGCGGGGGTGGAGCCGCACCGACTCGTGGTCCCGTACGCGCCCGATCTGGCGCTGGAGGAACGGTTCCTGCGCGCGGCCGGCCCGGTGCTCATGGACCTGACCGCGGCGCTCGCGCAGGTCGGCATGACGGTCGCCCTCTGTGACGCACAGGCCCGTATGGTCCAGCGCCTCGGCGGTGACCGGCACCTGCGTGAACGGCTCGACGCGGTGAGCTTCGCGCCCGGTTTCGACGCCTCCGAGCAGACCGCGGGCACCAACGGCGTCGGCACCGCCCTGGCGGAACGCAGCCCCTGCTACGTGGTCGGGCGCGAGCACTTCGCCGACTGCCTGCAGCCGTTCGCCTGCGCGGGCGCGCCCGTGCGGGACCCGCTCAGCGGACGCATCGAGGCCGTCCTCGACATCACCTGCCTGCGGGACAACGGCGACCCCGGCATGGTGCGGCTGGTCCGGGAAGCCGCCCGCGACATAGAGGCGCGGCTGCTGGAGCAGGCAACGGCAAGGGAGCGGGCGCTGCTCGCCGCGTACCGGCGGGCATCCCACGGCACGGGCGGCGCGGGCGGCTGGCTCGGGCGGCCCGGGCACGCGCCCTCGGGGCACGGGACCTCCGGGCACGGAACTGGCCACGACGGTGGCGACCTCCGCCCGGTCGACCTGGCCGTGCTGCGGGAGAAGGCCGAGGCAC
This sequence comes from Streptomyces sp. NBC_00286, assembly GCF_036173125.1. Lineage (NCBI taxonomy): Bacteria > Bacillati > Actinomycetota > Actinomycetes > Kitasatosporales > Streptomycetaceae > Streptomyces > Streptomyces sp. NBC_00286. The sequence continues at coordinate 9,258,875 of NZ_CP108054.1, forward strand.
TCATCGCCTCGCCGAGCCGCACACTCGACGAGGTGCCTCTGTCCGGGGGGCGGATCGCCACCCTGCTGCGTCGTGAGGTCAGGGGAGCGGCGGGTGAGACGGGCGTGGTCGTCGAGGCCCGGCTGCTCGGCGGCCCCCGGCTGCGTTATCCCGCACTCGAGGCGCAGGCCACGTCGGCCGGCACAGAGCCGGTGACCGCTCCGGACGTGCCCGTCCCTTCCCGGGTGCCGTCGCCAGTCGGAACGCACCCGTTCGTCATGCCTGTCGCCGTGCCGCAGAAGCCCGTCACGGTGGGGCCGGAACCCGGAAGCCCGGCCGCAACGGACGGGAACGGCGGCGCGGACGGTGCCGACGGCTGGCCGCTGCTCGTCGGTGAGCTCGGGGTCGGCCGGCTGGCCGTACTCGCCCGCAGGCGGCTGGAGTTGCTGCATGACGCCGGTGTCCGGATCGGCACCACCCTGGACGTCACCCGCACCGCGGAGGAACTGGCGGAGGTGACCGTTCCCCGGTTCGCCGACTTCACCGCCGTAGATCTGCCGGAATGCGTACTGCGCGGCGAGGAGCCGGAACCGCTGGGCGGGGACAGCGCGCTGCGCCGGATCGCTCTGGGCGCCGTGCATGACGAGTCGCATCTGTACGGCGTCGGGGACTCGGTCCGGTACGTGCCCTCCACACCGCAGGCGCGCTGCCTGGAGAGCAGGCAGTCCGTACTCGAACCCGTACTGGCCGAGGCCGGCGGCTGGATCGCCCAGGACCCGCCGCGGATCGAGCGGGTGCTGGAGGCGGGCATCCACTCACTGATCACCGTGCCGCTGCGGGCCCGCGGCACTACCCTCGGCGTGGTCAGCTTCTACCGCTGCGAGAAGCCAACCCCCTTCGAGGACGACGACCTCTACCTGGCCCAGGAGCTGGTCGGCCGCGCGGCGATCTGCATCGACAACGCCCGCCGCTACACCCGGGAGCACAACACCGCTCTCGCCCTGCAGCGCAGTCTGCTGCCCCGGGGCCGTTCCGAGCAGAACGCCGTCGATGTCGCCTACCGCTATCTGCCCGCGCAGGCCGGGGTGGGCGGCGACTGGTTCGACGCCATTCCGCTGTCCGGCGCCCGGGTCGCGCTGGTCGTCGGCGATGTCGTCGGCCACGGGCTGCACGCCGCCGCCACCATGGGCCGGCTGCGTACCGCCGTGCACAACTTCTGCGCCCTGGACCTGGCGCCCGACGAACTCCTCACCCACCTCGACGACCTGGTCGGACGGCTCGACCGGGGCGAGGGCTGGGCCGTGGAGAACGCCCAGCCGGACGCCGGCATCGTCGGCGCCACCTGTCTGTACGCCGTCTACGACCCGGTGTCCCGGCGCTGCACCCTCACCCGCGCCGGGCACCCGGTTCCCGCGGTCGTCGGACCTGACGGCACTGTGGACTTCGTCGACCTGCCCTCGGGGCCGCCGCTCGGTCTCGGCGGGATGCCCTTCGAGACCGTCGAGCTGGAACTGGCCGAAGGCAGCCAACTGGTGCTCTACACCGACGGTTTGATCGAGGACCGGCACCGGGACATCGACGCCGGCCTGGACACCCTCCGCACCGTCCTGGCCCAGGCCGATCGCGCCCCGGAGGACACCTGCGAGGCGGTCCTCGATGCCCTGCTCCCGAGCAGGCCGAGCGATGACGTGGCCCTGCTCGTCGCCCGTACGAAAGCGATGGGCCCCGAGCAGGTCGCCCAGTGGGAGCTGCCCAGCGACCCGGCGGTCGTCTCCCGCTCCCGCGCGGCGGTCACCGAGCAGCTGACCGCCTGGGGCCTGGACGAACTGGCCTTCAGCACCGAACTCATCGCCAGCGAACTCGTCACCAACGCCATCCGCCACGCCACCGGCCCCGTCCAGCTACGACTCCTCCGCGACCGCGCGCTGATCTGCGAGGTCTCCGACACCAGCAGCACCTCGCCCCGGCTGCGCCGCGCCAGGACCGAGGACGAGGGCGGACGCGGCCTCTTCCTCGTCGCCCAGCTCACCGAACGCTGGGGAACCCGCTATACCTCCAATGGCAAGATCATCTGGACCGAACAGCCACTGCCGCAACCGCTGTGAGGATCGGGTCGGGCTGGGGAAGTCCGCACTCAGGTACTGGGGTTGGCACCACTGCGAACTTTGCGGCTGACCGGATGGGCCGAGGAGTTGACGCTCCGTAACGTCTGACGCATGGGTACGCAGACACGTGAGCGGTTCAGTCGGTCGGCATGGGTGAGGGTGGCGCTGGCGGTGGCCGGGGTGGGGGCGATCGGGGCGACCACCTTGCTCGGCTCCGGCGCCGGAGCCCTGGGCGCCGACAGCGAAGAGATCTCACGCGGCCGGTTCCAGCGGGACGCGGACGCGGTCCGGGACACCGGCGCCACCGGACTGGTGGCCAGGGCGCGGGACGCCACCGGCCGGGACATGTCGGTCAGATCGGGCGTCGCTGATCTGGAGCGGGGCGGGCCCGTGCCGTACGACGCCTACTACCGGATCGGCAGCGACACCAAGACCTTCGTGGCCGTCGTCGCCCTCCAACTGGTCGCCGAGGGCAAGCTGAGCCTGGACGACACCGTCGACAAGTGGCTGCCCAAAGTGGTCACCGGCAACGGCAACGACGGCAGCCGCATCACCATCCGCAATCTGCTGCAGCACACCAGCGGGCTCGTCGACTACACCGACATCCTCTTCGGGGACCCGGCCGAGCTGACGCCCGAGCGCTATCGCGAGCAGCGCTTCAAGGTGCGCACCGCCGAGGAACAAGTCGCGATGGCCATGACGCGCAAGCCCGGCTGGCTGCCGGACGCCGATGACCCGGGGTCCGAGACCCGCTGGGCGTACTCCAACACCAACTACGTACTGGCCGGGATGATCATCGAGAAGGCCACCGGTCACCGCTGGGAGCAGGAAGTCCACGAGCGCGTCATCGCGCCGCTGAAGCTGCGCCACACCCTCACCCCCGGCACCTCGCCCTACGTCCCCAGGCCCACCGCCACCGCGTACCTCCAGTTCCCCGGCCGCGACGACCTCACCGACACCACGCTGGCCGTGGAGGGCGGCGCGGACGGTGCCGTCATCAGCACCACCGAAGACATGAACACCTTCCTGCGCGCCCTCATGAGCGGCCGGCTGCTGCCTGCGGAGCAGCTGGCGCAGATGCGCACCACTGTCCCGGCGCCCGACGAGTTGGGCGACAAGACGCGCTACGGGCTCGGCATCGCCTGGCGCCCGGTCAAGGGCTGCCCCAAGGGGGTCTGGAACCACGGCGGTACGTCCTTCGGCACCGTCTCCGAGTCCGCCGTCACCCCGGACGGAAAGGCCTCGGCCGCAGCGGCCGTCTTCACCACCCGCTTCGGCGACGAGAAACGCTTCATAGAGCAGGCCAAGACCACCATCAAGCTGATAGACGGCGCGGTCTGCGGCCGACCAGGTCAGTAGCCCGCGTCACGGGTGCGGATGCGCCGGTGCGTGGGTCGCGTCCTCGATCTCGTGGGCGGCCTTGCGGAGCAGACGTCGGGCCATGTCGTTGAGTGCCCTGGCCGCGGCCAGTTCCTCGCCGACCTGGGCCTGTTCCGGGTCGCTGGGATTGCGCTTCGCGTGACCGTGGGTCGTCATCCGCGTGGTGTCCGGCAACCGCAGGGTCGCCGTCGCCTCGCTCTCGGTGTCGGACCGGTCGATGTCCAGGTCGATATGCCAGTTGAGGTGTGCCATGGTGCTCACCCCTTCGCCCGCCGGAGTTCCGTGCAGTGGCGACGAGTGCCCGGATCCCAGGGCCGTATGCGTCGGGGCCCGGCAGCATCGGCGTACGCCGCCTACGACGGGCACACGTACGTCAGGCGAGGGCGAAGTACCGCAGCCACACATAGGCGAGGGCGAACGCCACGGTGACCGCCGTGACGATCAGGCCGTACTTGGTGAACTGCCAGAAGGTGATGGGCTGGCGGTTGCGTTCCGCGATGCCCAGGACGACGACGTTGGCGGAGGCACCGATCGCGGTGGCGTTGCCGCCCAGGTCGGCCCCCAGGAGCGCGGGCAGCCGGTGCTGGGCCATCAGCCGTGCCGCCTCCAGCGCGTCGGTGTCCAGACCGACCGTCTCGTACTCCACTGCCAGGTCACGTGCCCGCACGATCGGCTCGTGTCTCCCGCTCGGTCGCCGCACTGTTCATTGTCGCTCCCGCCCCGGCGTGACGCGATGGTGGGCGCCGCGGGCGTGCACGATCCGCGCGAGGACCGTGCCGAGGAACGCGGCGGCCAACAGCAGAACGAGCCGGACGGCGTCGAGGTGCCCGTCCCAGCTGAGTTCACCGCGCGGCACGATGGCGAAGTGGTTGAGGAACAGCCAGCACACGAGGGCGATCCCGGGCGCCGCGCGGAAGCGAGCGGGCAGCCCGAGCAGCAGCGCGAGCCCGCACAATGCCCCCAGCGCCAGTGTCGGGCTGGACAGTCCGCCGACGGCACCGAGCACGGCCACCAGGAGACAGGATCCCGCGAAGGCCGCCATCCACACGAAGCCGGTCGACACCGGCTCGGGCACGGGTCTGACCACGGGGGTCCGCAGCGGGTGCCACTCCACCATGACCGTTCCCCTCACTCATCGCCGTACTACCCGGTTGCCGCTGTCCCCTAGCAAGGCACGACCCGGCCGCGTTTGGCGACCGCCTCGGGCAAGGCTTGATGGGTCCCGTACGGCTCGTTGACGAGTTACGTACACCGAGCGCCGTCCGCCTCAGCTCAGTTCGGCGAAGGACTCCACCGCGTGGGTCTTGCCGGTGACGATGAGGACGTCGCCCTTCTGCACGACGGTGTCGGCAGTGGCGTACGTGAAACCCTCGCCGGGCCTCTTGATGCCGACGACCGTGACGCCGTACCTGGCGCGGACCTGGCTCTCGCCGAGCGGCATGCCGGTGGCGACCTGAGGGGCGATGGTCTTCACCAGGGCGTAGTCGTCGTCGAACTCGATGAAGTCCAGCATCCGGCCGGTGACCAGGTGGGCGACGCGCTCGCCCATCTCGTGCTCCGGCAGGACCACATGGTGCACACCGAGGCGCTCCAGGATCTGACCGTGCTGGCGGCTGATGGCCTTGGCCCACAGATTGGGCACCTCGGCCTCCAGCAGATTCGAGCTGACCAGGATGCTCGCCTCGATGTCCGTACCGATGGCGACGACGGCACTGGTGAACTCGTGGACACCGAGCTGATGCAGCGCTTCGGGGTCCGTGCAGTCGGCGACGGCGGCATGGGTGAGGCCGTCGCTGTACTTCTGCACCAGCCGGGCATTGGTGTCGATGCCGAGGACGTCCCAGCCGCGCCGCATCAGCTCGCCGGCCAGTGAGGATCCGAAGCGCCCCAGGCCGATGACGGCGACACGCTGGTCGGCGCCGGCGCCGGCGCCGGCGCCGGCGCGGGCGGGGGACTCGGCGCGGCGCTTGCGGCGCCGCTCACGCAGAGAGTGCAGGTGGTTAACCAATGACGGGTCGCTCCTCGGGCAGTTCGTAGCGGCGGGTGCGCTCGCGCAGGGCGAGGGCCGAGACGAGGGTGATGGGGCCGAGGCGGCCGACGAACATCAGGCCGATCAGCAGCAGTTGACCGGTCGTCGGCAGATCGGCGGTGATGCCGGTGGACAGGCCCACCGTGGCGAAGGCGGACACGACTTCGAACAGCACCGCCTCCAGACGCTCCTCGGTCATCGCGAGCAGGGCGAGCGTGGAGGCGATGACCAGGCCGATGCCCAGCAGCGCCACGGTCAGTGCCTGGCGCAGCACCTGCGGGGCCAGCCGGCGGCCCAGCACCACGGAGTGACTCTCGCCGCGCACCTCGGCGACGATCGCGGCGAACAGGACGGCGAAGGTCGTGACCTTGATGCCGCCCGCGGTTCCGGCGCTGCCGCCGCCGATGAACATCAGTACGCAGGTCATCAGCAGCGTCGAGGCGTGCAGGGCGCTGATGTCGAGCGAGTTGAACCCGGCGGTGCGCGACATGGCCGAGTGGAAGAAGCCGTTGAGGATCTTGTGCCCCACTCCCTGCGGGCCGAGCGTCCCCGGGTTGGTCCACTCCAGCAGACACGTCAGTACGGTCCCCGTGAGCAGCAGGACAGCGGTCATGATCAGCGTCAGCCTGGTGTGCAGCGTCCAGTTGCGGCGCCCGGTCGTCCGGCGCCGGTTGCGGTGGCGCAGCAGCTCCAGCATGACGGGGAAGCCGATGCCGCCCAGGATCACGGCGACGGCGATCGGCAGCGTGACCCAGGCGTCCTGCGCATAGCGGGTGAGGCTGTCGGCGTGCAGCCCGAACCCGGCGTTGTTGAACGCCGACACGGCATGGAAGTAGCCCAGGTACGCCGCCTCGCCGATGCCGTTGCCGTACCCGTAGCGGAAACGCAGCGCGAGGACGGCGCTCACCGCGAGCTCGACGATCAGGGTCGTACCGGCGACGCCGATCAGCACCCGGCGTACGTCCCCGATGCCGAGGCTCTTCGTCTCGGCCTGCGCCGTCAGCTGCAGCCGCAGGCGCAGCCGGCCCGAGACCAGCAGCGCCAGCAGCGAGGCCATCGTCATGATCCCGAAGCCGCCGACCTGGATCAGCGCGAGGATCACGCCCTCTCCGAAGCCGCTCCAGTACGTTCCCGTGTCGACCACCGCCAGACCGGTGACGCAGACCGCGGAGGTGGACGTGAACAACGCCGCCACGAAGCCCGTGGCGGAACCGTCCTCGGTGGCGACGGGCAGCGTCAGCAGCACCGCGCCGCCCAGCACCACGACGGCGAACGCCACCACGACCGCACGCGCGGGATGCGCCGCGAGCAGCGACGACCACGAGCGCACCCGCGTCAGCAGTCCCGCCACCGACCGTTCCTTCCCCGTACGACCCCGTATCGCCGGCGTCAAGCGCTCGTCAAAGGCTGGTCAAGATCCCGACCGCACACCTTACTTCTCCGCTGCGCGCAATAGTCCACACAGCCGCCGTCATCGTCCACAACGGTCGCCCTAGCATCGTGCACAGCCAGTCGCGCGGCTCACTCACGTACGCGTACATCAGCTCTCCAAACCGTTCCTAGGGAGCGTCGCGGTGAGCGGCGGTGCCGGACAGGGCGTCCGCCGTGCCCCGTTCTGCTGCTAGTAGTGGCGCGGCAGCGAGGACAGCATCCAGAGCGTGGCCCGGGCGGTGGGTTTCACCGACCGGGCGTACTTCAGCCGGGTCTTCCGCAGGGTGACCGGCGTCGCGCCGCACGCCTACCGCACGGCCGGTCCCGCGGCCGGGCCTCAGCCGCGCGCTGCGGACGCGGGACTCATTGAGAAGGCCGGCTCATGAATGCGTGCGGCTTCTTCTGTTGGACGGGCCATCTTCCCAGGCCCGATGCTTAAGGGGTCCTTGCACTGAAGTCACACGGGCACCACTGAAAGAGACACCATGGAACAGCGGGAAATCGGCAGGATCAACCAGCAGGTCTCCGTCGTCGGCCTCGGCACCTGGCAGCTGGGTGCCGACTGGGGCGAGGTCAAGGAGGAGGACGCGCTCGCCGTGCTGGACGCCGCCGTCGACAGCGGCGTGACCTTCTTCGACACCGCCGATGTGTACGGCGACGGGCGCAGCGAGCAGCTCATCGGCCGCTATCTGCGTGAACGCCCGGACGCGGATCTCTTCGTCGCCACGAAGATGGGCCGCCGCATGGCGCAGGAGCCGGAGAACTACACCCTCGACAACTTCCGTGCCTGGACCGACCGTTCGCGTACGAACCTGGGTGTGGACACCCTCGATCTCGTGCAACTGCACTGCCCGCCGACCCCCGTGTTCTCCTCCGACGCGGTCTTCGACGCCCTGGACACCCTCGTCGAGGAGCAGCGCATCGCCGCGTACGGCGTCAGCGTGGAGACCTGTGAGGAGGCGCTGACCGCGATCGCTCGACCCGGCACGGCCAGCGTCCAGATCATCTTCAACGCCTTCCGGCTCAAGCCGCTTGAGGCGGTGCTCCCGGCCGCCGCCGAGGCGGGAGTCGGCATCATCGCGCGCGTGCCGCTGGCCTCCGGCCTGCTGTCCGGCAAGTACACCAAGGACACCGTCTTCCCCGCCGACGACCACCGCACGTACAACCGGCACGGCGAGTCCTTCGACCAGGGCGAGACGTTCTCCGGTGTCGACTACGAGTCCGGGCTCGAAGCGGCCGCGGAGTTCTCGGCCCTCGCGCCGGCGGGGGCGACGCCCGCGCAGACCGCGCTCCGCTGGATCATCCAGCAGCCCGGCGTGACCTCGGTCATCCCCGGCGCCCGCTCTCCCGAGCAGGCCCGCGCGAACGCGGAGGCCGCCGCGCTGGCGCCGCTTCCGGACGCGACGCTCGACGCCGTACGGGAGTTGTACGACCGCAGCATCCGGGCCCAGGTCCACCACCGCTGGTAGCGGCAGAAAGGGCGGTCAGCAGGAGTCTCCTCACTGGCTGACCGCCCCGGCAGCCGTACCGGCGATGGCTACGGCTTGCGGCCCACCGCGCCGTAGGCGTCCACCGTCGAGGCCTCGGATTCCGGGCGCCACTCGGTGACCGGAACGACGCCGGGTTCGGCCAGTTCCAGACCGTCGAAGAACCCGGCGATCTCCTCCACGCTGCGTACGTAGTACGGAACGGCGCCGCTCTCGTTGTACGCGTTCGACGCGGCGATCATGCCCTCGCTGGTGGCGGTGCTGTCGCTGATGACCAGATAACTGCCGGACGGCAGACCGGCCATGAGGCGCGAGACGAGATCCCGTGCCTGGTCGTAATCGGCCACATGGCCCAGGGTGTTGAGGATCATCAGGGCGACGGGCTGCGAGAGGTCCAGCGTGCTCGCCGCCGTCTTGAGGATCTCCTCGGGCTGGTAGAAGTCGGCGTCGATGTACGCCGTTTCGCCCTCGGGTGTGCTGGTGAGCAGGGCGCGGGCGTGGGCGAGGACCATGGGGTCGTTGTCGACGTACACGATCCTGGCGTCCGGGGCCACGCGCTGGGCCACCTCGTGGGTGTTGTCGGCGGTCGGTAGGCCGGTGCCGATGTCGAGGAACTGCCGGACGCCCTGTTCGCCGGCCAGGTGCCGGACGGCGCGCCCGAGGAACTGGCGGCTCGTGCGCGCCACGTCCACAAGGCCGGGGAAGATCTCCTTGATCTGGTCCCCGATCTCGCGGTCCACCTCGTAGTTGTCCTTGCCGCCCACGAAGTAGTTCCAGAAACGCGCGGAGTGCGGCTTGGTCGTGTCGATCCGGGCACGTATCTCGGCAGCGGCGGCGAGCTGGGGGTCTTGATCGGACACGAAAATGCCTCCTGCACATCGGTGTTCGGTAACCGGACACAAACCTACTCGAATGATCCGCTTTCCGCGCACGTCTTGGCAGGCGAACTCGGCCGCATCGTACGGCTTTTGACGAAGTGAGCGGCCGTCAGGGCGGGAGGGGCCGGGGTGGGGAGGCTGTTGCGCAGAATTGTGACACTTGGGGGGTCGAGTGTCACAATTCTGCGCAACAGCCTCCCCACTCCATGGCCTGTGGGGAGCGGTCTCAAATCCAACCCTGTTGCCAGGCGTGGTGGGCCGCGGCGATGGGGGTCCCCCCGCGCGAGCGAAGCCGAGCGTGGGGGAGGGTGGGGGCTCCCAGCTTGGACATGGCGGCGGAGAGGTTGCGGACCGTGCCCGGAGCCAGATGGACCTCGGCGGCGATTTCAACGACCGAGGCGCCGGTACGGGCGGCGCGGAGGACCGCCAGTTCGCGATCGGTGAGCGGGCAGTCGTCCTCGGTCAGCGCGGAGGCGGCGATGTCGGGGTCGACATAGCGACGTCCGGCGGCGATATCGCGGATGATCTCCGACAGCCGCGCCGCTGGTGTCGTCTTCGGCACGAAGCCCCGTACGCCGACGGTCAGGGCCCGGCGCAACACCGCTGGCCGCGCGTGCCGGGTGACCAGCACGATCCGGGTGGGCAGTTCGGCGGCCCGGATCTCTTCGGCGGCACGCAGGCCGTCGGTGGGCGGCATCTCGAGGTCGAGTACGGCGAGGTCGGGGCGGTGCTCATGGGCCAGCCGTACCGCATCGGTGGACGTGGCCGCCTCGGCGACCACGTCGAGGTCGCCCTCCAGTGCAAGCAGGGCGGCCAGGGCACTCCTGAGGAGCTCCTCATCGTCGGCGAGCAACAGCCGAATCATCACGCCGTCCCCTTCGCGGAGTTGGTCGAGCGGGCCGGGGCGGCCGGGGCTGCTTGATGCGGCGTCATAGACGTACTCGTCGCCGTCGAACTGCTCTTCCTGGTGTAGCCACGCCAAGGAATCACACCAGCGCGGCACCCAACTCCTCGTATCCGGCCGCCAGTTGCCGCAGTGCACTGGCGGCCGACTGCGTGTCACCTGCGACGAGCCTGTCCTGCACGCTGCCGAGCAGCCGCGCCTGACGCTGCGCGACGTCAGAGGCGGGCATCTCACTGTGTTTTCCCGCGCAACGCCCGCGCATTGCTCCTCTGTGCAGCAGGCGATCACGCCATGGGTGCCCCATCTCACGACAGCTGCGTGTCAACGGACTCGATCCTCCGACTTTGTCGTCTGATAAAGTCGAGCGAACTGAAGCTCGCCGCACCCCTGGCGTTCCGTGCACCCAGCCCTGCCCGCAGGGCCAGTGCGCGGCCCCCTTCGCGAAAGGACCCCAGCTCATGCGTGTGTTCATGAACGAACCGGTCGAGAGGATGGACCGGCCCTACGCCCGGCGCTGGTGGGCTCTGCTGGTGCTCTGTCTGAGCCTGCTGATGATCGTGATGGCCAACACCGCCCTCACGGTCGCGGCTCCCTCGATGACCCAGGACCTCGGCTTGTCCAGCACGGACCTGCAGTGGGTCATCGACGGCTACACCATCCCGTACGCCGCCCTGATGCTGCTGTTCGCGGCGATCGGCGACAAGTACAGCCGACGCGGCGCGCTCGTTCTCGGGCTCGTCCTGTTCGGCGTCGGAGCGATAGGGGGGTCACTCGTCGACAGCGCGACGGGGGTCATCGCGGCCCGTGCCGTGATGGGTGTGGGCGCGGCGCTCATCATGCCCGCCACGCTCTCCCTCGTCGCCGCGACCTTCCCGCGCGCCGAGCGGACCAAGGCGATCACCCTGTGGGCGGGCACCGCCGGTATCGCCATCGCCGCCGGACCACTGATCGCGGGCCTGCTGCTGGAGAGCTTCAGCTGGCAGTCCACCTTCCTGATCAACGTTCCCGTGATCGCCCTCGCCCTCGGCTGCGTCTTCGTCCTGGTACCTCCGTCCAAGGCCAAAAACGCGCCGCGGATCGACTACGTCGGCGGACTGCTCTCGGTGGTGTGGATCGCCGCGCTGGTCTTCACGCTCATCGAGGCCCCGCACGGCTGGGACGCCAAGGCGGTCACGGGTACGGCCGTCGCGGTGGTGGGGCTCGTGGCGTTCGTCCTCTGGGAGCTGCGCCACCCGCACCCCCTGCTCAACCTGCGCCATTTCGCGAACCGCGCGTTCACCGGCGCCAACATCGCCGTCGTACTGTTCTTCCTCGCGGTCTTCGGCGCCTTCTACTACGTCACCCAGCACCTCCAATTCGTGCTGGCCTACGACGCGTTGGAGACCGGCCTGCGCATGCTGCCACTCGCCGGCGCGGTCTTCGCCGGCTCCGTGCTGACCGGCTACCTCACTCCGCTGTTCGGCAGGAAGGCGATGATCGTCGTGGGCATGGTCGGCGGCACCGCGGCACTCGCGCTGCTCACCCAGGTCGACAAGTCGTCGTCGTACGGCGATTTCGTGGCGCCCCTCATCACGCTCGGGCTCGCGATGGGCCTGGCGCTCGCACCCTGCACGGACGCGATCATGGGCACGTTCCCGGAGGAGGAGCTGGGCGTGGGCAGCGCGGTCAACGACACCTCGACAGAGCTGGGCGGCGCGATCGGCATCGCCATCCTCGGTTCGCTGCTGTCGACCTCGTACGCGTCGGGTCTGTCGGACGCGACCGCGGGCAGCGAACTCCCGGCCGACGCGCTGAACCAGGCGCAGGACTCGGTGGCCGCCGGGTACGGGGTCGCCCAGGGGATCGGCGACCAGGCACGGCAACTTTCCGAGCAGGCGGCACAGGCGACCGACCCGCAGCAGGCCGCGCAGCTCAAGGAGCAGGCCGGCCAACTCGCCGACGGCGCCCACCAGATGGCGGAAGCCGTCAGCTCGTCCTTCGCCGACGCGGTGGCTCACACCAGCCTGGTGGGCGCGGCAATCCTGGGGGTTGGGGTGGTGTGCGTGGCAATCCTGCTCCCGGGCAAGGACCGGGCGGCGGACGTCACGGCGGAGCATGGGTCCGAGCCCGGGGGAGAGGTCAGGACCTCGGGCACCTTGGAGAAGGAGCCTGAGCTCACGCGTCCGAGTGCGTGATCCTTTCGGCAGCCGGGTTCGGCCGTCGAGAGCGCCTCGACTTCACTGAGACGCAGTCCGCTCCAACGCGTGGCTCCGCCGCGATGGGGGCCCCGCTCATGGGGCCCCCTCGAGCGAAGTCGAGCGTGGGGGAGAAGCCGAGAGCGGGGGAGCGGGCAGCCACAACGAACCCGCAGCTCACGAACCGCCCTCCTCGCGGAGCGCCTCCGCTTCCTCGGCCACCCGCTTGATCGTCGCCAACCGCCGGTCCCAGTCGGCCGCCATCGTGGCCATCCACCGCGCCGTCGCGTCCAGCGCCGCGGGCCGCACCACGTAGCGCATCTCGCGTCCGACCCGGCTCCCGGACACCAGCCCGGCGGCGTCCAGGACGGCGAGGTGTTTGACCACCGCCTGGCGGGAGACGGGGAGTTGGGCGGCGAGCGTCGTGGCGGTGGCCTTGCCCTGGGCCGCCAGCTGATCGAGCAGCTGACGCCGCGTCGGGTCGGCCAGCGCCGCGAGGACGCTGTCGACCGGCCCGACGGTGCCGCGAGACTCCTCGGTCATGCGGATGGCTGTTCGGCGCGCGTCTTGAGCGCGTCGAGCTCCAGGGGCCAACCCTCGCTGTGGTCCTTGAAGTTCTGGCTGCGCAGCTCCTCGGAGCCGGCCAGCGCCGCGAACCCGCTCTCCACCACGCGCAGCCGCGTCCCGTCGCCTTCCTGCGTCAACGTGAACTCGACGAGAGTGCTGTTGTCCTCGCGCAGCTCTTCGCCCGGGAACGCACTGGTCCAGCGGTACGCCAGATACGTAGGAGGCTGAACCTTCTCCACTCGCACCGGGAAGTCCCCGTGCTCGGCGTTCTTCGCGATCATCGACTCGCCTTCCCTGGCCACCGTGCCGGGCAGGCTCGCCTTGTCGGCCACCCAGAACCCGGGCTGGGCCACCAGCGTCCAGACCCGCTCCAGGGGTGCCGCGATCAGGGTTTCGCGCTCGATCCGGTCCTCGTTCATGGGGTGACTCCTCTGTCGTAGTCATGCATGGATGACATGCATCGGTGGCATTCACTGCCGCCTTTGATGCAACTCCAGGGTTGCACGTCACCCCATCGTGTGCAACCCCAGAGTTGCATTACGAGTCGCCGCTCACCGCCGACTCCGGCGGCATGTTGTACGGCGTCACGACCTGGATCGGCGACGGCAGCGCGGGGTCAGTGTCGGCAGGCAGAGCCCCCTGCGCCCGCATGATGACCCGGCACGCGCGGCGCATGTCCTGGCGCAGGTCGTGGTGGAGTACGGCGGACAACCGCCCGGCCCGCAGCAGCCGAGCGTTGTCGTGGTCCAGGTCATGCGCGATGAACACCTCGCACGGCCGCTTCAAGGCGTCGAACGCGTCGAGCGTGGCGACGTTCCCGCCCCCGATCGAGTAGACCGCCTTGATGTCGGGATCGTCCCGGAGCGCGGCCAGCACCAGGTCGTACTGGGTGGCGTCCAGGCCGTCGCTGTCCGTGACCTCGACCAGACGCCGTACGGGATGCCGGGCCCGTATCGCCGCGCGGAAACCCATCTCGCGTTCCTCCTCGCCCCGGAAGAACCCCCGGCTGACGGTGGTCAGCACATGACCTGGTCGGTCGCCCAGCCACTGACTCAGGAGGTACGCCGCGGTGGCGCCCGCCGCCCGGTTGTCGATGCCGACATAGGCGAGGCGCGAACTCGCGGGCAAGTCGGTCACCAAGGTCACGACCGGGATGCCCGCCGCCTCCAGCCGACTGACCGCTGCCGTGACCTCGGGGACGTCGGGAGCCTTCAGGATCACGCCCTGCGAACCGCGCCGGGCGATCCGGTCCAGCGTGCCGACCAGCTCCTCGACCGGACCCCGCTCGCGGAAGCGGAAACGAGAGCGCAGCACGGCAGGGTGCAGGGACGGCAGCTCGGCCTCCAGGGCGGCGCGTACGGCGGTCGTGAAGCGCTCAGGCGCCTGCATCACTATGTCGATCATGAAGGTACGGCCGACGAGCCGGACCTGGGTGCGCTGCCGGTCCAGGTCGGCTATCGCCCGGTGCACCTCCTGAGCGGTGCTCTCCCGCACGCCGCCCCGGCCGTTGAGGACCCGGTCGACCGTGGCTTCGCTCAGGCCCGCCTGACGTGCGATCTCCCGGAGGGGGAAGGGGTGGCCCATGCGCCGGCTCCTTGAGGGGTTTTTGATGGGTTCCTGCTGGTTGTTCGAGGGGTTTGTACTGACAAGAATGACAGCGCTCCACTGCTCCGTGCCCCGAAGGGACGACGATGACCGTCACCTCCGTACACCCCCGTCCCTGGCTGTCCGAGCAGGACTGCGACCTGGACTCCTTCCGCGCGCTCGTCGAGCAGGAGACCGACCCCACCGACTACCCGCAGGCCTCCGCCATCGTGCGCAACGTGCCTGTCTACGAAGCCGACCAGGCCGAAGCCGACCGCGAGTTCCAGGCCGAGCTGGTGCACGCGCTCGCCGAGGGCCCGGGCATCGTCGTCTTCCGGGGCGCCTTCGCGGACCCGGAGGTCCTCGACCGGGCCACCGCCGTCTTCGACGCCCTGATCGCCGAGCAGCGTGCCACGGGCGCCGCCGCGGGCGACCACTTCGCCAAGCCGGGCGCCAACGACCGGGTGTGGAACGCGCTGGAGAAGGCGGCCCTGTACGACGCGGAGGCGTTCGCCGACTACTACGCCAACGACGTCCTCGCCCTGGTGTCGCAGGCCTGGCTCGGCCCCGGCTACCAGGTCACCTCCCAGATCAACGTCGTCAACCCGGGCGGCGCCGCCCAGACCGTGCACCGCGACTACCACCTGGGCTTCCTCTCCAACGAGACCGCGGCCGCCTACCCGGCACACGTCCACCGCCTCTCACCCGTACTGACCCTCCAGGGCGCGGTCGCGCACTGCGACATGCCCGTCGAGTCCGGCCCGACGATGTACCTGCCGCACTCGCAGAAGTACGAGCCCGGCTACCTGGCCTGGCGACTGCCGGAATTCCAGGCCTACTTCGAGGCACGCCACGTCCAGCTCCCCCTCGCCAAGGGCGACGCGGTCTTCTTCAACCCCGCCCTGTTCCACGCCGCTGGGCACAACCGCTCGGCGGACATCCGCCGCATGGCCAACCTCCTCCAGGTCTCCTCGGCCTTCGGCCGGGCCATGGAGACCGTCGACCGCGAGGCCGTGGCGAACGCCGTCTATCCGGTGCTGCGGAAACGCAAGTCCGAGGGCATACGACAGGAATGGCTGGACACGGTGATCGCGGCCGGCGCCGAGGGCTACCCCTTCCCGACGAATCTGGACTCCGACCCGCCCGTCGACGGACTGGCCCCGCCCTCCCAGGCGGACCTCGTCCGGCGCGCCCTCCGCGAGGACTGGACCCCGGAACACCTGCGGGATGCACTGCGGGCCGCCACCGAGCGACGCGAGAGCTGAGGAACGAGACAGACCATGGGACTTCTTGAGGACAAGGTCGTCCTCGTCAACGGCGGCACCCAGGGCGTCGGCGCGGCAGTCGCCCGGGCCGCCGTCCGCGAGGGCGCGGCCGTCGCGGTCACGGGACGCCGCCCCGAACCCGGCGAGGCACTGGTCTCCGAACTGTCCGAAGCCGGGGCCAAGGCCATGTACGTACCGGCCGACCTCGCCGACGCGCAGCAGGCGCGGGGGAGTGTGGACCGGGTGATCGAGGCGTACGGCCGGGTCGACTGCCTGGTCAACTCCGCCGGGCTCACCTCCCGCGGAACACTGCTCGACACCACGCCCGAGCTGTTCGACGCGCACATCGCGATCAACCTCAAGGGCCCGTTCTTCGCCATGCAGGCCGCCGTCGCCGACATACTGGCGCGCAAGGCGCTCGGCACGATCGTCAACGTCATCACCTCGTCCGAGCACGGCGGACAGCCCTTCCCCGCCCCGTACGTCGCGGCCAAGGCCGGACTCGCTGGCCTGACGCTCCCCCACGCTCGGCTTCGCTCGCGCGGGGGGACCCCCATCGCCGCGCACGCCCACCGCTGGGACCGGATCCGGATCAACGGCCTCAACATCGGCTGGACCGCGACCGAGGGCGAGGACGCCACCCAGCGCACCTTCCACGACGCGGGCGACGACTGGCGCGAACAGGCCGCCGACCGGCTGCCGATGGGCAAGCTCGGCCAGCCCGATGAGATCGCCGACTTCGTCGTCTTTCTCCTCTCCGACCGCAGCGGTGTCGTCACCGGCTCGGTCATCGACTGGGACCAGAACGTCCTCGGCGGACTCGACTGAGCCGCGCGACAGATACGTACGGATCACCCCTGACACGTACGACGCACAAGGAAACAAAGGAGCCTCTGAACCATGCGTATCGGCATCCTCGGCCTCGGCCGCATCGGCGCGTTCCACGCCGAGACCCTGTCCCGGCTCGACGTGGTCGAGTCCCTCGTCGTCGCGGACCCGTTCGCGGATGCCGTCACGGCGGCCGTCGAGCGCTTCGGCGCCGAAGCGGTCGGCTCGCCGGAGGCGGTGCTGGCCGCCGGCGTGGACGGTGTGGTGATCGCCGCCGCCACCGACGCCCATCCCGGACTGATCCGGGCCGCCGTCGAGGCGGGAGTGCCGGTCTTCTGCGAGAAGCCCGTCGCCCGCGCGATGAAGGAGGGCGTCGATGTCCTGCACGCGGTGCGGGACAGCGGCGTCGAGATCCAGATCGGCTACAACCGGCGCTTCGACGCCGGCTTCGTGGCCGCCCGTACAGCCGTCCAGAGCGGCGAACTCGGCCCGCTGCACACCGTACGGTCCACCACCCTGGACCCGGCGCCGCCCCCGGCCGCGTACATCGCCGCCTCCGGAGGCATCTTCCGCGACTGCTCCGTGCACGACTTCGACATCATCCGCTGGGTGACCGGCCGCGAGGTCACCGAGGTGTACGCCGTCGGCGGCAACCGGGGCGCCGACTACATCAAGGAGGCCGGCGACGCCGACACCACCGGTGCGATCCTCACCCTGGACGACGGGACGATCGCGGTGGTCTCCAACTCCCGCCACAACGCCCGGGGTTACGACGTCCGCATGGAGATCCACGGCTTCCAGGACTCCATCGCGGTCGGCCTGGAGGACAAACTGCCGCTGCGCTCCGTGGAGCCCGGCGTCACTTTCCCCGCAGGGCAGCCGCACGACTTCTTCATGGACCGCTTCACCGACGCCTACCGCGCCGAACTCGACGCGTTCACCGAGGTCGTCGCCGGCCGGCGGACCTCGCCGTGCACGGTGGCGGACGCGCTGGAGGCGGGCTGGATCGCGGAGGCCTGCACGCTGTCGCTGCACGAGCACCGGCCGGTGACGATCGCCGAGGTTCGCGCTGGTTGAGACATCTCGTCCCTGCGAGTCACGTGTCCCGGGTGCCTTGGGCGCCCGGGACACGCGCGTGTGAACACCGCACCTCCGGCGTCCGTTTACGGCCGTCAGGTTGCTTTCAGAACACGGTCGAGCGCCGCCCGGCCCGCGGGTCCCCATGCCGGCTTGCCGCCAGGAAGGCCCCGATCTCCGTTCTGGCCCATGAGGATGAGGAAAAGGCACTTCATAGCGGCCAGCCCTCGGGCACGCCGGATCGTGGCCTCGTCCGTATGCCCGTACGCCTCGAAGAACCGTGAGGCCGCGCCCGCGGGAAGGAGCAGCCACGCGGCCGCGAGGTCCCACGCCGGATCGCCGGCGAATAGGCCGCCGAAATCGACCACGCCGGCGAGCGTCCCGTCCGAGACGACGACATTCGCGGGATGGAGGTCACCGTGCAGCCATAGCGGCGGGCCCTCCCACTGGGGCGCCGCAGCGGCATCGTTCCAGACGTCCCAGACGGCCCGTACGTCGGCGCCGAGGCCGCCGGGGGCAATGGCCTGCAAGAACTCCTCGAAGCCGCCCGTGCACTGCTTGGGGTGAGCGCCGCGGTCCGAACTGGCCGGCGCATCGGCGGGCGCCTCCACATGGAGCGCCCTGAGGAAGCCCGCCAGAGTGTCGGCCGCGTGCTCGCCGCGGCTGATCGAGGCGCAGTCGAGTGGCTCGCCGGGGACCCACGTCATCACGGTCCAGTGCTTGGGGAAGCGCTCGGACGGTTCGCCGAACCGCACCGGAGTCGGCACCGGGAGCGGCAGGCGCGGGGCCAGCACCGGTAGCCACCGCCGCTCCTTCAGCTGGAGCTCCGGGGTGGGGTCCATGCGCTGCATGCGGACGGCCAACTCGTCGCCGAGGCGCCACATTTGGTTGCCCCAGCCGCCCGCCACCTCGCGGATGGGCAGCCCCGCAAGGTCGGGATGCTGGTCCTTGAGAAGATCCCGTACCAGCTCTGCGGTGATCTCGATCTCGGAGTCGGTCATGCGAAGCCACAGTAGTGAGACACGATCAAGAATGAGAGCCGTTCACGTCCGACCGATCAAGGAGCGTCGACCATGCAGGAGTTACCCGACACCGCCGGCCCCCGGAGCGTGGTCGTCATCGGCGGGGGACCGAGCGGTCTGGTGGCCGCCCGTGAACTGGAGCGTGCCGGGCACCGGGTGACCGTTCTGGAGGAGCAGGACACGGTGGCCGGGAAGTGTCAGAGCGTTCACGTGGACGGGCGGGCGTACGACCTCGGCGGCCACATTTGCACCAGCCGGTACGCGCGGGTCGCCGAGTTGGTGACCGAGCTGGACGTGGAGACGGAGCCGACCACCCGCTACCGCGTGCTCGACGTCGCCGCACGCGCCGCGAGCCGCCAGTCCATGGCGTTCCTGGTCGACGGCGCCCTCCGTCGCTACCAGGCGCTGCGCGAGCGGGAGTTCCCGCGCATCGCCGAACCCGGGCTCGCCCACTCCGCGCGGGCGCTGGCCACTCCCGTCACCGAGTGGCTCGCCGAGCACGGCCTGCAGTCCATGGCCGAGTCGTTCGGCACCGGATACACGGCGGCCGGTTACGGCTATCTCGACGACGACATGCCTGCGCTGTACTTCGTGAAGTACGTGGAGATGACCGGGCTGTTGTCCGCGGACCGACCCGAACTGCTCGGTCATGCAGGGGACTTCACCGTCGTGGGCGGATTCGCCACGCTGTGGAGTCGGGTCGCCGACGAGTTGAAGGACGTACGGTGCGCTGTGCGCGTGGAGTCGGTCGAGCGGCACGCGGGCGGGGTGCGGGTCGAAACCGAGTCCGGTCCGGTGGAGGCGGACGACCTGGTGCTCGCCGTCGGCCTGGACCGGATCCTGCCGGTTCTGGACGCCACCGAGGAGGAGCGCGACCTCGCCGCGCGGATCCGCTGCAACGCCTACCACACCACCCTCGCCTCCGCGTCC
The DNA here is from genome assembly GCF_036173125.1 of Streptomyces sp. NBC_00286. NCBI lineage: Bacteria > Bacillati > Actinomycetota > Actinomycetes > Kitasatosporales > Streptomycetaceae > Streptomyces > Streptomyces sp. NBC_00286. The sequence goes on from NZ_CP108054.1 coordinate 9,278,515, forward strand.
GGGCTGCCGGAGAACGCCTTCTACTTCCTCGACCGGCACACCGCGAGCCGTGCGGCGAGGGGGCACTGCGTCTCGTACCACCACCGCTACCCGGGCAGCGATGTGCGTACGTTCTACTCGTACGGGCGCCCCGAGGACGTACCGGCGCTGCTGCGGGACGATGTCGCGGCGCTCGGCGGGCGGATGGGGGAGGTGCATCTGCGGCGGCAGTGGGCGTTCATGCCGCACTTCGGCAGCGACGACCTCGCCGGTGGCGTCCTGGACCGGCTTGACGCGCTGCAGGGGCGGGCCCGCACGTACTACGTCGGCGGTCTGCCCGCCTTCGAGCTGGTCGAGTGCGCTGTGGCCCACGCTCAGGACCTTGCCCGTCGGCGTTTCCCGGCTGTGGACGGGGGAGCGACTGTGCAGGAAGATCGGCCTGTCGCGATCGAGGAGGAACAGCAGGTATGAGCGAAACGGGCCGGGAACCACTGCGCATCGGCGTACTCGGGGCAGCACGGATCACCGAGCGTGCGCTCGTCGAACCGGCCCGGGCCGGCGGTCACCGGCTCGTCGCGGTGGCCGCGCGAGACCGTGGGCGGGCGGAGGGCTTTGCCGCGCGGCATGGCGTGGAGCGGGTGCACGACTCGTACGGCGATCTGCTGGCCGATCCCGAGGTCGAGGTTGTCTACAACCCGCTTGCCAACGGGCTGCATGGGCCGTGGAACCGGGCCGCCCTTGCCGCGGGCAAGCATGTGCTGACCGAGAAGCCGTCGGCGAGCAATGCCGAGGAGGCCGCCGAGGTGCGGGAGGCGGTCGCGAAGGCCGGAACCGTGTTCATGGAGGGCTTCCACTACCTCTTCCATCCGGTCACGCGGCGGCTGCATGAGCTGCTGGGCAGTGGTGAACTCGGGGAGTTGCGGCGGGTGGAGACGCTGGTTGCGATTCCCGCGCCGGACGACGGGGATCCGCGGTGGTCGTTGCCGCTTGCCGGTGGGGCCGTGATGGATCTGGGGTGCTACAGCTTGCATGCTGTGCGGATGTTGGCTCCGTGGGCGGGGGGTGTGCCTCGACTGGTGTCTGCGCGGGGTGAGGAGCGGGCTGGGGCGCCTGGGGTTGATGAGTGGATCGATGCCGAGTTGGAGTTTCCCGGTGGGGCCACCGGGGCGGCTCGGTGTCATATGGCTTATGGCGAGCTGGAGATGAGTTGCCGGGTTGTTGGCTCGCGGGGCGAGGCGTTCGCGCCGAACTTTGTGCTGCCGCACCAGGATGATCGGGTTGTGGTGCGTACGGGGGAGGGGGAGCGGGTGGAGCGGCTTGGGACGCGGTCGTCGTACGCGTATCAGCTGGACGCCTTCGCCGCACGTGTCCGGGGTGGAGGTGACCTTCCGCTGGATGCGGACGATGCGCTTGCGACTATGGCGCTGATCGATGAGTGCTACGCGGCTGCGGGCTTTCGCCCGCGGCCGCGTACCGCACTGTCGGCCTGACGTTGCGCCGACCGCCGTGGGGGCTGGGGTGGGTGGGCGCAGCCCGGCGCATCGGGGTGCCGCTGCGCCCACCCTCCCCCACTCTCGGCTCCGCTCGAGCGGGGGACCCCCATCGCCCCAGCGGCACGATTGCCCGCAGCTACGCGCGACTGCCGCGGTTACGCGCCGCACGACCTCAGGAACTTGCGGGTGCGGGTTGCGATCGGGAGTGGCTTGTCGGGCTCGCACGGGTACATGTCCTGTTCCACGATGGCGAACAGGTCTACGCCGAGGTTCTGGGCTGCTGTGAGTACCGGGCCCAACTCCGGTACCCCCGCAGGGGGTTCGCACATCACTCCGCGGGCCACCGCGGGGCCGAACGGGACCTCGTTCTTGACTACGTCGGCGAGGATGTCCGGATCCACCTGCTTGAGGTGGAGGTAGCCGATGCGCTCGCCGTACGTTTCGATCAGCTTGACGTTGTCGCCGCCGCAGTACGCGTAGTGGCCGGTGTCCAGGCAGAGGTTGACCAGGGCGCTGTCGGTGGAGTCGAGGAAGCGCTCGACGTGTTCCTCGGTGTCGATATGGGTGTCGGCGTGAGGGTGCACGACGATGTCGAGACCGAAGCGTTCCTTCACCTCGTGGCCGAGACGCTCCATGCCCTTGGTGAGGTTCGCCCACTGGCGGACGGTCAGCTCGGGCGGCTCGATCAGCTCGGCGGTCTTGTCGTCCCGCCAGAACGACGGGATGACCACCAGGTGCCCCGCGCCCATGGCCCGGGTCAGTTCGGCGACCTGGCTGACGTGCTCCCAGGTGGACTCCCAGACCTCGGGGCCGCGGTGCAGCGCGGTGAAGACCGTGCCGGCCGACACCTTGAGGTCGCGCTTGTTCACCTCGTCGGTGAGCTTCGCCGGGTCGGTCGGCAGGTAGCCGTACGGGCCGAGTTCGATCCAGGAGTAACCGGCCTCGGAGACCTCGTTCAGGAAGCGTTCCCAGGGCACCTGCAGGGGATCGTCGGGGAACCACACGCCCCATGAGTCGGGAGCCGAGCCGACGCGGATGCGGTCCAGGGGGTTGGTCACGATGCGGTTCCTTCGGACGTCACTACGGGGGCCTTGAGGTCCTGCTCCTCGGGGAGCTCTTCCACATCGACGCCGCGGACTTCCGACAACTCGTGCTTGAGCGCGGCGAGTTCGGCACCGCCTGCCATGTGGTTGGTGAGCTCTTCGAGGCTGACTTCGCTGCGGTCGGCGGACAGCTCCATGGTGCCCAGGCGCAGCACGCTGAAGTAGTCGCCGACCATGTAGGCGTGGTGCGGGTTGTGGGTGATGAAGATGACGCCGAGTCCGCGGTCGCGGGCGGCGGCGATGTACTTCAGCACCACGCCGGACTGCTTGACGCCGAGGGCGGCGGTCGGCTCGTCCAAGATGAGGACGCGGGCGCCGAAGTAGACGGCGCGGGCGATGGCCACGGACTGGCGCTGGCCGCCGGAGAGCGTGCCGATGGGCTGGTCGAGGTCGTCCAGGACGATGCCCATGGCGCGCAGTTCCTCGTCTGCGGTCTTCTTCATCCGGGCGATGTCGAGACGGCGGATCGGCCAGGGGCCGCTGGTCATCTCCGAGCCGAGGAAGAAGTTCCGCCAGACCGGCATCAGCGGTACGACGGCGAGGTCCTGGTAGACGGTGGCGATGCCCTTGTCGAGGGCCTCGCGCGGGGTGTTGAAGCGCACCGGTTCGCCGTCTACGAGGAACTCGCCCTCGGTGTGCTGGTGCAGCCCGGAGATGATTTTGATCAGCGTGGACTTGCCGGCGCCGTTGTCGCCGAGCACGCAGGTCACCCTGCCGGGGTGCACGGAGAGGGTCACGCCGTGCAGGGCGCGGATGTTGCCGTAGGACTTGCCCGCTCCGCGCAGTTCGACGATCGGCTTCTCGTCCGGGGGAGCGGCGTCCTTGACGAGGGCCCCGTTGGCCGTGGATCCGTTGCTTGTCATGGGATCAGATCACCTCCGGGTGGTCGCGTTGCGGACCCACAGATTGACGAGGGTGGCGCCGAGCAGCATCACGCCCAGGAAGGCCATGAACCAGTCGGGGTTCCAGTTGGCGTACACGATGCCCTGCTGCACCATGCCGAACATGAAGGCACCGAAGACCGGGCCGATCGCGGAGCCGTAGCCGCCGGTCAGCAGACAGCCGCCGATCACCGCCGCGGCGATGTAGATCAGCTCCTGGCCGACGCCCTCGCCGGACTGCACGGTGTTGAAGGAGAACAGCTGGTGCATACCGACGAACCAGGCGCCGAAGCCCACACCCATGAACAGCGCGATCTTCGTGAAGGTCACCGGCACACCGACCGCGCGGGCACTGAACTTGTTGCCGCCGACCGCGAAGGTCCAGTTGCCGAACTTGGTGCGCAGCAGCAGCCAGGTGGCGATCGCGGCGAAGATCAGCCAGTAGAAGACGGTTATCTTCACCCCTACGCCACCGATGGTGAAGGTCGAGGCGAACACCGACTTGGCCTGTTCGAAGCCGTCCATGTCGCTGATGTCGTTGGTCGCGACGTTCCCGGTGACCAGCTTGGTGACCGCGAGGTTCACGCCTTGCAGTATCAGGAAGGTGCCAAGGGTGATCAGGAAGCTCGGCAGGCCGGTCTTGATCAGCAGCCAGCCGTTGAAGGCGCCGATCGCCAGCGACACGATCAGGGCGACGACGACGCCCACCCAGACGTTCATCGTGAGCTGGTAGCTGACCATGCTCGCGGTGAGCGCCGAGGTGAGTACGGCGACACCGGCCGACAGGTCGAACTCGCCGCCGATCATCAGCAGGGCCACCGGCAGGGCCATCAGGCCGATGGTCGACGACTGGTAGAGGATCGTGGCCATGGAGCCGGCCTCGCGGACCGGCGGTGCCGCGATCAGGAAGAAGACGAAGACCGCGACGGCTCCGAGGAAGACGCCGACTTCGGGCCGGGCGAGCAGCCGCAGCCACATGGGGCGCTCGGAGGTCCGGCCGTCGGTTTCCTTCTTCGGGCCGGAGGCCGGCGGTGCGGACACCGCCGGCGCAGCCTGCTGGGTCATAGGAATCACCGAGTACCCTTCGCGGCGAACTTCGCTATGGCCTCGACGTTGGACTTGTCCACGAAGGCCGGGCCGGTGAGGACCGGGGCCTCGCCGCCGCCGCTGTAGTTGCCATTGTTCTTGTAGAGCCAGAGAGTGTCGATCGCGAGGTAGCCCTGCAGGTAGGGCTGCTGGTCGACGGCGAACTCGATGTCGCCCTTCTCGATGGCGCCGGTCAGTTCCTTGTTGAGGTCGAAGGTGGCGACCTTGGCTTCGCTGCCCGCCTCGCTCACCGACTGCACGGCCGTCATCGCGAATGGGGCGCCGAGCGTGACCACCTGGTCGATGGAGGTGTCCTGCTTGAGCTTGGCGGTGATGGTCGACTTCACGGACGGCATGTCGGTGCCGTTGACGTAGAGGTTCTCCGTCTTGCCCTTGAAGGTCTTCTTCACGCCCGCGCAGCGCGCCTCGAGCCCGACGTGTCCCTGTTCCTGGACCACGCAGACGGCGTTCTTGGCGCCGGACTGGTTGAGCCTGTTGCCGAGGGCCTCGCCGGCGATGCCCTCGTCCTGGCCGAAGTAGGACAGGATGCCCATGTCTTTCCAGTTGTCCACACCGGAGTTGAGGGCGACCACGGGTATGCCGGCCTTCTCCGCCTTGGACACCACGTCCTTCATGGCGTCCGGCTTGGCCAGCGTGACCGCGATGCCGTCGACCTTCTGGTCGATCGCGTTCTGGACGAGGTTGGCCTGCTCGGCCGCTTCGGGCTTGGCGGAGTAGATCAGCTTGATGTTGTCCTTGGCGGCGGCCGCCTCGGCGCCCTTGCGGACGATGTCCCAGAAGGTGTCGCCGGGGGCCTGGTGGGTGACCAGGGCGACGGTCATGCGGGGCGTGCTGGCCTTGCCCGCGGCGATGTTCTCGCCGCTCTCCTCGGCTTCCTTGCCTCCGGAGCTGCTGGAGCAGCCGGTGGCGATCAGTGCTGTCGCGGCGGCTGCGGCCACGAGTACGGGGAGTCTGCGGGAGCGGGGGCGAGACGTACGGTCCATCTTTCCGGCACCTCACTGTGCTGCGGGGAAATAGGGAGCGGGCGTGGAGGCGGGCCGGGCAAACGCCCGCACCCTGGGAGCCCGTGCGAAAGAACATACGCCGGGCCACATGCCGAGGAACTTTCGGCTGCACTTGTTGGGACGGGATGTAAGCCGCTGATGAGGCACCGTGTCAATACTTTGTTAAGACATCATTTCACGAGCACGTGAGAATGTCAGTACAAACTATTGACAGGGTCCCGTCGCGCGACTTACACCTGAGGCATCACCCAGAATGAGGAGCGACGCATGACCGAGTCATTCGACCTGATCACCATGGGCCGTATCGGCGTCGACCTCTATCCCCTCCAGACCGGCGTCCCCCTCACGGACGTCGACACCTTCGGGAAGTTCCTCGGCGGTTCGGCGGCGAACGTCGCGGTGGCCGCCGCGCGCCTGGGCCGCCGTACGGCGATCATCACCCGCACCGGGAACGACCCCTTCGGCGCGTATCTGCACCAGGCGCTGGGCGAGTTCGGGGTCGACGACCGCTGGGTCACCCCGGTCGAGGCCTACCCGACGCCCATCACTTTTTGCGAGATCTTTCCCCCCGACGACTTCCCGCTGTACTTCTACCGGCAGCCCAAGGCACCGGACCTGGAGATCCACAGCGACGAACTCGACTTCTTCGCCATCCGCGCGGCCAAGATCTTCTGGATCACCGGGACGGGCCTGAGTGAGGAGCCCAGCCGCTCGGCCACCCTCGCCGCCCTCAAGGCGCGCGACAAGGCGGGCACCACCATCTTCGACCTCGACTGGCGCCCCATGTTCTGGAAGAACCCCGACGAGGCCCGCCCGTACTACGCCGAGGCCCTGCGCCACGTCACGGTCGCCGTCGGCAACCTCGACGAGTGCGAGGTCGCCACGGGCGTCCGCGAACCGCACGCCTGCGCCGAGGCCCTGATTGAGGCCGGCGTGGAACTCGCGGTGGTCAAGCAGGGCCCCAAGGGTGTCCTAGCCGTCCACCGCGACGGAACGACCGCCGAGGTGCCGCCGGTGCCCGTCGAGGTGGTCAACGGACTCGGCGCGGGCGACGCCTTCGGCGGCTCCCTCTGCCACGGCCTGCTGGCCGGCTGGGAGCTGGAGAAGACCATGCGGTACGCCAACGCCGCCGGCGCCCTCGTAGCCTCCCGCCTCGCCTGCTCCTCCGCCATGCCCACCCCCACCGAGGTCGAGGAACTAGGGGACTTCTGATGGACCTCCGCGGCGTCACGACGCCCAGCACGCTCCCCCACTGCCTTAAGGGCGTGGGAGGTGCCCCCACTCGCTGCACCGGCCGAAAGCCCAAGTACGCCCGGTCCATCGACGGGGCCTTCCGGCCGGCACACCGAGAGCACGCACCGGACGCCGCTCCTTCTTCCACGGAGATCCACCAGAACCCCCCTATGCCTCCCGAGGCTGACCCCGACGCCCCCCTGAACGGAGCCAACCCTTGAGCCTCACCATCCCCGACCTCGTCAGTGTGCGCGCCCGGCACCCGGAGGCCATCGCCGAAGCAGCCGCCCGTCGCGGCCGCCGCCCGCTCATCGGCGACAGCGGGCGCCTCATGATCGTGGCCGCCGATCATCCCGCTCGCGGCGCCCTCGGTGTCGGCGACCGTCGCCTGGCCATGGCCAACCGGGCCGATCTGCTGGAGCGGCTGTGCATCGCGCTGGCCCGGCCCGGCGTGGACGGGGTGCTCGCCACCGCCGACATCCTGGAGGACCTGCTACTCCTCGGCGCCCTGGAGAACAAGGTCGTCATGGGCTCGATGAACCGCGGCGGGCTCGCCGGGGCGTCCTTCGAGATGGACGACCGCTTCACCGGACACCGTCCCGAGGACATCGCCCGGCTCAACTTCGACGCGGGCAAGCTGCTGGTGCGCATCGACTACGACGATCCCGGCTCGCTGACCACCCTGGAGTCCACCGCCCGGGCCATCGATGCCATGGCCGAGCGTCAACTCCCGCTGTTCGTCGAGCCGTTCATCTCCCGCCGGGTCGAGGGGAAGGTACGCAACGATCTGTCCGCCGAGGCCGTCACCCGCTCCATAGCGATCGCCTCGGGTCTCGGCGGCACCTCTGCCTACACCTGGCTGAAGCTGCCCGTCACCAGCGACCCGGACGACATGGCCGCCGCCCTGGAGACCTCGACCCTGCCGGTCGTACTGCTGGGCGGCGAGGTGGGCAAGGATCAGGAGGGCGCGTACGAGAGATGGCGCAAGGCGCTGCGGCTGCCCACCGTGCAGGGCATGGTCGTCGGCCGTTCCCTGCTCTACCCGGCCGAGGGCAGTGTGGAGACCGCCGTGGACACGGCGGTCGGGCTGCTGTGAGCCTGACCCGGAGGAACCCCGCGATGACCGGACCAGGAGGAGCCGACCGATGACCAACACGCACCACCTGCCCCTGGGGAAGGCCACCAGCGAGCAGTACGCCGTCGACGTCACCCCCGAGAGCGCCGGCTGGGGCTACTCCAGCCTGCGGGTGCTCGAACTGCCGCCCGGCGGCACGCACCACTTCACGGCGGGGGACAGCGAGTGGATCGTGCTGTCGCTCAGTGGCGGCTGCACCGTCGCCGTCACCGACGACTTCGGCGGCGAGACGTACGAACTGCACGGCCGCGACAGCGTGTTCAGCGGCCCCAGCGACTTCGTGTACGTCCCGCGCGACGCGACCGCGAGCCTCACCTCCCCGGCGGGCGGACGCTTCGCGCTCACCGGCGCCCGCTGCACCCGCCGCCTGCCCGCCCGCTACGAGCCCGCCTCCTCCGTCCCCGTCGAACTGCGCGGCAGCGGCAACTGCTCGCGCAAGGTCCACAACTTCGGCGCCGCCGGGGTCTTCGAGTGCGACAAGCTCATCGCCGTCGAGGTGATCACCCCCGGCGGCAACTGGTCCTCGTACCCGCCGCACAAGCACGATGTGAACCGGCCCGGCGAGGAGTCCGAGCTGGAGGAGATCTACTACTTCGAGTTCGCCGACCACGAGGGCACGCCCGGCCTCGGCTATCAGCGTGTCTCGCCGTCCGGTCACGGCCACGGCACGGACGTTCTGGCGGAGGTGCGCGGCGGCGACGTCGTACTGATCCCGGACGGCTGGCACGGTCCCTCCATGGCGGTGCCCGGGCACGACATGTACTACCTCAACGTCATGGCGGGTCCCGGCGCCGAGCGCGCCTGGCTGATCTGCGACCACCCCGACCACGCCTGGATCCGCGACACCTGGCCGAGCCAGCCCGTAGACCCCAGACTCACCCTCCCCCACTCTCGGCTTCGCTCGAGCGGGGGGACCCCCACCACTCCGTCTCAGTGAGGTAACCGATGAGCTCCACCCGCCGCCTGACCGTCGCTCAGGCGCTCGTGCGCTTCCTCGCCGCGCAGTACACCGAACGCGACGGCGTCCGGCACCGCCTCATCGCCGGCACCT